>NZ_JANZYP010000086.1 GCF_025506355.1 Sphaerisporangium corydalis
GCTGCACACCGCCTGCGGCGACATCCCACCCGCAGAGTACGAAGCGATCTACTACCGTCACCAACAGGCCGCAGTCACCGCGGCAGAAACCAAGTAGCCGAGTCTCCACGAAACCCGGCGCGGTTCATAGCGAGCAAGGAACGCGATATGCCGGTCATCTTCGTAGATGAGCTTTTCAAGGTCATAACGCGGATCTCCGCCCACGATGCCACAGACGAAGCACGGCCCCTCCAACGTCCGACGATGGTATGCCGCCACATCGAACGGCACCCGCTGAAAACCCACCGATTCACCGAATCTCTCACCCATGAACCCCAGACTACGAGCCCACCCACCGATAGATCAGCCCACTCAGAAACCGCCTTTCCACCACTGCCTCGACGACTCCTCCCACGATCCCTCTGGCCGCCTTGGCCATCTGACTCACGGGGCGCCGTTCACCGCGACGAAACGCCTTTATAACATGGCACATTCTCTCGCGATCTTTATCGTTATCCCAGAACCAATACGGCAATCCTTGGCCTAGCCAGCTGCCTCTTCTTCTGGGGGCCATGCCTTTGACCACCTCCGAAAACACATCGTTCGCCCGCCACTCGCCAGCCACACGTGTGTCATACTCTTTACTCGATCACATGGCGAGCATGATGGTCGGTCACCTCAGGAGGTTGTGAATGCGGTCATGGCCATGGCGGTTATCGGCTACAGCACTTGCCCTGGCCCCGACCATGTTCTCCCGATGCGGATGGGCCGGGTCCGGCCCTTGCGGCGAGCTTGACACCACCGGCGCGGGAACCGGAATCACCACCGTGGCCGAGTTCCTTAATCTCGGTGGCCTGTCTGTTCTAAGAATCTTCCTTTTCGACTCAGCGGTCCTCATGTTCGCGGTGCCCGCGATCCTCGTCGCGCTCACGGCCATCCTCCGCAGTCGGCGCGTCGTCCTCATGGTGACCGGCGTCCTGATCACCTTCGGAGCAATTAACATCCTCGCGACGGCGACCTATCGCTGGCTGAGCCTCACCTGGACATTCATCAGCCCAGACAAGAGCCTAGGCGTCACCTCCCCACCATCCGTGTGGATCGGCATCGCCTACCTGAGCGCCGCCTTCCTCCTGACCACCAGCACGCAACGCTCCGACCCGAAACCAAAACCCACAACAACGACCAATGACGCGCCCAGCACCAGCAGCCCTGTCCGCACTACTTAGCCCAACTGCGATTGGTTATTGTTGCGCCGATTCCAGGGCGGGGCTATTAGGCGGTAGACGGTAACTTTTAACCGGAAGATCAAGCGGACTGCCAGCGGACGGCACAACCCGAATCAAGCACGATTCGATAGTGATCTATGCTCAGCCTGGTAGTCATGTCGTCGCGGGGACGGCGGCGCCGTCGTCTCGCCAGGAGGTTCAGTGTCGGATTGCGTGGAAGTGCACGTTACGGCGGGCAGTCGTGAGGAAGCCGATCAGATCTGTTCGGCCGTTGTGGAACGGCGCCTGGCCGCGTGCGCCCAAGTTGTCGCCCCCATCGCTTCCACGTACTGGTGGGAAGGCGAGGTACAGCGATCGGACGAGTGGTTACTGTTCATGAAGACCACCTCCGATCGGTTCGACGATCTCGCAGCCCACGTCCGAGGGCTCCACTCCTACGAGGTTCCCGAGATCGTCGCCGTCCCCCTGGTGGCCGGCACTGCTGACTACCTGGAGTGGATCAAGAGAGAGACGAACTCCGGTCCTGGCGAGTAGCGGCGATCTCCTGAAGGAGTTCCTGCGAGGCCTGGTCTCTCCTGCCGGTGAGTGCCCGTTCCAACGTGGCGAGATGCCGGAGACCCCAGTTCGATTCCGTATGGCGTACGGATTTCAGGGCGCGTCGAGCGAAGGAAAGTCCTTCCGAGTGATTGCCGAGCTTGAATTGACCCTGGGCGATGTCGGCATATATGACGGAGACCCTTTTGCCCTCGCTGTCAGAGGCGACAGCGGACAGGGCTTCCTGACCCGCCTCCGTGACCCGGCGCTCGTCGCCAAGGCCAACATAGATCGACAGACGGAAGGCTGCGACGCGTCCGACGTCGAGAAAGCGTGTCCATGCGTGCTCTCGGTGCGGGCGGGCCCGGGTGTATACCTCTTCCGCCTGCTGAAGGACATCCAGCGAACGCCGGTCTCCAAGAGCGGCCACTTCCTCGGCTTCCCGATACAGCAGCCACGCACGGGTGGCATCCTCCCCACGGGTAGGCAGGAACTCTTTCGCGTGCTGGATCTGCTCATAGGCATCTCGACCGCTGACCGTGTAAGCCTGGTAGGCGTATGCGCATGCCTGGATGACGCGATGCCCACTCTCCTTGGCCGCCAATGCGGCCAACCGCTCGAACGATGTGGCCTGGTTCGACTGGCCAAGATCCCAAGCGGTCCAGGCGGCGAGGGTTGCCGCTTCCCCAGCAGTGATGGCAAGGCGACGGCGGTAGGACTCCGGCACTCCACTCTGGAGCAGGGTGCTGATCTCGTTGATATGCGTGGTCAAGCCTTGGTATATCGCTCGGGCAGGTAGGCCGAACTCCAGGCGGTGAAAGCCCACGGTACGGGCTTCCAATCGCTCTATGGCGTCTTCGTCCAGCCTTCCCTGGCCCGTCAGTGCCTTGGAGAACCGTTCCCATGGATCAGAGATGCCAACTGCCGCTTCGGCAGTCATTCCCGCTGCGAGGAGCAGCATCGTCCTGCGGTCCATACGTGCGTCCAGCCTTCCCACCACCCACGCCAGCGTCATGAGATCAACGCTTGCGGGGTCACAACGAAGCGAGTCGAAACCATCGCTTTCGACGCTAAGCCGGAGGGAAGCTGGGATGCCATCCCAGGACGGGATACTAACCGGGGTTGGACTTCGGGTCAGCAGAGGGGCAGGCTCGTGGCTGGTGTGGCAGGCCAATCCCAAGACCGTCCGGGCGGCATCGGACATGTGTAGCCCGTCTGCGATTCTTTCGTACACCTCCAGCTTGCTGACCTGTACCGCGCCCTTCATGATTTCACTCACTTTGCCCTGGCTAAGCCCGGTTGCGATACCGATAGCCGTCTGGCTCATACCTGCGTACTGACGCACTAACCGGAAGACTTGTCCCATGTCACGGGCTTGGAGGGCATCAAGCATCGCTGGGCGCTGCCAGACGGCGGCGAGGATCTTGTAAGGGTCTGCCGAGCCTGCAAGCATTCGGTGACATCCTTCCGTGCCTACTCAGGCCGCAAGTAGGGCAATTTCGACGATAAGTGCTGACGGTGCACACCGCCACCGGATACCAGCATCCAGCTAATGAATACCGGCATGGGATGGGTTGCACACACTGAGTTACCCATTCTTAACGCCATGTTTCTTAGTCAGGAGTCATGCGAGGGAAAGTGCCCCTCATGTCGCATGAAGGGCTGGCACTTCATCCGAGCGCGTCAGGCCAACGCCGATGCTCAATCGGTGGGTGGGCCTACGGAACTGCGGCGGACGGAGTCCGTCAACCGCCCGGATACCCAGAGCGAAGCACCCCAGCCGGGTGATCTCAATCATTCATGTGTGAAGGAAGATCAGGCTCGTGGCGCTCTCGGGTGACGCCGTAGAGCAGTCGACGGCGACGTACTACGACGCGTTGTTAGGCGGGCTTAATGACGCGCTGAGGGTGCATGGCGTTCGTGGGCGGGTGGTGCGGGTGGTGCGGGTTCGGTTGCGATTTGAGGAATGCTGCCCGCCGGGGTATGCCCCTCCGGTGTTGGAGGTGCGTGGGGCGGATCGCCGGCTGCGTGCGACGGTGGGCATCGTTCAGGGTGCTAGTGAGGCGGCCTACCTCGTTCGCCTGGTGGGTGAGGCCTTGCATTATTTGTTCCCCGTCAACGAGGGGGCGGAGGCACTCACGCTCTTGGTGGGTAAGGCTCAGGACTGGCAGATGGTGCCGTGAGCGCTCCCAGTCTTGGGCAGCTCCAGCAGCGTCACGGTCGTACCTGGCAGATCTTCGATTTCTACGGCGGATGGGTCGCCGTCCGGCATCATTCCTGGTCGGTCGAAGCTGAACGGCGAGGCATCCGGAACGTTATCGGGGCCGACAGTCTCGCCGATCTCGCAGTGCGCCTTGACGAGCAGTCCAAAACCGAGGCGCGTCGTCTCGCGCCACTACCACCCATCCCGCGTAGAGCGCCGGACGACGAGAGAACCATCCCGCCGTCATAGCCATCTCCATTCCGACACCTCGGTGGTCGTCCATACGAGGGGGTGTTGGTCACTTAGAAGTGGCCTGGGTCAGGCTCGTCTTCCTGCGCGTCTTCGCCGGTAAAGATCTTGAGTCTCTTTTGTCGGAGGGGACTGCGATCATGCTGCTCCGGTGATCGAAGGAGCGATGATGACAGAGTGTCCCGAGGAGTTCCGCTGGCTCTCCGGCTATGAACAACTAGGTGAGATCTACTGCGTGTCCTTCGTCCGAGGCCTATCGCCGGAGGAGGTCCTCCGGCGGTTCGGCGTGGACGAGAGCACCCTGGAG
Source organism: Sphaerisporangium corydalis (assembly GCF_025506355.1). Lineage (GTDB taxonomy): Bacteria > Actinomycetota > Actinomycetes > Streptosporangiales > Streptosporangiaceae > Sphaerisporangium > Sphaerisporangium corydalis. The sequence goes on from NZ_JANZYP010000086.1 coordinate 4,499, forward strand.
GAGGTGACGTTCGCCGAGCTGGACGAGCGCTCGGCGGAGAGCATGAGGGACGACGCGGCCGGTTACATCGGCGCCGCGAAGATCGGTGACTGGACCGTGGTCGTCGAACCGGGGGGATGGCAGATCGCTGTCGACTCTGAGATATACACCCCGGTCTCGCGAGGAACCGAGGTCGTGTCGGTCTGCCGGCACGACTATGCCTCGGACACTTTCGCGTACATCGTCGACGGCGAGCCGGTCGTCTTGTTCGACCCAATGCTCCCGGACGAACGGTCGGGCAGCGACCCGGATCGTTTCGTCATGGAGATGCGCGAAGCCGGCCTGGACCCCGACCATGACATCGACGTCGATGATGCACACATCGACTTCCCGATGGAGCGCTCGTTCGCTCTGGCTAGCAGAGTCACCGGTCTTCCCTTCTCCCCAGAGATACTGGAGCTGCGGTTCCTCGGCGCAGAGCCCCTTGAAAACTGACCGGCAGGACCAGCGCTCGCCTGCCCGAACTGCCCTGCACCATCTGCGGTATGGCGACCGAGGCGAAGGCAGCCATGTGCGCGAGCAGCACGATGAACTCGGCACTGACCGAGTCGGTGAGCTCGCCCGCGCGCTGACGATCGCGGATGCGGCGCACACCGTCTTCGATTCGCTGCCCCTGTAGGTGATCGGACTCCTCGGTACCTTGGCCGGGGTTGCCGCAGAGGGTCTGCCACACGACCGGGCGCACTCATTCCAGGTGATCGAGGGTCACGTCGAGATACGCCTGTAGCGACTCGGCGAAAGTGGCCCCCGGAGGCACCCGTGTCTTCTGACGGGCGGACCAGCGCCGTCTGTGTTCATCGAGCAGGCATTGCTCCCCACCGACGTCTCTGCCGGGTTCGCTAGGCCATCTGGTCACGCTCTCCTGGAGTGCGGTGCCGAGGAGGCGCACGTGGCTGTTCGCTTACCCCTTCTCGCGCGACCACCGCCCCAACAAAGCACTCAATCACTTGATTGACAACTGTCCACCAATCGATTGATACTTCTTCGACGAGCTGGACACATGAAGGGGTAAGACATGGCGAGGATCGTGGTGTTCGCCGAGTACGGCGAACCGGAGGTGCTTCAGGTGGTCGAAGCGGACGACCCGCACCCTGCGGAAGGGGAGATCCGAGTACGGGTGAAGGCGGCCGGCGTGCAGCCATTCGACGCCGGCTACCGACGTGGCGCTTTCGCCCAGTACAACCCCGCCGTGTTCCCCGCGCGCCTTGGAAACGAGGTGGCGGGTGTCGTAGACATGGTCGGGACCGGTGTCACCGAGTTCACGGCAGGCGAGGCGATCATCGCCTTCGTCGACAGTGTCGGATACGCCGACACCGTCGTGGCACCGGCGAGCAGCGCCGTACGCAAGCCGTCCGCCATGCCATGGACAGAAGCCGGAGTGCTATCAGCCAGCGGACAAACAGCCGACACCGCGCTCGACGCACTGAACGTCACCGCCGGCGACCGCCTGCTGATACATGCGGCGGCCGGTGGCGTCGGCTCGTTCGCGACACAGCTCGCGATCGCACGCGGGGCCACCGTGATCGGCACCGCAAGTCAGCGTAATCACGCCTACCTGGAGAGCCTCGGAGCCATGCCGGTGACGTACGGACCGGGACTCGCCGATCGGGTCCGGCAACTGGCGCCGGACGGCATCACCGCGGCACTGGACTGCGTCGGCGGCGAGGCCAACGACATTTCCGTGCGGCTGCTCGGCACGGCCGAGCGCGCCATCACCCTGGTCGACTGGCAGGCCGAACAACGTCTTGGGGTACGCAGGGTCGGGACCGACCGATCAGCCGCCCGCCTCGCCGGTCTTGTCGCTCGATACAAGAAAGGCGACCTGACGGTGCCGATATGGAAGCGATTCGGCCTGGAGGAAGCGCCCCTCGCGCATCGCGAGATCGAGACCGGTCATGCCCGCGGGAAAATCGTGCTGGTGACGACGTGAGCCGAATCGACACCACCGTCTTCACCGAGGGTGAGATCGCCTACATTTCCGCCCAGCGACTCGGCCGTCTGGCCACGATTGGACCGGATGATGGCCCGCAGGTCAATCCGGTGTCCTGCTACTACAATCCGGTGACTAACACGATCGACATCGGCGGTCACAACATGGCCGCCAGCCGTAAATACCGCAATGTGCGGGCGAGGCCACGGGCCGCCGTCGTCGTCGACGACATGTCGGGCGGCATGGACAGCATCCGATGCTTGGAGATCCGCGGCACCGCAGAAGCCATCGACACCCCCTCCGACAGCGCCGCCCGTACGTCCGGCCCGATCATCCGCATCTACCCGCGCCGCGTCATCGGCTGGGGCATCGACCCGCCACACCAAGCCCGCGGCGCCCGATCCGTCCCGCAACGTTGAGGTCAAGCGGATCAAAGGAGCGGACTACGAACATTCCTCGAACAAGCGGCAGCAGCCCATCGGCGACCCCCACGCAATCCATCTGAGGAAGGCGAGCAATCACCGCGCGATGCAGCCCTGGCATCCGTCCAATGCCGGAGAGGCTCTGACCTACCAACTCAGATCTGAACCTCGTGGTGGGCGCTACTGGGTTCGAACCAGTGATCCCTCGCTTGTAAGGAGCCACGATCGTCCCAAGAGGGCTTGGACCTGCGGCGCGCCGCGCCTGACCTACCACGAACGACCGTGCCCAGCGGGCGCTAATGGCACGCTAATGGCACGGTGATCATGCTGCCGACCTGTGTTTCCACCGTGCTGGACGACACGAAGTGGCACGCCCTCGGGCACGCAGATGGCACGTAGGTGGCCACGACACCCCTGCAGACCTAAACCGCATTAGCAGCTCGAATCCTGGCCGTCCCGATCAGTCCCACCTGGACCAACGCCCCACACCGGTCCGCCTGGAACGCCGTCGTACGGGCTCGTACTGCAACTAGAACTGCAACTAGGGAGGCACTCACCCCCTGCGTACCCGCACAGCTCCCCCACCTGATCACCCCGTCTGCCTCGACCCACCGCGAAGCGGCAGCAGGCCGGCGACGGAGGCACAAGCCCGTCTTCGCGTGTACGTCCACCGGCCACCGTTCCTCGGCCATCGGACGCCAACGGCCACAGACGGGCTTGTACCGGAGGAGCCGGCCTGCTGGGCTCGCCTGGGTCGCGGCAGCCGGGGTGATCAGCCCCACCTCAGCCACCTACGGCCCCGGGGTCATACAGGAGACCACCCCGGAGCCGAGGCCCCCGCCGGAGGCTGATCTTTGCCTGTTCACGCCTCGCACGATCCTCAGACTAAATGCCGACGGCTTTACAGGACTCGACGCTGTCCGCCTCAACTACTCACCTACCTGCGGCGGGGCTCCAACTGGCAACCATTGTCCTGCCCCCATTCCGCGCAATTTCCGGATCTTGCAACCTCGCACTCTGCCCGCGTACCTCTCTCCACGAGGCTACGGTGCCGTCAGGGAGCCATGTTCAAGACCCTGGACCGCAGGGCTAAGAAGCAAATTCATCAAGGGGGTCATACAACCCGGTCGATCCAGCTATTATATCCTAAGCCGAGCAAACACGGTCATCACCAATACGATGAAGGTTGCATTCATGGAAAACCCGCCAAAACCTTACAATCATTCTGCAGGCGAGCTCGATATATATGAAGAGTACGGCAGTTATGAGGAGGCTGCGCGAGCCACCTGGGCTCGAATAAAAGAGAATAGATCATCGAACGACGATGCGTGGCCCGATGATCCCCTGGAATTTGAGCATTACCGTAACCCAAACCGACCCCAGGCAGTCCCCTGGGAGGTATACGAGCCGTGGCTTATTGGGCAATGGCGTAATCTTTTACAGTCGAATCCGCCGGAATCACTCGTACAGGAATTTTTAGAGCAACATCCTTCTTTACTTCCCGGCGCCGCAGACGATGTGGGCCGAGGACACCATGGCGCGTGCTGGGATGCAGTCATAACTCAGCCACGCCTTAAGGGGCTAGGGCATGATCGAATCCCGGACTTTATGTGGGTCCGTAGCGACACGGCGACCGTGTACGTACTGTGCATTGAGATAGAGGCGCCGGGAAAGCCGTGGTTCATCACAGGGGGTCAATCATCTGCCGAGTTGACGCAAGCCCTTGATCAGCTTCTCGAATGGAAGGTATGGTTTGCGAATCCGGAAAACATGTTGACATTCCGCCGTTCATATATACCAGCAGAACTCGGCTACCAGAGAATAGAGACACAATTCCTGCTCATATACGGACGCGACTCAGAATTCCGACACGCTACCAGTAGACATGAACATCCGGATCGCCTTAGAAGGAAGCGGGACTTTATACCGCGAGACTCCGAGTTCTTATACACATTCGACCAATTACGTCCTGAGAGAGATGCACAGAATTGCTCTACCATATCGGGCATACAAAGCGAGTTCAGGATGGTGCGCATGCCGCCAACTATCAAGACGGGAGAGTCAACTAAAACATTAGCTTCAGAGATCTCCGAGATAGAGTCGCCTCTCGAAGTCATCCCACTAATTGGAGAGGATAGGAAGAGATATCTGGCTCAAAGATGGAAGTACTGGCGGGCTGAGGCTCTAGGAGGTCAGAACATAAGTAGGGGTTTCGTATGGTCGGGTGGCTTTTTCAGCGAGTGAACGGTTCGATCTCTGTACGGACACGCGCAGTTCACGCCCGCTTGATCAACCCGCCTGCCTTGACTCACCGCGAAGCGGCAGCAGGCCGGCGACGGAGGCAAAAGCCCGTCTTCGCGCGTACGTCCGCGGGTCCTCGTTCCTCGGTCGTCGGACACCAACGGTCACAGACAGGCTTGTGCCGGAGGAGCCGGCTGGCTGGGGTCGCCTGCGTCGCGGCGGATGGGGTGATCAGTCCCCTGCCTCAGCCAGCTACGGCCCAACAGTCACGCGGGAGATCGCCCCGGAGCTGAGGCTCTCGCCGGAGACGCTTTGCAGCTGAAACCCCTGGCTTCTTGCTTGCAACTCGGTCTGATCACCTGGGCAAACGAGGCTGACCCCGATGATCATATGTGACCCTGAGCAGCCTAGAAACCCTGAAGTATTTCGCTTGCAGGAAAATAGCAGCTGCCAGTATCACTGGCATATCGCCTCTTGCGTCGCAAAAGGTCATCCAGTCGAATTCGCTGATCAAGCACGTAATACAAATCGCTTCCATCTATCGTTATGAAGGATGTCTTCTCGCGATATGCGTCGATTGCTCCTGCAGAGAATCCGTTCACGCTTATAAAAAGCCCTAGAGTGTTCCGTCCTTTACGAAGCACCTTCTCATTGAGAAGGACTACATCTTTAAACTCTACTGAGCCTTTGAGCCACTTCGCTTCGACGATATAGTCGTCCGTATCGAATGTTAGCGAGCCATCGATCTGCTGGAACTCTAGATTGTAGGCTAGTTGCGGCTCCAGATCGAAGAGCTCAAACAAGCGATAGAGGAATCCTTCGAACGCCCGTCCTCGCTGTTGCGGATCACTCGACGCCTGCAAAGCCAGGAACTCTGCCTTTAGAAGGTCGAGCGATTCGGAGAAATTTCGCTGCTTTGTTGCAGATCTGCGGTACTCCTCGAGATCCTTTGCGAAGTCAGCATGCGCCTTGAGAAGCTCTCCGTACTGGGCAGTAAAACGACGTAGATCGGCAACGGCCACTGCGGCTTGGGAGACCAGATGGGTTCGATCTGTCTGCTGCTCAAGATTTGAAAAGGTCTCCATATTAGAGATATCCAGCATTAGGCCGAGGGTAACGTCCTGATATTGATGCTCTTTTGCCATAAGCCGGTCGACTACTTCTTCTGCGACAACGCGCTTTAGATCGTTGAAATCTATCTGCGCAAGCAGTTCAGGATGGCCACGTAGCGCCCGGCGAAGATACCGCTCAAACGGCTTCTTATTCCAAAAGATGGCTGTGAGGGCGTTGGCCAGCGCGCCATAGGCAGCAGGAGAAATCTGCTTCCCCGCTGAAGCCATACCACTCGACATCATCGCCCCCTACGGTGTATCCCGCTAGATCCGCAAGTTCAGGACGAACCGGATCAAGAGCCTCATAGTCTATCTTTGCTTGGCCTCTAAGGTGAGGTATCGGACCTTCAATGCTGGGCCTGAGCTTGCCTCTGTGTGGCGCCTCCTTTAGAGCGATCTTGGAACTCCGGGTACGGTCCTCATAGACGCACAGGGGCAGCGATGAGCATGCGTCGTGGCTGCCCCGGCAGTCCGGTGGGCTGGGACAAAGGAACGATGTCCCAGCCCTTCGATCGCCTCAACCATGTGCGCTGGCCAGCAAGAGTATGGCGATCGTTGTGTTGCATCTGTGCGGTGGCGCGTCCCCTGGCCAGCGGGTGCGGCTTAGCACGGCTGGCGCTTCGTGCGGCGGGCGGCCCGCGTTCCCGCCGCCGGCCGGGACCGGCGTCCACGCCGCACGCCCGGCCGGGCGTGCGGGCGGCGGGCCGTGCCGCGGCGGCGAGCGCCGCCGCGCTTGATTCGTAAGAGAGCAATTCGGCAAGATCCGCCCTACGAGTATGCGGGCGTTGCGGTGCTGCTTTAGAGCAGGTGGGTGCCGTTGTGGTGGCGGATGGCTGGGGTGGGGTCGTCTCGCATGGCGTCTAGGACGCGGATGGCGAAGGCTTCGGATGTGAGGGTGCGGACTTCGTTGGGGGTGGCCCAGCGGAAGGATTGGGTTTCGCTGGTTTCGGTGAGGTGGCCGCTGATGATTTTGCAGCGGAAGACCAGGGCGACGATGCCGCGGGTCATGTTCTTGTAGACGCCGGTCAGGGTGATGGGCTCGACGTGGAGGCCGGTTTCTTCGTGGATCTCGCGGAGGAGGCCGGTGGTGATGTCCTCGTCGCGTTCGAGGATGCCGCCAGGTGCTTCCCAGTGGCCGTTGTCTCGGCGTTGGGTGAGCAGGGCTCGGCCTTGGTCGTCGATGATCACGCCTGCCACGCTGACGGAGTGGGTGGCGTGGTGATCCATTGGGATTACCTCCGGTGGCGCGGATCGCAATCCTCGACGGTAGTAATTCACGTAGGTGCGAGTCGAGGAGTTGGGTCGTAGCCGAGGTGGTTTTCCCGGAGCGGGATCCGACCAGTCATCGGGGCGTTGTTTCCGTCAGATCGCCGAGCACATCCGGGATGCGATCGAGCAAGGCAACCTTGCCGAGGGTGAGAAGGTGCCCCTCTGAGGCGCGGCTCATACAGCATACGGCGTGGCGCGGGGACCATCCTCAATGCTCTCCAGGTGCTCCAGAGTGAGGGGCTGACGGTCGGGGAGCATGCGTGTGGGGTGTTCGTCCGCTCTCATCCCCGGTGTGGTGGCTGGCTTTGGATCGGTTCGCGCGTCGTCATCGCGAGCAGGGCAAGGCCGCTTCATCGACAAGACCGAAGGGGCCGCCAGCAGGTCGTCCGTTGACTCCGTAAAGATCACGGAGGAGACGCGTTCGGCGAGTGTGGTGGCGCTGCTGGGGCACCGAGTGGCGGATGGGGAGCTCGAGGGGCTTGCCCCTCGTTCGGGGGCCGGAGGCTCCCCTAGGAAAACGCCCGAGCCGGAGGCGAGGACCTTTGATCGGAGGCGAGGACCTTTGATCGGAGGCGAGGACCTTTGATCGTGAGGGCGTCGTCGTCGACTTTTTGGGTGGGCGCTACTGGGTTCGAACCAGTGACCCCTCGCTTGTAAGGCGAGTGCTCTACCGCTGAGCTAAGCGCCCCGGGCGTCCCTTTCGGGGCGCGGACGGGCTACACCCTACGGTACAGCGGGGGACCTGAGCACATCGAGGGCCCAAGTGGCGCCAGGGTCGGGGACGCCGGCCGCCTGCCAGCCGAGCAGGGCGGCGCCGAGCATGCCGGCGTTCATTCCGAGGGCCGCTCGGCGGAGCGGAGGGGCGCCCCGGAACGTGAGCCTGGCCGCGAGGCGTTCGGCGAGGGGTTCGAACAGGGCGGGCCCGGCCTCGGCGAGACCGCCGCCGAGGACGATCGAGGACGGGTCCAGCAGGAGCGTGTACGACGCGAGGGCGATCGACAGGGCTTCCAGGGCCTCGTCCCAGACGATGGAGGCGTCCGAGTCACCGCGCATGGCGAGGGTCACGACGTCCTCGGCGGAGACGGGCACCGGGACGGGTACGGGACGGGGTGCGGACCGATACGCGGGGTCGGACATGGGTGTGGGGTCGGACATGGGTGTGGGGTCCGGGGTGGCCAGGCGGAGGGAGGCGGTGCGGGTTTGGCGGTCGTGGTGGCGGCGGGAGACCGAGGCGGCCGAGGCGTAGGTCTCCAGGCAGCCGATCTGGCCGCAGGCGCAGCGTTCGCCGTCGGGGAAGACGGCGATGTGGCCGATCTCGCCGCCCCAGCCGGACGCCCCGCCGTACGGCTCGCCCCTGATGATCATGGCTCCGGCGATTCCGGTGCCGATCGAGAGGAACAGGAAGTCTGGTTCGGCGCGGCCGGCGCCGAGGACTCGCTCGGCCAGGCCGCCGGTGCGCACGTCGTGTCCCAGCCGGACCGGGACGCCGAGCGAGGTGAAGTCGCCGGCGGGCACGTCCTTCCAGCCGATGTTCGCCGCGTAGACGGCCGTGTCGGGGGTCACCAGGCCGGGGACCGCGAGGCCGACACCGGCGGGCGTACCCCCGCCAGCCTGTGCGAGGTCGGCGATGAAGGTCCTGATCGCTTCGACCACCCGCAGGGGGCCCTCGTCGCGCGGGGTCGCCCGGCGGTCGGCCAGCAGCACCTGGCCCGCGGAGTTGACGAGACCGCCCTTCATGGTGGTTCCGCCCACGTCGAGAGCGACGACGTACGGGTTCATTCGCCTGCCCCTGCCGATGAAGTCGATCTCGGCGTGGGGGTCGGGGACGCCGCGGAAGTGAGGGGGAAGCGGCCCGCTCCGGGCGAGCTCGGCGTGAAGCTCGAGGACGTCGCTGAGCGGAATGGGATGGGGGCTGGCTCAAGCGGGTTCGGCGGGAGGGGCAGGGACGCCGGTAGGAGGACGGCCGGCCCAGGGGGGTTTGGCGGGAGGGGTGGGGTGGATGATCTCGATTGGGTGGAGTTGTGCATCGAGTTCTTCCCCCTGGTTCACGATCTTCGAGGCCTGCCGGATACGGCATGGTTCCGGGGCCTCTTGTGTGGTCTGGCGAAGTTTTTCCCAAATGTGCACATGAGTCAAAAACCACGCGGCGCGACACGGAGGCTGAGGCCCCAGGTTCAGGAGGTGGGACGCCGTCCCAGGACGCGGTTGAGGGCGGCCTCGACCTCCTCCGACAGCCCGGGGGCCGCCCCCGCCCGTACCAACGAGGGCCCGGACTCGCCCGCCGTGTCCCCGATGTTCCTGGAGGAGTGCGCGAGCCGCACCGCCCCGCAGGACCGGCACTCCACCTCGCCCAGCCGGCAGATCAGCATGGTGGAGCCGCAGGATCCGCAGTGATCCAGGTCCAGGTCGTGCTCACGCTGGCAGGCCGGGCAGACGAGCACCTGGACCTCTCGGCGGACTCCCCGCCGCCACGGGCTCGCGCCACGCACCGGGTCCGTCTGCCGGACCCCGCACCGATAGCAGGGCATCGTCGCCACCGCCTTCGTCTTCGCCAGGTCGTCGCCGCCAGGCGCACTTCGCTAGGAGATTTCAGCGAGCACCTTGTGGTACTCGGAGATGTCGCGCGCCGAGGGGACCGGGTTCACAACCTTCCACCGAACCACGCCCTCGCCGTCGATGAGGAAGGTCCCGCGCAGCGCGAGACCCCGTTCGTCATCGAAGACACCGTACGTCCGCGCCACCTCGCCGTGCGGCCAGAAGTCGGAGAGCAACGGAAACGTGAAGCCCTCCTGGTCGGCCCACGCCCGGTGGACGAACATCGAGTCGACGGACACGGCCAGCACCTGGACGTCCGATGGGCCGGGGATGACGATCTCGTCGTTGATCGCGCGGAGCTCGCCATGGCAGACCGGGCTGAAGGCGAACGGGTAGAACACGAGCAGCACTCGCTTACCCCGCAGGCCGGCTAGCCGCACCACGGCGCCGTGCTGGTCCTTCAGCGCGAACCCGGGGGCCTCGTCGCCCACGTCGACAGCCATGCCGTCCCTTCCCCACACCAGACGCCCGGACGCCGGCCGGGCGACCGCGAGCGCACATCACTCCTGCCGTACGGCCTGTGTCAGCCGTACGGCAGGGAAAGCGGATAGAAGAGCTCTAGCGGCGGCCCTTAGGAGTGACCAGTCGCGTGCCCGACCAGTCGCGGGCCGCACTGACGCTGCTGGTCTGGGAGAGCCCCGCCGTAGTGGCGTCCTCCCCGATGTCGCTGGGCTCGACGTGACCTTCCCGTCCCACCTTGGGGGTCAGCAGCCAGATCTGACCGCCGTCGGCCAATCCGGCCATCGCATTGGTCAAGGCGTCGAACAGGTCTCCGTCCCCGTCGCGCCACCACAGCAGCACGACGTCGACGACCTCTTCGGAATCCTCGTCGACCATTTCGTTGCCGGTCAGCTCCTCGATCGACTGGCGGAGCTCCTCATCGGAGTCCTCGTCCCAGCCGATCTCCTGCACCACCTGACCCGGCTTCAGACCGAGTCGCTCGGCCAGGCCGCGCTCGCCCTGCGCCTGACCCGCGGTCGCGCTCACGTTTATCCCTCCTGCTTGGATGGCCCCGCCCTATGCGGTTTACCGGCCCCTGCGAGGCCGCTTCGGCACAGTCCACACGCTGTGACCCATCGTCGTCAACGGTCGCCACGACCGGTGACCCGCACCGTTATCTGCTAGTCAGACAAAAACGACAAACGAACACGCCGTTCCGTGTTGTCGACGTTGAGGTCGACGATAGCGACTGACTGCCATGTTCCGAGCGCCAGCCGCCCGTCGATCACCGGGACCGTGGCGTGCGGCGGGATGAAGGCCGGCATCACATGTGACCTGCCATGACCCCGCGAGCCATGGGCGTGCCGCCATCGCTCGTCGGCCGGCAGCAGGTCACTCAGCAGGCTGAGAAGATCCTCGTCGCTGCCGGAGCCCAGCTCCAGCAGCGCCACCCCCGCCGTCGCGTGCGGGACGAACACGTTCAGCAGCCCGTCCCCTCCACACGACAGGGCGAACTCCTCGCACTGCCGGGTGATGTCGTGCACCCGTTCCCTGGCCCCCGTGCTCACCTCGAACGTCTGAGATCTCACCTACCGGATCTTATGATCCCCGCTGAACTGGGACGACAATCGCATCCGGCCCGGGAAACACCAATCCGGTGTGCCCGTCGTCGAATCGCACGACATACGGCGGGCGGCCGTCCGCGCCGCGCACGTCGATGATCAAGCCTGGGCGATCCCTGTCCCCCACGGTGCATCCGTGGACGAGGAGCCGGTCGCCTATGGTCGCGTGCATATCGATCCCTCCTTCTCCGGGGTCACTTCCAGGGTCGTACGGCCCGGGCCCGGCGGAAAGGGGAGGACCCCCTCCCCTGGCAGAGGGTGGAGAAAACAACACCGAAACGTTACCCTGCGCGGATGCGGCGCCCCGGTTCGGGGCGCGGGCCCGGCGACCGGCCGCCCGGCAGTGGCCTTCCTCACGGCGAGCGGCCGTCCAGCCCATGTCGAGCGGGCTTCCAGTCCCCGTCGAGCGGCCGTCCCCATACATATAGGAGGCGCCGTACCCGTCCCGGTGTTCCGGCGCCAGGCACATGTGCACAAGGCCGCAGGGAAGGGGGGAGACAGGGGGCGCGGACACCCTGACGACCCCCCTGATGGTGAGGCGGACGCGCACCCTGCTTTGTGGGAGTTACTGCTTGCTGGGAGAATCGTCCTACCATCGGTGGTCTAGGCCATACTTGTGCGCCTGCCAGCAGGGACATCTTGGTTACCGGACGGTAGAGATGCACTTTCCGGAGTAAGCGGCCAGGATGGAAGACGACCTAGACATCGTAGATAGAGGCCTACCAGTCCATCCTCGGAAGGCGAGACCCAGTGGCTTCCGGACGCCAGCGTTTCTCGATCATCAGTGACGGCCTACCCAGCCAGTTGCCTGATGTCGATCCCAGCGAGACCCAGGAGTGGCTCGAGTCGCTTGACACCGTCGTGAAGACGGAGGGTCGTAGCCGAGCCCGCTACTTGATGCTGCGCCTGCTCGAGCGGGCCAGAGAGCATCAGGTCGGGGTGCCCGGACTGCGGAGCACCGACTACATCAACACCATCCCGCCGGAGCGCGAGCCCTGGTTCCCGGGCGACGAGTACGTCGAACGGCGCATCAGGGCCTACACACGGTGGAACGCCGCGGTGATGGTGACCAGGGCCAACGCCCGCACCAACGTCGGTGGGCACATCGCCACCTACGCCTCGGCCGCGTCGCTGTACGAAGTGGGCTTCAACCACTTCTTCCGCGGCAAGGACCACGGCGAGTCGGGTGACCAGGTCTTCATCCAGGGCCACGCCGCCCCCGGCATCTACGCCAGGGCGTTCCTGGAGGGCCGGCTGAACGAGTCCCAGCTCGACGCCTTCCGGCAGGAGCTGTCCCACGGCTTCAAGGGCCTGCCGTCGTACCCCCACCCGCGCCTGATGCCCGACTTCTGGGAGTTCCCCACGGTCTCCATGGGCCTCGGGGCGATCGGCGCGATCTACCAGGCCCGGTTCAACCGCTACCTGCTCAACCGCAAGATCAAGGACACCAGCCGCAGTCACGTGTGGTGCTTCCTCGGCGACGGCGAGATGGACGAGCCGGAGTCGCTCGGCGCGATCGGCCTCGCCTCCCGCGAGGAGCTCGACAACCTCACCTTCGTGATCAACTGCAACCTGCAGCGCCTGGACGGCCCGGTACGCGGGAACGGCAAGATCATCCAGGAGCTGGAGTCGTACTTCCGCGGCGCCGGCTGGAACGTCATCAAGGTGGTCTGGGGCCGCGAGTGGGACCAGCTCCTGGCCGCCGACGTCGACGGCGTGCTCGTCAACAAGATGAACACCACCCCCGACGGGCAGTTCCAGACCTACTCCGTCGAGTCCGGTGAGTACATCCGGGAGAACTTCTTCGGCGACGACCCGCGGCTGCGCAAGATGGTCGAGCACCTCTCCGACGACGACATCCGCAAGCTGTCGCGCGGCGGTCACGACTACCGCAAGGTGTACGCGGCGTTCAAGGCGGCCCGCGAGAACGTCGGCCAGCCCACGGTGATCCTCGCCCAGACCATCAAGGGATGGACCCTCGGCAAGGACTTCGAGGCGCGCAACGCCACGCACCAGATGAAGAAGATGACCAAGGCCGAGCTGAAGGAGTTCCGCGACCGCCTCTACCTCCCGATCCCGGACAAGGACCTCGAGGGCGACCTGCCCCCGTACTTCCACCCGGGCGAGAACGACGAGGAGATCGCGTACATGCGCGAGCGCCGCGCGGCGCTCGGCGGCTACCTGCCGAAGCGCGTCACGCGCGCCAAGGCGCTCAAGCTCCCCGGCGACAAGGTCTACGCCGACCTGAAGAAGGGCTCGGGCAAGCAGAACGTCGCCACGACGATGGCGTTCGTCCGCCTGCTCAAGGACCTCATGCGCGACAAGGAGATCGGCTCGCGGTTCGTGCCGATCATCCCCGACGAGGCCCGCACCTTCGGCATCGACGCGATGTTCCCGACCGCCAAGATCTACTCCCCGCACGGGCAGACGTACGACGCGGTCGACCGCGCCCTGCTGCTGTCCTACAAGGAGTCGGTCGAGGGCCAGATCCTGCACGAGGGGATCAGCGAGTCCGGCTCCATGGGCTCGGTGATCGCCGCCGGTTCGACGTACGCCACGCACGGCGAGCACATGATCCCGATCTACATCTTCTACTCGATGTTCGGGTTCCAGCGCACCGCCGACCAGATGTGGCAGCTCGGCGACCAGATGGGCAGGGGCTTCCTGATCGGGGCCACGGCCGGGCGCACCACGCTCAACGGCGAGGGCCTCCAGCACGAGGACGGCCACACGCCGCTGATCGCCTCGACGAACCCCGCGGCGGTGTCGTACGACCCGACGTGGGCCTTCGAGGTCGCGCACATCGTCAAGGACGGACTGGCGCGCATGTACGGCGACCAGCCCGAGAACATCTTCTACTACCTCACCGTCTACAACGAGCCCTACCCGCAGCCGGCCGAGCCGGAGAACCTCGACGTCAACGGGGTGCTCAAGGGTCTCTACCGGTTCGCGGAGGCCCCCGCCGTCGAGGGGCCCCGGGCGAACATCCTCGCCTCGGGCGTGGCCGGTCGCTGGGCCCTCGAGGCGCAGCGCCTGCTGGCCGAGGAGTGGAACGTGGCGGCCGAGGTGTGGTCGGCGCCCTCGTGGACCGAACTGCGCCGCGACGCGCTCGAATGCGACGAGCACAACCTGCTCAACCCCGAGTCCGAGCAGCGCGTCCCGTTCGTCACCCAGACGCTCACGGACGTGCCCGGCCCGTTCGTGGGGGTCAGCGACTACATGCGGGCCGTGCCCGACCAGATCTCCCGGTGGGTGCCGGGCGACTGGGCGTCGCTCGGCACCGACGGCTTCGGCCTGTCGGACACCCGCTCGGCGCTGCGCCGCCACTTCCACGTGGACGCCGCGTCGATCACCCTGGCCGTGCTGACCGAGCTGGCCAAGCGCGGCGAGGTCAAGCAGGAGGTCCTGCGTGAGGCGATCTCGCGCTACCACCTGAAGAACGGCGTCACCGAGGTCGTCGCCCAGCCGACCCCGGAGAGCAACGAGACGCAGTCCATGGGAGTCTGACCTCCCCGGACGTCCACAGGCCCCCGCGTGACCACCACGCGGGGGCCTGTGCCGTCCCAGCCCGTACGGGGAGCCTGGCCGTACGGGGAGCCTGGCCGTACGGGGAGCCTGGCCGTACGGGGAGCCTGGCCGTACGGGGAGCCTGGCCGTACGCGCGCGCCGTCGCCGGTGGACGCCCGCCTCACGGCCGCGTGGCGGGCCCCAGGGGCGTTCCTGAGCCCTCAACGACCCCCGGGGCGGATAATCCCCTCAGGTCGCCTGAGAGGCAGGCAGACGAAGCCCAGCAGGTCCCGCCGGCCCGGCCGCACGGCGCTCCGGCCTGGGGCGGGTCAGGCGGGGGGCGAGTCGCGGGCGATCAGGTCGGGGATGTCGGGGGCGTACTCTTCGAGCTGGCGCCGCGCCCGCGCCGGTTCGGTGGTCAGCGACGCGCCGGCGATGCGGTCGAGCCGGAACACCCGGACGTCCTGCCGCAGCCGGCACCAGCCGACCAGGTACCAGAACCCGCCGCGACCGCCGATGAACACGCCCGGCTCGACGTCGCGCTCGGTGGAGACGCCGGTGCGGTCCACGTACACGATGCTCAGCACCCTGCTGTGCCGGAGCGCCTCCCCGATCACCCGGGCGACCTCGTCCCGCACCTCCTCGCCCGGCGCGGCGCCGGCGGGCGTCGCCGTGGTGGAGGCGGGCGTCGCCGTGGTGGAGGCGGCGGCCAGTTTGCGCAGCGCACTGCGGGCGCCGGCCGCGTAGGGCTCCTCCCCCACCTGGCTCAGCGCGAGCGCGACGGCCACCGCCTCGGCGGGGGTGAGGCTCAGCGGGGACGGCGGGCCGTTCTCGGCGATGGCGTAGCCCTCGTCGCCGTGCGCCTCGACGACGGGCACGCCGGCCGCCCGGAGGGCGGCGATGTCGCGCTCGACCGTCCGGACGCTCACCTCCAGCCGGGCGCTCAGCTCCCGCGCCGACCGGGGCCGTGGGGAGGCCGCGCGCAGTTCCTCGACAATGGCGTAGAGCCGGGCGGTGGGGGGCACATCCCGAAGCTACGCCGGGCTCCCGACATTTGACGATGATCGCCCAAATTTCCTGATCAAGGCTGGGGCCCCTACCGCGCGGTCCAGGCCAGCAGGTCGTCCAGGGGCCACGTGCCGACCACACGGCCGGGTTCGATGCCGCACAGGACGGCCCGCTCGCAGCCGAAACGCTGCCATTCGAGCTGACCCGGCGCGTGGGCGTCGGAGTCGATCGAGAACACGCACCCCATCTCGTACGCCAGCCGCAGCAGCCGCTTGGGCGGGTCGAGCCGGTCCGGGCGGGAGTTGATCTCGACCGCCACACCGAACCGGCGGCAGGCCTCGAAGACGAGCTCGGCGTCGAAGGCCGACTCGGGCCTGAGCCGGCCGCGGTGGCCGCCCGCCTGGACGATGCGGCCCGTGCAGTGGCCGAGCACGTCCACCCGGGGGTCGGCCACGGCGTGGACCATCCTGCGGGTCATGGACTCGGCGTCCATCCTGAGCTTGGAGTGCACGCTGGCCACCACGACGTCCAGCCGGTCGAGCAGCTCGGGCTCCTGGTCGAGCGAGCCGTCCTCCAGGATGTCCACCTCGATGCCGGTCAGGATCCGGAACGGCGCCAGGCTCTCGTTCAGCCCGGCCACGACGTCGAGCTGCTCGCGGAGCCGGTCGGGCGACAGGCCGCGCGCCACGGTCAGGCGCGGGGAGTGGTCGGTCAGGGCCAGGTAGGAGTGGCCGAGGTCGCGGGCTGCCACGGCCATCTCCTCGATGGGCGACCCGCCGTCCGACCAGTCGGAGTGGCTGTGCAGGTCGCCCCTGAGCGCGGCGAGCAGGGCGGTGGCCGCCTCGTCCAGGTCCTGGCCCGCGGTGTCCTCCAGGCGGCGCAGGTACGTGGGGGTGGCGCCGTCCAGCGCCTCGGTGATCGCCAGGGCGGTGACCTTGCCGATGCCCTTCAGGCCGGACAGGCCGCCGGACCGCGCCAGGCGTACGAGCTCGTCGCGGGGGATGTCCTCGATCGTGGACGCGGCGCCGCGGAAGGCGCGCACGCGGTAGGTCGGCTCGCCCGCCCGTTCCAGGAGAAAGGCGATCCTCTTCAGTGCCGCGACCGGTTCCACACCGCGAACCTACCCAACGGCGGCCACACGTCTCAGCCCCTCAAGTGCCTGATAAGTACGGATATTTCGGCCTTTAGAAACTTTCATGGCGATCAACCCGTTGATCGGGCCAAACGGTACGCTGTGCTGACTTTTCGAGAGATGGATTGCGATGGCGAAACCCAGGCCGCCCTACCCGATGGCGCAGCCCGGAGAACCTCCGGGCGGCCCGCCGGCGGCCAAGGGCAAGACGCTGTCCTCGAGCATGATCACGCTGGGGACGATGGGGCTGCTCTCGACCCTGGTCGTCGGGTTCTGCGCCGTCCAGGACACCTTCGCCGAGCGGGTCACCGCCGACTGCGTGGACCTCGGCAGCCGCCAGGCCGACGGGTCGTACGCGGTCGTGAGCGACGTGAACTGCTCCGACCGCTACCACGGCTCGCACGGCGCCTACGGCTGGTACTACGGGGGCCTGCGTCAGGCCGGCCGGGTGGTACGCGGGACGACCATCCGCCCGGCGAACGCGCACGTCAGCAGCCGCACGGGCACGGTGCTCCAGCGCGGCGGCTTCGGCGGGCGCGGCTCCGGCGGAAGCTGAACGCGCGTACCGACCGCGAAGCCGGACCGACCATTGACGACAAAAAGCACGAAGGGGGCCGCGTGCGGCGACAGGCGTCCACGCCCAGGGACGGCTGGGAGAAGACCATCGAGGCGCAGGGGCTGGCCTACCACCGGTCCGCGCACCCGGTGCACCTGACCCGGCCCTACTGGGACGAGAGCGTGCACTACACCTTCACCATGGAGGAGGTCCTCGACCTGGAGGGCCAGGTCGAGGAGCTGCACGGCATGTGCCTGGAGGCCGTCGCGCACGTGGTCGAAAGCGGGCGGCACCGCGACTTCGCGATCCCCGAGTGGGCCGTGCCGGAGGTGACGGAGTCCTGGCGGCGCGGGGACCCGCACGTGTACGGGCGCTTCGACCTCCGCTACGACGGCACCGGGCCCGCCAAGCTGCTGGAGTACAACGCCGACACCCCGACCAGCCTCGTCGAGAGCTCGCTCATCCAGTGGTTCTGGCTCAAGGACGCCTACCCCGGCGACGACCAGTGGAACTGCCTGCACGAGCGGCTGGTCGACCGGTGGCGGGAGCTGCCGCTGCAGAGCGGCCCGGCGCACTTCGCGTGGACGAACATGGACGAGACCGGCGAGGAGGTCATGACGCTCGGCTACCTGCAGGAGACCGCCCAGCAGGCGGGCCTGACCACGGTCGCCGTCGCCATGGAGGACATCGGCTGGGACTCCCGGACGCTGCGCTTCGTGGACATGGAGCAGCGGGTGATCCGCACGCTGTGCAAGCTGTACCCGTGGGAGTGGGCGGTCGCCGACCCGTTCGGCCCGCAGGCGGTGGCCCAGCAGGTCTCCATGACCTGGGTCGAGCCGCTGTGGAAGATGCTCCTGTCCAACAAGGCGCTGCTCGCCGTCCTGTGGGAGATGTACCCGGGCCACCCGAACCTGCTCCCCGCCTACCTCGACGGCCCGCGCGACCTGCCCGCCCACATCGAGAAGCCGCTGCTCGGCAGGGAGGGCGCGAGCATGCGGATCGTGTCGCCCGAGGGCATCCAGCGCACCGAGGGCGACTACGGCGCCGAGGGCTACGTCTACCAGGAGTTCCGCGCGCTGCCGGACTTCGACGGGTGGCGCCCGGTGCTCGGCGCGTGGGTCGTCGGGGACGAGGCGGCCGGGCTCGGCATCAGGGAGACCTCCGGCCTGATCACCGATGACTCGTCCTCCTTCGTCCCCCACCGCATCGTCCCGTGACCCCGGCGCTCCCCGCCGCCGCCCGGCGCGGATCCGACGCGCCCCGCGCCCCCCACCCCGTACGCGCAAGGAGAAACAGATGATCAACGCGCTCGCCGCCCCGCTCGGAGAGGCGCTCGGACGAGGGGCGCTGGCCATCCTCGCGTACGCGATCCTCGGCGTCCTGCTGCTGGTCGCCGGCTTCTACGTGATCGACATGGCCACCCCCGGCCGGCTCAGCAAGCTCATCAGGATCGACCACAACCCCAACGCCACGCTGCTCGCCTCCTCCGGCCTCGCCGCCGTCGGCCTGATCGTCGCGGCCTCCATCTGGTCCTCAGGCGGGGTGCTCCAGGAGGGCCTGCTCGCCACGCTGGTGTTCGGCCTCGTCGGCATCGCCGTGCAGACCCTCGGCATGCTGGTGTTCGACCGGGTCGCGGGCATCTCGGTCCGCGAACTGGTGAGCGAGCCGTCTCTGCAGCCCGGGGCCGTCCTGCTCGGCGTGACCCACCTCATGATCGGGCTGATCACCGCCGTCGCGGTGATATAGCGCACCACCACCCCTCGTACGGCTGTCGCACTCGCGTTGACCTGGCACCCTAGGGGGGTGAACGACCGGGTACGTGAGGACACCGCGCGGCGGCTGGAGCGCGCTATGGGCAGTCTCGGCACCGCGGCGATGACCCGGATGGACGACCGGCTCCCGTGGTACCGCGCGCTGTCGGCGGAGGACCGCTCCTGGGTCGGGCTGGTGGCCCAGGCCGGCATCGCCGCCTTCGTCGAATGGTTCCAGCACGCCGACGAGGGCAGGCCGACCCCGAGCATCGAGATCTTCGGCACCGCCCCCCGCGAACTGAAGCGCTCGGTGTCGCTGCAGCAGACCGTGGACCTCGTGCGCATCGTCGTCGAGGTCGTGGAGGCGGAGGTCCAGGACCTCGCCGCGCCCGGCGGCGAGGAGCTGCTCCGGCAGGCCATGCTGCGCTACACCCGCGACGTGGCGTTCGCCGCCGCGCACGTCTACGCCCGTGAGGCGGAGGTGCGCGGCGCGTGGGACGCGCGCCTTGAGGCCCTCATCGTGGACGCGCTCGTGCGGGGCGAGGTGGACGACGGGCTGCACTCCTGGGCGGCGGCGCTCGGCTGGACGTCCTCGCCGGTGGTGGTGCTCGCGGGGTACGCGCCGGACGCCGACCCGCAGACGGTCATCGACGGCATGCGCGACAAGGGGCGGCGCCTCGGGCAGGACCTGCTGGCCGGGGTCCAGGGGGACCGCCTGATCGTCATCGTGGGCGGCGCCGACAGCATCAAGGACGCCGCCAGGCACGTGGTGCCGCGCTTCGGGCCCGGCCCGATCGTCATCGGCCCCGAGGTGCCCGACCTGCACGCGGCGGCCAGCTCGGCCCGCGCGGCCACGGCGGGCCTGCGGGCGGCGACGGGATGGCCCGACGCGCCCCGGCCGGTGCTCGCGGAGGACCTGCTCGCCGAGCGGGCGATCGACGGCGACGACGACGCCAGGGCCCAGTTGATCGAGAACGTCTACCGGCCGCTCGAGGGCACGCCGCTCCTCGATACACTCGCGACGTATCTGGAGCAGGGCACATCTTTGGAAGCCACGGCGCGTCTGTTGTTCGTCCATCCGAACACGGTGCGTTACCGTCTGAAGAAGATCACAGAGCTGACCGGGTATCTGCCGACCGAGGGCAGATCCGCCTTCACGTTACAGGTCGGACTGATCCTCGGCAGGCTGTCGCGAGCAACCGTAACCTAACCAGGGTTCGGTAACGGGCCGGAAACCTCCACTAGAGGTTTCCTACAAAGACCCCCCGACAAAGTTCGTACGGATCATTAGCAGTGTGGTGAACTCCTACAGGGCATGGTGGATTTTGTGCTCGTCATCGTCGCTCCCGGCCAAGGCGCCCAGACTCCGGGCTTCCTGTCGCCGTGGCTGGAGATCCCCGGTCTTCGTGACCGTCTGTCCGCGTGGTCGGATGTCGCCGGCCTAGATCTGATCTCCTACGGGACGACGGCCGACGCCGACGAGATCCGTGACACCGCCATCGCGCAGCCACTGTTGGTAGCGGCGGGACTCGCCGCCGCCGAGGTGCTGCTCGGCACGGACTCCGAAGGCGACCCGGTCGCGCCCCCGTTAGCCCCCGCCGTGGTGGCCGGTCACAGCGTCGGGGAGTTCACCGCCGCCGCGATCGCCGGCGTGCTCACCCCCGAGCGGACCATCGCCCTGGTCCGCGAGCGCGGCCAGGCCATGGCCAAGGCCGCCTCGGTCACCGCGACCGGCATGACCGCCGTGCTCGGCGGCGCCGAGGAGGAGGTCCTCGCGGCGATCGAGCGCCACGGGCTGACGCCCGCCAACATCAACGGGGCCGGGCAGATCGTCGCGGCCGGCACGACCGAGGAGCTGGCGGCCTTCGCCGCCGACCCGCCGGCCCGCGCCCGCCTGATCTCCCTCAAGGTCGCGGGAGCGTTCCATACCGTCCACATGGCCTCCGCGGTCGAGCACCTCCGCGCCGAGGCCGCCGCCCTGGTCCCCGCCGACCCCGCGGTGACGCTGCTGTCCAACGCGGACGGCGAGGCCGTCGCCGGCGGCGCCGAGTTCGTCCAGCGGCTGATCGACCAGGTAGGCCGCCCGGTCAGGTGGGACCGCTGCATGGCCACGATGACCGGCCTCGGCGTCACCTCCATGATCGAGCTGCTGCCCGGAGGCACCCTCACCGGCCTGGCCAAGCGGGCGCTCCGCGGCGTCGAGACGGTTGCCCTGAAGACCCCCGACGACCTCGCGGCAGCCCGCGCCGTGATCAGCAAGGAGACCGTCCAGTGAGGATCATGCGGGGCGCTCCGGGCGCCAGGGTGCTCGCGTTCGGCGGCTACCAGCCGGCGGGTGTGGTCACCAACGACGACCTGGCCAAGACCATCGAGACCGATGACGCCTGGATCCAGAGCCGTGTCGGCATCAAGGAGCGCCGCATCGCCGGCCCCGAGGAGTCCGACATAGACATCGCCGTCCAGGCGGGCGGCAAGGCCCTGGCGGCCAGCGGGCTCTCGGCCGGCGACATCGACCTGGTCGTGGTCGCCACCTGCACCCTGGAGGCGCAGATCCCGAACGCCGCGGCCCGGGTCGCCCACCGGCTCGGCATCGACGCGCCCGGCGCGTTCGACGTCAACGCCGCCTGCGCGGGCTTCTGCTACGCCCTGGCCTCCGCCAGCGACGCCGTACGCGCCGGATCGGCGACCAACGTGCTGGTCG
The DNA here is from genome assembly GCF_025506355.1 of Sphaerisporangium corydalis. Lineage (GTDB taxonomy): Bacteria > Actinomycetota > Actinomycetes > Streptosporangiales > Streptosporangiaceae > Sphaerisporangium > Sphaerisporangium corydalis. The sequence goes on from NZ_JANZYP010000086.1 coordinate 26,324, forward strand.
TCGGCACCGAGAAGCTCTCCCAGTGGATCGACTGGACCGACAGGGCCACCTGCGTGATCTTCGCCGACGGCGCGGGGGCGGCCGTCGTCGGCCCCTCAGAGACGGCGGGCATCGGCCCGGTCGTGTGGGGCAGCGCGGGCGACAAGTCCGACGCGATCATCGTCAAGGACCGCGGCTCCTTCCTGCACCAGGAAGGCCAGATGGTCTTCCGCTGGGCGACCACCGCGCTGCACCCCGTGGCCAAGGAGGCCTGCGACCGTGCCGGGGTGGACCCCTCCGAGCTGGCCGCCTTCGTGCCCCACCAGGCCAACCTGCGCATCATCGAGACCATCGCCCGCAAGCTCGGCGCCGACAAGGCGGTCATCGCCAAGGACATCGTGCTCGCCGGCAACACCTCCGCGGCCTCGATCCCGCTGGCGCTCAGCCGCATGATCGAGCGCGGTGAGGTCCAGACGGGCGATCTGGCCCTGCTGCTCGGCTTCGGCGCCGGCCTGACCTACGCCGGCCAAGTGGTCGAGGTCCCCTGAACCCGTACGGAGGCCCGCACGGCTCGCCGTACACACAAAAAGAAGCACCCAACCCAAGGAGAAATCGCGAAATGGCAGTGACCGAGCAGGAAATCCTCGCGGGCCTCGGCAAGATCATCAACGAGATCACCGGCATCCCCGCCGTCGAGGTGACCCCGGAGAAGAACTTCGTGGACGACCTCGACATCGACTCGCTGTCCATGGTCGAGATCGCCGTCGCCGCGCAGGACGAGTTCGGCGTCGAGATCCCCGACGACCAGCTCAAGCACCTCAAGACCGTCAAGGACGTCGTCAACTTCATCCAGAACTAGCTCGTATCGGGTGCCCGGCACGTCAGGGCGCCGAGCCCCACGCCGAGTGTGGATCATGCTTCGCGACGATCACAAGGAGCGCATCAAGTGAGTAGAGACCGGGTACGTGTCGTTGTCACCGGGCTTGGCGTGACAACGCCCCTCGGTGGAGACGTCGCCTCGACCTGGTCGGCGCTCCTCGCCGGACAGTCGGGCGTCCGCACCCTCACCGAGGACTGGATCGACCTGCTTCCGGTGAAGTTCGCCGCGAGGGCCGCCGTCGAACCCACCGACGTGCTCCCCAAGCCCGAATCGCGCCGCCTCGACCGGGCGGAGCAGTTCGCGGTGATCGCCGCCCGCGAGGCCTGGCGGGACGCCGGCACGCCCAAGGTCGCGCCCGACCGGCTCGGCGTGGTGGTCGGCAGCGGCATCGGCGGCATCACCACCATCCTCGCGGCGTACGACGTCTTCAAGGAGAAGGGCTGGCAACGGCTCTCCCCCTTCACCGTCCCCATGCTGATGCCCAACGGCTCGGCGGGCTGGATCGGCATCGAGCTCGGCGCGACGGCGGGCGTCCACGCCACCGTCAGCGCCTGCGCCACCGGTGCAGAGTCCATCGGCTACGCCATGGAGATGATCAGGTCGGGGCGGGCGGACGTCGTCGTGGCCGGCGGCACCGAAGCGGCCATCCACCCGCTCAACCTCGGCTCGTTCGCCGCGATGCGGGCGATGTCGACGCGCAACGACGAGCCCCACCGCGCGTCCCGTCCCTGGGACAAGGACCGCGACGGGTTCGTGCTCGGCGAGGGGGCCGGCATCATCGTCCTGGAGTCCGAGGCGCACGCCCTCGGGCGCGGCGCCCGCGTCTACGCCGAGGCGGCCGGCGTCGGCTACTCCGGGGACGCCCACCACATCGCCCAGCCCGAGCCCACGGGCGCGGGCCTGCGAAGCGCGGCCCGCAGGGTCCTGGAGGACGCCAGGCTCACCGGCAAGGACATCCGGCACGTCAACGCGCACGCCACCTCCACCCCCGCGGGGGACGTCGTCGAGGCCCTGGCGATCCAGGACATCATTGGCGACCATCCCATCGTGACCGCCACCAAGTCGATGACCGGCCACCTCCTCGGCGGGGCCGGCGGCATCGAGTCCGTCTTCACGATCAAGGCGCTGTACGACCGCGTCGTACCGGCCACCGTCAACCTGGACAACCTGGACGACGGTGTCGAGGTCGACATCGTGCGCGGCGAGCCGCGCCCGCTACCCTCCGGCCAGATCGCCGCGATCAACAACTCGTTCGGGTTCGGCGGCCACAACGTCGCCGTCGCCTTCGCCAGCATCTGATTTGGAGCGACAGTGACCGTGCTCGACAACGAGGTGGTGACCGGGGGCCCCGACGAGGAGGCCCCTGATCCTCGCGATCCGCTTTTCCGGCTGACCGCGCTGTTCGACGAGGGCTCCGTCCACCTGATCTCCCCCGTGGACCGCAGCGGCACGCTCGCCGCCATGGGACGCGTGGAGGGCGTGCCCGTGGTGGCCTTCTCCAGCGACGCCCGCGTCCAGGGCGGCGCGATGGGCATCGAGGGCTGCGAGCACATCGTGCACGCCTACGACGTCGCGGTCCGCGAGCGGGTGCCGATCGTCGGCCTGTGGCACTCCGGCGGCGCCCGGCTCGCCGAGGGCGTCGAGTCCCTGCACGCCGTGGGCCGCGTGTTCGCCGCCATGACCCGCGCCTCCGGCGTGGTCCCGCAGATCTCCGTGGTCCTCGGCCCGGCGGCCGGCGGCGCGGCCTACGGGCCCGCGCTGACCGACATCGTGATCCTCTCCGACCAGGGCCGCATCTTCGTCACCGGTCCCGACGTCGTCCGCAGCGTCACCGGCGAGCAGATCGACATGGCCGCGCTCGGCGGGCCTGAGCCGCACAGCAAGCGCAGCGGCGTGGTCCACGTGGTCACCAAGACCGACACCGAGGCACTGGTGCACGCCCGCCGCTTGGCCGTCCTGCTCGGCCACCAGGGCCGCGTCCGCCTCGACTCGGTGCGGGACGTCGACTTCTCCGGCCTGCTGCCCCAGGAGGCCCGCCGGGCGTACTCGGTGCACCCTCTGGTCAACGGCCTGCTCGACGAGCCCGGTGTCGAGCTGCACCCCAAGTGGGCGCCCAACATCGTCACCACCCTCGGCCGCCTCGGCGGGCGCACGGTGGGCATCATCGCCAACAACCCGATGCGGCTGGCCGGCTGCCTCGACTCGATCTCCGCCGAGAAGGCCGCGCGGTTCGTCCGCATGTGCGATGCCTTCGGGGTGCCGCTGGTCGTGCTGGTCGACGTCCCCGGCTACCTTCCGGGCGTCGGGCAGGAGCACGACGGGGTCGTGCGCCGCGGCGCCAAGCTGCTGCACGCCTTCGCCGAGGCCACCGTCCCGAGGGTGACGCTGGTGACCCGCAAGGCGTACGGCGGCGCGTACATCGCGATGAACTCCCGTTCCCTTGGCGCCACCAGAGTGTTCGCGTGGCCGACCGCCGAACTCGCCGTGATGGGCGCGCTCGCGGCCGTGCGGGTACTGAAGCGCCGCGAGATCGCCGCCGCTCCGGAGGACGAGCGCTCGGCGCTGGAGACCCGGCTCGCCGAGGAGCACGAGAAGGTGGCGGGCGGCCTCGACCGCGCCGTCGAGTGCGGCGTCGTCGACGAGGTCATCAAGCCCGCCGAGACCCGCACGGCCATCGCCAAGGTCCTCGCCCAGGCGACCCCCGCGCGCGGCGCCCACGGCAACATCCCCCTCTGACCCACGCCACCGACGCCCTCCGTCCCCCACTGGGACGGAGGGCGTCCGCGTGTCCGTCCTTGGCTTCCCGGCTTCCCGGCTTCCCGGCTTTCTCGGCGACCTTGGCGTTCCGGCGGCCGGGCGGCCTCCGGAACGGTCCAAGGGGAACGCCCGGGGAGTGGGGAGGCAGGCGCGGGTGGGGGGTCAGACGGCGGCGTGCAGCCAGCGGACGGGGGCGCCGTCGCCGGCGTAGCGGAACGGCTCCAGTTCCTCGTCCCACTGCTTTCCGAGCAGCCGGTCGAGCTGTTCCTCAAGGACGACCCGGCCCTGGGCGGCCATGAGCATGACGTTACGCAGCCGGTCCTCGGGGATCATGATGTCGCCGGACACGCCGATGACGGCCGTGAAGGCGCCCAATGTCGGCGTGTAGGCATGTCGCGAGCCGTCCACGCCCGTGGACGCGTCCTCGCTGATCTCAAAACGGATGCGCTGCCAGCCCATGAGGGAGGACGTGATCGCGCCGGCCGTACCGGGCCGGCCCTCCCACTCGGCCTGCGTGCGCACCGTGCCAGGCTGGGCCGGCTGCGGAGTCCACGACAGGTCGACGGGTATGCCAAGCACACCCGCGACCGCCCATTCGATGTGCGGGCAAAGCGCGGGCTGAGCCGAGTGGACGTAAAGCACGCCACGAGCAGACACCGGACCTCCCGTTTCGTACGAGGTGCGCCTTCCCCAACGTCCTCATACTGGGATGATCACAAGTGACTGAGGGAGAGACTACCGTCCGTCGTGGCGGGGCACCAGAGCCGGGTCATACCTAATCACGCTTGCCAACTCTCCGCATTGGGAAAGATGCATTCCGTGTTTACCTCGCCTATAGGGAGTCGCCGGTGAGCGTGCAGGAAGTGGAGCACACACCGGGCCGGACCGCCCTCATCCGGCCCGGTGTCCTTCTCGCCAGGTCCGTGCGGCCCGCCGCGAGATGGACACAGTCGGTGGAGCGTCTGGACGGGCTCTTCCTCCTGCGGCTCTCACCGGGGGCCGACCCGTGCGAGATCGCCGCCTCGCTCACCGAGCGGGGTCACGAGGTCTCCCCCAACCACGTCGTCACCGGCCAGCCGCTGTTCTTCGGCGGGCCCACCGGAGCGCCCCGCCCGGCGGCGGCCCTCGCGCATGAGCCGGGCGAACCGTCCCGGGTGACCGTCGGGCTGCTCGACACCGGCGTGGCCCCGCACCCGTGGTACGCGGGCGCCGGCTGGTTCCGCGGCCAGCCGGACGAGGTCCTGGACGCCGACGGGGACGGGCTTCTCGACCACCAGGCCGGGCACGGCACGTTCATCGCCGGGCTGGTGCTGCGCCAGGCCCCCGGCGTGCGGCTGCGCATGGTGCGGGTGCTCGACAGCAACGGGGTCGGCGACGAGGCGGGCGTCCTGCGGGCGCTGGACGCCCTGCGGGACACGCGCGTCGACGTGCTCCTGCTGTCCTTCGGCTGCTTCACCTACGACGACCGGCCGTCCCCGCTGGTGGAACGCGCCCTGGCCGGATTCCCGGACACGGTGATCGTCGCCTGCGCCGGGAACACGGCCTCCTCGCGGCCCTTCTGGCCCGCCGCGCTGCCTCGGGTCATCGCCGTCGGAGCCTTGGACTCCTCGGAGAACGGGCGCGCGAGGTTCTCCGCGTACGGCCCCTGGGTGGACGCGTGCGCCCGTGGTGAGGCTTTGACCAGTAGTTTCGTGGACTTTGACCAGTTCCAGGGCTATGCCGTCTGGAGCGGCACGTCGTTCGCCGCCGCCGTGGTGGCCGGCGCCATCGCGGCCGCGGCCCGCCACATGTCCCCCGGCGAGGCGGCCGGCCACGTGCTCGACCGGCCGGACGGCAGGCGATTCACCGATCTCGGGGTCCGCGTCCCCGCACGTCGATAGGGTGATGACCGAGAGCAATCATCCGACCACATGAAGTCATCACATGCCCTATGATCTCGATCTCCCCGACGAGACGGCCTGGCGCGAGCTGGTCGAGCGTTTCGGCTACCGCATGTGGGCCGTCGCGCGGGCGTTCGGCCTCGGCCCCGCGGACGCCGCCGACGCGGTGCAGGCCGCGTGGCTCCGGCTGGTCGAGAGCCTCCCCTCGATCCGCGACCCCGAGCGCGTCGGCGCGTGGCTGGTCACCACCACCCGGCACGAGGCGGCCCGCATCGGCCGGCGCCGGGCGGGCGCCCCGCTGACCGGCCTGCCCGCCGACATCCCGGCTATGGACGGCGACCCCGCGGCGGCGCTGCTCAGCGAGGACGAGGGCCGGCGGCTGTGGGCGGCCGTCGACACCCTGCGCGAGCCCTGCCGCTCGCTCCTGCGACTGATCGTCACCGCCCCCGAGGCGGGCTACGCCCAACTCGCCCGGCGCCTCGGCATGCCGATCGGCAGCATCGGCCCAACCCGCATCCGCTGCCTCCGCCGCCTCCGCACCCTCCTCGAGGACGACCACCGAAGGAACGATGACCCGTGAGCGACGACGACTACCTCCTGGCGGCCCTGCGGATCGCGGCGGGCTCCGATCCGATCCCGGCCCGCGTCTCGGCCGACGCCCGCGCCGTGTACGGCCTGCGGCTGCCGGGAGCCGTTACGGCGGTCCCCGTCGGCCCACCCCCGCACGTCGGACCCGGCCGACGGCCCCCTTCCGGCACCCGCTCAGGAGGTTCCGGCACCCGCTCAGGAGGCGACGGCGACCCCCTCTCCGGGTTCGGTGCCGACGCCATCGGCGTCGGCGGGGTGGGTCGCAGGCTTGGTGGCGGGGGTCGTCATGGTGACGGGGCGCCTCGGCTGCTCCGGTTCGCCGCCGGCGGGGTGACCATCGACGTGGAGGTCACGATCGGCGACACCCACATCGACCTGGCCGGGCAGGTACGTCCCGCGCCCGGTGACGGCTCCCGCGTCGAGATCAGGACACCGCACATCAGCAAGATCCGCTTCCCGTCCGAGACCGGTGAGTTCGCCACCACCGGCCTGCCACACGGATGGCTCAGCATCGTCTGCCACCGCCCCGGCCTCCCCCCAGTGGCCACCCGCTGGCAATGCCTCCGCCCATGACCCCCACCCCGCCCAAAACCCCCGTCTCGTCCCCACCCGGGACCGCCTCACCTCAGGCCGAGAACCTCATTTCGACCCCGCCCGTGGACCCGATCTCGACTCCGTCAGATGCGCGGGTCGCCGGTTCCCCTGACGCGGACGCGTCCGGCTCCTCCCATGCGGACGCGTTCCGGGCGCTGGTGGTGGCGGCGGAAGAGGCGGTGCGGGAGGCGGGGGCCGATCCGGGGCGGGCGCGTGAGCGGGCGCGGGCGATCCTGGCGGAGGCGCGGGCGGCCGGGTGCGCGGAGGCGGTCTCCGTCGCCCACCGCGCCCTGGCCCTCGCGGCGCGCGAGTTCGGGCACCTCACGCCCGCCTCCGAGCACCTCGGCCAGGCGATCACCGCCGCCCGGGACCTGCCCGAGCGCGCCGCCCAGGCCCGGCTCTCCCTGGTGACGGTCCGCGCCGAGCTGGGCGACCCGGTGGGCGCGCTGAGCGTCGCCGACCTCGCCGAGGGGCACCTGACCGGCCTCGACCCGGCACGGCTCAGGGTGCAGCGCGCGATGGCGCTCGTCCAGCTCGGCCGGAGCGAGGAGGCCGTGGCCCAGTGCGACATGGCCGTGGAGCGGCTCACCGGCGCGGGTGACCCTCTGTTCCTCGCCGGGGCCCTGCTCAACCGGGGCATCGCCCACACCTACCTGGAGTCGTACGACGCCGCCGCCGGTGACCTGTCATCGTGTGTGACCATCGCCAGGGAGGCGGGTCTGGACCATGTCGCGGCCCTGGCCGAGGCCAACCTCCCCTTCGTCGCCACCCGGCGCGGCGACATCCCCTCCGCTTTCACCGGATACCAGGCAGCGGAACAGGCGCTCGCCGACTATCCCGAACGGCTCGCCGCCATGCGGGCCGACTTCGCGGGCGCGCTGCTGGCCGCCCACCTCCCCGGCGAGGCCCGCGCTCTGCTCGGCCAGGCCGTCCCCGACCTCGCCGCCGCCGGCGCCCGGCTCGCGCTGGCCGAGTCCCGGCTGCTGCTCGGCCAGGTGGAACTGCTGGTCGGCGACCCGCACCAGGCGAGAGCCACCGCCGAATTGGCGGCGAGCGAGCTGGCCGGTCAGGGGCGGCATGCCTGGGTGCCGCTGGCCGACGAGGTGATCCTCCGCGCCCGCCTGGCCGTCGAGGAGCCGACCCGCGAGCTGCTCGAGGAGGTCCGGGGCCTGGCGGGGCGGCTGGCGGAGCGGGGCTGGACGGCGCCGGCCGCCGGGCTCCGGCTCACCGCCGCCGAACTGGCGGTCCGGCTGTCCGACCCGGCCGCCGCCGAGGCCGAGCTTCGCCTCCTCACCAGCGGCGAACCGCCCGCCGGCCGGACACACCGCGTCGTACGGCACCACGCCGTGGCCCTCGAACGGAGCCTTCGCGGCGACCGGCCGGGCGCCTTCGCCGCGTTGCGAGCGGGGCTGGAGGCCGCCGCGGAGGGCAGCGAACGCCTTGACGACCCGGGCGTACGCGCGCACGCCCTGCGCGCGGGAGAACGCCTCGCCGACTTCGGCCTCTCCCTCGCCCTGAACGACCCCCCTCCCCACCCCACCCTGAACGCCTCCCTCTCC
>NZ_JANZYP010000087.1 GCF_025506355.1 Sphaerisporangium corydalis
GTGGACCAAGGCCCGTAGCGTTCCGGGACGTCACGCCACCCAGACCCGGTACGGAAACGCCACAAGATCCCGTTGAACTGATCACGCACCCGCCGCGGCAACGGCCCGGTAGCCGCCACCGGCAGACACGGCTCGATCAACGCCCACTCGGCATCGGTCACATCAAAACGCGCCACATCCGAGTTCTACCAGCCACCGGGCCTCACCTAGATCCGAACTCCGAACAGCTCCTAGCACGTCGTGGTTCTTCTCGATCGTCACGGTGATGCTGATGTGAGGGGAGCCGGTGTGCAGCACGGAGTTGGTGGCCGCCTCCGACAGCAGCAGCACCGCGTCGTCGGACCGGGGGTGGTTGTCGAGGATCTTGCTCAGCCAGCGCCGGGCCTCTCCCACGGACGCCTCGGTGGCGGGGAGGACGGCGGTCTCCGTTCGCTGGGTACGGGTGCTCATCGGGGTCGGTCGTCCTTCGGAGATCGGTGGCGGTCAGGCGGCCGTCGCGGCGGCGATCAGTGGCCCGTGAGCGGCGTGCGCGGCGGGCAGGTCGGGATTGCCGGGTTCGACGGGTGTGTAGGGCCGTCCGGCGGTGTGGCGGCCGGTCCGCCCCGCCCGGCCGCGCCGGAACGGTCGGCGGAGGAGTTCGAGCAGCTTCACGAGTCAGGACCACCTTCCTGGTCAGGGGATCCGGACGACTTGGGGATCGCCTGCGGGTCCCGTCGTTCGGAGGTGCTACGTGCTGTAGCAGTGCAATCATGGACAGTGATCGAAGGTGGCAGAAGGGCGACGGTGTGGTCGTAAGTGGCCGCGCCTGACCACGATCACGAGGGGTGCCATGGCCGCAGACCTGATCGACCCGCACGCCTCCGTGTGGCACCTGTTCGGAGCGGTGATGCGCCGGTGCAGGGAGGGCGAGTCCAAGATCGCTCTACGCCGGGCGGCGGCCGACCTGTACGTCGACTACTCCAACCTGGCCAAGTGGGAGCGCGGCGAACGGACCCCGCCGCCGGAGATCGTGCCCCGGCTCGACGAGGTGTACGGCGCGCACGGCATCCTGACCGCGCTGTACGGCACGCTCGTGCGCCTCAGCGCCGTCGCGGAGTCGGACCGGCTGCGCACGGGTATGTGTCTGGAAACCCCCGCATATCGCAATGGAGACGACGATATGGAACGCCGAGCCGCCCTCCAGCTCCTCGCAGGGCTCGGCACACTGGGTGCTACCAGCAATTACGGCGCCCTAGGTGGCGTCTCTGGTGAGTCGCTGCGTCGACTTCTCGACATGTCCCTGAGCCAGGCGCCCCAAACGGTCGATGAATGGGAGTCGGCCTGCGCCGACCACCTTCACGCCCTACGCACCCGTCCACCGGCCCAGGTCGCCACCGATCTCCTTGTCGACCTGCTCGCGATACGTCGCCAGCTCGACACGGGCGCTTCTACTCAGGAGGTCGAGCTACAGCGGATCAAGGCGGCGCTTTCGACGCTGCACGCCAATGTCTTGACCCGCATGGGTGAGCACGGTTCCGCCGTCCGCTGGTGGCGCACCGCACGCCAGGCCGCCGACGCCTCCGGGGATCTCGAACTCCGACTCGGCGTGCGCGCCACCGAAAGCGGGCACGGCCTCTACGGGCAACGTGATCCCGGGACCGTCCTCAGGCTTACGCAGAATGCCCAGCAGATCGCGGGAACCCGGCCGTCTCTGGGGCTCGCCCTGGTCATCTGCTCCCAGGCCAAGGCGCTCACCGTCCTCGGAAGGCATGAGGACGCCCAGCGGGCACTGAATACCTTTCGTGACCATGTCGCGGCCGAACCACCGTCGGCGAGTGTCATGCCCGGTTATTGGAACGGCGGGCAGCTCCTCGGCGCCGAGAGCTTGATCTATGCGGGCGCGGGCAACGAGGCGGAGGCCCACGATGCCGGGGAACGCCTGCTTGCCTTCAGCAGCGATTACCAGGTCACCGCGACCGTGCGCCTGCACGAAGCTCTCTGCGCGGTCGTGAACGGGGGCGTCGATCAAGGAATGCGATTGGCGACCACGGTGATCGATGCCCTGCCGCAGGTGCACAACGACAACATGGTGGTCGGCACCGGACGGATGGTCCTGCACGCTGTCCCCCGTGACCAGCAAAAACGTCCCTCCGTCGCGGAGTTCCGTCAGGTGCTGGCCCTCGAACCGGCTAGAAGCGCCTGAGCGGTCGGCTCCCCCGTAACCGACCGGCGTATTAACAGCTGCTGTAATTCTTCCCGGGGGGCTTTCCGGGGATCGGCTTGCCGATGAGGGCGACGGGGATGAAGAACAGGATCTGGCTGATCGCCAGGGTGAGCGTCCAGAGCGCCTTGTCGTCGTAGTGAGCCGATGCCTTGGCGAACAGCTCGTCGGACACGCGCTCGCCAGCCGGGTTCGGGGTGAGAACGGCCTCCACGAGCTCCAGTGCGACCCGTTCGGCGTCGGTGAAGTACGGGGCATCCCGCCACGACGAAACGGCGGTGATGCGCTCCTCCGTCTCGCTGGCCTTACGGAGCTCACCGGTCTGCCGGATGGTGTGGTACGTACTGCCGACGATCTGCCCGGCGCGGAGCTGCACCAGGTTGACGGTGGCGTACGGAATCGACCCGTTCCGGGTGACCTTGGTCATCCCTCCGGCGATCACCCCCATATCCGGAAAGAACGGGGCGGGATCAGGCAGACGCGACCGGAGGCCGTCCTGCTCGGTCGTCATGGAAGTGGACATGGCTAGGCCTTCCCTTCTGAATCCCTGAATCTCAACGGTGTTGCACGGCTCTGACGTGCTCGGAAGCGGCAGGAGAGCCCACGGCCGCCGGGCCCCCGTACCGGCCGAGTCTGGGACACCTTCCTGCGATGCAGGATGGTGTCCCAGTCCTCCGACGACACACCCGCAGGAATTGTGAGGCGACGCGCCGACCTCACGTTCCGGGCCCCTGCCCCGTCGAACCGATGAGGGCAGACGCGACCAGGAAAGCCGACGAAACCATGACCACCCCATCCGAGACAGCACACGGCCACCCCGATCCGGGCCTAGACGCGATCATGAGCGAGCGGCGGCAGCTGATCAGCCTCGCCTACCGGCTCCTCGGCTCCCTGGCCGACGCCGAGGACGTCGTACAGGAGACCTACGCCCGCTGGTACGCCATGTCCCGGCCACAGCAGGAGGCCATCGAATCTCCCGGCGCCTGGCTGACCAAGGTCGCCGGCCGCGTCTGCCTGGACCTGCTCGGCTCGGCGCGTGCCCGGCGCGAGAGTTACGTGGGGGAATGGATCCCCGAGCCACTGCCCGAACGTACGGAGTGGATCAGCGGACGGCCAGGAGCCGACCCGGCCGACCGGGTCACCCTGGACGAGTCGATCAACATGGCGTTCCTGGTCGTCCTCGATTCGATGACCCCGGCCGAGCGCGTCGCCTTCGTCCTGCACGACGTCTTCCGCTACCCCTTCGCCGAAGTCGCCGAGATCGTCGGCCGTACCCCGGCGGCCTGCCGCCAGCTCGCCACCTCGGCCCGGCGCCGCATCCGCGCCTCCCAAGCCCCCGCCACTCCGGCCGCCCAGCGCGCCGGCGTCGTCAGGGACTTCAAGCAGGCCTGGGAGGCCAAGGACATCGAGGCCCTGATCGGCCTCCTCGACCCCGACGCCACGGCGATCGCCGACGGCGGCGGCCTCGCCACCGCCGTGCTCCGCCCGATCGAAGGCGCCGAGCAGATCGCCCGCTACCTCGCCACCATCGCCGACCTGGCCCCCGACCTGAGAATCCTGGAACGCACGGTCAACGGCCAACCCGGCCTGGTGGCCCAGCAGGACGGCGTCACCGTGACGGTCGCGGCCTTCGACATCGCCGGCGACCGGATCACCCACATCTGGGCAGTACGCAACCCCGACAAACTCCGCCCCTGGACCACAGAACCACAGCACTAGACAAACTCCGCCCCAGGCCACAGCACTAGAGGAACGGCTCCCTAGCGGGCTCGCAGTTCGCGGAGTACCGCGTTGACCGCCGGCTGCGACGCCTGCGGCCGGCGGACCGCCGCGGTGATCCGCCGGGGCACCGGCGCCCGCAACGCGCGGGTGACCACGTCGAAGCGCGCGTCCACCGCCAGGCTCGGCAGCAGGGCGATCGACAGCCCCGCCTCCACGTGCTGGAGAGCGATCATGTAGTTGTTGAACCGGCAGATGACCACCGGCTCGAATCCCGCCTCCCGGCACAGCCGGGTCGCCAGGTCGGACATGTACGACCCGGGCACGTCGAACGTCCACCGCTGGTCCGCGCAGGCCGCCAGGTCGATGGTCTCGTGCGCCGCCAGCGGGTGGCCGGCGGGCAGCACCACCACGATCGAGTCCTCGGCGATCGGCACCAGGTCGATGCCCGGGTCGAGCTCCGCGCCGACGAAGTCGGTGGTCGTGATGATCATGTCCACGTCACCGCGCCGCAGGGCCTGCATGCTCTCGTGCGGCTCCAGTTCCAGCAGCACCACCACGACGTCCGGATGCCGGGCGCGGAGACGTGCGACGGCCGGCACGGCGAAGGCGTGCACCGCGCTCTGGAACATCGCCAACGTCACCGTGCCGGCCGGCTCGTCACCCAGCCCGCGCAACTCCGCCTCCGTGGCGTCCATCGCGGCCAGGATCTCCCGGGCACGGCTGGCCAGCAGCACCCCGGCCGGCGTCAGGCGGACCCGCCGGCCGGTGCGCTCCAGCAGCGCGGTGCCGGCCTCCCGTTCGAGCACGCCGAGTTGCTGGGACACCGCGGACGGGCTCAGATTGCCGCTCTGCGCCACGGCCCGGATCGTGCCGAGCATTTCCAAGTGGGTGAGCAGGCGCAGCCGCCAGGGGTTGAGCGTCATGCCGGGACTGTACGGCTTAACTGAACAGCAGCGGCACATTTATGAAATGGACGTGATGCTCGGAGATTTCTACCGTGAGTACATGACTGACACCTTCTGGTCGGACGTCGACCGTCATCTCGTCCGCTACTCCGGCGCCGGCGCCTTCGTACCGGAGATCATCGAACGTGCCGAGGGCGGTTTCGTGTACACCGCCGATGGTCGCCGGATCCTCGACTTCACCTCCGGGCAGATGAGCGCGATCCTCGGGCACTCACATCCCGACGTCGTCGCCACCGTCCAGCGTCAGGCCGCCACCCTCGACCACCTGTTCAGCGGCATGCTCAGCCGTCCGGTCGTCGACCTGGCCCGCCGCCTCGCCGGTTCGCTGCCCGACCCCCTGGACAAGGTGCTGCTGCTGACCACCGGCGCCGAGTCGAACGAGGCGGCGATCCGGATGGCCAAGCTGGTCACCGGAAAGCACGAGATCGTCTCGTTCACCCGCTCCTGGCACGGGATGACGCAGGCGGCCGCGAACGCCACGTACAGCTCCGGCCGGAAAGGGTACGGCCCGGCCGGACCCGGCAACCTCGCGATCCCCGCCCCGAACCCGTACCGGCCGGACTTCACCACCGCCGATGGTGAGCTGGACTGGCGCCGTCAGCTGGACTTCTCCTTCGACCTGATCGACGCGCAGTCGGTGGGGAGCCTGGCCGCCTGCATCGTGGAACCGATCCTCAGCTCGGGCGGCGTGCTCGACCTGCCGCCCGGCTACCTGGCCGCGCTGCGCGACAAATGCCATGAGCGCGGCATGCTGCTGATCTTGGACGAGGCCCAGACAGGCCTGTGCCGCACCGGCGACTGGTACGCCTTCCAGCGCGACGGCGTCGTACCGGACATGATCACACTGTCCAAGACGCTGGGCGCCGGTCTTCCGCTGGCCGCGGTGATCACCACCGAGGAGATCGAGCGAACCGCACACGAACGCGGATTCCTCTTCTTCACCACCCATGTCTCCGACCCACTGGTCGCCGCGGTCGGCAACACCGTACTGGACGTCCTGGAACGCGACCGCCTGGACCACCGGGCCGCCGAACTCGGCGCCTACCTGCGTCAGGGCCTCACCGATATGGCGGACCGTCACGAGGTGATCGGCGACGTCCGAGGCCGCGGCCTGCTGGTCGGCTTGGAACTGGTCCTCGACCGCGACACCAGGCAGGGCTCAGACGAACTCGGCGCAGCCGTAACCCGGCGCTGCCTGGACCTGGGCCTCCACATGAACGTGGTCCAACTCCCCGGCATGGGCGGCGTCTTCCGAATCGCCCCACCCCTAACCTCCACCACCACCGAACTGAACCTCGGCCTAGAAATCCTGGACAAGGCAATCGGCGACATCACCCCCAAATTCCTGGCAAACCCACCCACCACCACGTAGCCCAGCCAAACCATCTAACGACGCTCAACCACCCACGGCACCGTTCGGTGAATCTACGTCCGAATCCACAAGAGCCAGTTGCCCAGAATGGCCAAAAGGCAGGTTCCAAAGATCGAAACCGGCCTCTAGCCTCGGGAACTTGTTGGGGTGACAGAATTCCAACCTGCGGCCCCTTCGTCCCGACCTACTGGCAGAACCCTGGTCATGACCTGGTCGCCCAGGTCATGGATACAACTCCGGTCGTTCCCGTGCGGCTAGACACGGTGGCGTTACTGTACTTCCGTGCTATCAGCAACGGCCGTGACGAGGTGCGTTCACAGGTCGCCTTAGTCGTGTCGGCTGAGGCAGCAGCGCAGAAGCTGACCACCTGTCTTGCTATGCACCTCCTGGTGATTACATTCGGGCGATCAAGCATTCAGCCTCAATGGCAGGTGCATTCCTAGAAGCTTGGCGCACGCCGCAACACGTACGATCTTGGCGACACTAGCCACGGACACTCGGCCTGATGATGTGATGCTTCGCGCAGTACGCGTCGGCGAGAGCACGCGAAGCATCTACAAAATCTTTCCCAGTCTGCGTACCATTCTCTGAGAACCTCTACAAGATCGCATTGGTTAAGACAATGGGTGTTTTTTCTCTCCCCATTGGTCTTGTAGCCGATCCTTCTCCTGCAAGAGCTGCTCAGCCAAGCCCTCAGGAAGGAGATATGGACTCTCTTACAAGAGCGTTGGCTGCCAACTGAACCCCGGACTCTAAGGCCTGGGACTCGTGAGAGATACTCTATGCCCGCAATGCCTCAACCACCGTCTTCATCTAGGCTTCTGGTAGCTCAATGTGATTGAGAGGCACTTCGTAGTCTGTCGGGCGCGCGAATCGACGTTGACGGCATGGCGAGCGGTCCGTCAGGGGCCTAGTGTGGCGGCCCGTGTCAACGACCTGCGGGAAATCGTGAACGCGATCCTTTATATGTGCCGGACCGGGATCGCCTGGGAATATTTGCCGCACGACTGCCCGTCGCACAAGACGGTCATGACTACTACGCCAAATATGAGCCGACAGGACGACCCAGAAGTTCCATGACCTGCGGCGGGAGCAGGTTCGCAGAGCCGAAGGGCGTAAATCCATTCCGACTGCGGCGATCATTAACGCGCAGAGCGTGAAGACCTCCTGCAACGTTGGTGAATCCAGTCAGGGCATCGACGTCGGCAAGAAGATCAAGGGCCGGAGACGGCATCTCGCCGCAGACACGTTGGGACTGTTGCGGCAGTGATCGTGACGACGGCATCGGTGCAGGACCCCATCGGTGGTTGGGAGATCTTGAACGCCCTTGCCGCTGAACACCAGACGATCTCCACCACCTAGGTCGACGGTGGCTACACACCACCGTCATCCAGCATGGCGCCCGGCGTGGGATCGATGTCCAGGTCGTCAAACGCCCTGCCGGTCGCGGATTCCATGTTCTCCCATGTCGGGGGGTCATTTAGCGCACTCTAGGCTGGCTGATGTTGCATCGATGACTCGCGTGCTGAGCTGGACATCAACTGGGGAATCTACACAAACCTGGCACCTCTAACTCGTCGCAAAGGGGACATGTAGCCTCAAATCTAGATCGGATGCTCTCTAAGAACATCGGGGATGATCGACATCGGAGGGGCATCCCCAAGATCAGACGAACCAGATATGTTAGTGCATGTTTGGGGGGGTGCGGGCGGGACATCCTGCCGGGTTCTACCATGACTTGAGGGGTCACTGTGGTGATCGACCCCAACAAAGGAGACTCGCCCCAACTACTCCCAATGTTCCCGGTGATTCTCTGCGCACCGGTACATCTTGCTCGGACTGTCATTAGAGAGGCCGGATTGTTATCGTGGCAACATGGTCACATCACCACAAGAACCCAATAGGCAGAAGGTCTGGACAGAACGGGCTACGTTAGTGTCCGCCATCGTAGCCATCCTAGGTCTCACGGTATCTGGGGTCCTCGGCACCACGTGGCAGGCTGCCTGGGACTACTTCGACCCGCCTCCACCGCAACGTACTCGTTTGATCACCTTTGATCCATGGCTGGCGCCCGACGCTGAGGCGCAAGCCGAACGCGCTAATTATGTACGCGACAGTAAATGTCAGGGGTGGGGAGTTCGACCGCTGGGGGGAACCAGGCGTTGTTTTATTGGCAGCGCCAGTTGGGACGACTGCTATCCGGAGCCGTTTTGGCTACGGGATAATTTCACGTCGCAAGTTGTTGCATGTATCTCCGATCCAGATAAGGATCCATCCTTCTATCGGATCGCAAAATTTGAAAAAGAAGTAGTACCCGGGTCCAAGGACGCCATTATACGCAGTCCTGATACGGTCTGGATTGTCCAACTAAGCAACGCAGAAGACCGGTGCTATAGATACGATGGAACTAGATTAACAGTTGCAGGACATGACACAATTATGTACTGCGAGAAACAAGGGTACCTGATCGATATTAAGTCGGGCCGAGTTTGGATGGCTGAGTATGCAAAAAGCGGGGAAACTGTTATTGGTGAGGTGGCAATTGAAACTGCCTGGTTCTAGCAGAACCTTTGTTCATTGCCAGACGGCTACCTCGCATACCTGCTACGCGGGAGGTAGTGAAGGAACCGGAGTTCGCGCCGTTCACCGTCTCGACGTACGAGACCCTCGTCAGGCCGTACATCCTCCCAGGGCCTCGGCAAGAAGCGTCTCGACAAGCTGAGCGTTCGGGACGTACGGACCTGGCTGAGTGAGGCGCGGGAGATCTGCCAGTGCTGCGCCCAGGGCAAGGACGTTCGTCGGCCAAAGAATCACAAGAACTCGCAGAACAGGCGGCGCTGCTGTGCTCTCGGGCGGTGTTGTCAACGGGTGGCCTCGGAGCGGACGATCCGTGACGCCTGGACGGTGCTGCGGAGCGCGCTCACGAACGCCGTGGCGAGGAAAGCCGCAGAAGCGCAAGGTCAAGCCGTGGTCCGTAGATGAGGCGCGGACGTTCCTGGAGTCCGCGCGGAAGGCGGGAGATTCGCTGTACGCGGCCCATGTTCTATCGTCGTGCTGAGCCTTCGGAAGAGGGAGATCCTGGGACTGCCGTGGGAAGCGGTCGATCTCAACACCGCCGAGATCGATATCACTTGGCAGCTTCAGCGGGTTCGGCGGCATCTCCTCCATCGGCAGACCAAGACGGAAGCGTCGGACGCCACGGCACGAGGTGGGAGGGAATTTCAGGGTCGACACGGGGGCGGCGGTCGATCCTCGGCACTTCAACCGGAAGTTCGACGCGCGATGCGAGGCGGCCTGTGTCCGGAGGATCACCGTGCACGACACCCGACACACCTGCGCGACGCTGCTTGCCGCGCTCGACGTTCACCCTCGGGTTGCGATGCAGATTCTCCGGCATAGCCAGATCGACGTCACGATGAACGTCTACACGGAAGTCACCTCGGAGGCGACGAGCGAGGCACTCAAGCGGCTTGGGAGGACGCTGGACGGCTCGTAAGGGGTCGCTGCTGTACGGAGATCAAGAAGGCCACTTGCGGTGATCGCAAGTGGCCTTTGGCCTGGGTCGGGGTGACAGGATTTGAACCTGCGGCCTCTTCGTCCCGAACGAAGCGCGCTACCAAGCTGCGCCACACCCCGGTGCACAGGCGGCTTTGCTTGTGCTCGCATGAGTCTAGCGGACTTTGGTCGTGCTCGCGTCACTCCCCTGACGCTGCAGGGGTTGCCGGGGCGGCGGCGGGGCGTCAGGTGCGGGTGGGGCGGCGGGGGACGAGGGTGAGCAGGGTGGCCTCGGGGGGGCAGGAGAACCGTGCGGGAGCGTATGGGGAAGTGCCTAGGCCGGCGGAGACGTGCAGCCAGGCGGACTCGTGGCGGTGCAGGCCCTTGACGCGGGCGCGGTCGATGCCGCAGTTGGTCACCAGGGCGCCGTAGAACGGGATGCAGAGCTGGCCGCCGTGGGTGTGGCCGGCCAGGAGCAGCTGGTAGCCGTCTTCGGCGAAGCGCGACATGTTGCGCGGCTCGGGGGAGTGCATCACGCCCAGGCGGAGGTCGGCGTCGGCGGGCGCGGGGCCGGCGATCTCGTCGTACCGGTCGCGGTTGATGTGGGAGTCGTGGATGCCGCCCACGGCGACGTCGAGGTCGGCGACCTTGATCCGCGCGGTGGTGTTGTTCATGTCGAGCCATCCGGCGGCGGTCATGCTCGCGCCCAGCTCGTTCCACGGGAGGTTCGGGATGTGCTGGCGACGGTCGCCCCGGGACGATCTCCAGAGGTAGCGGAGGGGGTTCTTGGGGGTGGGGGCGTACAGATCATTCGAACCGTAGACGAACAGGCCGGGACGGGACAGCAGGGGCTCGACCGCGCGTAGGTAGGCGGGGATCGCGTCCGGGTGGGCGAGGGTGTCGCCGGTGTTGACCACCAGGTCGGGTTCGAGGGCGTCGAGGGAGCGGACCCAGTTGATCAGGCGGGTGCGCCCGGGGGTGAGGTGCAGGTCGGAGATCTGCAAAATCCGCACGGGCCGCTGCCCGGGGTCGAGCACCGGGACGTCGAACCGGCGGAGCCGGAACCAGTTGCGCTCGACGACCGAGGCATAGCCGAGCCCGGCAACGCCGAGACCCAGCAGGGACAGGGGTACCGCGGCAGCTTTCCTCACCCCTTCATGATGCCCGAGGGCAGCCCATGCTGCCTCCTGTGCGGGAGAAGGTGTCCCATGTGGGGCGCGCCCGCGCCTGTCGTGGGACGTGGCCGGCCCGGGCCCTCCAGCGTGGGCGGGCTGTCCCGGGCCGTTCTGGGGGCTTGGGAAGGTCGCTGGGGGGAAAGCCGTCCCCTTCGGACTCCGGCGCCGCCGTGGGGTCCTGGGGAGGCTGGGAGGGGGAATGGGGGCCGGGGAGGGGAAATGGGGGCCGGGGAGGGGAAATGGAGGCGATCGGGGTGCGGTGACACGGCAAGATGGTGGCCATGAGTGCTTTGAAGGACAAGCTGAAGGCCGACCTCACGACGTCGATGAAAGCGCGTGACGAGGTGCGGACCCGGACGCTGCGCATGGCGCTGGCGGCCGTCAGCACCGAAGAGGTCGCGGGCAAGTCGGCGCGTGAGCTCTCCGACGACGAGATCGTCAAGGTGCTGACGAAGGAGGCCAAGAAGCGCCGGGAGGCGGCCGAGGCGTTCGCCGGCGCCGGCCGGGACGAGCAGGCGCGCGCCGAGCAGGATGAGCACGCCGTGCTGGAGGAGTACCTCCCGGCGCAGCTGCCCGACGAGGAGCTGGACCGGCTCGTCAAGGAGGCCATCGCCGAGAGCGGCGCGGAGGGCCCGAGGGCCATGGGCCAGGTCATGAAGGTCCTCAACCCGAAGGTGGCGGGCCGCGCCGAGGGCGGCAGGGTCGCCCAGGCCGTCCGCGCCCATCTCGCCGGCTGACCGCCTAGGCCGTCCGCGCGCACCTCGCCGGCTGACCGCCCACGCCGGGTCAGACGTAAACGGTGCCCCCCGCGACCTTTCGCGGGGGGCACCGTCACGATCTTTCGTTGGACGTCGTCAGTGGTCAGTGCTGGACGTCGTCAGTGGTCAGCCGCTGCGAGGGGCCGTGCTGGGTGGGGTTTGGGGGCCGCCGTTGCCGCCCGGGTCGTCGGGGTTCTGGTCGTTTCCGCCCTGGCCGCCGTCCTGGCCGTTCGGGTCGTTCGGGTTGTTCTGGCCGTTCCCGCCCTGGTCCTCGCCGTTGGTGGGGTTGCCGTTCCCGCCGTTGTCGCCGCCGTTGCCCCCGTTGTCGCCGTTCCCGCCGCCGCCGTTGTCGTTCCCGTCAGGGACTTCGAACGGCCCGCCGTTGTTGTCGATCGGGTCCTTCGGGGGACGCTTGGGCGCGCAGCCTTCGCTACAGCCGCCGAACCGGCTCATGTCCGGCGCGGTGAACGACGTGGGCGCGATGTCCGCCAGCGCGCTGAGCAGCGTGGCCTTCCAGATCTGGCCGGAGATCGTGGCGCCGAACACCTCGCCGTAGTATCTGCCGCCGATCGTCACCCCGCGCAGGGGGTGGGCCTGCGAGCCGCGCGGGTCGCCGAGGCTGACCGCCGCGGCGATGTCGGGGGTGTACCCGGCGAACCAGGCGGTCATGGACCCGTCGGTGGTGCCGGTCTTGCCCGCCGCGTCCCGGTTGATCCCGCCGACGCCCCGCATCGTGCCCTTGGTGAACACACCGGACAGGATGCCGCTGACCGCGTCGGCGATCTTCTCGTCGAGGGTCTGCTTGCAGGTCGGCTTGAAGGTGTTGGTCTTGCCGTACCTGTCGGTGATCCCGGTGATGGCCATCGGCTCGCAGTACTTGCCGCGCGCCGCGAAGGTGGCGTACGCGCTGGCCACGGTGATGGGGTCCATCTCGTTGACGCCGAGGGTGAAGGTCTCGACCTCCTGCAGCTTGCCGCCGTCGGCGCGCTTGATGCCGAGGTCCTTGGCCGTCTTGACGACGTTGCAGAGCCCGACCTTCTTCTCGAGGCCGAGGAAGAAGGTGTTGACCGACCCCCAGGTGCCGGTCTGCAGGGTCTTGAAGCCGCCGCCGCCCTCGGAGTTGTGCGCGACGTGGCTCGGGTCGCCGACGTTCTCGCCCTTGCAGTTCTTGAAGTCGCTGTAGCCGCCGGCCTGGAAGGTGGCGCCGGAGTTGAGGCCGTCGTTGTACTTCAGGCCCTCCTTCAGCGCCGTGGCGAGCGTGAAGGCCTTGAACGTCGAGCCCGCCTGGAAGCCCGTGCCGCCGCCGTGCGCGACGTCGGCGACCAGGTTGTAGTTGGACTCGTTCTTCTTCTTGCTGCTGCCGAACTTCCGGCTGGCGGCCATCGCCTTGATCGCGCCGGTGCCGGGTTCGACCAGGGCTTCGGCGGCGACGGGTTTGTCCGAGGCGAAGACCCACTTCTTGATCGCCTTGTCGGCGGCCTTCTGCATCTTGGTGTCGAGCGTCGTCTTGATGACCAGGCCGCCGCGGTTCAGGAACTCCTTGCGCGCCTTCTCGGACTTGCCGAACTGCTTGTCGTTGAGGATCTCGTGCTGGACGTACAGGCAGAAGTAGGGGTAGTCGCTCTGCTCGCACCCGCCGGGGATGGAGATGTCCTTGTAGACGAGCTTCTTGGCCTTGGCCGTCGCCGCCTGCTCAGGCGTGATCTTCTTCAGCTCCGCCATGCGGTCGAGTACGGTGTTGCGCCGGGCCAGCAGGGACGCCTTGTGCTGCTTGCCGAGGTTCGGGTCGGTCGCGTTGGGGTTCTGCACGGCCCCCGCGAGCGTGGCCGCCTCCTGGAGGTTCAGCTTGGAGGCCGGCTTGTTGAAGAAGCGCCTGGACGCGGCCTGGATGCCGTACGCGCTGGCGCCGAAGTAGGCGATGTTGAGATACCGCTCGAGGATCTGGTCCTTGGTGTACTTCTCCTCGATCGCCATGGCGTACCGGAGCTCGTTGAGCTTGCGAGGGACCGTCGGCGCGATGGCCGCGAGCCTCTCCTCGTCGGTCTCGGCCTTGTTGAGCAGCACCTGCTTGACGTACTGCTGGGTGATCGAGGAACCGCCCTCGGCGACTCCGCCCGACTGGAGGTTCTTCATCATCGCGCGGGCGAAGCCCTCCAGGTCGAGGGCGCCGTGCTCGTAGAAGCGGAAGTCCTCGATGGAGATGATCGCGTCCCGCATGATCGGGGCGACCTTGTCCAGAGGTACGGATTCGCGGTTCTGGTAGTAGAACTGCGCGATACGCTTTCCGCTGGCGTCGAGGATCTCGGTCTTCTCCGGGAGCGGAGGCTCCTTGAGATCCTCGGGCTTGAGGTTCAGCACGTCGGTGGCGCCCTTGACGCCCACGCCCGCTCCGCCCACGGCGGGTAGGGCGATGGCGGCAGCCAGCACCCCAGCGGCGACGGCGGCCGCGATCAGGCGGAAGAGGTTCCCGATTACCGACCAGGGGGCTTTGCCTTGAGCTTGCACGAGTCCAAGGGTATGCCGAACCACTGACTCAATAGGTACCCAAAGTCCATTTCGCATTGACTCGCCCACTGCCCGAGGGGGGGAGGACTAGTCATTCCCGGCCACATGGCCTGACATGACCATGTGGGAAATTGACCCGCCCGGGGTCTGTCGGTCCCAACGTCTGGTTGCGTACGTTCTCCTCTGCGGCAACTGAATAAGGAGGCTCGACGCCCGCGCCCGTCGGCCGCCAAGTGACGACTGACCACCTATAGGGGAGTGGGGTCGAAATGTGGATCACGGATTGGACCTCCCGTGCCGCCTGTCGGGGTGCGGATCCTGACGCGTTGTTCGTCCAGGGTGCCGCCCAGAACAGGGCGAAGCTCATCTGCCGAGGATGCCCGGTCCGTACGGAGTGCCTCGCGGACGCACTGGACAATCGCATCGAGTTCGGGGTCTGGGGCGGTATGACGGAACGGGAGCGACGGGCCCTGCTGAGGCGGCGGCCCGATGTCACCTCCTGGCGCGACCTGCTGGAGGTCGCCAAGGAAGAGTACGAACGGACCAACGAGCTGATTGCCGGCTGAGTTCAGGGGCGGGGGCGGTGTCCGCCTCGCGCCCGGCGTCACGACGCGAGGGGCTGCGATCAGCCCCTCGACTGCGCCACCGGGGCTGTAGTGAAGCGTCGCAACAGTGATTCGACAAGGGTGGCGGCTGTCATGACGGTCGCCACTTCATGACGCGAGAAGCGCGCCGATCTTGCGGAGACCCGCCAGGTCGTGCACGTCCTCCGGCATCGCCGGCACTTGGGAGATCGGCACGGTGGGGTGGGCCGACGCGAAGTGCTCCTGTTCCCGATGCTCGCGCGCGGCGAGCTGCATACGGCCGGCGTGCAGCCGCAGCACAGCGGCCGTGAGTTCGTGCTCGCCACGCGTTTCGAGGTCCTCGGCGGCCGCCGCACTACGGGCGGCCGACAGGGCCGGTGCCGGGGACCGATGAACCCGGTTGATCACCAGGCCGGCCAGGGGCATGCGCTCCTGGGCCAGCCGTTCCACGAAGTACGACGCCTCCCGCATCGCGTCGCGCTCCGGCGCGGCGACGACGAGGAACGCGGTGCCGGGCGCCTGGAGCAGTTTGTACGTCTGGTCCGCGCGCTGCCGGAACCCGCCGAAGACGGCGTCCAGGGCGGCGACGAACGTCTGGATGTCCTTGAGGAACTGCGCCCCCAAGATCTTGGTCATCGCGCCGGCCACCAGGCTGAAACCCGCGTTGAGCAGCTTGAACGCACTCCGGCCTCCCGCCTTGGCGGGGGCCATCATGATCCTGATGAGCCGCCCGTCCAGGAAGCGGCCGAGCCGTTCCGGTGCGTCCAGGAAGTCGAGTGCCGACCGTGACGGCGGCGTGTCGACGATGATCAGGTCCCAGTCGTCCGAGCGGCGCAACTGGCCGAGCTTCTCCATCGCCATGTACTCCTGCGTCCCGGAGAAGCTGGACGACAGCGACTCGTAGAACGGGTTCGTCAGGATCTGCCGGGCGCGCTCCGGATCGGCGTGCGCCTCGATGATCTCGTCGAACGTCCGCTTCATGTCGAGCATCATCGCGTGCAGCTCGCCGGTCCCACCGGCCCCGGCGACCAGGCGCGGCGTGTTGTCGAGCTCGGTGAGGCCCATCGACTGGGCCAGGCGCCGTGCGGGGTCGACCGTGAGCACCACCACGCGCCGGCCGCGTTCGGCCGCCCGCAGCCCGAGCGCGGCGGCGGTCGTGGTCTTGCCCACGCCGCCCGAGCCGCAGCACACCACGATGCGGGTGTTCGGGTCGTCCAGCACGGCGTCCATGTCGAGCACCGGTGAGCCCCGGCGGGTGTCATCGGCCGGTTTGCGGGGGGTGTCGCCCTTGTGGCCCGTCACGCTGCTCCCTGGGAACGGATCGTTTCCGCCAGCTCGTACAGTCCGGTCAGATCGGCGCCGTCGGCCAGCAACGGCAGCTCGTAGTGCGGGACCTTCGCCTCCGCGAGCGCCCGCTTCTCGCGGCGCTCCAGGCGGGTGCGGTGGGCGTGCTCGGAGATCTCCTCCGCGAGGGCCTCGGCGATCGAGGTCGCGTCGGCGGCGCCGTCGGCGAGCCCGGCGGCCTTGAGGCCGAGCGCGAGCTCCCCGAGGTCGAAGTCGTCCTTCATGGCGGCCGCGATGGTCGCGGCGGGCAGCAGCTCGGGGCGGACCATGTTGATGAAGATCCCGCCCACGGGCAGCTTGGCGGCCCGGAGGCTCTTGACGCCGTCCAGCGTCTCCTGGACCGGCATCTCCTCAAGAAGGGTGACGAAATGCACAGCGGTCTCCGGCGAGGCCACGACGCCGCGGACCAGGTCGGCGTGGTTCTTGACCGGGCCGATGCGGGCGAGGCCCGCCACCTCGGACGTCACGTTGAGAAACCGGGTGATCCGGCCGGTGGGCGGCGCGTCCATGACGACGGCGTCGTAGACCCGCCTGCCGGACCCGTCGCGGCGCCGCACGGCCTCGCTGGTCTTGCCGGTGACCAGCACGTCCCGCAGGCCGGGGGCGATGGTCGTCGCGAAGTCCACCAGGCCGATCTTGTTGAGCGCCCGGCCCGCCCGTTTCATCCCGTAGAACATCTCCACGTATTCGAGCATGGCCTCTTCGGGGTCGATGGCGAGCGCGTACACGTCGCCGCCGCCCGGCGCCACGGCGATCTTCCGCTCCTCGTAGGGCAGGGGAGGGATGTCGAAGACCTGGGCGATGCCCTGGCGGGCCTCGACCTCGACGAGCAGCACCTTCCGGCCGCCCGCCGCCAGGGCGAGGGCCAGGGAGGCAGCCACGGTCGTCTTGCCGGTGCCACCCTTGCCGGTCACGACATGGAGCCGTACGCCGTCCCAGTCGGTGTCGCGAGCACTCACGTTCCGAAGGCTACCCAACGGTCACTTGGTGATTCACCGGCGACCAGTGCAAAGCAGGTCTGTACCACCACATAAGCCATCTAGGGTCCATATTGATCAGTCCCGCCGGCGGACGTCCGAGGGTCAGGCACGCCCGCGGTGATCCCTCCCCTAAAGTGCCACCATGAAGCGCTACGAATATTCGACGGTCCCCCTGCTGACCCACGCCACAAAGCAGATTCTCGACAACTGGGGTCAGGACGGCTGGGAGCTCGTCACGGTGGTCCCGGGGCCGAACCCCGAGCAGCTCGTCGCCTACATGAAGCGGGAGAAGGAATGAGCACACCCGAGGAGCGCCTGGCGGAGCTGGGGCTGACCCTTCCCGAGGTCGTGCGCCCCCTGGCCGCCTACGTGCCCGCGGTGCGCACCGGGAACCACGTCTACACCTCCGGCCAGCTCCCGATGGTCGAGGGCAAGCTCCTGGCCACCGGCAAGGCCGGCGCCGAGGTGACCGCCGAGCAGGCCAAGGACCTGGCCCGCGTCTGCGCGCTGAACGCCCTCGCGGCCGTGGCGTCGGTCGCCGGCGGCCTGTCGCAGATCGTGCGCATCGTCAAGGTCGTCGGGTTCGTCGCCTCCACGCCCGACTTCACCGGTCAGCCGCAGGTCGTCAACGGGGCGAGCGAGCTGCTGGGCGAGATCTTCGGTGACGCCGGCCGGCACGCCCGCAGCGCCGTCGGGGTGGCGTCGCTGCCGCTGGACGCCCCCGTCGAGGTCGAGCTCATCGCCGAAGTGCGCTGAACCGTGGCACCATGGTCCAGCCGAGCTCTGTTCGGTTGGATCATGGAGGTGGCATGAACGGCATCCCTCTGCCCGGCGAGTTCGGTGAGCGCGCCCGTGCGATCCTCTCGGGCCGGCTCGCGCCCGTGCCCGCCAGGGATGCCGCGACCGTCGTGCTGATGCGCGATGTCCACGATACGGACGGCGGGCTCGGCGACGCCGGGGCGCTGGAGGTCTACATGCTCCGGCGGGCGGCGAGCATGTCGTTCGCGGCCGGAGCGTACGTCTTCCCCGGCGGGTCGGTGGACCCGCGCGACGCCGACCAGGCGGTCGCCTGGGCCGGGCCGGGGCCCGAGACCTGGGGCCGCGTCTTCGGCGCGGACGCGAACACCGCCCGCGGGCTCGTCTGCGCCGCCGTCCGGGAGACCTTCGAGGAGTCCGGGGTGCTGCTCGCCGGGCCGAGCCCGGACACGGTCGTCGCCGACACCACGGGCGGCGACTGGGAGGCCGACCGCGAGGCGCTGATCGACCGGCGGCTGTCGCTCGCGGAGTTCCTGAACCGCCGGGGCCTGGTCCTGCGGGCCGACCTGCTGCGGCCGTGGGCCCACTGGATCACGCCGGACATCGAGCCCAAGCGGTTCGACACCCGCTTCTTCGTGGCGGCGATGCCGCCCGGCCAGCGCACCCGTGACGTGGGCGGGGAGGCCGACGAGGTCGCCTGGCTTCGCCCCGCCGAGGCGCTCGGCCGGGGCGGCGAGGGACGCATCCTGCTGATGCCCCCGACCTTCCGCACGCTGACCGAGCTCGCGGGGTATGGCACCGTCGACGCCGTGATGGCCTGCGAACGGGAGATCGTGACCTTCCAGCCCCGCGCCGCCGAGGTGGACGGCGAGATGTGGCTGGTCCTACCTGACGAGGACTACCGAATGCCATGAGCGGTCTGCGAATTCCTCTGGACGGTCCGGACGGATCGGGTACGGCGCGGGCGACCAACGTGCTGGCGCCCAACGCCTCGCCGATGACCCTGGACGGGACGAACACCTGGATCATCGGCGAGCCCGGCGCGGCGGACGTGATCGTCGTGGACCCCGGTCCCGACGACGAGGACCACCTCCGGCGGGTGGCCGGGCACCTCGGCGGCCGGCGGGTCGCGGCGATCCTGCTCACGCACGGGCACCACGACCACAGCGGCGGGGCCAAGCGGTTCGCCGAGATGACGCGCGCCCATGTACGCGCCCTCGACCCACGGCACGTCCTCGGGGACGAGGGGCTGGCGGACGGCGACGTCGTCACGGCCGGCGAGGTGGAACTGAGGGTCGTCGGCACACCGGGGCACTCCTTCGACTCCCTGTGCTTCTGGCTGCCGGGGGACGGGGCCATGCTGACCGGCGACACGATCCTCGGCCGGGGCACGACGGTGATCGCGCCCGACGGTGACCTCGCGGACTACCTGCGCAGCCTCGACCTGCTGCGGGCGAGTGCCGAGATCATGGCGGCCACGGCCCTGCTGCCGGGCCACGGGCCGGTGCTGCCCCGGCCGATCGAGGCGCTGGACGGGTACATCGCCCACCGCCGCGAGCGTCTCGACCAGATCAGGCAGGCTCGGCGCGAGGGCGCGACCACGCCGAAGGAGATCGTCGCGGTCGTGTACGCGGAGGTTCCCGAGGAGCTGTGGCCGGCGGCCGAGATGTCGGTACGCGCCCAGATCGCCTATCTCGACGGGCGGTGACGGGCCGGCGGCCTGGGTCTCGGCCCGGTGGTCCGCTTACCGCGAGCGGTTGTAGAGGCGGTCGGCGTCCATGATGACGACGGCCTTGGCCTCGATGCGGAGCCAGCCGCGCTGGGCGAAGTCGGCGAGCGCCTTGTTGACCGTCTCCCGCGAGGCGCCGACGTACTGGGCCAGCTCCTCCTGGGTGAGGTCGTGATGCACCCGCAGGCCGTCCTCGGTCTTCTGCCCGAAGCGCTCGGCGAGGTCGAGCAGCGCCTTGCCCACGCGGCCGGGCACGTCGGTGAAGACCAGGTCCGCCATCACGTCGTTGGTGCGGCGCAGCCGCTGCGCGAGGGCCCGGAGCAGGTGCAGGGCGACCTCGGGGCGTCCGGTGAGCCACGGACGCAGGTCGTCGTGGCCTAATCCGGCCAGCCGCACGTCCGTCAGGGCGATGGCGCTGGCGGTGCGGGGGCGCGGGTCGAACAGGGACAGCTCGCCGAACATCTCGCTGGGGCCGAGCACGCTGAGGAGGTTCTCCCGGCCGTCGGGCGCGGTGCGGATCAGTTTGATCTTGCCGGTCAGCACGACGTAGAGCCGGTCGCCGGTCTCGCCCTCGCTGAAGAGGTTCTGCCCCTTGTGGAGCTCCACCTCGGAGATGCCCGTACGCAGCGCGGCGGCGCTCTCCCGGTCGAGCGCGGAGAACAAAGGGGCCCTACCCAGCACGTCGTCGGTACTCACGGTGCCTCCTCGCTCCAGGTCGCGCCAGCACGGCTGCGTGCGCCACACCTGGGATCGCGCTCGCTGCTAGACATTGTGACGTACCGCACCAACCAGGTCTCATGGAGCCCGTCCGCGTAGGCTGTCGGGGTGCCCCGCAAAGTGACCTCCGCTGGGGAGTCCCGGCTCGCCTTGGTGCGCCGAGCTCGACGAATGACCCGAATCCTGGCGGAAACCTACCCCGACGCCCATTGCGAACTCGACTTCGGCACCCCGCTGGAGCTTCTGGTCGCAACGATCCTCTCCGCGCAGTGTACGGACAAAAGGGTGAACCTGGTTACTCCAGTACTTTTTGCTAAATACCGGACTCCTGCTGACTATGCAGGCGCCGATCGGGCCGAACTGGAGGAGATCATCCGGTCGACCGGCTTCTTCCGGGCCAAGACCAACAGCATCATGGGGATGGCCCAGGCCCTGTGCGACCGCTACGGCGGCGAGGTGCCCGGCAAGCTCAAAGATCTCGTGACCCTGCCGGGAGTGGGCAGGAAGACCGCCAACGTGGTGCTCGGCAACGCCTTCGACGTGCCCGGGATCACGGTGGACACCCACTTCCAGCGGCTCACCCGGCGCTTCGGCTGGACCACCGAGGTCGACCCGGTCAAAATCGAGCATGCCGTCGGTGATCTGATCCCCAAGAGCGAGTGGACGCAGATGTCCCACTACATGATCTGGCACGGCCGCCGCATCTGCCACGCGCGCAGGCCCGCGTGCGGCGTGTGCCCGCTCGCGAGCCTCTGCCCCGCGTACGGCGAGGGGCCGACCGACCCGGCCCAGGCCGCGAAGCTCGTCCGCTCCGGCCCGTTCTCGTGACCAGCCTCTTTGGTTTCCCGGACGCCCCGGGGAGTCCCTCCCGTGCCGGGCTCGTGACCGCCGTGGTTTCCCTGGCGGACGTGATCTCGAAGGACGCGAGCGCCTGACGGGCCGGGCGCTCGGGAAGCAGCCGGATGCCGCCGATGTTGCTTCCCCCAGGAGGTATCGCATGACCGCTCCCGCCCCCCGCTGGCTGACCGACCTCGCGGCCGGCGCCGTCCACCATCCCGTCCCCGCGCCGCTGCGTCCCCCCGACGGGGCCGGGCGTTCGGCGGCGGTCCTCCTGCTGTTCGGCGAGTCGCCCGAGGGGCCCGACGTCCTGCTCATCCAGCGCAGCTCCAAGGGGCGCAACCACGCGGGCCAGCCGGCGTTCCCCGGAGGCGGGGTGGATCCCGGCGACGGCGGGCCCGTGGGCGCCGCGCTCCGCGAGGCCAAGGAGGAGACCGGCCTCGACCCCCTGGGGGTCCACGTGGTCGGCACTCTGCCCGAGCTGTACATCTGGCGCAGCGACAACCGGGTGACGCCCGTGCTGGGCTGGTGGCACACGCCGTGCGCGGTGCACGCCGCCTCCCCTGACGAGGTCGAGGCGGTGGCGCGCGTCCCGATCGCCGAGCTCGTCGACCCGGTCAACCGCCTGCGGCTGCGCTTTCCCGGCGGTTACGCGGCCGGGCCCGCGTTCCGGGTGCGCGGCATGCTCGTCTGGGGGTTCACGGCGGGCGTGCTGAACGACGTGCTGGCGCGCGGCGGGTTCGAACGTCCCTGGGACGACGACCGCATCGAGGACGTGCCCCCGGAGGTCCTGCGTCTGGCCCGGCGCTGACCCCGCGATCGCCGGCCGGGCCACGGGATCACGTCGGCGGCGGGGCTCAGGGGAGGATCAGCCCGAGTGCCGCCCAGTCGGCCACGTCGTCGTCGGGGTCCCTGGCCAGCCGCCGGAGCGCCGCGAGCCCTGCCGGGTCGGCCGGGCGGCCGAGGACGTGGGACAGCGCGTACGCGGCCCCGTACCGCACGGTCGGGTTCTCGTGGGCGGCCAGGTCGATCACCGACGGCAGCGCCCTCGGGTCGCGCAGGTGCCCGAACGCGATCAGGACGGCGTGCAGCACCCGGATGTCGTCGTCGCTCGCGGCCAGGTAGCGCAGGACCGACAGCGTCTTGTCGATGAAGGGCCGCTGGGGCGAGCCCAGCTCCCCGAGGATGTCGACGCCGAGCACCCGCTCCTCGGCCGAATCGCTCGCGCAGAGCCGCCTGGCCTCGGTGAAGGTCTCCAGGTCGCCTCTCGTGTGCAGGACGGCCGTGGCCTTCCACCTGATCGTGCCGTCGGGGTCCTCGTCGGCCAGCGCGATCGCGATCAGTTCGGGGACGGTGCGCATGCCGAGCACGTGAGCGGTGTCGGGGTTCGTGCTGGCCCACCGGCGGTGGCCGGCGCCGGGTTCGCCCGGTTCGTCCGGACGGGGACTTTCTAAGGAATCTTCGTCGATCGTGCCGGGTGTCGATTCGAGCACGTTTCCCCGGGTTCGTCCGCGTGCCGCGTCCGGCGTCCGGGCTTCCCGATCGCTCTCGCGGACCGCCTCCCGCGTGCCGGACGGATCCGGTCCCCGCGCGCCCGCCCGAGCGGCGCCGCGTACATTTCCCGAGGTCAGGGTGTTAATCCCCTCATGTCCTGGCTCGGTGGATTTTTCCGGGACGGGCCCGTGACCGGTCCCGGTGCTCCCGGAAGAGCGGCCGGCGGTGTGCGCGCCCGCGCCGGGCTGACCGTCCGTGCGCCCGTCGTTCGACCCCCCGATCGGTACCATGCCGCCACGATATCGAGCCAACGGGTGCACGGCTTGAGGCCGCGCTGGATACCGTTGAAGCGTGAGCGGCGATCTCCTCGATTTCATCCTGATTGTTCTCGTGATTGCCTTTGCTGTTTCCGGCTACCGGCAGGGCTTCATCATCGGGGCCTTCAGCTTCCTCGGTTTCGTCGGGGGAGGTTTCCTCGGGGTGCTGATCGCGCCGCCGATCGCGCACGCGGTCGTCAGCGCGTCCACCGAGCAGGCGCTGCTCGCGATCGTGATCGTTTTTCTGGCGGCGGTGGTCGGCCAGTTCGCGTCCAGCACGATCGGCGCGGTCGTCCGCAGCCATGTCACGTGGGAGCCCGCGCGCACGGTCGACGCGCTCGGCGGCACGTTCACCAGCGCGCTGTCGGTCCTGGTCATCGCCTGGCTGATCGGATCGCTGCTGTCGGTGGCCCCCTTTCCGTGGCTACGCCAGCAGACCAACGGCTCGCTGCTCCTGCAGACCGTCGACGCGGCGATGCCCGAGAAGGCCAAGGACTGGCGGCTGTCCTTCAAGAAGTTCGTGGACACCTCGGAGTTCCCGCAGGTGTTCAACGCCATCGGCGGCGGCCAGTTCGTCGACGTGCCGCCGCCGGACGCGAGCGTGGTCAAGGGCCCCCAGTTGCAGAAAGCCCGCCGGGCGATCGTCAAGGTCCAGGGCACGGCGCCCGCCTGCCGCAAGCGCATCGAGGGCACCGGCTTCGTCTACGCCCCGCACCGCATCATGACCAACGCCCACGTGGTCGCCGGGGTCACCCAGGAGCTGAGGATCACCGACGAGAACCGCGTCGGGCATGACGCCCAGGTCGTGCTCTACAACCCCGAACGGGACATCGCCATCCTGTACGTCCCTGACCTGGACGTGACACCCCTGAAGTTCGACTACACCGCCGAAGGCCAGGACGACGCGATCATCGCCGGGTTCCCCAAGGGGAAGGGCTTCACCACCAAACCGGCCCGCATCCGCATCAAGCAGAACGCCAAGGCGTCGGACATCTACTCGCGCAGGACCGTCACCCGCGAGGTGTACGCCATCCGCGGGCTGGTGCAGGCGGGGAACTCGGGCGGGCCCCTGCTCACCCCCTCCGGCCAGGTCTACGGCGTGATCTTCGCGGCGGCGACCGACCAGCCGGACACGGGGTACGCGCTGACCGCGGCCGAGGTGCGTCCGGACGCCGACGACGGCAGCGGGGCGCTGGCCCGCGTCGACACCCAGGACTGCGACTAGCCGGGCCTTGTCTTGGGAGGTCGGGTCGTCCTGAGGCGTTCGGTCAGGCCGTCCCGAGGGCGTCCCTGACCCGTGCGATCCCCGTCGTGGGGTCGGGGGAGGGGTCGGTGGCCAGCTCGCGGGCGACGCGCACGACCGCGTCGAGGTCGAAGGGACGCACCGCGCCCGGCCCGCCGCGCGAGCCGTACCGCGCGACGCCGGCCGCCCCCCGGGCGAGCAGGGTGGCCGCGCCCTTGGCGTTGCCGCGCTGGACGTGGGTCAGGCCGACGCAGATCTGCGCGAGGCCCTGCCACAGCTCGCGCTCCTCCGCCGGGCCGGTCTTCCACCGCCCTTCCAGCACTTCGTGGGCGTGGAACGGCCGCTCCTCGGCGAGGTACCGGACCGCGTCCGCCATGGCCTGGTCCACGCTGGGCGCGTAGTCGTCCGGCACGCGCTCCACCCCTGCGGCGCCCATGGGCAGCGGACGGCCAAGCGCGTCCCGGGGACGGGCGTTGCGCGGCCGTCCGGCGGGATCACGGTCCCGGGACGCGGGCGGTACAGCGGGCTCAGGGTCCCAGGACGTGGGCGGTACGGCGGGCTCGCGGTCCTGGGACGCGGGCGATTCGGCGGGGTCACCGTCGCGGGGCGCGGGTCGTCCGTTCATCGGTCGGGTTCGGCGTCGGCGAGCCAGCTGAGCAGCTCCTCGTCGAAGACGTCGGGACGCTCCTCGTGCGGGTAGTGCCCGGAGCCCTCGATCAGCCGCCAGCGGTACGGCGCGGCGACGTACCTGCTGGACCCCTGGGCCGTGCGCGGCAGCGTGAACGAGTCGAGCGAGCCGTGCATCTGCAATGTGGGCATCCCGATCTCGCCGCGCATCAGCCGCCGGTAGCGCATCCCGTCCGGCCGGAACCGCGAGCGGATGAACCAGCGGTGGTACTCCAGCGCGCAGTGGGCGACCGTGGGGATGCGGAACACGTCGCGGTAGGTGCCGGAGACGTCCTCCGGCGGCCACTCCGGGCCCGACCAGGCGTCCAGGAGCGCGCCGACGCGCGCGGCGCCGTTCTTGGTCAGCCGCCGCTCCGGAAGCCAGGGAAGCTGGAACTCCAGAAGGTGCCGTCCCGCCTTGAGCTGGGACGAAGGACCGGTCAGCATCGCCTGGCGGAGCCGCAGCGGATGCGGGGCCGACACCGTGACCAGGCGGCGCACCGCCTTGGGGTCCATCACGCCCATCGTCCAGGCGATCAGGCCGCCCCAGTCGTGGCCGACCACGACCCCGCACGTCTCGCCGAGCGCCCGGATCAGGCCGCACATGTTCCCCGCGAGCGCCGGCAGGTCGTACCCCCGGGGCGGTTTGTCGCTCGCCCCATATCCCCGCAGGTCGACCGCGACGACCCGGTAGCCGGCCTCGCGCAGGGACACGAGCTGGTGGCGCCAGGTCCACCAGAACTGCGGGAAGCCGTGCAGCAGCAGCACCAGCGGCCCCTCGCCGGCCTCCACGATGTGGAACATGCCGTTCCCCGCGTGGACGGAACGGTGGGTCCAGGGACCCGGGATCCGGGCCAGCGACTCGTCGGGACGCGCGCTCATGGTGTGGCTCACGGCCGAGGGCTCGGATGCCCGGGATCGGGACCGGTGACCGGTACGTGATGCTGGCCCACCATGCCCGCCGTGGGAATATACGGCTCAGGCGTGATCTCGTCCTCGTCGCCCTTGGCGATCTCCTTGAGGTTCCGCAGGCTCCGGGTGGTGCGTTTCATGCCGGTCAGGCCCTTGAGGCGCCGGTAGCCGACGAAGGCGAGCAGCAGCGCCACCACCAGGTAGAACGCGGTCACGATCGTGAAGGCCAGCCACTGCATCATGCCGATCTGGACCAGGCCGTAGGCGATGGCGAACGAGGCCAGGATCAGGCACAGGTGGAGCATGAACGCGGCCACGCCGAAGAGCCCGGCCGCCGTGCCGACCCGTTTCGCGTCGAACTTGAGCTCGGCCTTCGCCAGCTCGATCTCCGAGCGGATCAGGGTGGAAATATGGTGACTCGCCTGGGCGACGAGGGCGCCTAGGGACTCCTCCTCGGGCGGAGCGGCCATGTCTGCTCTCCTATCGCAATTTCCGGACGGGTCCATCCTGCGGGATGGTGCTCATCGGCGCGCCTCTCGGCTCGGCCTGTGGGGTCGGACGCGTGCGTCGTCTGCCTACCTTCGCGGGTCGCCGCCTGTTCGCGCCACCTCGGTCTTCCTGTCCCGCGCCGATGCGGCGACCGGCCCGGTGAACGTCTGGGGGACACGCGCCCGGCGTGCCCCTGCCAAGAGTAGTGACCGTGATCGCGCCGCGGTCCTGCCGGGTGCGGCGCGACGTCGGCGTTTTCGCGTTCCGGATGGCTTCCGCCCGGGGCGGACGAGGCGTGGCGAGACGGTGCGGATGGTGGGAAAGGCGTGGATCCACCGGCGGATCCACGCCTTTCAACGCCGGCCGGCGGTGTGCCGGTCAGTCCTCGCCGGGGGCCGAGGGGAGCTTCTCGGAGATCAGGTTCATCACCGAACTGTCGGCCAGGGTGGTGACGTCGCCGATGCTGCGGTTCTCGGCCACGTCGCGGAGCAGCCGGCGCATGATCTTGCCCGAGCGGGTCTTGGGCAGCTCGGGCACGACCAGGATCTGGCGCGGCTTGGCGATGGGGCCAAGCGCCGTGGACACGTGGGCGCGCAGGTCCTTGGCGATGTCCGCGTTCTCCTCGGCGTTGCCGCGCAGGATGACGAAGGCCACGATCGCCTGGCCGGTGATCGGGTCGGTGGCGCCCACGACGGCCGCCTCGGCGACCTTCGGGTGGGACACCAGCGCCGACTCCACCTCGGTGGTGGAGATGTTGTGACCCGACACCAGCATCACGTCGTCGACCCGGCCGAGCAGCCACAGGTCGCCGTCCTGGTCCCGCTTGGCGCCGTCACCGGGGAAGTACATCCCCTCGAAGCGCGACCAGTACGTCTCGACGTAACGCTTGTCGTCGCCCCAGATGCCGCGCAGCATCGACGGCCACGGTTCGCGGATCACGAGGAAGCCGCCGCCACCGTCGGGCACCGACTCGCCCTGGTCGTCCACGACGTCGGCGGAGATGCCGGGCAGCGGGCGCATCGCGGCGCCGGGCTTGCCGGCCGTCACCCCCGGCAGCGGGCTGATCATGATGGCGCCGGTCTCGGTCTGCCACCAGGTGTCCACGACCGGGCAGCGGTTCGCGCCGATGTGCTCGCGGTACCAGACGTACGCCTCGGGGTTGATCGGCTCACCGACGGAGCCGAGCACCCGCAGGCTGGACATGTCGTACTTCGCGGGGATGTCGTCGCCCCACTTCATGAACGTACGGATCGCGGTGGGCGCGGTGTAGAGGAGCGTCACGCCGTACTTCTGCACGATCTCCCAGAAACGTCCCCGGTGCGGGGTGTCCGGAGTGCCCTCGTAGATCACGCTGGTCGCGCCGTTGGCCAGCGGGCCGTACACGATGTAGGAGTGACCGGTGACCCAGCCGATGTCGGCGGTGCACCAGTAGACGTCGGACTCCGGCTTGAGGTCGAAGATCGCGTTGTGCGTCCAGGCGACCTGCGTGAGGTAGCCGCCGGTCGTGTGCAGGATGCCCTTCGGCCTGCCGGTCGTGCCGCTGGTGTACAGGATGTAGAGGGGGTCCTCGGCGTCGTGCTGCGCGGGCGCGTGCTCGGCGCTCTGCCGCTCGACCAGGTCGTGCCACCAGACGTCCTTCTCGGTCTGCTGGACGTCCTGGCCGGTCCGGCGCACGACGAGGACGTGCTCGATGCCGGGGCACTGGGCGACGGCCTCGTCCACGGTCGGCTTGAGCGCGCTCGGCGCGCCCCGGCGGAACCCGCCGTCCGAGGTGATCACGAGCTTGGCGTCGGCGTCCTGGATGCGGCCGCTGAGCGCGGTGGCCGAGAACCCGCCGAAGACGACCGAGTGGATCGCGCCGACGCGCGCGCACGCCAGCATGGCGATCGGCAGCTCGGGGATCATCGGCATGTAGATCGCGACCCGGTCGCCCTTGCCCACGCCCAGCTCCGTCAGGGCGTTGGCGGCCTTGCTCACCTCGCGCAGCAGGTCGGAGTAGGTGAGCGTGCGGGTGTCACCCTCGGGCTCGCCCTCCCAGTGGAACGCGACCTTGTCCCCGAGCCCGGCCTCGACGTGCCGGTCCACGCAGTTGTACGCGACGTTGAGCGTGCCGCCCGTGAACCACTTGGCGAAGGGCGGGTTCCACTCAAGGGTCGTGTCCCAGCGCCGTCCCCAGCTCAGCCGGTCGGCCGCCCGCTCCCAGAAGCCGAGACGATCGTCGGCCGCCTCGTCGTAGGCGTCGGCCGTGATGTTCGCGGCCGCCGCTAGGTCCGCCGGTGGGGCGAAGCGCCGGGTCTCGTTCAGCAGGTTCGACAGCGTCTCCTGGGTCTTGCGACCAGGGGTTTCCGGGGCCACAACGTACTCCTTCAGATGGCCTGGCTCGATTGGGCTGGGTCCCACTTCACCAGGCGGGGGGCGGCGGGGACAAGAGGGGGCCTTACCGGCGGGACCCGTGGGTGATCGGCCTGAAGTGGTTCACAACCGACTTAACAGACAGTCACAAAAGCTGCGGATTCGATGCGGAAATGGTATCCAACAATAAATGCGGCGAGCGCCAGAGAGGTATTAGCCCGCGTTCGATGAACGGCGGGAACCACGCGCCGAACGGTCATCCCGCATTCGCCGGCGGCCATCGGCTCGCCCAACTCTTGACCGCCTCCTGAAGCCGTCCTGAACGATCGCCACTTCCTGTGAACATCCTCACAACCCGCCTTGACCCTGTGTTGACCTTCACCCACCGGGACGGGACGCGCGGCGCCGCTCCGCCGGATCGTACTCGCCGGTAGGCACCCGCCGCGACCGCACCTCCCGATCACACACGCGTACGCCCCAGGCGTGCGGCGTGACGACCGGTCCGCCAGCACACCCGGTCGTCACACACGCGTACGCCCGGGGCGTGGAGTTCGGGGCGGTACCGCCCACGCGTACGCCCAGGGTGGGAACGGGGACCACGCCTGTGAGCCGGCGCGCCGGTCATGAGTAAGGTCATGAGGCGTGAGCGATCCACTGGCCGTCATCGCCGGGCTTCCCGGCGTCTCCGAGGCCGTCCAGGATGCCCGCGCCGCGGTCGACCGGCTGTACGGGCACCGCGTGCTGCGCCGTCGCGGACCAGAGGTGTCGGCCGAGTCCGCCCTCCGCGGCGCACGCGCCTCGGCGGCGCTGGAAGGCGCCGACATCTCCCTGGAGTCGTTCCGGTCCGGAGCGGCCGGGTCCCCGGTCGCGCAGGGAGCCTTGCGCGCGTCCTCCGAGGTGGGAAGGCTGGGACCGACCTGGCGTACGGCACCCCGCCAGGTACTCGCCCGCCTCCACGCCCTCGCCGCCGCCGACCTCCTGGGCGCGCCCGCGCCCGGTTCGACCGCAGATGACGTGCTGGGCACGGCGATGTCCGACGTGCCGGGCGCCGCCCCGTCCGGCGGGCCGCGTGCGGGGGCGTCCGACCTGCTGGGACGACCCCGGACGGGCGCGGCCACGTCCGACCTGCTCGGGATCGGGCCCGCCCCCGGGGCCGAGGCCGCCGCCGCTCGCATCGCCTCGCTGGTGACCTTGATCACCACTCCCTCGAAGGCCCCCGCGCTGCTCCTCGCCGCCATCGTCCACGCCGAACTCGTCGTCCTGCGCCCCTTCGGGACAGCGGACGGCCTGGTGGCGAGGGCCGCCGAGCGGCTCACGCTCGTCGAGTTCGGGCTGGACCCGAAGTCCCTGGTGGTGGTCGAAGTGGGCCACGCCGCCCTGGGAGACGCCTACGCGGAGAGCCTGCGTGGGTACCTGAAGGGGACCGCCGAGGGCGTCTCGGGCTGGGTACGCCACTGCGCCACCGCCGTCGAGCTGGGCGCCCGCGAAACTCTCGCGATCTGCGAAGCACTCCAACGCGGCTGAACCCACACTCGCCTGACGACGCCCGCGCCAGAGATCCAGCACGACGAGGCCGGGCCTGAGATCCGCCCGTAAGGCTCCAAGCCCGAGTTCGGCAGTGACGTCTCCTGCGTGCGCCGCCCCGGGAGTACCAACTTTCTTCCCCCGAGGGGCCTCGCTCGGGGGGCTCCTCAGCGCGGGAACTCCGTTTTCGGCCAAGACGCCTGTCCGCTTCCCTTTGTCTCCGCACCCTGCGAGCATCCGCCGACGGAAGACGGGAAATATTGCGGCGCCATCGTCAATCAACGCCAAAGTCTACGGCATATAGCCGTAAAGACAGGAAATTGTCACCAAGAAGACCCTGAATGGCGAACCACCACGCACAAGCGAACGGCGTCCCTGCGAGGGGACGCCGTCGCCAGTACGCCACACCGGGTTACCAAGCGTGCACCTAATAATCGTCGGACGGGTCAAGCCCGCCTCGACGCGCCTCCCGCGGCTGGTCGCGCGTGGGTGCCCGGCGGTCGCACCCGGACACTCGGTCCGTGAAACCTTTCTACGTCGGATCCGGCCTGATGGGAACCCCCTAGAGCAAGACCTTTACTGAGTCGTGGACGGGCCGGACGCCGAAGCGGACGCCAACCAGGGAGAGTCCGCAGCCCCTGTGAGGTAGGGCCTTCCGGCGTTCCTGACATCAGATGTGAAAACCGCCCCGATCACCGAGGGTGATGAGAAGCGAGAGACCGTTTCTCGGGCACTTCCAGTAGCCGCTCCGCTACCGTGAAAAAAAAACTAGTGAAAATCAGAGATTGCTCCTCGACGGAACTTGAGTTCATCGGGCACCATACGTTGGTGTCTGTATGACTGAGGCGAACGCGCTTGGGTAACTTTTGTCACTCCCTTGCACGGCTTCGGACATCGGCGAAAGCTTTCTTCCTAAAACGGGACCGGCTCTACCCCCCCGGAGCCGGACCGGTTGGCGACCCCCGCTCTCCCCCCCCGGCGGGGGTCGCCCTTTTTCTTCGGGCGGCCCTTCCAACCCCGGCCTTCCCGCTCCCCAAGAAAGCCTCCTTCTCCCCACCGCTAAGAAGCCCCCTCTCCCCTCCGAACCGAGCCGGCCCCCTCAGCGGTCCTCCCCCGCGCTCCTCACCTCACGGCCGATCAACCCGACCACGGCACACCACACGCCGCTGATCGGTACGACCCCGAGGCGGGGCCGGTGGTAGCAGGGCTGACGGCGATCGGCAGGAGTACGGCTCCCGGCAATCGGTGCGCATGGGCATGACGATCGGTTGGAGCACCGCTGACGATCGGTGCACTCGCGCCCGGTCCATCCCGGTCCATCCCGGTGCACCCGGTCCACTCCCTCGGCTCTATCCACTTGAGAAGCCGAAGCCCGGGAACAGGCCCGCTCGCCCGCCGCTCGCCTGCCGAGTTATCCCCAGAACCTGGTTCGGTGTCACGCACCCACCGCGAGATTTCGCAAGGTGGGTCTCCCCTGACAAGGAGGCCCTCCGTGAACCGTCCGCTGGTGATCACCGAAGACCAGGATCTGCTCGACGACCTCCTCCGGGTCGCGGCCGCCGCCGGTGTGGAGATCGACGTCGCCCATGCGGCGACCCACGCCCGGCCCTACTGGAGACGGGCTCCACTGGTCGTCGTGGGCGCCGACGCGGCGGACGCGCTGGCCGCGAGCGGCCCGCCCCCACGACAAGGAGTGCTCCTCGTCACTCGTGCCCCAGAGGATCCGGCGGTGTGGCGAAGATGCGTGGCCGTCGGCGCCCAGGCCGTCCTGGAACTGCCGGCAGCCGAAAGACGGCTGGTCGACGAGTTCGCCGAGGCCTCAGAACCAGTGGTCAGAGCCGGTCACACGGTTTGTGTCATCGGCGGTAGAGGAGGGTCGGGGGCCAGCGTGCTCGCCGCGTCCCTCGCCCTGGCGGGCTCCCGTCGCGGCCTGCGGGCCCTGCTGGTGGACGCCGATCCGCTGGGCGGTGGCATCGACGTCGTCCTCGGCCAGGAACGGGCCACCGGCGCCCGCTGGCCCGACGTCGCCGAAAGGGAGGGCCGGGTGAGCTTCACCGCCCTGCAGGAGGTCCTCCCCACCATGGGCGAGCTGACCGTGCTGTCCTGGCATCGGGGCGAGTCGCCCCCCATCCCCCCGGAGGCGATGAGGGCCGTCCTCGAGGCGGCCCACCGGGGATGCGATCTGGTCGTCGTCGATGTCCCCCGGCACGTCGGCCCCGCCGCCGCCGAGGCGCTGTCGCGAGCGGCCTCGACGCTGCTCCTCGTACCGGCGGACGTCCGGGGAGTGCTCGCCGCGTCCCAGGTCCTGATCGAGCTCCGGCGTCACACCTCGGCGCTTGGACTGGTGGTCCGCGACGGCGCCCTCCATCCTGACGTGATCTCCACCTCCCTCGGAGTGCCGTGCGCCGGAGTCCTGTCTGACCAGCGAGGTCTAGCTGAGGTCCTGAACCGAGGAGACGCACCCCCACTCGGCGACCGCACACCCCTCGGCCGCTTCTGCGCCGAGTTCCTCCGCACGCTGGAGAGCCGGTGAACCGGGCGATGGTGCCCCCAGAGCTCATGGAGGCCGCCCCCACGCCCCTCGGCCGCTTCTGCGCCGAGTTCCTCCGCACGCTGGAGAGCCGGTGAACCGGGCGATGGTGCCCCCAGAGCTCATGGAGGCCGCCCCCACGCCCCTCGGCCGCTTCTGCGCCGAGTTCCTTCGCGCGCTGGAGAGCCGATGAACCGGGCGATGGTGCCCCCAGGACTCGTGGAGGCCGTCCGCACGCTTCTCGGCCGTTTCTGCGCCGAGTTCCTTCGCGCACTGGAGAGCCGATGAACCGGGCGATGGTGCCCCCAGGACTCGTGGAGGCCGTCCGCACGCTTCTCGGCCGTTTCTGCGCCGAGTTCCTTCGCGCACTGGACACCCAATGAACCGGGCGATGGTGTCCCCAGAGCTCGTGGAGGCCGTCCGGGTGCGCCTCGCCCGGATCGGCGCGGAGCCGTCCGCAGCGCAGGTGGCAGCCGCGCTCCGGGCCGAGCGCGCCGTCTTGGGCGACGCCGAGATCCTCGCGGTGGCCCGCGCCCTGCGCGCGGACCTGATCGGCGCCGGGCCGCTGGAACCCCTCCTCGCCGAGCCGGAGGTCACGGACGTCCTCGTCAACGGCGCCCGCGAGGTGTGGGTCGACGACGGGCAGGGCCTGCGCCGCACATCAGTGGTGTTCTCCAGCGACGATGAGGTCCGGCGCCTCGCCCAACGGCTGGCCGCAGCCGCGGGCAGACGCCTGGACGACGCCTGTCCCTATGTCGACGCCCGGCTGTCAGGCGGCGTGCGACTACACGCGGTCCTGCCCCCGGTGGCCCCCGAAGGCACGTGCCTGTCCCTCCGGCTCCCGCCTCGCAGGACCTTCACCCTGGACGAGCTGGTACCGGGCGAAGGCGGCACCGCCCTCCGCGCGATGGTCACCGCCCGGCTGGCCTTCCTGGTCACCGGCGGCACCGGCACAGGGAAGACCACACTCCTGTCCGCTCTCCTGTCCCTGGCCGCTCCCTGCGAGCGGTTGCTCCTCGTGGAGGACTCCTCCGAGCTCCGCCCCCTCCATCCACACGTCGTCCGCCTGGAGACCAGGCCGCCCAACCTGGAGGGCGCCGGCGGGGTCGGCCTGCGCGACCTCGTCCGCCAGGCCCTTCGCATGCGACCCGACAGGCTGGTCGTGGGAGAGGTTCGCGGAGCCGAGGTTGTCGAGATGTTGAACGCCTTGAACACCGGCCATGAGGGCGGCTGTGGCACCCTGCACGCCAACAATCCCGCCGACGTGCCCGCGCGCCTGGAGGCACTGGCCTGCGCGGCCGGGCTGACCCGGGAGGCCGTCCACAGCCAGATGGCGGCGGCCCTCGACGCGGTGATCCACGTGGTCCGCGACCCCGGCGGCGGGCGGCGCCGGGTCGCGGAGATCTGCCTGATGGAACGCGAGCCCTCAGGCCTGGTCCGCATGGTCCCCGCCCTCACCTTCCCCGCCCTAGGCCCCCCGCGCCCCGGCCCCGCCCTCCCCACCCTCCTGACCCACGCCCC
>NZ_JANZYP010000088.1 GCF_025506355.1 Sphaerisporangium corydalis
ACCCCGGTCGTCGTCGAGGGGGCCGGGGTCGGTGGGTGAGGAACGGGGAGGGGCCCCGGGCCGCCTCGGTGTGAGGGGGCCGGGGGTGGGGGTCAGTTGTGGGGGGCTACGACTACTTCTACGCGTTGGAATTCTTTGAGGTCGGAGTAGCCGGCCGTGGCCATGGTGCGGCGCAGGGCGCCCATGAGGTTCATCGAGCCGTCGGCGACGCTGGAGGGGCCGTGCAGGATCTGTTCCAGGGTGCCGATGGTGCCGACCTCCACGCGGGCGCCGCGCGGCAGGTCGCCGTGGTGCGCCTCGGAGCCCCAGTGGTGGCCGCGCCCGGGGGCCTCGGCCGCCCTGGCCAGCGGCGAGCCGACCATGACCGCGTCCGAGCCGCAGGCGATGGCCTTGGCGATGTCGCCTGAGCTGGTCATGCCGCCGTCGGCGATCACGTGGACGTACCGGCCGCCGGACTCGTCGAGGTAGTCGCGGCGGGCCGCGGCGACGTCGCCGATCGCGGTGGCCATCGGGACCGCCACGCCGAGCACGGTGCGCGTGGTGTGGCTGGAACCGCCGCCGAAGCCCACCAGCACGCCGGCGGCGCCGGTGCGCATGAGGTGGAGGGCGGCGGTGTAGGTCGCGCAGCCGCCGACGATCACCGGCACGTCGAGCTCGTAGATGAACTGCTTGAGGTTGAGCGGCTCGGCCCGGCCGGAGACGTGCTCGGCGGAGACGGTGGTGCCGCGGATGACGAAGATGTCGGCGCCCGCGTCGATCACGGCCTTGTAGTGCTGTGCGGTGCGCTGGGGGGAGAGCCGGGCGGCGGTCGTCACGCCGGCGGACCTGATCTCCTCGATGCGGCGCCCGATGAGCTCGTCGCTGATCGGCGCCGCGTAGATCTCCTGGAGCCGCTTGGTGGCGGCCTCCCCGCGCAGCGCGGCGACCTCCGCGAGCAGCGAGGCGGGGTCCTCGTAACGGGTCCACAGACCTTCGAGGTCGAGCACGGCGAGGCCGCCGAGCCGGCCGATGTCGATGGCGGTCTGCGGCGAGACCACGCTGTCCATGGGGCTCACCACGACGGGCAGCTCGAAGCGGTACGCGTCGATCTGCCAGGCGATCGAGACCTCCTCGGGGTCGCGGGTGCGCCGCGAGGGCACGATGCCGATCTCGTCCAGCGCGTAGCCCCGGCGCCCCGTCTTGCCACGCCCGATCTCTACCTGACTCATGTTCCCGTCGTTCCCGTCGCTCGGAGAAGCCGCTTCGCTCGTAGGTCTTTACCCAGGTCTTTACCCATACGCGGCACTATGTCGCGCCGCGGACACGTCCCGCCCCTGTCCGGTGAGGGTCAGCGGCCGTGGTAGTTGGGGGCCTCGACCGTCATCTGGATGTCGTGCGGGTGGCTCTCCTTGAGACCGGCGGAGGTGATCGGCATCAGCATGCCGCTGTCGTGGAGCTCGGCGATCGTGCGGGCCCCGGTGTACCACATGCCCTGGCGCAGGCCGCCGACGAGCTGGTGGGCCACGGCGGAGACCGGCCCTCGGTAGGGGACCTGGCCCTCGATGCCCTCGGGGATGAACTTGTCCTCGCTGCTGACGTTCTCCTGGGAGTAGCGGTCCTTGCTGAAGGAGCCGCCGCGCTCGCGGTTGCGCACGGCGCCCAGCGAGCCCATCCCGCGGTAGGACTTGAACTGCTTGCCGTTGATGAAGATCAGCTCGCCGGGCGACTCCTCGCAGCCGGCGAGCAGGGAGCCGAGCATGACGGTGTTCGCCCCGGCGGTGAGGGCCTTGACGATGTCGCCTGAGTACTGCAGGCCGCCGTCGCCGATCACCGGGACGCCCGCGGGCCCGCAGGCCAGCGACGCCTCGTAGATGGCCGTGACCTGCGGGGCGCCGACCCCGGCCACCACGCGGGTGGTGCAGATGGACCCG
This sequence comes from Sphaerisporangium corydalis, assembly GCF_025506355.1. Taxonomy (GTDB): domain Bacteria; phylum Actinomycetota; class Actinomycetes; order Streptosporangiales; family Streptosporangiaceae; genus Sphaerisporangium; species Sphaerisporangium corydalis. The sequence goes on from NZ_JANZYP010000088.1 coordinate 1,911, forward strand.
GGGCCCACGCCGACCTTGACCGCGTCGGCGCCCGCGTCGATGAGCGCCTGCGCGCCCGCCCGCGTGGCGACGTTGCCCGCGATCACGTCGACCCGGCCGTTCGCCTTGATCTTGGCGACCATGTCGCACACTCCGCGGGAGTGCCCGTGGGCGGTGTCCACCACCACGACGTCGACACCCGCCTCGATCAGGGCCATCGCGCGCTGCTCGGCGTCGCCGGCGACGCCCACCGCCGCCCCGACGACCAGGCGGCCGTCGGCGTCCTTGGTGGCCAGCGGGTACTGCTCGCTCTTGGTGAAGTCCTTGACGGTGATCAGGCCGCGCAGCCGGCCGTCGCGGTCGACCAGGGGGAGCTTCTCCACCTTGTTCTGGCGCAGCAGGTGGAACGCGTCGTCGCGCGACACCCCGACAGGGGCGGTGACCAGCGGCATCGGGGTCATGACCTCGCTGACCCTGCGGCTCTGGTCGGTCTCGAAGCGCATGTCGCGGTTGGTCACGATGCCGACGAGGACCCCGCCCTTGTCGGTCACCGGCACACCGGAAATGCGATATTTCCCACACAGGACCTCGACGTCGGCCAGGGTGTCCTCCGGCGAGCAGGTCACCGGGTTGGTGACCATGCCGGCCTCGGAACGTTTCACCAGATCGGCCTGCTGCGCCTGGTCGTCGATCGACAGGTTGCGGTGGAGGATGCCGATGCCGCCCTGGCGGGCCATGGCCACGGCCATGCGCGCCTCGGTGACGGTGTCCATCGCGGCGGAGACCAGGGGGATGCGCAGGTCGATCGAGCGGGACAGGCGGGTGGTGGTGTCGGCGTCACCCGGCTGCAGGTCCGAATACGCGGGTACCAGGAGCACGTCGTCGAACGTGAGCCCCGGCTCGGTGAACTTGCCCATCTGCGACCCTCCTGCCATGGCGCTCTCAAGACGGGGAAAGGCGCCGGCCCCCTGGCTCAGTTTAGTGTCCCGCCGGTCACCGACTCGGCAGGCCTGTGGATATCTCGCCGGAGGTCAACGGGGTCGCCCATCCCCACCAGTTGCCCTCATCAGGGTAGGTGAGGGTCATAAGGTGGAATGCGTGCTGGAAGACGTCCCCCGCGACCCCTTCGCGGAAGACCCGAACGACCCTGCCTCGGCGCTGGGTGAGCTCGACGACTCCGAGCCCCTCACCCTGGCGGAGCGCGATGAGGCGCTCACCGACCTCGCCGATGTGGAGGTCTTCCGCTCTTTGCTGGAGCCCCAGGGGGTGCTGGGGCTGGTGCTCGACTGCCCGGAGTGCGGTGAGCAGCACTACTTCGACTGGGATCTGCTCCGGGGGAACCTCAGGCAGATGATCGACCACGGCCGCCCGCAGGTTCACGAGCCCGCCTTCGAGCCCGACCCGGCCGACTACGTGAGCTGGGAGTACGCCCGTGGCTACGTCGACGGGGTGATCGACACCGAGGAGAGCCACTGATCGACGTCGTCGGTCAGGGCGCGCAGCAGGCTCACCGCCGGGTCGGCGGGCGCGCCGACCGGTCCCCGGCGGGCGAGCGCGTCGAGGACCGCCTCCGTCCTGAGCACCTCAGGATCAGCCTCGGGCCCGCGTTTTCGGACCGAGCGCGCCGGATGGACACCGGTCAAGCTATCGACTCCATGTCGGCCATCGCCCGAAGCCTGGCCAGCGCCCGATGCTGGGCGACGCGAACCGCACCTGGTGACATACCCAGTACGTTACCGGTCTCCTCGGCGGAGAGTCCCGACACCACCCGCAAAATGATCAGTTCGCGCTGGTTCTCAGGAAGGCGCGAGAGCAACGCGCGGGCATGCTCGGCCTCGATGTAGCGCACCACCGTCTCCTCCGGCCCCGGTCCCTGGTCGGGCCCGTCCGGCAGGTCCTGTGTGGGCACCGCCGACCGCACCGAGCTGCGGAGCGCGTCCGCGACCTTGTGCGAGGCGATGCCGAACACGAACGAGGCGAACGGGCGGCCCATGTCGCGGTAGCGCGGCAGCGCGGCCAGCACGGCGATGCAGACCTCCTGCGCCACGTCGTCGGCTATGTGGTAATGACCGGAAACCCGGCCCAGTCGGGCACGGCAATAGCGGACCACCATCGGGCGCAACTGGCCCAGCAGTGATTCGATCGCGGTGCGATCCCCCTGTACGGCAAGGCTTGTCAGATCCCTGAGGTCGGACTCGTCCGATCTCGTCGCAAGCCTTACCCCAGTCTTGGCGTCGGCGACGCATCCCTCGGTCACGTTAGGCATGATGCCCGCCACGATCGCGCATGTCGTCATAGTGAATGGATACGGATTGGTCACATTGACGAGACGATAACGGAGAGTAATCAAGCGAACACAGTGGTGTTTGCATATTTCACTCGGGAACCGAATTCGGATGATATTTGTTAGATGTCGCGCCAGCTCGGAGGGCGCTCGCGCGGACTCGCGGACGCTCCGGCGCACCGGTCGGTTTACCGCCCCGGGCATTCAGATGAGGGGGAAAATCGATTCAAACAAAAGTACGGCCCGCGCCTGCCTGAGGCGCGAGCCGTACTTCGGGCGAATGATCGGGTTCAGTGGCCGTGACCGTGGCCGTGACCCTGTCCCCCGTTGGAGGCCGCCTCTTCCTCGGGCTTGTCGACCACGAGGACCTCGGTCGTGAGCAGCATGCCCGCGATGGACGCGGCGTTCTGCACGGCCGAGCGGGTGACCTTGACCGGGTCGATGACGCCCGACGCGATCAGGTCGCCGTACTCGCCGGTCGCGGCGTTGAGGCCGTGTCCCGCGGGCAGCTCGCCGATCTTGGCGGTGACGACGTAACCCTCGTGCCCGGCGTTCTCCGCGATCCAGCGGGCGGGCTCGACGAGCGAGCGGCGGACGATGGCGACACCGGTCGCCTCGTCGCCGGTGAGCCCGAGGTCGTCCAGGTCCTTGGACAGGTGCACGAGCGCGGAGCCACCGCCGGAGACGATGCCCTCCTCGATCGCGGCGCGCGTCGCGGAGATGGCGTCCTCGAGGCGGTGCTTCTTCTCCTTGAGCTCCACCTCGGTGGCGGCGCCGACACGGAGGATGCAGATGCCCCCCGACAGCTTCGCGAGGCGCTCCTGGAGCTTCTCGCGGTCCCAGTCGGAGTCGCTGGCCTCGATGGCGTGCTGGATCTCGCGTACGCGGTCCTGGATCGCCTGGACGTCGCCGGCTCCGTCGACGATCGTGGTGGCGTCCTTGGTGACCACGATGCGGCGAGCGGTGCCCAGCACCTCGGTGCCGACGTTGTCGAGCTTGAGGCCGAGCTCCTCGGAGATGAGCTGGCCACCGGTCAGGATCGCGATGTCCTGCAGCATGGCCTTGCGGCGGTCACCGAAGCCGGGCGCCTTGACCGCGACCGAGGTGAACGTGCCGCGGATCTTGTTGGTGACCAGGACGGCCAGGGCCTCGCCCTCGACGTCCTCGGCGACCACGAACAGCGGCTTCTTGGTCTGGGCGACCTTCTCCAGCAGCGGCAGGAACTCCGCGATGGAGGCGATCTTGCCCTGGTGCAGCAGGACGTAGGCGTCCTCGAGCACGGCTTCCATGCGCTCGGGGTCGGTCACCATGTACGGCGACAGGTAGCCCTTGTCGAACTGGAGGCCTTCGGTGAACTCCAGCTCCAGGCCCATGGTGTTGGACTCTTCGACGGTGATGACACCGTCCTTGCCCACCTTGTCGAACGCCTCGGCGATCAGCTCGCCGATCTTGGCGTCCTGAGCGGAGATCGTCGCGACATTGGCGATCTCCTTCTTGTCCTCGACCGGGCGGGCCAGCTCCAGCAAGCGGTCGCTGACCGCGCGGGCGGCCAGGTCGATGCCACGCTTGAGCGACAGCGGCGAGGCGCCGGCGGCCACGTTGCGCAGGCCCTCGCGGACCATGGCCTGGGCGAGCACCGTCGCGGTGGTGGTTCCGTCGCCGGCGACGTCGTTGGTCTTGGTCGCCACTTCCTTGGCGAGCTGGGCGCCGAGGTTCTCGTACGGCCTGTCCAGCTCGACTTCGCGGGCGATGGTGACACCATCGTTGGTGATGGTGGGGGCACCGAACTTCTTGTCGATGACGACGTTCCGGCCACGCGGCCCGAGGGTCACCTTGACGGCGTCCGCGAGGGCGTTCACGCCCCGCTCGAGAGCGCGGCGCGCGTCCTCCTCGAACTCCAGGATCTTCGGCATTTAAGTCCTCTCAGCATCAGAGCCCCGGGCCTTCGTCCGAAGCGCCCGGGGCTTGACACGCGTTTTTGTAAGGCTCCGTACTGATGGTCGCTTGCGCGCCCGGGGCTTTACTTCTCGATGATCGCGAGAACGTCACGGGCGGAGAGCACGAGGTACTCCTCGCCGCCGTACTTGACCTCGGTACCGCCGTACTTGCTGTAGAGGACGACGTCCCCTTCCTTGACGTCGAGCGGAATCCGCTTCTCGCCGTCTTCGTCCCAGTTGCCGGGGCCCACCGCGAGGACCTTGCCCTCTTGCGGCTTCTCCTTGGCGGTGTCTGGGATGACCAGACCGGAAGCGGTCGTCTGCTCGGCCTCAAGCGGCTGGACCACGATGCGGTCGCCGAGCGGCTTAACGGGAACCTTGGTGGCGGTCGTCACGATCGGACCTCCCCTTCAGATGTTGGTGATGAGCTGAAGAGGCGACCAGCGGCCTGCCGTCGCGGGTGTCAGACCTGCCTCGTCGCATTTTGATTTGGCACTCTCACTAGCCGAGTGCCAACACTGAACAGTATGCAAGGCCGCCGACACAGTCAACACGGACAGGCCGTCCCAGGTCAGTACGGTTTCTCACAGCGGCCCGGACCACCGTACAACTCGCCCGAAATGTCCGCCCAAGTAGGGGTCCGCCACGTTGGCGACTCCGGCCCGGCGGCCACGCGGCACGCGATAGCGTCGGGAAACGTGGACCTCGACGCCTTCAGCGAAATTCTGACCCCCCGCGGGCAGAGGGCACTCGGCGAGGCCGTCGAGGCGCTCGCGGGCGGCGGCGACCCGGTCGCGGTGGCGAGCCGCCTCAGGCGCACCTACGACGCGCCGATGACCTCGGCCGCCCTGACCCAGGCGCGGCTGCGGGCGCGCGCCGCCGTCAAGTTCGGGCCCGACGCGGCCCGCATGTACTTCACCCCCAACGGGCTGGAGCAGGCCACCCGCGCCGAGGTGGCCGCGCACCGCGCCCGCAGGTTCCGGCCCGGCACGCGCGTCGTGGACGCCTGCTGCGGCATCGGCGGCGACCTGATCGCGCTGGCGCGCGCCGGGTGCGAGGTCGACGCCGTGGACCTCGATCCGCTCACCGTCGCGGTGGCCCGCGCGAACGCCGTCGCGCTGGACCTCGGCGACCGGGTCACGGTCCGCGCCGCCGACGCGGCCGGCATCGACCCGGAGGGCTACGACGTGCTGTTCGCCGACCCCGGCAGGCGGTCGGGCGGCCGGCGCGTGTTCGACCCGATGGCCTACTCCCCGACCTGGCCGGTGGTCCTCGGCCTGGTGGCCCGGGCGCCGGCGGCGTGCCTGAAGGTCGCGCCGGGCATCCCGTACGAGCTGATCCCCCCGGCCGCGGAGGCCGAGTGGGTGTCCTACCGTGGCGAGGTCAAGGAGGCGGTCCTGTGGACCGGCGACCTCGCCACGGTCACCGGCGGCGCCGGGTCGGACGGCGACCGCAGCGCGGGCGACCCCGGGCGCAGGGCGACGATGCTGCCCTCAGGGGAGACGCTGACCCCCGACCCGTCCCTCGGCCCCGCCGGGCACGGGCCCGTGGCGCGGTACCTCTACGAGCCGGACGGCGCGGCGATCCGGTCCCACCTGGTGGCCGAGGTGGCCGCGCTGGTGAACGGCCACCTGCTCGACCCGCGCATCGCCTACATCACCGGCGACACCCCCGAGGTGACGCCGTGGGCCTCGCGGTACGAGGTCCTGGAGACGCTGCCGTTCTCCTTGAAACGCCTTCGGGTGGCACTCCGTGAACGCCGGATCGGCGCGGTGACGCTGAAAAAGCGCGGCTCCGCACTCGACTTGGAGCAATTGCGAAAGGATTTACGACTTTCCGGGGACAAGTCGTGCGTTGTGGCGCTGACCCGGATCGGCGAGCGTCCTTTCGCGCTCATCTGTGACCCCGCCTGACCTGCACAGATGCTGAATATCGTCAATCCGGCGATGGTCACGGTCGTTTAAAGTCGGCCCCGGGAATCGCGTGCCCGCCCCTACAGTTGGCCAGCGCGGGGATTCTGCCTGATCAGCGGGGATTCTGCCTGATCAATGGTCGGCCCGCCTCATCTTGTCACGCCAGAGAACCGGTCCGAACCCGCCGCGGCGCGGCCGGCCGCCCGCGAGTGAAGGAGCATTCGGTGGATCACTCCAACCACACCCTTCTCCAGGCGGGAAGCCAGACCGCCATCTCCGACCGGATGCGCGAACTGCTCGCCAGGGCGGCACAGGACCACGTGTACGAACAGCGCACCCAGGGCGCCGTGCTGGACGAGATCCGGCAACGGCTCGAAGGCATGGAGTGGCTGCTGCGCGAGGTGCGGGAGCGCGAGCTGGGTGGGCTGAGCGGCGCCCTGGAGGTGGTCGGCGCCCAGCTCGGCGAGCTCGCGACCCGGCCGCCCGCGTGGGCCGAGGGCCTGGCGCAGCACGTCGAGATCGTGCGCGAGCGGGTCGACGGCGTGGGCGGCCGCCTGGCCGGCATCGGCGACCGCGTCGACTCGGTCGGCGACCGCGTCAGGCCGGTCGCCGAGCTCCCCGGCCTGCTGGCCGACCTCGGCGCCGTGCGGGAGGGGGTCGCGGAGTCCCTCAAGCGCGTCCAGGCCCTCCTCGACGGCGGCCAGGCGGTCCCGGAGCACCTTGGCGAGCTGGCCCGGCGCCTCACCCGGCTGCACGCCGCCGTGGAGGAGGCGGGCGGCCGTTTCACCCGCGTGGACGAGGCGCTGCTCGACCTCTCCCAGCGCACCGATCGGCTCGAAGGCGGCGTCCTCGACCTGAACGAGGGCCTGGAGGAGACGCTCGCCTCGGCGATCGAGCGGCTCACCGCCTCGGTCGAGCTGCTGACCGGCAAGGTCGAGGGCATGACCGACGAGCTGGCCGGCGCCGAGTCCCGCCTCACCGGCCGCCTCGCGGGCGCCGAGGTCAGGTTCACCGGCCTTGAGGAGCGTCTGGACGGCGTCGACGGCCAGCTCACGGGCCTGCAGACCCGGCTCGGCGGCTTGGACGAACGGCTCGGCGGCCTCGACCAGCGGCTCGCCGGGGTGGACGAGCGCGTCTCGGGGCAGGATCAGCGGTTCACCGCGATCGACGACGGCTTCGAGGGCGTCAACGAGCGGCTGGAGATGGTCGACGACCGCGTGGAGGCCGTCAACCAGCGGGTCGGCCAGCTCCCCGCCCTGCTGGAGGTGGGCGAGGTGCACAAACGCGTCGGCGAGCTGATCAGCGCCCAGGGCGACGACCACGGCGGCCGGCTCGACACGATCGACAGGCGGCTGACCGAGGCCGCCGGGCTGATGCCGCCCCTGGCGGACCTGGTCGAGCTGGTGCGGGCCCGCCCCGACCGCGAGCAGCTCTCCGAGACCGTCGGCGAGATCGTCCAGCCGACCCGCGACGACCTGACCCGCAGGCTGGGCGCCCTGGAGGAGACCATGCTCGCCCTCGCCGAAGCCCTCCTGCGCCCCGCGCGCACCCCCAAGGACTGACCCCCGAGGCCCGCCCAGGTCTGACCCCACGGGGCCGGCACCGAGCGGCATAGAGCGGCCGGGTCACACGTGGACGGAGGTCACCGGCATGGAGGAGTCGGCGGGGATGTCGAGGCGAGAGGCGGTCGCCCCCGAGGCCACCAGCTCGGCGCCGAGCGCAGCGATCATCGCGCCGTTGTCGGTGCACAGCCCCGGCCGGGGCACCCGCAGGCGCACGCCCGCCGCCTCGCACCGCTCCTTGGCGAGCGAGCGCAGCCGGGAGTTGGCGGCGACGCCGCCGCCGATGAGCAGGTCCTGGACGTCGTACGCGCGGCACGCCTGGAGCGCCTTGCGCGTGAGCACGTCCACCACGGCCTCCTGGAAGGAGGCGGCCACGTCGGCGAGCGGCACCGGCTCGCCCGCGCGCTGCTTGGCCTCCACCCAGCGGGCGACGGCGGTCTTCAGCCCGGAGAAGGAGAAGTCGAGGGTGCCGTCGTCGTACTTCCCGCGCGGGAAGCCGATCGCCGTGCCCGAGCCCTCGACGGCCGCCCGGTCGATGTGCGGGCCGCCGGGGAACGGCAGGCCGAGCACCCGGGCCACCTTGTCGAACGCCTCGCCGGCCGCGTCGTCCACCGTCGAGCCCAGGGAGATCACGTCCTTGGCGACGTCGGGGACCAGCAGCAGCGAGGAGTGTCCGCCGGAGACGAGCATCGCGATCGACGGCTTGGGCAGCGGGCCGTGTTCGAGCTGGTCCACCGCGACGTGCGCGGCCAGGTGGTTGACGCCGTAGAGCGGCACGCCGAGGCCCAGCGCGTACGCCTTGGCCGCGGCGACGCCCACCAGCAGCGCGCCCGCGAGGCCGGGCCCGGCGGTGACGGCCACCGCGTCGATGTCGGAGAAGCGCAGGCCCGCCTTACGCAGGGCGCTCTCGACCGTGGGGGTCATGGCCTCGAGATGGGCGCGCGAGGCGACCTCGGGCACGACGCCGCCGAACCGGGCGTGCTCCTCGACGCTGGAGGCCACCGTGTCGGCGAGCAGGGTGTGCCCGCGCACCAGCCCGACCCCGGTCTCGTCGCAGGAGGTCTCGATGCCCAGGACCAGGGGCTCGTCAGGCATTTCCGATCTCCCCGTCCAGCTTGCGCATCATCATGATGGCGTCGGTCCCGTCGTCGTAGTAGTCGCGGCGCAGGCCGATGCGCTCGAAGCCGAAGCGCTCGTACATCGCCTGCGCGGGCGGGTTGTCCGCCCGTACCTCCAGGAAGACCGCGGTGACGCCGCGGCGCGCGGCCTCGCCGAGCAGTTCGGTGAGCATCGCGCTGCCGATGCCGGCGCGCTGCATCGCGCCGCTGACGGCGATCGTCTGGACGTCGGCCTGGTCGCCGGCCGCCGCCAGCCCCGCGTACCCGACGATGCGCCCGGCGGAGACGGCCACGATGTAGTGGCGGGTGCGCGGCTGGTCGGCCAGCTCGCCCCGCAGCATGCCCTCGCTCCAGGCGTCGATGGGGAACGTGGACCGCTCGATGATCAGCACGTCGGGCAGGTCCGCCTCGGTCATCTGCCGGAGCGTCGCCTCGGTCACGCGGTCACCTTCTTCGGGGCGCCTGGCACCCGGGCGTCCGGCCGGCGCAGGTAGATCGGTACAGGGGCGGTCAGCACCCCGCCCGGCGCCGCCGGGTCAGGGAGCGCCGCGAGGTGTTCGGCGGCCAGGGCGGCCAGGGCACCGGCGAGCGGGAAGTCGGGGGCGCCGTCCACCAGCCGCCCCTCCCCGAGCACACCGGCGTACATGCGGGCGCCCGCACCGACCAGCAGAGGTTCGCCAGGGAGGTCGTCGGGCCGGTCGACCGAGGGCCCCGACAGCCGCGTGCGCATGTCCGCGTAGCGCGCCCAGAACACCTCCTTGCGCCGGGCGTCGGTGGCGACGACGAACGGCACGGTCAGACCGCTCGCGTAGGCGAGCGCGTCCAGGCTGCACACCCCGTACGCCGGGGCGCCCGTCGTGGACGAGAGCGCCTGGGCGGTCATCAGCCCGACGCGCAGGCCGGTGTACGGCCCGGGGCCGGAACCCGCGACGATGGCGGTGACGTCCCCGAGCGCGGCACCCGCCTCGCGCAGGACCTCCGCTATGGAGGGAACGAGCAGCTCACCATGGCGGCGAGCGTCGATCGTCGTCGACTCGGCGAGCACGCGGGCACCGTCGTGGAGCGCCGCGGTGACAGCCGGGGTTGCGGTATCGAAGGCCAAGACCAGCACAAATGTCAAGCCTAGCCGCGTTTCCCAGCGCTCGCTCCGCACCGCGCGGACGACGCGCCCCCTCCTGGCGGCCTCAGGTTTTCAGACGGGAGGCGTAGACGATGATGTTGTCCAGGTACTCGTGGGTCTTGCGGTCGAAGACGCCGCCGCAGGTGACCAGCCGAAGCCCGTCCTCGACGTACACGCGTTCGGAGGGGAACCGGTCCTTGGCGACCTGCTCGACGGAGTCGACCTTGTACTGGGCGACCTTGCCGTCGCTGCGCAGCACCTTGACGACGGCGCCCTTCCTGACCTCGCGCAGGCGGTAGAAGACGGCGGGGGCCGTCTTGGTGTCCACATGCCCGATGATCACCGAGGCGCCGGACTCGCCCGGCACCACGCTCTGGTCGTACCAGCCCGCCGTGAGCGGCTTCTCGAACGGCGGCAGCTCGACCTCCCCGTCTCCGGCGAGCCCGAGCTTCATCAGCGGGGCCTTCATGTTCAGCGACGGGATGTCGAGCCGTTTGGGCACGGCGGCCGACGCCACGGACGGCGCCGCCGCCTCACGGTCGCGGCCGGTGAGCGCGAACATGATCGCGCCGGTGACGAAGCCCGCCGCCGCGATCTTCACCCATTTGGAGTCTGCCATCGGGGACCGCCGGACCGGCGATCAGCCGGACTTCGACTTCCGGCGGGCCAGGGCGATGCCGCCGCCGAGCGCGGCGAGCAGCGCGACGACCGTCAGGCCCGCAGGGACGCCGGAGGGCTCGTCCGTTTCGGCGCCCGCCGCCGTGCCGCCGCCGCCGGCCCTCGGCGCCCGGCTGGGCACGGCGCGGGTCCTGGTGGGCGTGGGGTCGGCCTTGGGCTTGGCCGTCAGGGTCAGGGTGGTCTTGCCCGTGTCGTTGGTGCCCTCGCACTTGACCTCGACGGTGTAGCGGCCGGCGCGGGCGTCCTCGTCGATGAGGGCGAAGCCGTGGACCTCCGGCGAGGGCGCCGCCGTGGTCACCGGCGTCGAGGACGCGGCGGGCGTCGCGGGGGGCGGCTGGGTCAGGGTGACGACGCCCGTGAAGGAGTCGGAACGCGCGGTCGCGCGGTAGTCGGTGCCGCCCTGCGGGAGGGGGCAGAAGGCCCGGACGCGGACCGACCGCGTGGCCCCGCTCTGCACCCGCTCGGGCACGAGCTGGACGCGGATGTCCTGCCTGCTCATGGTCGGCGTCGGCGTGGGCGCCGTGTCACCGGACTGCGCCTCCGCCGAGCACGCGACCCCGCCTAAGAGAAGGAATGCTCCAGATACCGCGACCTGCCCGACCCTGTGCACCGTCGCACTCCACTTCGCCGTGCTCTTCGACCCCACCCGATACGACCCGCCCTAAAGCGTTACTTCACCTGCATACCCAATAAAAACAGGCCAATCCATTGGAACGATCTTCATTCCGAATGATCCAGAGCAATGCGGGTGCGCGTCAAGGCCGCCTAGGTTACCGGTCTAGATCAACCGGCAGCGCTGATTCGGGCGAGATCGGCGCCGTCCCATCGGGGACCGACGCCGCGCAGGCGCACCAGACGCTCCTCGCCGGTGTCGCCGCCCTCGTCGCCGCGCTCGATGGAGACCTCCAGCCGGTCCTCGGCCAGGCCCTCCACCAGGCCCTCGCCCCACTCGACCACGGTCACCGAGTCGGCGAGCGAGGCGTCCAGGTCGAGGTCGTCGACCTCCAGCGCCCCGCCGAGGCGGTAGGCGTCGGCGTGGACCAGCGCGGGCCCGCCGGCCAGCGAGGGGTGGACCCGGGCGATCACGAACGTCGGGGAGGTGATCGGGCCACGGACCTTCAGCCCTTCGGCGACGCCCTGGACCAGAGTGGTCTTGCCGGCGCCCAGCGGCCCCGACAGCACCACGAGGTCGCCCGCGCGCAGCAGCCGCGCAAGCCCCTCGCCCAGCGCCCGCATGTCGTCGGTGGTGGCGACCCGTCTCATCCCGCACGCCCCTCGACGGCGCCGGCCGCGCCGGCGTCCTGGACCCTTCTGAGCAGTTCGGCGATCGCGTCGTTGACCTCGGCCGGCTTCTCCAGCAGCACCAGGTGGGAGGCGCCCTGGATCTCGGTCAGCCGCGCGGACGGCAGGCCCGCGTTGATCGCCTTGCTGTGGTCGGGCGGGGTCAGCCAGTCCTTGTCCCCGACGACGATCTCGGCGGGCACCTTGTCCAGGACGTGCAGCGCGGCGAGCTTGTCGTGCGACATCAGCGCCGGGTAGAAGTCGGCGATCACATCGGTCGGCGTGGAGCGGATCATCGACTCGGCGAAGTCGACGACCGTGGGGCTGACGCTGGAGGAGTCGCCGAACCCGAAGAACCGCAGGACCAGGAACGACACGTCGTTGCCCGCCTGCCGCCCCCGGTCGACCAGCGCGCCGCGGCGGCCGAGCACCGACACGGTCGCCGGCGCCACCAAGTGGACTGCCTTGGAGATCAGGGCGGGCAGCCCGAGGGTCAGCTCGGCGAGCTTGCCCGCCGACGTGGAGATGAGCGCGACGCCGCGTATCTTGGCGCCGAACAGCTCGGGGTGGCTGTCGGCGAGCGCCATGACGGTCATGCCGCCCATGGAGTGGCCGATCAGCACGCACGGCCCGGGCACCAGCGCTTTGAGGATCTCCGCGAGGTCGGCACCGAGGCGGTCGATGGTGCAGTCCTCCGCGGAGGTGCGGGCCGAGCGCCCGTGGCACCGCTGGTCCCAGAACACCAGGCGGTGGGTGTCGCGCAGGGCCTGGCGCTGGTAGTGCCAGGAGTCGAGGTTCAGGGTGTACCCGTGGCAGAAGACGACGGTCAGCGGGGCGTCCTCCGGCCCGTCGACCTCGGCGTACAGCTCGACGCCGTCGGAGGTCTTGACGGTGACCGGGCGCCCTCGCAGCTCGCCGAAGGGCTCGCTCGCCTCAAGGTCGGGCCGCACGCGGATGCGCCCCACGGCGTACCTCTTGGCCAGCGCCGCCGCCGCCAGACCCGCCGAAGCGGTGCCGACGATGGCCCCGGCGATCCCGACCCTGCGCCTCCTGGACATCCAAGCCTCCTCTTACCGGTAAACGCGCGGCACGCGTGGACCGATCCTGGTCACGATCTCATAAGTGATCGTGCCGAGAGAATCCGCCCACTCCTGTGCGGTCGGCTCGCCGCCGGTGCCGGGGCCGAAAAGGATGACCTCGTCGCCCTCGCCCACCTGGTCGTCACCGACATCGATCATGAACTGGTCCATGCAGACCCGGCCCGCGATCGTGCGGCGGCGGCCCGCCGCGAGGACCTGCCCGAGATTGGTCGCGCTCCGGAACACCCCGTCGGCGTACCCGAGCGGGACCAGCGCCAGCGTGGTCTCCCGATCGGTCGTGTACAGGTGCCCGTAGGACACGCCCGTGCCTGCGGGCACCCGCTTGACGATCGCGACGCGGGCGCTGAGCGTCATCGCCGGGCGCAGCCCGAAGTCGCCCAGCTCGGGCACCGGGGTGAGCCCGTAGGTGGCGATGCCGGGGCGGACCATGTCGTAGTGGGCCTCGGGGAGCGTCAGCGTGGCGGCCGAGTTGGCGATGTGGCGCACGACGCGGGGGCCGCTCACCCCCGCCTTGCGCGCGATCTCGACGGCCTCGTCGAACACGGCGAGCTGGCGGCCGGTCGCGGGGTCTCCCGGCATGTCGGCGCAGGCGAGGTGGGACCACAGGCCGACGATCTCGATCGTCCCCTCCGCCTGGGCGGCCAGCGCGCGCTCGACCAGCGACGGCCACCCGAGAGGGGTGGCGCCGCCCCGTGAGATCCCGGTGTCGGCCTTGAGGTGGACGCGGGCGGTGCGTTCGGCGCGGCGCGCGGAGGCGGCGATGTCGTCGACGACCCACTCCGCGCCGGCCGACAGCTCGATGTCCGCGGCGACCGCGTCGTCGAGCGGCTCGCCCGGGGTGATGATCCACGCCAGGACCGGCGCCGTCACCCCGGCCGCGCGCAGGTCGAGGGCCTCCTGGATGTAGGCCGTGCCGAGGCGGTCCGCGCCCGCGTCGAGCGCTGCGCGCGCGCAGGGCACCAGGCCGTGCCCGTAGGCGTCGGCCTTGACCACGACCATCATCTCGGCATCGGGGGCGTGCCGGCGGAGCACCGCGACGTTGTGCCTGATCGCGGACAGATCCACCCGGGCTTCTGCGGGCGTGACAAGGGAGCCGTGAATGGGGAAACTCACCTTTCCAGTCTCGCAGCCGGCCGCCGGCGCCAGGACCGCTTCCGGGTCAAGCCGACGGTAACGGTCGTCACAGTCGCCTCACCCCGGGGCGGGGGTCGTGTCGTCACAGTCGCCTCACCCCCGGGCAGGGGCCGTAAGCCGCCGGATCGCCTCAGGGAGCCCCAGGGCCACGTCCAGGGCCGCGATGGGCGCCTCGCCGCCCTCCGGACCGCCCGCCGCCACCCGGGCCGCCAGGCCGTGCATGTAGGCCGCGCAGGAGGCGGCGTCGTAGCAGCTCAGTCCGGCGGCCAGGTAGGCGCCGGCGATGCCCGCGAGCACGTCGCCCGTGCCGCCCGTCGCCAGCCAGGGGGTGCCCGTGGTGTTCACGCGGACCGGCATGCCCGCCTGCGCGACCAGGGTGGTCGAGCCCTTGAGCAGCACCGTCACCCCGAGCTCGTCGGCCGCGCGCCGCGCGTGACGCAGCCTCCGGGCCTCGACCTCCGCGACGGACACGCCCAGCAGGCGGCCCAGCTCGCCCGCGTGCGGGGTGATCAGGGTGGGCGCCGCGCGGCGCAGCAGAGAGCGGTCGCGGGCGCACAGGGTCAGCCCGTCGGCGTCGACCAGCACGGGGACGTCGCTGTCGAGCACCGACCTGGCCAGCGCGAACGCCTCGTCGCCGGTGCCCATGCCGGGCCCGACGACCCACGCCTGCACGCGGCCCGTCTCCCGCACCCCCTCCTCGGGGGTGACGATCTTCGTGACGGCCTCGGGCCAGCGGGCGCGCACCTGCCGGACCGGTTCGGCCGCGCTCGCGAAGCGCACCAGCCCGGCCCCCGCGCGTACGGCCCCGCCGACGGCGAGCACGGCGGCGCCGGTGAACCGGTCGCTGCCCGCGACGACGCCGACGACGCCCCGCCGGTACTTGTCCGACTTCGCGCCTGGCCGGGGCAGCAGGCCGGTCACGTCAGCGGCGCCCAGGGCGGCCACGCCGGGTTCGGGCAGGTGGGGGCCGATCCCGATGTCCACCGTGTGCAGGGTGCCGACGTGGCTCGCCCCCGGGTCGATCAGCAGGCCCGTCTTGGCGGCGCCGAACGTCACGGTCAGGTGGACGCGGACGGCGTCCCCCGCGACCTCGCCGGTCGAGGCGTCCACCCCGCTCGGCACGTCGACGGCGACCACGACGCCGGGCGCGCCCGAAGCGAGCCCGGCCAGGGTCGCGTACGGCTCGCGCAGCGCGCCGGTGCCGCCGATGCCGACCAGCCCGTCCAGGAGGAGGTCCGCCGCGCCGACCAGGTCCGTAACGGCCGGGCCCGGTTCGGGGGCGCCGCGAAGGTCAAGGATCCTGCCGCCCGCGCGGCGCAGCGCGGCCAGGCCGCCCTCGTGCGCCCGCGATCCCGCGAGGACGGCGTGCACGCGGGCGCCCCGGCGGGCCAGCAGCGCCCCGGCGTACAGCGTGTCGCCGCCGTTGTCACCGCCGCCGGCCAGCAGGACGACGCGGGAGCCGTACACGCGGGGAAGGGCACGCGCGCAGGCAATGGCGAGCCCGGTGGCGGCGCGCCCCATGAGCGTGCCTTCGGGGAGGCGCTCGATGAGCACCCGTTCTGCCGTCCTGATCTCGTCGGACGTGTACGCGGTCAGCATCTCCCCGAATCTAGCCCTCCACGATCACCGGCGCGAAGGCCACCCGCCGTGGGCCCGCCGCCCTCACGGGGACCGCGGTCTCAGCCGCCGCCTCACGGGGACGGCGGTGTCAGCCTTCGGCGATCACGTAAGCGACGGCGAACCCGCCGTCGTGGGTGAGGGAGACGTGCCACCGCTGGACGCCCAGCTCGGCCGCCACCTCGGCGACCCGCCCGCTGACGCCCAGCACCGGCCGGCCGTACGGGCCCTTGGTGATCTCGGCGTCGTGGTGCCCGAGCCCCGGCGGCGCGCCGAGCGCCTTGGCGACCGCCTCCTTGGCGGCGAACCGCGCGGCCAGGGAGGCGACGGGCAGCCCGCGCTCGACCTCGGTGAACAGCCTGTCCCGCAGCACCGGGGTCCGTTCCAGGGCCGCGCCCAGCCGGGCGATGTCCACGATGTCCACCCCGACGCCCACGATCACGATCACATCCTGCCTCATGGCGGCCCCCCGGTGGCCGCGCGCGAAGCGATCAGTAGAGTTTGCGGCCATGGAGGCACCCAGCCCGTACGCCGAGCTCAGCCGTGAACAGTGGCGGGACCTACGCGAGAACACGCCTCTCACCCTGACGGCGGCGGAGCTGGAGGAACTGCGCGGCGTCGACGACCCGATCGACCTGACCGAGGTGACCGACGTCTACCTCCCGCTGACCCGGCTGCTCAACCTGCACTTCACCGGGGCCCGCCAGCGCAGCGCGGCGGTGAACACCTTCCTCGGCGACCGGCACGAGCCGCCGCCGTACATCCTCGGCATCGCCGGCAGCGTCGCGGTCGGCAAGTCGACCACGGCACGGTTGCTGCACACCCTGCTCGCCCGCTGGCCCGAGCACTCCCGGGTCGACCTGATCACCACCGACGCGTTCCTGTACCCGAACGAGGTGCTGGAGCAGCGCGGCATCACCGACCGCAAGGGCTTCCCCGAGAGCTACGACCGCCGCGCGCTGGTCCGGTTCGTCGCCGACGTGAAGGCCGGGCTCCCCGAGGTGCACGCCCCGGTGTACAGCCACCTTGAGTACGACATCGTGCCCGGCGCCGTCCAGACCGTGCGCCGGCCCGACATCCTGGTCGTCGAGGGCCTCAACGTGCTGCAGCCCGCGCCTCCCGCGGCCCTGGCGGTCAACGACTACTTCGACTTCTCGATCTACGTGGACGCCAGGGTCGAGGACATCCGGGCCTGGTACGTCGACCGGTTCCACAAGCTCCGCCGCACGGCGTTCGCCGACCCGAAGTCGTACTTCACCTACCTGTCGGAGCTGTCGGAGGAGGAGGCGACGCGGTTCGCCAAGAACATCTGGCGGGACGTCAACGAGCGCAACCTGGTCGAGAACATCGCCCCGACGCGTGGCCGGGCGGGCCTGGTCCTGCAGAAAGGCCCCGACCACGCCGTCCGCCGGGTACGGCTCCGCCGCACCTGAGGGGCGAAAGCCGCACGGCCGTCGTAGGACTTACGTATGCCCCCGCCCGCCCACCGGATGAGAGAAGGTTCCTCCGTCTGAGGGAGGAAACCGGTGCTCACGCTTGGATAGTGTCCGGGGCATGACCATCCTCGCCACCGAGGGACTCACCAAACGCTTCCCCCGGGTGACGGCGCTCGACCGCCTCACCGTCAGCGCGGGCACGGGCGTCACCGGCCTGGTCGGGGCCAACGGCGCGGGGAAGTCCACCCTCATCAAGATCTTCCTCGGGCTGCTGCCCCCGACCGAGGGGACCGCCACGGTCCTCGGCCTGAGCCCCGCCACGCAGGCCCTCGAGATCCGGCGGGCCGTCGGCTACATGCCCGAGCACGACTGCCTCCCGCCCGACATGTCCGCCACCGAGTTCACGGTGCACATGGCCCAGATGTCCGGCCTGCCGCGCAGCACCGCCCGCGAGCGCGCCGCCGACACCCTGCGCCACGTCGGCCTGTACGAGGAGCGCTACCGTCCCATCGGCGGCTACTCCACCGGCATGAAGCAGCGGGTGAAGCTCGCGCAGGCCCTGGTCCACGACCCGAGCCTGGTCTTCCTCGACGAGCCGACCAACGGCCTCGACCCGCAGGGCCGCGACGAGATGCTCGCCCTGATCCGCCGCATCGGCACCGAGTTCGGCATCAGCGTCGTCGTCACCTCCCACCTGCTCGGCGAGCTGGAGCGGGTGTGCGACCACGTCATCGTCATCGACGGCGGGCGCCTGCTCCGCTCCTCGGCCATCGGCGAGTTCACCCAGGCCACCCAGTCGATCACCGTCGAGGTCGAGGAGGGCCAGGAGCCGCTGGCCGAGCGGCTGACCTCCGCCGGGCAGCGGGTCACCGTCGCCGGACGGCTGCTGATGGTCGAGGCCGGTTCCCCCGCCACGTTCGACGCGGTCCGCGACGCGGTCTGCGACCTGGACCTGAACCTGGTGCGCCTGGAACAGGGCCGCCACCGCATCGAGGACGTCTTCAGGGAGGAGGTGTCGAATGTCTGAGCCCCTCCCCGCGACGGGACCCAAGGCGGCGCCGACCGGCGTCATCCACGACATCGGCTACCGCCACTACGAGGGCCCGCGCCTCGGCCGGGGCCACGCCCTGGCCGCGCTGACCCTGCACAGCCTGCGGGGCGTCTTCGGCCTCGGCAGGGCCGCGCGCGGCAAGATCATGCCGTTCCTGCTGGCCGGGGCGATGATGCTTCCCGCGGTCGTGTCCATCGCCATCATGGCGCTGGTCAAGCAGCAGGCGATCCCGTACGCGGGCTACACCGTGACCATGCAGGCCGTCCTCGCCGTCTTCCTGGCCGCGCAGTCGCCCTACCTGGTGGCGCCGGACCTGCGCTTCCGGGTGCTGCCGCTGTACCTGTCGCGGCCGACCACGACGGCCGACTACGTCGTGGCCAAGCTGTCGGCCATGGCGATCGCCCTGTTCCTGCTGATGGCCGTGCCCCTGACCGTGCTCTACCTGGGCGAGTTGCTCGTCGACCTGCCCGGGCCGCCGCACACCCACGACTACATCGCGGCCATGGTCATCTCGATCGTCTACGCGGTGCTGCTGTCGGCGGTGGGAGTGGCCCTGGCCTCCTTCACGCCCCGGCGCGGGCTCGGCGTCGCCGCGGTGATCGCGGTCTACCTGCTGACCTCGGCGATCTCGGGGGTCCTGGTCGGCGTGCTGTCGTCGGTCAGCCGCGACAGCGCCGCCACGTGGGCGTGGCTGATCAACCCGTTCTTCCTCGTCGACGCCGTGCAGGTGTGGATATTCGGCACTCGTCCGAACAACGACGGCGGCTACCCGCCGGGGGTGGGCGGGCCCGTCGCGGCCCTGGCCGTACTGGTGATCATCGCCCTCGGCGTGACCGCCCTCGTCCTCCGCTACCGCAAGGCGGCCTCATCGTGAACATCGAACTGGGCCAGGTCTCCCGCTGGTACGGCAACGTGGTCGCCGTCAACGACGTCACGATGACGGTCGGGCCCGGGGTCACCGGCCTGCTCGGCCCGAACGGCGCCGGCAAGTCGACCCTGCTGCACATGATGGCGGGCTTCCTTGCCCCCTCCACCGGCACCGCGACCCTGGACGGCAAGAAGATCTGGCGCAACCACCAGATCTACCGCTCCATCGGCCTGGTCCCCGAGCGCGAGGCCGTCTACGGGTTCCTCACCGGCTGGCAGTTCGTGCTCTCCAGCGCCCGCCTGCACCGCCTGCCCTCCCCCGAGGACGCCGCCGCCAAGGCGCTGGCGATGGTGGAGATGGAGGACGCCAAGGAACGGCGCATCGAGACCTACTCCAAGGGCATGCGCCAGCGGGTCAAGGTCGCCGCCGCCCTGGTCCACGACCCCCAGGTCCTGCTGCTGGACGAGCCGTTCAACGGCATGGACCCCCGCCAGCGCCTGCACCTGATGGACCTCGTCAAGGAACTGGGCGCCGCCGGGCGCACCATCCTGTTCAGCTCGCACATCCTGGAGGAGGTCGAGCGGGTCGCCCAGCAGATCGAGGTGCTCGTCGCGGGCCGCCACGCCGCCTCCGGCGACTTCAGGGAGATCCGCCGGCGGATGACCGACCGGCCCCACCTGTTCCACGTGCGCTCCAGCGACGACCGGCGCCTGGCCGCCGCCCTGATCGCCGACCCCTCCTCGGGGGCGGTGTCGGTCGGCGAGGCCGGGCTGGAGGTGCAGGCGGTCGACTTCCGCAGGTTCACCTGGCTGCTCCCCCGGGTCGCCCGCGACGCTGGGGTCAGCGTCTGGCAGGTCTCCCCCGCCGACGAGGACCTCGAAAGCGTCTTCTCCTACCTGATCTCCGGGAGCACCCGATGAACGCCTCTCCGGCCGGCCACGCCACCGTCAGCTCCGGGAGCACCCGATGAACTCCGTCGTCGCCGGCATCACCTACCGCGCGGTGCTCGGGCGCCGCAGGGTCTTCCTGCTGCTCCTGCTCCCGCTGGTGCTGATCGGCCTCGCCCTGCTCCTGCGCGCCGTCGGGAGCACCGACGAGCGGGCCACGGTCACGCTCATGCAGGTGTACGCGATCGGCACCATGCTGCCGCTGCTCGGCCTCATCGCCGGGACCGGGACGATCGCCCCCGAGATCGACGACGGCACGATCATCCACCTGCTCTCCAAGCCGATCTCCCGCCCGGTGATCGCCACCACGAAGTTCGCCGTCGCGGCCTCGATGCTCGCGCTGTTCGCCGCCGTCCCGACGTTCATCGCCGCGTACCTGCTCATCGGCGACGAGGCCGGCATCGCGTCCGGCTTCGCGGTGGGCGCCCTGGTGGGCGGCATCGCCTACGCGGCGGTGTTCCTGCTCCTCGGCGTCGTCACGCGGCACGCCGTGACGATCGGCATCATCTACGCGGTGGTGTGGGAGAACCTCATCGGCGGGTACGTGCCCGGCGCGCGGAACTTCTCCATCCAGCAGTGGGCGCAGACCTTCGCCGCCCAGATCACCACCTCGGGCTTCTTCAAGGCGACGGTCGGGATGGGGTTCGCCGTCCCGGCCGTCCTGATCGTCACCATCGGGTCGGTCGTCTGGGCCGGTCAGCGCCTCCGCTCGCTGTCCCTCACCGGCGACGCGTGAGAAGCGGCGGGACGGGACGCCGTACCTCGCGTCCCGCCTCGCCTGTGCCGCGCGCACGCGTCAGTGCGTCAGGATGAACGGCTCGCTGACGCAGAACTTGTGGACGCGGTTGACCCCGGCGGCCGCCGACAGCACCGCCACGTACTCCATGACGTGCCCGTCGACCGCCGCGAAGTTGGCGATGGTGACGGTGAAGGCGTGCCGGTACTTTCCCCAGCCGGGGGCGTTGAGCGCACCCGCGTCGACCTGGGTGAAGGTCCCGAGGGCGGCGGGGTTGCCCCCGGTGGTCCAGTCCCTGGCGAAGATCGTCACCTGGTACGGCGCGCCGTCCACCCTGGCGGCCCCGGCCTCGGCCTCCACCACGACGTCGAAGGTCGTGCCACCGCCCCGCAGCGGCGTCTCGTCGATGATGGCCGGCGGCGCGGGCGCCGCAGCCTGCACCTCGGTCGTGTAGACGCGGACCAGGTCGATCTCGTTCGGCCCCATGAGCTTCCCCTCTCGGTGCGGGGTCCCGGTGACCCCTACGACCGGCAAAGAGGACCGCCGGGCACGCGCAGATACCCCTATCCGGCGATTTCCCCGGGATCGCACTGATCCGCCTTCCGCGCGACCCGCTCCCCCCGCGCCGGCCCGTGTTCCCGGGGCCGCCGCGCTAACCCGCGCCGAAGCAGACGAAGCTCGACACCGGCTCCCCCTCGGCCGCGGCGGCCAGGGCGCACGCGGGCGGGACCCGCCGGGCCAGCCGGCGGTGGTACTCCGTCATGACGCGGGCCGCGACCTCGTCAGGGATCGGCGTCACGCAGCCGATGACGCTCGACGTCCCCGCGTACAGCAGGGCCGCCGCGAACCCCAGGATCTCGTCCCCCACGCGCACCACGGTCTGCCCGACGTCGCAGGCCGACAGCACGACGTGCCCCGGCGCGCCCGCCAGCCGCTGGAGGTCGTAGGCCATGAGCGGGCCGTCGGCCAGGTCCAGGCGGGAGAACAGCACGTTCTCCCGCTCGTGGTGACCGTGCGCGGCCAGGTGCGCGACCGACGCCCCGTCCAGCGCGGCGAGGGTCGCTTCCACCGTCGCGCCGGCGCCGCTCAACCGGCGGACCTCGGGGTAGACCGCCGCGATCTGGTCCACCTCCGCCTCGGCGTGCTCCAGGTCGGGGCCGGCGACCAGCAGCGGGACGCCGAGATCGTCCCGGCGGGCGCGCCGCGCCGACAGCCACACCTGCGCCGAGGGCGCCACCACGAGCGGCATCCCGGCCATGGGCGGCAGCAGGCCCCAGGGCAGCGCCGCCAGGGCCATCGTGGGGACGACCACCAGGCCCGACGCCCCGGTGGCCGCGGCCAGCGCGGGACCCAGCGCCGAGGTGATCGTCTCGACCTGGCGGCGGATGGAGAGCCCGATGACCGAGCGCAGGCGGCCCGGGACGTACCGCCCGGCCGCCGCCCGCAGGTCGCCCGCGAGGCGGCGCCCCGCCTCGGCCGCCGGCGCGTACTCACCGAGCTCGTACAGGCGGAACCGGGAGCGCCGCACCACCAGCGCCCACAGGCGCCCCCGCATGTGCAGCAGGCTCATCAGGGCCAGGTCGGCGGCGGCGAGCTCGGCGACGATCTCCGAGGTGGCGGCGGGCGCGGTTGCGTCGCGGGTGCCGCGCAGCCGCCAGCCGCGTTCCCGGATCTCGCGTTCCAGTTCAAGGCACCGCCTGCGCAGGTACGGGGCCTGGCGCGCCTGGGCGGGGTGGGTGCGCATCCACTGGCTGAGCTCGCGCAGCTCGACCACGGCCTCGGCCGTGCGCCCGTCCTCGGCGGGCCGGACCTGGGTGTGGCGGAAGGCCTGCGCGCGGCAGCGCTCCGACCAGTCGAACACCAGGCGGGCGTGCCCGTTGTCCAGTACGGCGGCCAGGCCGGTGCGCGCGAGGTCGTCGCCCAGCGCCGTCAGGCCCGTACGCAGGTCCAGGCTGCCCACGCGCCCCCGGTGGGTGTCGATGAGCGACAGCCCGGTGCGCACGCGCGACAGGGCCGCCCCGCGCCGCCCCTGGGCGACCGCGAGCTCGGCGTGCGTGAGGTGGTGCACCAGGAGGGTCGCCAGCGGCGCCCGCGAATGGGTGGCGCCCAGCGCGCGCGCCGCCTCGGCGGCGGCGTCGGTACGGCCCGCGAGCAGCAGGGCGCGCACGCCCAGCAGGCGCGCCACCCTGGCCTCGTCGCCCGCGCCGAGCGCGGCCAGGCCCGCCGCGAGACCGTCGGCGCGAGCGACCAGCCGGTACGGCGCCCGGGTCCGCGCGAGGTCCACCCGCAGGGTCATCAGCCGGGCCCGCAGCGTCCACAGCTCGCTGCCGCGCCGCCGGAACTGGGCACGCGCCCGCTGGGCCCACACGCGGGCCATGTCATGGTCGCGGGCGTCCAGCGCGGCCTGGGCCCGCGCGAGTTCGGCCTCGGCGTAGTCCTGGGTGAGCCGCTGCCGGCGGAACCGCCGCAGGATGCGGTCCAGGGTCTCGCCGGCCTCCCGCGCCAGACCCGCCGCCAGCAGCGCCCTGGCCTGGTCGAGCGCGAGCACGGGCAGGAAGCCCGGGTTGACCCGCTGGTAGATCTCCTCGACGCGCGCGAACGTCGACAGCGCGGTGGGGATGTCGCCCAGCAGCAGATCGCAGTAGCCGTCGTTGTGCAGCGCCTTGGCGTGCAGGACGTCATGACCCTGGGTCAGGGACAGGTGCGCGCTGCGGCGCGAGTCCTCGCGGGCGAGCCGGATCCGGCCCAGCGCGAGGTAGGCCACGGCGCGGTTGAGCAGGATGCGCGCCAGCTCGACGTCGTCGTACCCGGCGAGCGACGGCACCGCGGCGTCGAGCCGCTCCAGCGCCTGCACGACGCGCCCGGTGCGCAGCAGCATGAGGCCGAGCTGGGCCTGGACGATCGTGCGCTCTTCGGGCGCGGCCCAGTCCTGCGCCTGTGTCAGCAACCCCAGCCCGAGGTCGGTGTGCCCCTGTTCCGCCTCGGCGTGCGCAAGGCTGATCAGCAGGCGGGCGGCGAGCGCCGCGTCGGCGGGGACGGCGGCCTGGCCCGGCGCCCACCCGAGCAGGAGCAGACCCTCCCGGAGGTGGCCCGCGGCCCGTGCGGGGTGCCCGCCCGAGGTCGCGGCGACGCCACGCCGATGCAGCAGCCGGGCACGTTCCTGAACGGTCATACGCGCGCGTGTCCTCGCGGATCGGCCTTCAGAACACCATGGCGCGGCTTCAGAACACCATGGAGGGGGTCACCGCCAGTATCGTCCCTCGCGGCCCGACGTCCAGTGCCTGCCGGATGACGATCTGCGCCAGCCCGCGCGGCACGCCCTCCAGCGTGAAACGCCCCTGGTCGTCGGCCCGCGTCACGATGAGCCCCCTGGAGGTGCGCAGCTCCACCAGGTGGTCGCCGACCGGGGCCAGCCAGCCGTCCAGGCGGACCCTCTCGTCGTCCCGGACGGTGATGGCGACCATGATGGTCAGGCTCTCGCTGTCGAAGGTGATCGTCCGGCTCTCCTCACCGCCGCGCGCGCCCGGCGCGGCGCCTATTTCCTCGGTCATGCTGAGCACCTCGCCCATCACGTTCTCCAGCGCCAGGACGAACCGCAGGCGGTCGAGCAGGGTGTCGGGGACGGGGTCGGCGCTCGCGTGGACGCGCCTGAGGCCGTCCAGGATCCGGCGGTCCTCGGCGTCCAGCGGCGGATCCCCGGGCCAGGGTCCATCCTCGCCCGTCGGCGGATCAGCGGGCCGGGGCCCGTCGCCGTCCATCGGCGGATCCGTGGGCCAGGGTCCGTCGCCGTCCATCGGCGGATCCGTGGACCAGGGTCCATCGCCGTCCATCGGCGGATCCGCCGGCCGGGGTTCCTCGTCGCCGACATCACTCATGACCGGCTCCAATCGGGGTCCTCGGCGAGCAGGCGGCGCAGCTTGGTGAGACACCGGCCGCGCGTCGGCCCGATGCTCCCCCTCGGCATGCCCAGCGCGGCCGCGACCGCGTCGTAGTCGGGGCGGCGGACGAAGGCGACGATGCGCAGCAGGTCCCGGCACGGCTGCGCCAGCCGGGCCACCGCCTTCCACAGGGCGCGTCCCTGCTCGTCCTGGACGACGAGGTCGTCGGGAGGGACGCCGGGGTCGGGCACGCGGGCGAGGGCGTCGTCGTCCGCGAGGTCCTCGGCGCGGGACGCGGCGCGCACCCGCCAGGCCTCCCGCCGGGCCGTGGTGATGAGCCACTCGATGAGCCCGGCCGGGTTCTCGATGGTGTGGAGGTACCGCAGAAGGCTGAGCCAGGTCGTCTGGATCACGTCTTCGGCGGCCTGCCGTCCGAGCCCCTGTGACCGGACGGCGTGCCACAGCATCGGGGTGAGGTCGGCGACGACCGCGTCCAGTGCCTCACCATGCCCTTCCTGTGCTCTTCGCAACTGCGCCGCCAGCCGGTCACGGCGCTCGGGGCCGCGGTCGGTCAGGCTGGGGGTGGGGCACTCGGGCGCCGGTTCGTCGCTCATGGCCGCTGACGCTCCCGGCTCAGGACCCGGGCGGGGCCGGCGGGGGCGCCAGCCCGGCGACGACCTTGGCCGCCCGCTCGATCGCCGCCGCCGCGCTGACGTCCTCCAGGGCCGAGGGCCGCGCGGCGCCCTGAACGTGCCCGGCTCCGGCCTGACCGGCTTGGGCGTGTTCGGCCGACGCCTGCTCGACGAGCCGCCGGACGATGGTCGCCGCCACGATCGGGGTGGCGAACGAGGTGCCGCTCCACGCCGCGAAACCGCCCGCGTAATTGTCGCCGTCCAGCGACGTACGCGCGGGCTTGGGCGGCCTGCCGGCGGGGCTGCTCCCGGGGATCCCGAGCACCGGCGACTGCGCCCCCTGGACCTGCGGCGGGAAGGTGCTGACCAGCGCCACGCCCGGCGCGTGGTACTGGACGGCCTTCCCCTCGTTGCTGAAGATCGCGGTCGACCCGTCGGGGTTCTTGGCCCCGACGGCGAGCATCGGAGCGGCCGGGCCGGCGAGCGGGATGGACGCCGCCCCCGCCGGCTGCATCGCCCGCGTGGTGGCGTAGTTCCCTGACGCGGCGACCACGACGACCCCGAGGGCCCGCAGCTCCCGCAGTTTCTTGCGCAACTGGACGGTGTAGAGCCGGTCGTCCTCGGACTCCGCGAAGTACCCGCAGGACAGCGACACCACGTCCACGAACAGCCCGGCCGCCGGATCGGCCTGCGCCGCCCGCACCTGCTCGGCCACGTACTCCAGCCCGATGAGCAGGGCGCTCTCGCGCATGGCGCCGTCGGCGTGCATGCCCCTGATCACCAGGATCCGCGCGTCCGGGACGATCTGGTAGATCAGGCCGGCCTCGAACACGCAGTGCCCGACCTGCGCGTTGGCCAGGCCCAGCAGCGGCTCGACGGGCGTCGGCGAGTCCAGGTAGCCCGAGATCTTCGCGAGCGGCCTGGCGCCCCTGGCCGGTGCCTGGTCGGAGGCGAGCCCCTTCTCGATCCGCTCCTGCACCGCGCCGCTCACCAGGATGACGGTGTCGTCGCCGGCCTTCTCGCTGAACGGAAGCCACGGATGCGGCAGGACCCCGCTGTCGATCAGGGCGATCACCGGCCGCCGCCTCCCGGCCACCCGCTCGAACGCGGCGCCGTCCCGGCGGGAGGGCGCGTCGAGCACGAGCTGGACGGGGTGGCGGGCGCTGAAGTCGGCCTGCGGCGCGGCGATCTGGTAGCCCGGCACGCCGTGCCCGTCGGTGGCGGGCTCCCCGCCGATGCCGGCCGCCGCGCCGATCCCCGAATACGCCGACCCCACCAGGATGTGGTCCAGGCCGATCTGCCTGCCGTACCTCCTGCGCGGGTCACGCTCGTCGTCGGGGTCCTCGGGGATCGCGTCCTGGCCCGGCCCGTCGAACGGCGGCAGGTTGCGGCGCAGTTCCTGGAGCGCCACCCACGCGTCCACGGCGACGACGGCCTTCGCCTGCTCGGCCACCCGCAGGGTGATCGGCCGCCAGCAGGCGCCGCCGTCCTGCCCCACCCCTTCCAGGTCGGGCACGTCGAACGTCAGGCCGATACCGGCCAGCGTGTCGGTGATCCAGACGTACGGATCGCGGGCCGGGCGGCGCCGGGGCGGGCGCAGCGCGGGGACCGGGACGAGCAGGGCGTCGGAGCGGTACACCGTGGAACCGGGGACGGGCGCACCGGCCGCCAGGGGGGCGGCGGCGGGGTCCAGCAGGCGGGCGCCGTGCCGTTCCAGAAGGTCACGGGGGAAGGAGACCCCGCGAAACAGGTCGCCGCTGCCGGTGTCGCTCGCCGCGACGCTCTCAGGTTCTCGGTCGAAATCTATGCTCCACACAGAGGCCTCCACCTTTTGTGTCCGTCAAGGGAAAGGAGAGAGGCTGCTCTTGTACAGATACATGCGCGTGGTAACGGATGGATAACGGGACTTCACGCGCCGGCGCCCGGCCGGTCAGCGGCGGAACATCAGCCGGATGCAGATGCCGATCGCGATGCAGCCGACGGCGAAGACCAGCAAGATCGTGGAGGCGGCGAAACCGACCACCCACAGGCCGCCCTCCTCCGCGTCGGCGGGCGTCGTGACACCCTGCCACACCGCCAGGAGCTGCTGGGGGACCGCCAGCGGCACCAGCGTGGCCACCGCGCCCCTGACCGACACGGTCACCCCGAGGACCAGCCCGGCCAGCAGGAAGGCCGCGCACATCCAGGGATAGAGCAGGGAGCGGAAGAAGTCACCGTCGGTGCCGGTCGCGGACAGGATCCACGTCGCGCCCACCCCCGCGAGGAAGGACACGACCGCGATCAGTTGGTGCCGGTGCCTCTGGACCACGACCAGTCACCCTAAATCAGCCGGACACTCAGACGCGTCGAGGCGGGACCCCGGACGGGACCCCGCCTCGACTCTGGCGGAACGATCAGCGTGGTGCGGTCAGCCGCAGGCCGCGCGCACCACGTCGGCGAGTTCGCCGGCGATGAGCTCGGCCTCGTCCTGGGACTCGGCCTCCACCATCACGCGGACCATCGGCTCGGTGCCGCTGGGACGGATGACGACCCGCCCGGTGTCACCGAGCGACTTCTCCGCGGCGGACACGGCGGAGGCCAGCTCCGGCGAGGTCGCCGCCTTCGCCTTGGACACGTCGCGGACGTTCACCAGCACCTGGGGCAGGCGGACCATGACCGAGGCCAGGTCCTCCAGGGAACGCCCCGAGCGCGCCACCTCGGCCAGCAGGTGGAGCGAGGTGAGCAGGCCGTCGCCGGTGGTGGCGTGGTCGAGCATCACCACGTGGCCCGACTGCTCACCGCCCAGGTTGAAGCCCCCGGCCTTCATCGCCTCAAGGACGTACCGGTCGCCGACCGCGGTCTCCACCATGGTCAGCCCGGCCTTCCGCAAGGCGATCTTGAAACCGAGGTTGGACATGATGGTGGCCACCACGGTGTTCTTCACCAAGGCGCCGCTGGCGTGCATGGCCATGGCCAGGACGGCCATGATCTGGTCGCCGTCCACGACCTCCCCGGCGGCCGTCACGGCCAGGCAGCGGTCCGCGTCACCGTCGTAGGCGATGCCCGCGTCGGCGCCGCTCTGGACGACCGCCTCGCACAGCGCGCCGAGGTGGGTCGACCCGACACCCTCGTTGATGTTGAGCCCGTCCGGTGCGGTGCCGATCGTCTCGACGACGGCCCCGGCACGCAGCAGCGCCTCGGGCGCCACCATGTGCGCGGCGCCGTGCGCGCAGTCGACGACCAGCCGCAGCCCGTCAAGGCGCCCCGGGATCGTCGTCAGGACGTGGGACACGTAACGGTCGGCCTCGCCGAACGCGTCGCGCACCCGCCCCACGGCGGCGCCCACCGGGCGGTTCCACTTCTCGCCGAGCCGCTGCTCGATGTCGTTCTCCACGCTGTCGGGCAGCTTGAAGCCGCCCCGGGCGAAGAACTTGATCCCGTTGTCCGGGGCGGGGTTGTGGGACGCGGAGAGCATGACCCCGAGGTCGGCTCCGAGAGCCGAGGTCAGATAGGCGACGGCCGGGGTGGGCAGCACGCCGAGGCGCAGCACGTCCACACCGGACGACGCGAGGCCGGCGACCACCGCGGCCTCGAGAAACTCTCCCGAGGCACGCGGGTCCCGGCCCACGACGGCGACCGGGCGGCCACGCCGCCCGACACTCGACTCGAACGCGCTGGCGTCACCGAGAACGTGAGCCGCCGCGACCGACAGGTCCATGGCGAGCTCGGCCGTGAGGTCGCGACCCGCGACCCCACGAACCCCGTCGGTGCCGAAGAGCCGACCCGTCAACGCTTGCTGTACTGCGGAGCCTTACGGGCCTTCTTGAGACCGGCCTTCTTGCGCTCCGTCTCACGCGAGTCGCGGGTGAGGAAGCCGGCCTTCTTCAGCGGCGGCCGGTTGACCTCGGTGTCCAGCGCCGTCAGCGCGCGGGCGAGGCCCATGCGCACGGCACCGGCCTGGCCGGTCACGCCGCCACCGTCGATGCGGACGAAGACGTCGAACTGGCCCTCGGCGCCGAGCGTCACGAAAGGCTCGTTGACGATCTGCTGGTGGACCTTGTTCGGGAAGTAGTTCTCCAGCGAGCGGCCCTCGATGGTCCACTTGCCGGTGCCCGGGAAGATGCGCACCCGGGCGATCGCCTCCTTGCGGCGGCCGGTGCCGTACGAGTTGCCCGTGGTGATGGGCTTACGCGCGGGGGCGTCGCTGCTAGGCGCGGATTCGCTGGTGTACTCGGACGGGAACTCCTCAGGGGAGCGGTCCGCAATGTCCAGCTCGCCTTCAATGGGCGTCTCGACACCGGTGGGCTCGGCCACGGTTCTCCTCTAACTTTCGATCTGGGCGTCAGCCGTCGGCCAACGGTGTGCGACTACTGGGCGATCTGGATGATCTCGAACGGCACGGGCCGCTGAGCGAGGTGCGGGTGCTCGGAACCGGCGTAGACCTTGAGCTTCCTGGCCATCTTCCGGCCGAGGGAGTTCTTGGGGAGCATGCCCTTCACGGCCTTCTCCACGGCGCGGTCCGGCCGCTTCTCCATGAGCTCGCTGTAGGACACGGAGCGCAGACCGCCGGGGTAACCCGAGTGGCGATACGCCTTCTTCTGCTCCAGCTTGTTGCCGGTCAGCGCGACCTTGTCGGCGTTGATGACGATGACGAAGTCACCGGTGTCGACGTGGGGCGCGAAGATCGGCTTGTGCTTACCGCGGAGCAGCGTCGCGACCTGGGTGGCCAGCCGACCCAGCACGACGTCGGTGGCGTCGATGACGTACCACTGACGCTGTACGTCGGTGGACTTAGGGGTGAACGTGCGCACGGTCGTAAGCCTTCTGTCGAGTTGACGTCTCTCGGGTGGGTCATGGGCGGGCGCACGACAAGGCCCAGACCTTCCGTCTCCACGAACACAGGGAGATGACGCCGGACGCGCCGCGCATCGGTCGCTGAGGACCGATCCGCACACAACGAATCAGCAGACTACCGGTTGTAACAGGCGTGGGTCAAAACGAAGCGCCGACGCCCGGAGTCACACCGGATCCGCTGGAGCCAGTCTATCGCGCGTCCATACCGCGATCAGACCAATGGCTCAACGAAAACCAGTCTCCCGCGTCTCTTCTTTAACATGAGCTGACCTCTCTATATTTGGCAGCGGTATGTGGCAGCCCCGTCGACCCCGGAGCACCCAGCGGTCCCCCCATCGGCGGACCCACGTGGGTCTCTTGGCGTGCCTCACGGCGATCCTGCTCGGCGGCATCATCGTGTCCCGCCTGGACACCTCCAAGGCGGCCGACGAGATCTACCTCCAGACCGGCACCCCCACCCCCGCGACACGCCACCTCATCGCCGCCCCCGAGCAGCCGTCCGGCACCCGGCGGCCCGCGCTCGGCCACGTGTCGCGCCCGGCCGTGCGGCCCAGCGGCGAGCCGAAACCGGCCGTTACGGCCACCACCCCCGCCAAGAAGAGCAACTCCATCGACGGGTTCGACACGCGGGTGCCCCCCGCCGGCGACGTGGGCACCGCCAGCGGCGGCGGCGAGGACGCCCCGCCCGCCGACGCGCCGCCCGCCGGGGAGCTGGAGGCGACCGCGGTCGACCTCACCAACCGGGAACGGATGCGCAAAGGGTGCGACCCGCTGCGCGTCGACCCCCGCCTCGCCCGGGCCGCCCGCGCCCACAGCCGCGACATGGCCGCCCGGAACTATTTCGGCCACACCTCCCCCGGCGGCCAGAGCCCCTGGGACCGCATGGCCCGCGCCGGCTACTCCAACAGCGCGGCCGAGAACATCGCCCGCGGATACGAGTCGGCGGACGAGGCCGTACGCGGCTGGATGGCCAACAGCGGCCACCGCCGCAACATCCTGAACTGCCAGATCACCACGGTCGGCATAGGCGTCGCGTACGGTTCCGGTGACACATGGTGGACGCAGGACTTCGGCTATTCCTGACCTGTTATGTCGCGGTCCCGGGCTAGTCTCGGCGCATGGGTCATCCCGGGGAGCAACCACCACGCCGCCAGCCTTACCGCCCGTACGAAACGCCTCAGTCGTCCGGCGACCTCCGGCCCGAGGCGCATCCGCGCGAGCCCTCCCGCGACCCGGCCCCCTGGCCGACCCCGGAGGAGCACACCCCGCGCCCCACCCCCGGCAACCCCACTCCCCC
>NZ_JANZYP010000089.1 GCF_025506355.1 Sphaerisporangium corydalis
GGGGGGGGCAAAAGAGTCGGGGCCGGGCAGTCCCCCGCCTGCCCGGCCCCGATCTATCACGGTCCAGCTCCGGCGCCTTCCCCCAAACGCACCGGGCGGTCCCGCTCACGGACGCGGTCCCCCACCGCGTCCTTCTGGTGAAAAGCTCTGCGGCGCCCTCTTCAGGCGGCTGGTCGCATCCCTCTTGACCTGCCTTAACACTACATACGGCGGCCTGAGGTACTCGTCATCCCACGGTATAGATTCGGTCTAACTCCCGGGGTTGCCCGGGTACGACGGGACACGCCGAGCCACGCGGGTCTTGGTGACCTTGGGGTGGGTCCGCAGGGGTGGGGTCCGGAAGGGCTACTCGGGGAGGACGATCTTGACTTCGGTGCCCTTTTCGAGGGAGCGGCTGACGGTGCAGTGCCGCTCGTGGACGCGGTGGGCGACGGCGCGGTAGACCTCGTCGGCCAGTTCGTCGCCCTCGGGCAGTTCGACGTCGTAGGTGATGGTGACCGGGCCGAGCAGCGTCGGCTCGGCCTTCTCCGCCTCGACCGTCATCGCCAGGCGTACGAGCCGGTGGCCGCGCTGGGCGGTGAGCGGCTCGACCGTCACGATGTTGCAGCCTCCGACCGCCACGAGCAGCAGTTCCACGGGGGTGAACACCCCCTCCTCGCCGCCGCTGCCCAGCGCGATCTCCGCTCCGCGCGCGTTGCGCGCCACGAAGCCGTTCTCCGTCCGCTCCACTCTCACCGATGCCATGCCCAGGAGCCTAAAGCCGCCCGGCCACGCGCGAGCGCCTGCCCCCGGCAATCGGTCCGGACTCGCCGGCGGGACGCGGCCGGCCGTGGCGCGCCGGCCTCCCGACCCCGAACACTGCTGAGGCCAGACAGGGTCCAGGGTCAGGCGTCGGGGTGTTTGGAGAGGTATTCGACGTAGACGGGACGGAGTGCCTCGCCCAGTTCGCCCTCGCCTGAGGCCATCGCGTCGCTGAGCAGCGCCGAGACCCGGCTGAGGTTGTTGGCGGTCTCGTCCGCGTGGCCGCTCGCGGCCTCGGCGGCCGGGATGACCTTCAGCAGCTCCCACAGGAAGCCGAGATCGCCGTGCGCCACGGCATAGTGCACCGCCCTGTCGTGCAGCTCTTTGGGCGACAGCGACTGCAGCTCGTCCTGGTCCATTAAGGCTCACCCCCTTTAGCCCCCTTTCCCCGCGATCAGGGGGATATGCACATCGGCTCGGCGAACGATCACCCCGGCGGAGTCCGCCCAGTTCAGCGGCCCGGCTCCGCGCCGGCCGAGCGGCGTACCGGGCGAAGCCGGACGAGTCACACCCGTCGCGGCCGCACCGGCGATGCCGAGGGCGTCACGCTCTACCGCTCCCCCGCGTCACCGTGGGACCATCGAGTACGTGAAGATCATCATCAAGATCCTTATCGTCGCGGGCGCGCTCTGGGCCGCCACGCGGCTCATCCCCGGGATCACCGTCTCCGGCTCCACCACGGTGCGCACGGCGGGCACGCTCATCGCGGTCGCGCTCATATTCGGCCTCGTGAACGCCGTGCTCAAGCCGATCATCAAGACGTTCGGCTGCGCGTTCTACATCCTGACGCTCGGCCTCTTCGCCCTGGTCGTGAACGCCCTGCTCCTGCTGCTCACGAGCTGGCTGGCCGAGAAGTTCGAGCTCCCGTTCCACGTGAGCGGCTTCTGGGCCGCCTTCCTCGGGGCGATCCTGGTCGGCCTGATCAGCTGGCTCCTGGACATGCTCCTCGGTCTCAACGACGACTGACGCGGGCCACACCCGGGGCAGGGTCAGCGCTCGGCCACCGACCCGCGTTCTCTCAGTTCGGGGGCCTGGATGATCCTGCGCCTGCGGTTCTGGCCGTCCGCCGCCGCGACCACCAGCCGGACGGCGGCCCGGACGATGCCCTCGATGTCCCAGTTGACGGTGGTCAGGCCGGGGGTGAGCAGCCCGGACATCGGATGATCGTCATATCCCATGACGGAGATGTCCCGGGGCACGCTGAGCCCCACCTCGGCCGCCGCCGCGTACACGCCGTAGGCGATCGAGTCGGAGAAGCAGAAGGCCGCGCTGGGCCGCGAGGCGCTGTCCAGCAGCTCGCAGGCCACCTTGGTGGTGGCGGCCAGGCCGTGCGGCGCGGTGATCACCTCGATGTCCAGCCCCAGGCGCTCGGCCTCGGCGGTGACGTGGACGTCGGCCGGCCGGTCGGGGGTGCTGGACCACGTAGGGGTCAGGACGGCGATTCCCCGGTGCCCCTTGTCCCTGAGGTACTCCAGGGCGAGGGTGACCCCCCGCCGGTTGTCGAACACGACCTCCCCGGCGGTGCGCGCGTCGAGCAGCGCGTCGCCGATGGCGACCACCGGCACCGTCTCGGCGAGCTGGGCCCACTGCGAGGCGGCGGGGTCGACCGGCTGGACGATGAGCCCGTCGACCCGCTGGTCACGGAGCTGCCGGGCGAGGACGCGCTCCCGTGCGGGGTCCCCGGCGGCGTCGAGGATGAGGGCGTACCTGTCCTTCTCCCGCAGGGCCCGCCCGATGCCGAAGGCCAGTGACTGCTGCCAGAGGTCCTCCAGCGACCCGCAGAGCAGGCCGATCATGCCGGTGCGCCCGCTGGCCAGGGCGCGGGCGATCGGATCGGCCTCGTATCCCAGCTCGGCCGCCGCCTGGCGCACCCTTTCGATGGTCTCCTCGGAAACCTGCAGGCCGCGGAGCGCGTAGGACACGGCGGCGGTGGACAGGCCGGTCGCCTGGGCCACCTCGCGGATCGTCGCCCGTTTTCGCGGCTGGGAACGCGGCATCACGCCAGCCTATGCCGAATCACCGACAGGCGAAGGGCCGCGGTGTCTCGACCGATGGACAGACGGTTGACGGGAAGGCAGGTTAAGCGGTTCACTGAAACGAATCAGTTAACCGTTTCACGGGACTCCCCCAGGCATACCCGATAATATCGATAGGGATTGTCGGGTACAGTGGTACCAAGGAGGTGACGGCGGTGCGTATCGATGTCCACCAGCACATTTGGACGCGCGGCTTCGTGGACGCGCTGCGGGCGCGCACGACCGCGCCCTACCTCGACGGCTGGACCTTGTACCTCGACGGCGAGGAGCCCTTCGCGGCCAACCCCCTCGATCACGACGTGGACCACCGTCTCACCCTGAACCAGGATCTGGACCTTGCCCTGGTCTCACTGTCGAGCCCGCTCGGCGTCGAGCACCTGCCGCCCGCCGACGCCTGGCCGCTGCTCGACGCCTACCACGACGGCGCCCTGGAGCTGCCCACGTCGTTCCGCGCCTGGGCGTCCACCTGCGTCACCGAGGTCGACGCGACCAGGACGGCCAAGGAGCTCGACCGGGGCTTCGTCGGCCTGCAGCTCCCGGCCACCAGCCTCCTGGACGCCACGGCCTACGCCAGGCTCGCGCCGCTGCTCGACCTGCTGGAGGACCGCGACCGGCCGCTGTTCGTCCACCCCGGCCCCGCGTCGGCGCCCGGTACGCCCCCGTGGTGGGCCGCCGTCGTGCCGTACGTGCAGCAGATGCACGCCTCCTGGTACGCGTTCCGGGCGTTCGGCCGGCCACGCCACCCCCGCCTGCGGGTGTGTTTCGCGCTGCTCGGCGGCCTCGCGCCCCTGCACGTGGAGCGCCTGATCGCCCGGGGCGGCTCCGCCAGGGGGGCCGTGGACCCCGACGCCTTCCTCGAGACCTCCTCCTACGGCCACCAGGCCATCGACGCCATCACCCGCGCCGTCGGCGTCGAGGTCGTGGTGCTCGGCTCGGACCGCCCCTACGCGGCGCCGGCCGAGACCCTCCTCGGCGAGGCCGCCGCACGAACCATGTCGGTCACCAATCCAATGCGCCTGCTCAAAATGGAAGGAGCCGTGCCCAGATGAGCTGGGATTCACTGCCTGACAGATTCCTCGACAAGCGTGAACTGCGCGCGCTGGTGGAGGATCTGGAGAAGCACCCTGAACTGTGGTCGCACCACGTCCACTTCGGCGACTCCGGCGAGGGACGGCACTACGCCTCGCTGCACCGCGACTCCTACGTCGACATCTGGCTGTTCTGCTGGCGCCCCGAGGACGACACCGGCTGGCACGACCACGACGTCTCCTCCGGCGCGGTGCGCGTGATCTCCGGGATGCTCAAGGAGTCCAACCCGCGCATCGGCGGCGCCCACCTGGAGACCTACGTCTCCGAGGGCCAGTCGCTGTCGTTCGGCCCGGACCACATCCACCGGATCAACGGCCACACCGAGGGCAGCGTGTCGATCCACGCCTACTCGCCCCCGCTCTGGCGCCTCGGCCAGTACTCCATCAGCGACGACGGCGTCATGCGCCGGGTCTCGGTGAGCTACGCCGACGAGCTGCGGCAGATGGACGAGGAAGCGCTGGTATAGCACGACGGCAGCCGGTTCTCACCCGTGTCGCGGGTGCGCCTGGCGATCCCTGGGTCGTCGGTGAACACGCCGTCGACGCCCAGGTCGAACAGCCTCCGCAGCCAGCCGGACACGTCGCCGTGCGCCGCCGCGTACCCCGGCGCGGCCGGGTCGCCCGCGCGGAAGGCGGCGGGCAGCTCGGCGTTCTCCGGGCGCACGGTCCAGACGTGGACGGCCAGGCCCGCGCGGTGGGCGTCCTGGACCAGCGTGGTCGGCGTCCCGAGGGCGGCGTTCCGGTCCATGGGCACCACCAGGCGGGTGGAGACGCCGATCGCGTCGGCGTAGGAGGCGATCTCGCTGAGCCCCTGGGGGGTGGCCAGGTCGCGGTAGGTGCGCGGGTCACCCGAGGCGACCAGGTCGCGGGGCGCGCCCGAGGATTCCATGAGCTGGACGAGCCGCAGCCGCGTCCGTTCGCGCATGGCGCGCAGGTTGGCGGTCTCGAAGGACTGGACGAACACCGGGTCGGACTTCTCGCGCCACCCGTAACGGCCGAGGGTCGCGAGCAGGGGGCCTTCCAGGGGGAGCCCGATGGAGGCGAAGTAGCCGGGGTGCTTGGTCTCGGGGTAGATCCCGACCCCGGCCCGGCGCGCCAGGGCGGCGACCTCGTCGAACGTCGGGACGCGGGCGCGGCCGTCGTAGGCGGCGCTCCCGGGACGCAGGGCGGGCAGGCGCTCCTTGGCGCGCAGCGTGCGCAGCTCGGCCAGGGTGAAGTCCTCGGTGAACCATCCGGTCAGCCGGCGGCCGTCGATCACCTTGGTGGTCCTGCGCCCGGCGAACTCCGGGTGCGCGGCGACGTCGGTGGTCTGGGAGATCTCGTTCTCGTGCCGGGCGACGAGGACGTGGTCCTTGGTGGAGACCAGGTCGGGCTCGATGTAGTCGGCGCCCATCCGGATCGCGGCCTCGTAGGAGAGCATGGTGTGCTCGGGCCGGTAGGCGCAGGCGCCCCGGTGGCCGATGACGAGCGGACGCGGACCCGGCCCGCCGAGCGCGGGCGGAACCGGGACCGCGGCCGGGAACGGGACTGGGAGCGGGAACGGGACCTGAACCGAAGCCGGGCCCTGAACGGGGGGCGGGACCGAGACCGGAGCCACGGGCGGGACCACGGTCGGAGCCGGGGGCGGGACCGGGGCCGGGTCCGCGGGCATGAGGGACACGACGGCGGCCACCAGCCACGGCAAGATGATCACGCTCGATGTTAGGCCTGGTCAGATGCTCATTCCGCCGTCGACACGCAGAGGGCTGCCGGTGACGAACGAGCTGTCGTCGCCGGCCAGGAACAGCACGGCCCTGGCGATCTCGTTCGGCGAGGCGTGCCGCCTGAGGGGGATGTGCCCATCGAACATCTCGGCGGCCCGCTCAGGGGACGCGCCGGTGACGGCGACCTCGATTGACCGCTGGAAGGTGTTGTCCACCGGCCCCGGGTGGATGGTGTTGACCCTGATCCCCCGGTGCGCGACCTCCTTGGCCAGGGTGCGCATGAGCCCGACCTGCGCGTGCTTGGCGGCGGCGTACGCGCTGACGCCCGCGTCGGAGGTCAGGCCGACCACGCTGGAGGTGATGATGACGCTGCCGCCGTCCGACATCACCGGCAGCGCGTGCTTGCACAGCAGGAACGCCCCGCGCACGTGGACGGCGAGCACCCGGTCGAACACGTCGTCGGGGTAGTCGGTGACCGGGGCCACGACCCCGGCGATGCCGGCGTTGCTGAACAGCACGTCCAGCCCGCCGTACCGCTCGACCGTGGCGCGGACGGCCGCGCGCACCTGCGCCGGGTCGGTGACGTCGCCGACGATGTACGAGGCGGCGCCGTCCGCCCGGTGCCTGCGCGAGACGATGTGCCCGTCGAGGTCGATCACCGCCTCCTGGAGGCGGTCGAGGTCCAGGCCGACGAGCATGACCCGCGCCCCCTCGGCCACGAAGACGCGGGCGGTGGCGACGCCCAGGCTGCCCTCACCGCCCGTGATGATCGCGACCTTGCCGTCGAGACGCCCCATACGGTCCTCCTCGCCACGGATCATCGGGGAGGCGGGGGCCACGCGTCTTGTTCAGGAGCGCACAGTGCTTGACGGCCGGGGAACGCTTGGGTCATCGGCCGCGCGGTGGCGGCGCAGCGGTAGTCGCGCGGCGAGGTGCCGAACGCGGTCTTGAAGATCCGGCTGAAGTGCGACGCGTCGAAGTACCCCCACTTGGCGGCGATCGCGCTCACCGAGCGGGTCGCCAGCAACGGATCGCGCAGGTCGTGGCCGCAGTGCTCCAGCCGCCGGTCCCTGATCCAGGTGGAGACCGTGGTGCCCTCGGCGTGGAACAGCTTGTGCAGGTAGCGGGTCGAGATGTGGTGCGCGGCGGCGATGTCGCCAGGGGCCAGCCCGCCGTCCCCCAGCCGTGCCTCGATGAACGCCGTGACCCGCAGGAACAGGGCGCGCGTCGCGCTCTCGGGGTCGGCCGCCACCTCCAGCCGGTCGGCGATCGCGGTCGTGAGCAGGTCGAGCACGTTGCCCGCGAGCCGCACGCCCCGCAGGCCCTCCATCTCGCCGGACAGCCGGCCGATCTGGAGCAGGAACGGGCTGAGCGCGCCGCCGAGGCCGGAGGTCCCGGAGATGGTGGTGGCGGTCAGCCGGCCGACGGAATCGGGCGGCAGCCCGAGCATGGCCCGGGGGAAGATCAGGACCAGGAACCGGGACCGCTGCCCGAAGGCGAGCGTGTAGGGCCGGGTGGTGTCGTAGACGGAGAAGTCGCCGGGGGCCAGCACCGCCTCGCGCCCGTCCTGGCTCAGCACGCTGCCGCCGTCGACCTGGAGGCCCAGCTTGTAGCAGTCGCCGGGCGAGGCGGTGACCAGGCGGGACGTGCGGTGGGCGACGTGCGCGTCGGCGTCGACGCTGTAGATCTTGAGGGCGCCCAGGCTCCCCCCGCTCAGCCGGCCCTGGAAGGAGTCC
The DNA here is from genome assembly GCF_025506355.1 of Sphaerisporangium corydalis. Classification (GTDB taxonomy): domain Bacteria; phylum Actinomycetota; class Actinomycetes; order Streptosporangiales; family Streptosporangiaceae; genus Sphaerisporangium; species Sphaerisporangium corydalis. Next base: position 7,365 of record NZ_JANZYP010000089.1, read on the forward strand.
TGCCCGGCGGGGAAGGACGCCTCCAGCGGGACGAAGGCATCCGAGACCACGCTGCGCCAGAAGTCGCGTCGGTCCCTGCTCGGCACGTTCGCCGTCTGGGCGAGGTACGGCGGCATCGCCCACCTTCCGTGAGTCGCGGTCGACTCAGCTTGAGAGGCCATGCGCTGGCAGTCAAGCGATGTTCCCTGTCATGCAAGACCCGTTCCACCCGAACTCCGACAATGGCCGGTGAGGCGTGACGCGGCCATCTCCGCCGACCGCCCGGTCCCCCGGCCCCCACCACCGATGACCGGCGACTATGAGCGATCACCAGCGACGGTCACCCTTTATCAGCGATCATCGGCACATCAGACGATCACTGGCTCCGAGTCCCGGGCCCGGCCACGGCCCGGCCGGCTCGCGCCAGGCGGGAGAGAGCGGGGAACGCGGTCGCGGGGGGTCCGGGTGCCCGGTCAGGAGAGCGGAGACGTCAGTGGAGACCCACCCCAGCCGCCGCGCCTTCCTCGGAGTCCTCGGCACCGCGGCCCTCACCGGCTGCTCCGGCGGCCTGAAGGAGAGCTCGGGCGGAACGGGCGGCACCATCAGGATCGGGTACGTCAGCCCGCGCACCGGCGCCCTCGCGGTCTTCGGCGAGTCCGACGACTACGTGGTGGGCACCGTGCGCGAGGCCGTGCGCAAGGGCCTGACCGTGGGCGGGCGGTCCTACCCGGTCGAGATCGTCACCAAGGACACCCAGTCGAGCGCCGCACGCGCCGCCGAGGTCGCCGCGGAGCTCATCCAGCGGGACGCCGTCGACATCGTCCTGTGCACCTCGACGCCCGACACCACCAACCCGGTCTCCGACCAGTGCGAGGCCGCGGGCGTGCCCTGCCTGGCCACCATCTGCCCGTGGGAGATCTGGGCGGGCGGGCGCGGCCCGTTCACCTACTCCTACCTGTACTTCGTCGGCTCGCGCGAGGAGACCGACGTGTTCGCCGGCCTGTGGCGGCGCCTCGGCGGAGACCACGTCGTCGGCGGCCTGTGGCCAAACGACGTGGACGGCGAGGTGTACCGCAGGTTCGTCACGCCGAAGGTGAAGGAGCTGGGCTGGCGGCTCGCGGACTCCGGCGCCTACGCAGACGGCTCGACGGACTACAGCTCGATCATCTCGGCCTTCGTGAAGAGCGACGTGGACATCCTCCAGGCGACGCCGATCCCGCCCGACTGGGTCACCTTCTGGCGGCAGGCCCACCAGAACCGCTTCCGGCCGAAGATGGTGTGCGTCGCCAAGGCGATGCTGTTCCCGAGCGTCGCCGCCACCCTCGGGCCGCTCGCCGAGGGCATCGTGTCCCCGGTGTGGTGGTCGCCGAGCTTCCCGTACAAGTCCTCCCTGGACGGGACGAGCGCCAGGGACCTCGCCCAGGGGTACCGCACCGCCACCGGCCGGCAGTGGACCCCGCCCATGGGCTTCAACCACGGCCTGTTCGAGATCGCGGTCGCCGCCCTGAGGGCGTCTGGCGACCCCAAGGACAAGAAGGCGGTCGCCGCGGCCATCGGGCGGCAGAAGGGCGAGGCCGTCAGCGGCAGGTACGACTTCACCGCCGGGCCGATGAAGAACGTCTCGCAGGCCCCCGACCTGCTCGGCCAGTGGCGCGCGAACGGCTCGGGCGGACACGACCTGGTGATCGTGGACAACTCCCTGGAACCCGCGATCCCCCTGCAGGGCGACCTGCGGCCCCTCTGACCACGGAACCTCATGAGCCCATCAGAACGCCTGGCGGCGCGGGAGACCGACGCCCTGTCGATCCGATCCGTCGGCATGTCCTTCGGCTCGCTCAGCGTGCTCGACGGGGTCTCGTTCGGCGTGGCGCCCGGCGAGACGCTGGGTCTCGTCGGGCCCAACGGCGCCGGCAAGACCACCCTGCTCGACATCGTGGCCGGCGCGCGGCGCTGCGACGGCGGACAGGTGCTGCTCTCCGGCCGGGACGTGACCCGGCTGGCCGCCGACCGGCGCTGCCGCCTCGGCCTGGCCCGCACCTTCCAGGTGCCCCGGCCGTTCGGCGACCTGACCGTCTTCGAGAACGCGCTGGTCGGCGCCGTACGAGGGGCGGGGCTGCGCGGCCGGGCCGCCTACGACGACGTCCGCGGGGCGCTCGTCCTCACCGACCTGCTGGCGGTCGCCAACGCGCCCGCGTCCTCGCTGCGCCTGCTCGACCGCAAACGCCTGGAGCTGGCCCGCGCGCTCGCGATGCGCCCGCGCGTGCTGCTGCTGGACGAGATCGCCGGAGGGCTGACCGACCCCGAGACGGCGGCGCTCGTCGGCACCGTCCGCCGGGTGCGGGACGGCGGCACCGCGATCGTCTGGGTGGAGCACGTGCTGCGGGCCCTCACCCAGGTCGCGACCCGGCTGGTGTGCCTGTCGGCGGGCCGGGTGCTCGCCGAGGGGGCGCCCGGCGAGGTGCTCGCCGACCTCGGGGTGCGGGCCGCCTACTTCGGAAGGAGCGTCCTGTGATCGAGGTGGACGCGCTCGATGTCCACTACGGCGACTTCCAGGCCCTGTTCGGGGTGTCGCTGAGCCTGGCCCGAGGGCGGGCGCTGGCCCTGGCCGGCGCGAACGGCGCCGGCAAGACGACGCTGCTGCGCGCCCTCATGGGCGCGCACCTCCCCTCGGCCGGCACCGTGCGCTACGAGGGCGCCGACGTGACCGCCCTGCCCCCGCACGACCGGGTACGGCGCGGCATCGCGATGGTCCCCGAGGGGCGGCGGCTGTTCCCCAGCCTCACCGCCGAGGAGAACATCAAGGTCGGCGCCGTACGGGCCGCCTCGCCCGACTGGCCGCTGGCCCGCATCTACGACTTCCTGCCGCTGGCGGCCACCGTGCGGGACCGCCGCGCCTCGGCCCTGTCCGGCGGGGAACGGCAGGCGGTGGCCATCGCCCGCGCGCTGGCGTCGGGGCCGCGCCTGCTGCTGCTGGACGAGATCTCGCTCGGGCTGGCCCCGGGGGTGGTCGAGCAGGTGTACGAGGTCGTGCGGGGGCTGCGCGAGTCCGGGGCGACGCTGCTGATCGTGGAGCAGGACCTGGACCGGGCGCTCGGGGCCTGCGACGACGTGGTGTGCCTGCTGGAGGGCCGGGTGGCGCTCACCTCCGAGACCGCCGCCGCGAGCCGCGAGGACGTCGTCGCCGCCTACTTCGGCACCGAAGGACCCCACTCGTGAACCGGGCGGACGCCACGCGCTCGGACGGCGGGACGGTCGTGAACCGGGCGGGCGCCGCGCGTCCGGGGTCGCGTGCTCGGCGGGAAGGCGGGCGGGCGTGAACTGGGTGGGCGCGGTCGTGCAGGGGGTGCTGGTGGGCGGGTGGTACGCGCTCGCCGCCTGCGGCCTGTCGCTGACGTTCGGGATCATGCGGCTGGTCAACATCGCCCACGGCGACCTCGCGGTCTGCGGCGCCTACCTGACGCTCGTCCTTTCGTCCGCGCTCGGCCTGCCTGTGGGCTACACCCTGCCGCTCGTGCTGCCCATCGCGTTCGCGATCGGCGTGGCCCTGCACCTCCTGCTGTTCGGCAGGGCGCTGCGCGGCGGCCCGCTCGCCCCGGTGCTGGTGACGTTCGGGCTCTCCGTCATGATCGAGAACCTGCTGGTGGCGGGCCTGTCCGCCGACCCGCGTTCGCTCGACGCCGGCCGCCTCGCGCTCGCCGGTGTCCGGGTGACGGCCTTCGGGTCCGTCATCACCCTGTCCTGGCTGCGGATCGCCGGGTTCCTCACGGCGCTGGCCGTGCTCGGCGGCCTGCACCTCCTGCTCGCCCGCACATCCTTCGGGCGCCTGGTCCGCGCCACCTCCGACGACCTCGACACCGCGCGGCTGGTCGGGGTCCGGGTACGCCCGGTGTTCGCGACCGTCGCGGGCATCGCGGTGGCGACGGCCGCACTCGCGGGGGTGTTCCTCGGCATGACCGCCACCTTCGACCCGTACGCGGGCGGCCTGAGCCTGATCTTCGCCTTCGAGGCCGTGGTCATCGGCGGGCTGGGCTCGCTGTGGGGGACGCTGCTGGGCGGAGTCACGATCGGGCTGGTCCAGCAGCTCGCCGCCCAGTGGGACGTCCAGTACACCGTCCTCGCGGTCCACCTGCTGTTCTTCGCCGTGCTCGCCGTACGCCCCCAGGGTTTCTTCCCCGCGTCCGAACCGGAGGCGGCGTGATGACGGCCCAAGCGGAGGCGGCGCGATGACGGCCGGGACGGGTGGCGGCGCCGTGACGGCCGGGACGGCGGCCGAGGGGCGGTTCGCGGTGCGGCGCTGGAGCCGTACGGCGTCGGTCGCGGCGGCCGGTTCGGTGGTGGCGGTGGCGGCGCTGGCGGGCGTGCCGTACTACGCGGGGACCTCGGCCGAGCAGCCGCTGGTCACCCTGTTCTGCCTGGTCGCGCTGGCGAGCCTGTGGAACCTCATGGCCGGGTTCGCCGGGCTCACCTCGTTCGGGCAGCAGGCCTACCTGGGCGCCGGCGCGTACGCCCTGTACGCCGCCGCCTCGATGGGCCTCGACCCCTTCGCCGCGATCCCGCTGGCCGCCGCCGCGGCCGGCGTGCTGTCCCTTCCCGTGTCGTTCGCCGTCCTGCGGCTGTCGGGCGGGCACTTCGCGGTCGCGACCTGGGTGCTGGCCGAGATCCTCCGGCTGGCCGTGACGCTCGCGCCCTCGGCCGGCGGCAACACCGGGGTCAGCCTGCCGGGCGTCTCCGGCTACGACGCCCTGCTGCGGCAGGCGCTGACGTACTGGTGGGCGCTGGCCGTCGCGGTGTGCTCGGTCGCCGGGGTGTACGCGCTGGCGCGCAGCAGGTTCGGCCTCGACGCGCGCGCGGTGCACAGCGACCCGGTCGCCGCCGCCTCGGCCGGGGTCGCGGTGGGACGGACCCGCAGGTGGGCGTACTGCCTGTCCGCGTTCGGCACCGGGGCCGTCGGCGCCGTCCTGTTCGCCAACACCCTGTACACGCAGCCGGGATCGGTCTTCGGCGTGCAGCACAGCGTCGCCATGATGTTCATGGTCGTGATCGGCGGGATCGGGACCATCGAGGGTCCGATTCTTGGGGCTTTGGTGTTCTTCGCCCTCCAGCAGGCCCTGTCCGGCTACGGTCCCTGGTACCTCGTCCTGCTCGGCGCCGCCGGCATCGCCATCACGCTGTTCGCACCTCGTGGCCTCTGGGGATCGCTGGCGGCGCCGCGCGGCTGGTCGCTCTTCCCCATCGGGCACCACATTTCAGGCACCTCATGAGGAGTCTTCGTTGAATGGACCGTCCCTCCCCCGCCGGACCCTCCTGAAGGGTGTCGGCCTAGGAGCCCTGGCCGCCGGCACCGCCGCCTGCGGTTCGATCAAGGGCTCCGGCGACAAGGCCGGCGACAAGATCGTGATCGGGTTCGTCAGCCCGCAGACCGGGCCGCTCGCCGGTTTCGCGTCCGGTGACCGCTTCGTCGTCGACCGCGTGCGGGGGACCGCCGCGTACACCGGCGGCTTCGCGGTCGGCGGGAAGACCTACGACGTCGAGATCGTCGTCAAGGACACCCAGTCGGACCCGAGCCGGGCCTCCCAGGTCGCCAGGGAGCTGATCCTGCGCGACCACGCCGACATCATCCTCACCAGCTCCACGCCGGAGACCACCAACCCGGTGGCGACGGTGTGCGAGGCGCAGGGCATCCCGTGCGTGTCGACCGTCGTCCCCTGGGAGGCCTGGTACTTCTCCCGGCAGGCCGATCCCAAGAACCCCAAGCCGTTCACGTACACGACCATGTTCTTCTTCGGGGTCGACCAGTTCGGCGGGTGCTTCGTCCCGATGTGGGAGCGGGTCTCCACCAACAAGACCGTCGCGGGCATGTTCCCCAACGACGCCGACGGCAACGCCTTCCGCGACGCCTACCCGGCGATCCTGAAGAAGTCCGGCTACAAGTGGGTCGACGGCGGCGCGTACACCGACGGCACCACCGCGTTCAGCTCGATGATCTCGAAGTTCAAGAGCGAGGAGTGCGAGATCTTCACGAACGCGCCGCTGCCGCCCGACTTCAACACCATGTGGCGGCAGGCCGCCCAGCAGGGGTTCCGGCCCAAGCTCGCCACGGTCGCCAAGGTCCTGCTGTTCCCCGCCGACACCGTCGCGCTCGGCCCCCTGGTCAAGAACATCGCGACCGACTCGTGGTGGGGCCCGTACATGCCGAACACCTCCTCGCTGGACGGCGAGAGCGCCAAGCAGCTCGCGGAGGCGTACCAGTCGGCCAGCGGCAAGCAGTGGCTGCAGACCCTCGGGTCGGTCTACTCGCTGTTCGAGATCGCGCAGAAGGCGTTCACCTCGGTCGACACCCCGCGCGACCGCAGGGCCGTCGCCACCGCGCTGCAGAAGCTGAACTACTCAGGGATCTCGGGGGTGCTCGACTTCACCCGGGGCCCGGTCCCCGGCGTCGCCATCCAGCAGCCCGTCGGCGTGCAGTGGAAGGAGGGCGACGGGCGGTTCCCGTACGAGATGGTCGTGGTGGACAACAGCCTCAACCCCGCCGTCAAGATCGGCGCAGACCTCACCCCCACCAACCCGTGACCGGGCGGACATGGTGAGCACGGGGCCGCTGCTGGAACTCGACCGGGTCACCAAACGGTTCGGCCAGGTGACCGTGGCCGACGAGCTGTCGCTGACGGTGCGGCCCGGGGACGCCGTCGGTGTCGTCGGGCCCAACGGCGCGGGCAAGACCAGCCTGTTCGGCATCGTGTCGGGCGACCTGCGCCCCGACTCGGGGCAGGTGCGGCTCGGCGGCAGGAACGTCACCTCGTTCGACGCCGCGGTGCGGTGCCGGCTCGGCGTCGGCCGCACCCACCAGGTGCCCCGGCCGTTCGAGGACATGACCGTGTTCGAGAACGTCCTGGTCGCCGCCCAGCAGGGCGGCGGGGCGCGCGGGCGGGAGGGGTTCAGGACCACCGCCCGGGTGCTCGCGGGCACCGGCCTGTCCGATCTGGCCGACCGCCCTGCGGGACGCCTCGGCCTGCCGCACCGCAAGCGCCTCGAACTGGCACGCGCGCTCGCCACCCGGCCGAGGCTGCTGCTGCTCGACGAGGTCGCGGGCGGGCTGACCGACCCCGAGGTCGCCGAACTGGTCGGGATGATCCAGGCCGCGCGCGCCGACGGGCTGGCGGTCGTCTGGATCGAGCACGTCGTCCGCGCCCTCACCTCGACGGTCGACCGCCTGATCTGCCTGGCCGGCGGCCGGGTCGTGGCCGACGGCCTCCCGGCTGACGTCCTGGCCAGCCCCGAGGTCAAGGAGGTCTTCCTCGGCACCGGGAGCGTCGGCGGCGTCGGGGGCGTCGGGGGCGTCCCCGAGGGAGGGGGTGGCGATGGCGCCCGTGCTTGAGGTGCGGTCCCTCACGGCCGACCACGGCCGCCTGCGTGCGGTGAGCGAGGTGAGCCTGCGGCTGGACGCCGGGGAGGTGCACGCCGTCATCGGCGCCAACGGCGCGGGCAAGTCCACACTGCTGCGCGCCATAGCTGGCCTGCACCCGCCCGCCTCGGGGACCGTCCTGCTCGACGGCGACGACGTCACCCGCCACCCGCCCGAGCGGCGCGTCGCGGCCGGGCTGTCGCTGGTACCCGAGGGGCGGCGCCTGTTCGCCTCCCTCACCGTCGAGGAGAACCTGCTGGTCGGCACGCACGTCGCGCGCCCGGGACCGTGGGACCTGGAACGCGTCTACGACCTGTTCGGGTGGATGCGGGACCGGCGGCGGCAACGGGCCGAGCACCTGTCCGGCGGCGAGCAGCAGGCCGTGGCCATCGGGCGCGCCCTGGTCGCCAACCCGAAGGTGCTCCTGCTGGACGAACTGTCGCTCGGGCTGTCGCCCAAGGTGGTCAGGGACATGTACGCGACGCTGCCGCGACTGCTCGCCGAGGGCGTCACCGTGCTGCTGGTCGAGCAGGACGTCAGCCAGGCCGTCCGGGTCGCGACACGGATCCACTGCCTGCTGGAGGGCCGCACGACCCTCACGGGCCCTCCCGCCGTCTTCACCCCGGCCCAAATCGAGGCCGCCTACTTCGGCCTCGGAAAGACACACCCGTGACCTGGCCTTCCAGGCACCCTCTCGGAAAGGCGGGCACGTGAGCTGGGTCAACGCGATCGTCCAGGGGTTGCTCCTCGGTGGCCTCTACGCCCTGTTCGCCACCGGGCTCTCGCTGCTGTTCGGCGTCATGCGGGTGACCAACCTGGCGCACGGTGACCTCGCCGTCGCCGCCGCCTACCTCGCCGTGGCGCTCGCGCCCGTACTGGGGCTCGGGCTGTGGGCGTTCGTCCTGGTCGTACCGCTGTTCGCCGGATTCGGGTACGTGCTCCAGCGGTCGCTCATCCAGGCAAGCCTCGACCGTGGACCGCTCACCACCCTGCTGGTCACCTTCGGGCTGTCCGTCGTCATCGAGAACCTGCTCCTGGAGATGTTCACCGCCGACAGCCACTCGCTGGACACCGGGACCCTGTCGTCGGGGTCGCTGCGGCTGAGCGGGCAGATCTCCGTCGGATACCTGTCCCTGACGATCTTCGCGCTGGCGGTCGCGGTCCTGCTCGGGCTGCAGTTCATGCTCTCCCGTACCGCCACCGGCCGCCTGATCCGCGCGGTCGCCGACGACAGGGAGGCCGCCCGGCTGTCCGGCGTCGGGTACCGGCACGTCTTCGGCGTCGCCGCCGCCATCGCCTTCGCCACCCTCGCCCTCGCCGGGCTCGCCTTCGGCATGTACTCCTCGTTCGCGCCGTCGTCCGGGACCGGCCGCCTGCTGTTCGCCTTCGAGGCGGTCGTCATCGGCGGGCTCGGCTCGCTGTGGGGCACGCTCGCGGGCGGGATCGTGCTGGGCGTCGCGCAGGCGGTCGGCGGGCAGGTCAACCTGTCCTACTCGGTGATCGCCGGGCACCTGGTCTTCCTCGCGGTACTCGCACTCCGCCCCGAGGGCCTGACCGGCCGCCTTCGCGCCGCACCCTCGCGTGCGGCCGGTCGCCTCCGTGCCTCCTGGCTGGGCGTACGGGAGCGCGCGGGCTACGAGATCGCCACGATCGTCGACCGCGTCAGCGACATCCGCCTCCCCCGCGCCCGCGCCGCCTCCCGTACGAGCCGCCCCGGCGGGACCTCGTGGCGGCTCCGCGTCAGCCGCGCCATCGCCGCGCTGCCGGTGCGCACGACCGGGGCCTCGTACGGCGGGCTGCGGGTGAGCCGGGCCGGGCGGCGGTTCGGCTGGCCGGGGCTGGCCGTCGCGGCGATCGTGGCGGTGCTCGCCTTCCTCCCCTACCTGGTCTACTCGGGGACCACCGACACCCTGGTCAACCTGTTCATCCTGCTCACGATGGCGAGCACGTGGAACCTCCTCGCCGGGTACGCGGGGCTGGTGTCGGTGGGGCAGCAGGCGTTCGTCGGCCTCGGGGCGTACCTCGTGCTGGTGCTCGCCCAGGGTGGCTTCGACCCGTTCGCGGCGATCCCCCTGGCGGCCGTCGGGTGCGGCGCGGCGGCGCTGGCGATCTCGTTCCTGGTGTTCCGGCTGCGCGGCGGGTACTTCGCGGTGGCGACCTGGGTCGTGGCGGACGTGTGCCAGCTCGTCGTCAGCCGGTTCGCCTCGCTCGGCGGCGGCACCGGGGCGGCGCTCCCCGGGCTGTCGGGCGTGGACCCCGGCGTGCTCAGCGCCCTCACCTACTGGGCGGCGCTGACGGTCGCCGTCGTCGTCCTGGTGACGGTCTACCTCGTCCTGCGGACCCGTCTCGGGCTGGCGCTGACCGCGATACGCGACGACGAGGCGGGCGCCAGGGGCGTGGGCGTGCGGGTGGCCCGCGCGCAGCGGATCGTGTACGTGATCGCGGCCCTCGGGTGCGGTGCCGCCGGGGCGCTGCTGATCGTCAGCCAGCTCAACGTGGAACCGGCCTCGGCGTTCTCGGTGCGGTGGTCGGCACAGATGATCTTCGTGACCGTGATCGGCGGAATCGGCTCCATCGAGGGGCCCGTCCTCGGCACGATCCTGTTCTTCGTCCTCCAGCAGTCCCTGGCCCAGTACGGCGCCTGGTACCTGGTGATCCTCGGAGCGGTCGCCATCGCGGTGGCCATCTGGACCCCGCGCGGGCTGTGGGGCCTCCTCGCCCCGCGCCTGCGTACCCCCCTGTTCCCCACCGGCTACCAGACCTCCCCCACCCTGTCCGGCACCTGACCCGTCCTGGCGGCGGCGGGAAGGCCGGCGAGGACGCCGAAGACCACCTGGACGCCGCAGACGAGGATGCCGGTCACCAGCGGCAGGGTCCAGCCACCCGAGAGCTGGTGGAGCAGGCCGATGGCGAAGGGGCCGAGCGCCGCGAGCAGGTACCCCGACGACTGGGCGACCGCCGACAGCGCCGTGACAGACGCGGGATCGGGTGCCCGCAGGGCGATGATCAGCAGGGCGAGCGCGATCGAGGCGCCCTGCCCCACCCCGAGCACGATCATCCACAGCCACGGGAGCGTCGCCGGGGCGAGCAGCACGCCGACGTACCCGGCGACGGTCAGTACGGCGGCCATCACGACGTGCGGGACCTGCGACCTGGCCCGCCCCGCGTGCAACGGCACCGTGAGCGTCGCCGCGATCTGCGCGAGGTTGGTGAGCGCCAGCAGGTAGCCGGCCTGGTCGGCGGGCAGCCCCGCGTCCCTGAAGATCGTCGGCAGCCAAGCGAGCATGATGTAGAACGTCAGCGACTGCAGGCCCATGAAGGCCATGACGTACCAGGTCACGCGCCTGCGCAGCAGCATCGCGTACGGTCGCCGCCCGCCGGCGGCCCGGCCTCCCCTGCGCCGGGCGAACGCCTGCGGCGCCCACAGCGCCGCCGCCGCCACCGCGAGCACCGCGACCGACCCGGCCGCCGTGCGCCAGCCGTACCGCTCCTCGATCGGCACCATGAGCGCGGACGCCGAGGCGGCGCCGGTCACCAGGCCCGAGACGTAGATGCCGGTGAACAGCCCGATGCGGTCGGGGAAGTGCTGTTTCACGACGCCCGGCATGACCACGTTCATGATCGCGATGGCCGTGCCGACGACCGCGGACCCGGCGTACAGGGCCGTGACGCCACCGGCGCCGCGCAGGCCCACGCCGGCCGCCAGGATAAGCAGGCCGATCAGCAGGGTGCGGTCCAGGCCGAGGCGGGTGGCGAGGGCGGGCGCGACCGGGGCGAGCAGGCCGAGGCAGACCACCATGACCGTGGTGATGCCGCCGCCCGCCGCCGGGGACAGCCCGAGATCGGACATGATCTCGTTCAGCAGCGGCGACATCCCGGCGAGCGCGGGCCGCAGGTTGAGCGAGGCCAGCACGAACCCGGCCACCAGCAACACCCGCGTCCGGCCCTGCCCGGCCTCCGGCCTGAAAGAACCGGCCCCGGGTTGCGGGGGGTCGCCGGAGGAGGACCCGGGTTCGGGGGCGGGGTCCGTGGTCGAGCGGGTCATAGGATGCGGAGCCTATCGCCGCCCATCAGAACGGATATCGGGCGATGTCCCCCTGCATGGTGACCCACTGGGTGTCGGTGAACGCGTCGATGTTCGCCTGGGTGCCGCCGAACCTGGACCCGGTGCCCGACGCGCCGACCCCGCCGAACGGGGCCACCGCCTCGTCGTCCACGGTCTGGTCGTTGATGTGGACGATCCCGGTGGGAATGAGGTCGGCCAGCGCCAGCCCGCGCATCGCGTCCCCCGTCAGGATGCCGAGCGACAGCCCGTACTCGCTGTCGGACGCCAGCGCCGCCGCCTCCTCCAGCGTCGAGAACGGCATGACCGGGGCGACCGGCCCGAACACCTCCTGCGCGTACGCGGGCGCGGACGACGTCAGGTCGGTGAGCACGGTCGGGCGGTAGAACAGTCCCTCGTACGTGCCGCCGGCCGCGAGCCGGGCGCCGCTGTCGACGCTGCCCGTGACCAGCGCGTGCACCTTGTCCCGCTGGCGTTCGTCGATGAGCGGGCCGAGGGCGACCTCCTGGGTGGCGGGGTCGCCGACCGGCATCTGCCCGGCCTTGGCGGCGAGCCGCTCGACGTACTCGTCCTTGATCGAGGAGTGGACGATGTGGCGGCCTGAGGTCATGCAGATCTGCCCCTGGTGGAAGAACGACCCCCACGCCCCGGCCGAGACGGCCAGGTCGAGGTCCGCGTCGTCCAGGACGACCAGCGCCGAGTTGCCGCCCAGTTCGAGGTGGACCCGCTTGAGGTGCCGGGCGGCCAGTTCGCCGACCTTACGCCCCGCGGCCGTGGACCCGGTGAAGGAGATGACGCCGACGCGGGGGTCGGTGACGATCGCCTCCCCGGTCTCGGCGCCGCCGGGAAGCATGTGCAGCAGACCGGCGGGCAGGCCCGCCTCCTCGAACACCCGGGCGATCACGACCCCGCCGCAGACGGCCGTACGAGGGTCGGGCTTGAACACCACCGCGTTGCCGAGCGCCAGCGCGGGGGCGACGGACCGGATGCCGAGGATCAGCGGGGCGTTGAAGGGCGCGATGACGCCGACCACGCCCACCGGCACGCGGCGCGCGAAGCTGAGGCGCTTCTTGGCGGTCGGCAGCAGCTCACCGGGCGGCTGCGAGGCCAGGGCGGCGGCCTCGTAACACTCCTGCGCGGCCACGTACGTCTCGAAGGCCGCCTTCCCGGGGATCGACCCGGACTCGCGAATGATCCACTTCTGGATGTCGGCGGCGTGGTCCTCGAACAGCCGGCCGGCCCTGCGCAGCACGGCGGCGCGTTCCTCGAACGAGGCGGCGGCCCACTCGCGCCGGCTCCTCGCGGCGCTCACGGCCGCGGCGGCGACGTCGGCGGGACCCGCGACGCCCGCCCGGCCGATCTCGTTGCCGGTGGCGGGCTCGACCACGGGCGCGTCGCCGGCCCTGGACGCCTCCCAGCCGCCGCTCCCGAAGATCGACCCCGACCAGATCTTGGGATCAAGAAAATCCATGATCAATTACCTTCCCTTGTGCCACACCACGCGCATCAGCACTCCAGGATCAGGAAGTGTTCGCCATGCGAACGAGCGTTCTTCAGATGAACGTGTCAGTGCAAGCTACGCCCGCGGGTAGATCGCGTCAACGCCCGCGAAATGTCGGGGAAACACGCGAGCCGACCAGCGTGCCGACGGATCGAGGGCGGCTTCGGCCAGAACATCGGTTCGGGCAACGAACACCCGAGATGATCACCCGCCGGGGCCTCCGTCCGGGTCCGCCAGGGTCTCCGGTTGACACCGCCAGGGTCTCCATCCGGGCCCGCCGGGCTCTCCGTCCGGGCTGGTATAACGGTCACCGGCGAGAGGGGGCCACCATGGCGGAGGAGTTCGTCCAGTCGCTGGCCCGGGGGCTGGCGGTCATCCGCGCCTTCGACGCCGCGACACCGGAGCTCACGCTCAGCGAGGTCGCCCGGGCCACCGGGCTCACGCGCGCCGCCGCCCGCAGGTTCCTGCTCACCCTCGTCGAACTGGGGTACGTCCGCACCGACGGCCGCCTGTTCGCCCTCTCCCCCCGGGTGCTGGAACTGGGGTACGCCTACCTGTCCGGCATGTCGCTGCCCGACGTTGCGCTCCCCCACCTGGAACACCTGGTCGCCGAGGTCCACGAGTCCGCGTCGGTCTCCGTGCTGGACGTATCCGACATCGTGTACATCGCCCGGGTGCCCACCACGCGCATCATGCGCGTGACCATCAGCATCGGCACGCGCTTCCCCGCGCACTGCACGTCGATGGGCAGGGTGCTGCTGGCCTGGCTCCCGCCCGCCGACCTGGAGACGTACTTCGCCGAGGCCAAACTGGAGCGGCTCACCGCGCGCACGATCACCTCACGGGACGCCCTCGTCGCCGAGCTCGAACGGGTGAGGTCCCAGGGCTGGGCCATGGTCGACCAGGAACTGGAGGAGGGCCTGCGGTCCATCGCCGCGCCCATCCGAGGCCGGAACGGCCAGGTCTCCGCCGCCGTCAACATCTCCTCGCACGCCAGCCGCACCACCATCGAATCCGCCCGCCGCGACCTCCTCCCCCCACTCCTGGCCACCGCCGCCCGCATAGAAGCCGACCTCCACACCCCCACCACCCCCCGCCCAACCTGACCCACGCCTGGCGCCGCCCCCCAGAAAAGGTCCTCGCCTTCGGCTCGGGCAGTATTTCCAAAGGCCTACCGGCTCTTCCGCTCCCCGGACCCAGCAGATATTCGTCGCCAAATCCGACGCACAACAGGAAGCTTCCTGGCTATCGGGCTGTCGTCTGGGTGGACTCGTCAGGGCAGGGGGAGGTGACGGATAATCCAGAAGTCGTTAAGCCGATTATGGGGCGGTATGACGCGATACGTGCCGATGCCCATCCCCGGCGGGTTTCTAGAGAGATCATCGAGGAGGCGTTGGGAAAATGGATTCAGCCGCCGCGAACTGGCGTAAGTCAAGTCGATCAGGATCAAATGGGGCTGCATGCGTCGAGGTGGCCACGAACCTGACCGGGGTGGTCGGCGTGCGGGACAGCAAGATTCCTAGCGGTCCCGCGTTGGTGTTCTGTGTCGATGAGTGGCGTGTCTTCATCGGTGAGACGAAGAGGAAGCCGGTGTCAGAGCACTGACCTTCGTCATCGCACTCAGATCGAGAAGGAGATCGGGAAGTGGATCTGAGCGGAGCGAGGTGGCGGAAGTCATCTCGATCAGGTTCCGACGGTGGGTCGTGCATAGAGGTCGCGACGAATCTTTTCGGCGTAGTGGCCGTGCGGGACAGTAAAGATCTTGGCGGTTCCGTTCTGGTTGTTCCCGCTGACTGCTGGCGCTCCTTTGTCGTGCAGGTGAAGGGGATGACCGAGTGACCTCCCCGAAAGTTGAGTCGGGCAGGTGGCGATTCAGCGGGGTGGGGGGAGTTCGCCGGAGCCTCGGGGGATTATTCGGGTGGGGAGTTGGATACGTTCGGCGGGGCCGGCGCTGCCGGTGAGGCGGCGGAAGAGGAGTTCGGCGGCCGTTCGGCCCAGGTTGATGGGGTCTTGAGCGACGACGGTGATCGCGGGGGTGAGGAGGTCGGCCAACTCGAAGTCGTCGAAACCGACGATCGCGAGGTTCGGCGCCGCGCTCGCGTCTCGGGTGCCGCCCGCCGTGTTTGTGCCTCGGGTGCCGCTCGTCGTACTTGAGTCTCGGGTGCCGGGCGTCGTGTTCGTGTCTCGGGGGGTGGTCGCTTTGGTCGCGCGGCGGGGGTCGAGGGTGGTGAGGGCTCGGAGGGTGGTGACCGTGGTTTGGCCGTTGCCGGTGAACAGGGCGGTGGGGGGGTCGTCGAGGGTGAGCAGGCGGGTGATGTCGGCGGTGACGCGGGGCTGGTCCGGGGTGCCCATGGCCACCAAGGACGGGTCGTACGGGATCGACGCCGCCGTCAGCGCCTGGCGGTAGCCGCGCAGGCGCTCCTTGGCCGTGAAGATGGTCGCGTCGTCCCCGAGGAACCCGATGCGCCGGTGGCCGTGCGCGATGAGATGGGCCACCCCCGACCGGGCGCCGCCCACGTTGTCGCAGATCACCGTGTCGACGTTCAGCCCCGCCCCCGCCGGGCGGTCGACGAAGACCGCCTGGATGCCGGCGGTCAGCTCCGGGGCCAGGTAGCCGTGGTCGGATCCGGCGGGCACGATGACCAGGCCGTCGACCCTGCGTGCGCAGAAGGCCAGCACCAGCTCGCGCTCACGAAGCGGGTCCTCCCCGGACGAACCGGTGAAGACGAGTGAGCCGTTGTGCAGCGCGACGTCCTCCACGGCGCGGCTCAGGCCGGAGTAGAACGGGTCGGCGACGTCCTCGATGACGAGTCCGATGCTCGCGGTACGCCCGCGCCGCAGGACACGGGCGCCGTCGTTGCGGCGGTACCCGAGGTGCTCGATGGCGCGTCTGACCCGCTCGGCGGTCGCCGAATTGACCCCGGGCTCCTCGTTCACCACCCGGGACACGGTCTTCAGGGCGACCCCGGCCTCGGCCGCGACGTCGTTCATCGTGGGCCTGCCGCGCCTGGTCTCTGCCACGGTCCGAATCATCGCGCATCCCAGCGGATCTTGACAACGTTGTCACCAGGTCGGCACCCAGGAAATGGAGCCAGGCCGGGCCCACGTTCACCATGAACGTTCCCGGGCGTCACGCCTCAGGCCTGGCGAGCTTGGCGGCCACGGCGTCCAGAACCCAGTCCAGCCCGGTCGCGAAGGACTCCTCGGCGTCCACCTCCGTGCCATCGTGCACGAGCTTGGCCAGCGTTGGGAAGCGGCCCGTGGCCAGCATCTTCGTCACGTGCGGACCGGAGGCGCGCTGCCAGTCGCGCTTGGACAGGCCCGTGGCGCGCTCGGCCCGCAGGTTCGCGACCTCGCGCCTGATCGCGCCGGTGAAGTAGGCGCTGACGGTCTCCACGGCGCGCATGACGGTGTCGATGTCGGCGAGGCCGTCGAGGGCGGCCAGCATGGTCTCGGTCACGGCGAGGGCGTTCGGGCCGAGGGCCGGACGGCCGCCGAGCAGGTCGGCCAGCCATTCGTGACGGAGTGCGGCCTGCCTGGTGAGGCAGGCGTGAACGCGCAGCGCCTCCCGCCAGTCGCCGGGCCGCTCTTCGGGGAGGATCTCGGCGTGGACCTCGTCCACCATGAGGTCGAACAGCTCCTCCTTGGTGGAGATGTACCCGTACAGCCGCATCGGGCCGGCGTCCAGCCGGGCGGCGACCTTGCGCAGCGACACGGCCTCCAGCCCGCCCTCGTCGGCCAGCGCGATGGCCGCGGCGACGATCCGCTCCCGGTCGAGCGGCACGGGGCGAGTCGGCGGCTCAGGCCGATCCCAGACAGTCATGGGTACATCGTACTGTTGCGATACGTTGCAAAAAACCAATACAGTGTCTCGACATGAGACATCGCATCGCTGTGATCGGAGCCGGCCCCGCCGGCCTCACCTTCGCCCGCGTCCTGCACCGCCACGGTCACCCCGTCACCGTCCTCGAACGCGATCCCGCTCCCGACGCCCGTCCCCCGGGCGGCACGCTGGACATGCACGAAGGGCTGGGCCAGCTCGCGCTGGACAAGGCGGGGCTGCTGGCGGAGTTCCAGGCGCTGTCCCGCCCCGAGGGGCAGGCCATGCGCATCCTGGACACGGACGGGACCGTCCTGCGCGACTGGCGACCCCGTCCGGATGACCGGGCCAATCCCGAGATCGACCGCGGGCAACTCCGTGACCTGCTGCTCGGCCCACTGGACGTTCAGTGGGGGCGGGGCGTGACGGAGGTGGTGCCGGGGACCCGGGGTGGCGTGCTGGTCCGTTTCGCGGATGGGCGGCAGGAGACGTTCGACCTTGTGGTCGGCGCGGACGGCGCCTGGTCCCGGGTCCGCCCGGCGGTCTCGCCCACGACGCCGCACTACACGGGCGTCACCTTGGTCGAGACCTCTTTGGACGACGTCGACACCCGCCACCCCGGCCTCGCCCGGCTGATCGGCGACGGTTCCGTGGCCGTGTACGGCGTGAACCGCGGCCTCGTCGCCCAGCGCAACAGCGGCGGCCACGTCAAGGTGTACGCGCAGTTCCGCGCGCCGCTGGACTGGCATACGAACCCGGGCCGGGATATGGGCTTGAACGGGCGCACTGACGTGGACGCGGATCTGGGTACGGACCCGGGCGCGGGCCTCGGCACGGACCCGGGCGCGGGCTTGGGCCCAGGCGCGGGCTTGGGCGTGGGCCTGGATCTGGCTGACGGCGAGGCCGTGCGATCAAGTCTGCTGGCCCTGTTCGACGGGTGGGCCGCTCCCGTGCTCGACCTCCTCCGTCACGGCACCGCTTTCGTCCACCGCCCCCTCTACGTCCTGCCCGTGTCCCACACCTGGACCCACGTCCCCGGGGTGACGCTCCTGGGCGACGCCGCCCACCTGATGCCCCCGCTGGGGATAGGCGCGAACCTCGCGATGCTTGAGGGCGCCGAGCTCGCCGAGTCCGCCGCCGCCGCCCCTGACGATCTGGACAAAGCCGTCCGTGCCTTCGAGGAACAGATGTGGGTACGGGCCGGCAGGTGGGCGAAGATGACGACGGCCGGCCTGGAACGCCTCGTGAGCCCGGACCCCCGCGAAGCCCTCGCCCTCTTCGACGAAGTCCAGGCATCCTGACCCACCAAGCACGAGATCACCAGCGGCTCGCCACGGCCTCACGGGGCAAGCATGGCGGGCGCCACCGGCGCTGCGGGTGCTGCCGGCGCAGGAGGGGCTGGGGGCACGGGAGGAGCAGGAAGCGCCGAATGGGCGAATATCGCGAAGGCGAGCAGGCAGGCGGCGGCCAGGATGCCGCGGGCGTTGACGCTGTACTGCGTGAAGCCTCGCGACTCGGTCTCATGGTTCATCGGCTGTTCTTCCTTCCAGTCGGTGCCGCTTCGTCGACGGTCATCAGTGCCGTTCGGCATCTAGGCGGGGGCACCTGTGAGCGAGCCGGCGACACACCGAAGGTAGGCGGGAACGGTGGCCGGGCGCGTCGGCCGTCGCATCTAGATCGGATACCTCCTGAGGCGGATGTCGCCGCGGTGTCATCCGCGCGATGTACTCCTGCGAGACCACCCTCTGGTCTTCCCGGCGGATGGTGACCCGGCCGGGGTCTGCGCGACAATATGGCGGTGCGAACAGCCGAAAAGCGCGTGTGGCGGCGGCACGTGCTCGACGCGCTGCGCCCGTTGGAGAGACCCGCCAGGCCGTCCCGGCGGGCGGTCGTCGCCGACGCCGTCCTGGCGCTCGTGCTGGCCGCCTTCGCGGTGATCGCGGTGGCGGGACTGTACGGCCACGGCCAGGGCGACGGCGCGCCGTCGTCCGGCCTGGTCGAGTACCTGCGGCTGCGGCCGGTACCGCCGACCGCCCCCGAGGCACCGGGGATGCCACCGCCGGACGTGGTTCCCTCCGCATCGGACGTGGTTCCCTCGGCGCCTGCGCGACCGTGGACCTCGGGCGCGGCCGAGACCGCCCCTTCACCAGCGCCGGCGGGGACCCCCCGGTCGGCCGAGACCGCCACCTCACCAGCGCAGACAGGAACCGCCCGCCCGGCCGAGACCGCCTCCTCGCCGGTCCCGACGCAGAGCGCCCTCCCGGAAGAGGCCGGGGTCGGCGGGCCGGTGCTGGTCCTGGTGGCGCTGACGGCGCTGCCGCTCGCCGCCCGGCGCCGGTATCCGCTCACCACCTTCTGGGTGGTGGTGGCAGCCGCCCTGGCCACGCACCAGGATGCGACCTGGATCACGGTGTTGACCTGCGTCATCGCCGTCTGCAGTGCCATCGTCCACAGCAACCACCGGGTGCCGGCGATGGCCGGCCTGGTGCTCACGGCCGTGCTGGCGGGCGTGACCTTCCGTAACACCGGTCTGCGGCTCCCGGACTGGTCAGGACCTTTCGTCGTCCTGCTGAGCGCGGGCGTGCTCGCGAGCTTCGTCCGGTTCTGGCAGCAACAGCTCAGTGCGGGCCGACGCCGGCTGGCCGAGGTGCGGGAGTCCCAGGCGGAGGACATGCGCCGGGCCGTGGAGGTGGAGCGATCCCGGATCGCCAGTGAGCTGCACGACGTGGTGACGCACAACGTGAGCGTGATGGTGATCCAGGCGGGCGCGGCGCGCAAGGTGATGGACGCCGCGCCGGCGGACTCCAAGCAGGCCCTGCTCGCGGTGGAGGCGAGCGGCCGGGCCGCCATGGGCGAACTGCGGCACGTCATGGGTCTGCTCGCCGGCCCCGAAAGCGCGCGACCCGACGCCCCGGGCGACGGGCTGGAGCCGCAGCCCGGGGTCGAGCGGCTCGGCGCCCTGGTCGAGCGGGTACGCGCGGCGGGCGTGCCGGTGAGCGTCACGATCTCACCGCCGCCCGGCCCCCTGCCCCCCGGGGTCGACCTGGCCGTCTACCGCGTCGTCCAGGAGGCCCTGACGAACACGATCAAGCACGCGGCCGGCGCGGAGGCGTCCGTCGTGATCGGTCACGACGACGACTGGCTGGAGATCGAGGTCACCGACACCGGCGGCACGCGGGCTGCACCCTCGGGGACGGGTACCGGCCGAGGGCTGATCGGGCTGCGTGAACGGCTCGCCGTCTATGACGGCTCCCTGGACGCCGGGGTCAGGACCGGCGGCGGATACCAGATCAAGGCCCGCGTCCCGTGGAGGACCCCGTGAACCGAGAGAACCGCGTCCCCCGGAAGGCCGCGCGTACGTGGAGGACCCCGATCGGCCGGAGGGCCGCGTGACCGCCGACCCGCCCGGAGGCTCGCCTCGGGTCGTCATCGCCGACGATCAGGCGTTGGTGCGGACCGGGTTCCGGATGATCCTGGCCGCCGACGGCATCGAGGTGACGGCCGAGGCGGCGGACGGGGCCGAGGCGGTCGCCGCCGTGCGGCGTACCAGGCCCGACGTCGTGCTCATGGACATCCGGATGCCGGGAATGGACGGCCTGGAGGCCACCCGGCGGATCCTGACCGGCGGCGCGGACGAGCCGCGCGTCCTCATCCTGACCACCTATGACCTGGACCATTACGTGTACGCCGCCCTGACCGGGGGTGCCAGCGGCTTCCTGCTCAAGGACGTCAGCCCTGAGCACCTGGTGGCGTCGGTACGCCTGGTCCGCTCCGGCGACGCCCTGCTCGCGCCGGTGATCACCCGCCGCCTGATCGAGCGCTTCGCCCACCGGGACGCGGCCAAGGCCACTCTCCACCGTGACCTGTCCGGGCTGACGCCACGGGAGCTCGAGGTGCTGCGCCTGCTCGCCACGGGCCTGAGCAACGCCGAGCTCGCCGAGCGGCTGACCCTCAGCGCCACGACGGTGAAGACCCACGTCGCGCGCATCCTGTCCAAACTCGACCTGCGCGACCGCGTCCAGGCCGTCGTCCTCGCGTACGAGACCGGCCTGGTCTCTCCGGGGGGCAAGGAAGAGGAACGGGCTTGACCTGAACCTTGGTTGATGGTTGAGACTGGCGGCTCGGACGTCGGATCATCGATCGAAGCGGGTGTGGCGATGCGGGTAGCACAGGTGACGCGGTTCGGGGGGCCCGAGGTCCTGCAGGTACGGGAGGTGCCGGACCCGGTCGCCGGAGCGGGGCAGGTCGTGATCGACGTGTCGGTCGCGGACACGCTGTACGTGGAGACGCAGATCCGCTACGGCTATTTCCGGGAGTACTTCTCGATGGAGCCGCCGTACGTGCCCGGCGGTGGGGTGGGCGGCCAGGTGCTCGCCGTGGGAGAGGGCGTGGACGCCGGTTGGATCGGCCGCAGCGTCGTGGCCGGCACGGGCAGGGAAGGCGGGTACGCCGAGCAGGCGGTGGTCCCGGTGGAGGCGCTGATCCCGGTACCAGACGGGCTGCGGCTGCCGGAGGCGACGTCCCTGCTCCACGACGGTGTCACCGGGCTCGGCGTGTTCGACGCGGCCGAGGTGAAACCGGGCGAATGGGTGCTGGTCACCGCGGCGGCGGGCGGCATGGGCGTCCTGCTCGTCCAGCTCGCGCACGCCGCGGGCGCGCACGTCGCCGCCGCCGCGCGCGGCGAGCGGAAGCTCGGCCTGGCACGGGAGCTCGGCGCGGACATCGCGGTCGACTACACCGAGCCGGGCTGGGACCAGCGGGTGCGCGCGGCGACCGGTGGCGCGGGCCTGGACGTGGTGCTCGACGGCGCCGGGGGGCAGATCGGCCTGGACGCGTTCGCGATGACGGCGCACGGCGGGCGCATCTCGGCGCATGGCGCGCCCAACGGCGGCTTCAGCCCGATCGACCCCGCCGAGGCGGAGCGGCGCGGGGTGACCGTACGCGGAATCCAGCATCTGCAATTCGCGCCCGGCGAGGCCAGGCGGCTGGCCGAGCGGGCCGTGGCGGAGGTGGCGGCCAGCCGGATCAGGCCGGTCATCGGGCAGACCTTCCCGCTCGACCGCGCCTCGGACGCGCACGCCGCGATCGAGTCACGCGACGTCATCGGCAAGTCCCTTCTCCTGATCTGACCCCACTCGCCCGTTCCGCACCGGGTTCACCGCCGGCACGGGGGCGTGGCGGGGAGCTGGGGCGTCGCGGGGAGCTGGGGCGTCGCGGGGAGCTGGGGCGTCGCGGGGAGCTGGGCGGAGGTGGCGGGCGAGGGCCAGGGCGCCCAGGATGGCGCCGGCTCCGGTCAGCGCGATGGCGACGTGCGCGGGGACGACCTCGGCGAGCGCGCCGGTCAGGGCGGCGCCGAGCCCCTGCGTGGACATCTGACCCGAGGTGAGCAGCCCGAACGCCTGTCCGCGCACGTCACCGGGCACGGCGTCGACGAACCTGCGCTGGAGCCCGAGGTTGTACGCGAGACAGACGCCGGTCAGCACGGCGAGCACCACGCACCAGACCATGCCGGGGCGGGCGGCGAACCCGAGCAGGGGGACGCCGATCGCCAGGGCCAGCGGGAGGGACAGCCGTTCACGCAGCGCGGGGGCGGCGAACCGGCCGACGACGAAGTCCCCGGCGGCCATCCCGGCCGCGAAGGCCGCGAGGACGAGGCCGGCCTGCGACGGGCCGCCGGCCTCGCTGAGGTACGGCACGACGATCGCCTCCGCGCCGGACACGAACATCAGCGGCACCCACATCGCGAGCACCAGCCCCCGGACACGCGGGTCCACGAGCAACGCCCGGTTGACACGCAGCGTCTCCCGCACAGGATTCCGCACCCGCGCCACCCCGGACCCCGCCGTGCCGGAAGCCGCCGGGGCCGTCGAATGGGGAGGGCGGTCGGGGAGGCCGAGCCTGAGGACGAGGGCGTCCACGGCGGACAGGACCGCAGTGATCAGCAGTGCCCCGCCAGGGACAGTGATCGCCAGGACGGTGCCGCCCACGGCGAGGCCGCCGATCTGCGCGGCGGCGGACGTGACGGTGAGGACGGACCGGCCGAGCACGAACGCGTCGCCGGGCAGCAGGTCCGGGAGCATCGCGGTGCGCGCGGCGCCGAAGACCGGGCTCAGCGCGCCGGTGACCACGACCAGGAGCAGCATCGCCCAGACCGGCAGCCCCGCGAAGCCGAGCAGCAGGCACACCACGACACGGACGAACTCCCCGATGATCATCAACCGCCGGGGGCGTATCCGGTCGGCGAGCGACAGCAGGAAGATTCCACCGATGACATACGGCAGGAAACCGGACATGTAGGCGAGCGCCGCCAGCCCGGCCGAGCCCGTGCGGGCGTACACGAGCACGGAGAACGCCAGCATCTTGACGGTGTCGCCCGCCACCAGCAGCGTGAAGCTGCCGAAGAGCACGCGGAACTCCCGCACGGCGAACACCTCACCGAACGTCGCCTGACGCCTCACCCGTCCCCCTTCCATTGGCCCACCTCCCTGGCGACGATGCTGGGGTCGTCGTGGGACACCTGGCCAAGCTTTCGGAAATGGACGTAAGGTCGGGGCCGGGGCCGCGGGACGGGGGATCATGAAACGGCTGATCAACATCGAGGTCAGCCCGCAGGACGTCATGGCGAGCCGGTTCGCCATCTCACCGCTGATCGAGACCATGCACGCCCTGTGGATGCTGTCAGGCAACCAGCGGGCCGGCGTGCACCGCGCGTGGGCGGACCGCAACCGCCGCCCGTACGAGCGGCTGCTCCGCGACGAACCCGGCATGGCCGCTATCATCGGCCTGTTCCGGCGGGGTAACTACAACGCGGACTTCATCGCCCCGCCCCCGTCCGGAGTGAACGTCGCGTTCGCGGACGAACTGGCGGTGATGCGCGCGACCCCCCTCGCGCAGGCCCGCGCCGAGATCGCCAGGAACCTGCACGGCAGGCCGCTGCCGCCGCCCGAGCTGAAGGCCGTCCTCGACCGGCCGGACGTGGTCGAACTGATCGCGAACACGCTGGCGGCGACCTGGGAGGAGATCGTCGCCCCCGACTGGCCGAGGTTCCACGCGATCCTGGAGCGGGACGTCGTGCACCGCGCGGGCCGCCTGGCGACGTACGGGTGGGCGTCCGCGCTGGACGACCTCGACCCCCGGGTCCGCTGGCGCACGGACGGCAGGTCCGGGCACATCCAGGTGCGGATGGACTCCGGCGGCGAGGACGAGACGCACCGCCTCGGCGGCCGGGGGCTGCTGTTCGTGCCGAGCGTGTTCGGACCCCAGGTGGCGGCGTACCTGGAGGACGCCTGGCCGTACGCGCTGGTGTATCCGGCCCGGGGGATCGCGGCCCAAGGCGTCCCCTCGAAAGGGCTGGTGCGGCTCATCGGGCGAACCCGGGCGGCGATCCTGCTGGAGACCCCTGCCACGACCACCCAGCTCGCCGCCCTGCTCGGCCTGAGCGTCGGCGGCACCGGCGACCACGTGGCCGCCCTGCGCGAGGCCGGGCTGATCACCGGCAGCCGGGTGGGCCGCTCGGTCCTGTACACCCGCACACCCCTCGGCGACGCACTGGCCGGCGGCGCCTGACACCGCAACACGGCCAGGCTGTTCTGCCAGGATTGAGTTCGTCACAGGCGGCTGCGGACCCCGGCCGCCCAGCCGGGATCGAGTCCGTCACAAGCCGCTGAGGACCCCCGGCCGTCCAACCGGGATCGAGTCCGTCACAAGCTCCTGAAAATCCCGGCCGTCCAACCGGGATCGAGGCCAACACAGGCCGCTGAGAACCCGGCCGTCCGACCAGAATCAGGCCGTCACAGGCGGCTGATCACCTTGCGGTCGCCGTCGACGAGGGCGACCAGCGTGATGCCGAAGTCGGCGATGATGCCGCGTAGTTGCGAGCGGGTGATGCCCGGGACGGCGACGACCGTGGCGCCGCGCATCAGCGCCAGGCTGACCAGCACGGGGATGTCGCACCCGCCGTCGAGCGGCCAGGCGACCAGCACGACGTCCGAAGCGGTCACGTCGGCCGTGCGGTCCAGGGTCCGCGCGCCCGACAGGAACTCCCGGTGGGTGAGCACGCCCTGCGCCGTGGCGACCGCCGGCTCGGTGACCGGGTCCGGCATCGGCAGCGAGAACTCGCCCGGCGCGAGCAGGTCCTCGAAGTCGACCGACTTCGGGGTGGGGCCGAATGTCACGATCTGCCGGATCCGCGAGGCGTCGGCCATCTCCTCCGCCGCCTCCACCAGGTCGGGCGTGGTGAAGAGCAACCGGACATCATGGCGGACGAGCAGCTTGGCCACCCCCGCGAGGCCGGCACTGACGCTCAACGGCAGCGCCACCCCGCCGGCCGCGATCACGCTGAGCAGCGCGACGATCTGCGCCGGCACCGTGTGAACGTAAACACCGGACACCTGTCCGGCCCGCATGCCCCGCTTCACCAGCCCGGCGGCGGCCCGCGTGACCGAGGCCGCGAGCCGCTGGTAGGTGTAGACGGCACCCCCCGCCGCGATGTCGACCAAAGCGTGCCGATCGCCCAGCTCGCCGGCCCTGCCGAGCAGGGCGCCTGTCACGGTCGCGGCCGCCGGAAAAGTGCTGGGCATCATCTGCAAGACGGTACGGCCTGCCGTGTCTCCACGGGATCCGCCAATGTGTGTAGATAACTGTGTAGCTGGCGACCAGATCCCTACATACGACACGCCGAACTCCGATTTACGGTATAGCCATAACCTCTTCCCACCCACTTGCCCGATCCCGAGGGCCGCGCCGAGCACACGCGCCCGAGCACTGTGCTCGTGAAGAGCGAGCTCGGGCACATACGGAGACGGGTCCGAGGGCTGATTAGGGCGAGCTCGGTACATGTGGAGATGAGACCGTGCGCTTGTAGTAACCGGTCCGGGCTAGTGGAGACGAGCCGTCGGGGGGTAGGCCGGGGGTGGGGTCGGAGGCGGGGGCCGAC
>NZ_JANZYP010000009.1 GCF_025506355.1 Sphaerisporangium corydalis
GGTGGGTTGATGTGGGTGGGGGTGGGGTTTGGTTCGCACGCGGGGGGGCTTGGGTCGCTAGGGTCGGAGGGACGAGAGAGGACACCTATACCGATGGCCGACAGTAGTTTCGACGTGGTGAGCAAGATCGACCGTCAGGAGGTCGACAACGCGCTGAACCAGACGGTCAAGGAGGTCGGGCATCGCTTCGACTTCAAGGGCACGGGCGCGGGGATCGCGTGGTCGGGTCAGGACAATATCGAGATCAAGGCCAACAGCGAGGAACGCGCGAACGCCGTCCTTGACGTGTTCAAGGAAAAGATCATCAAGCGGGGTCTGTCCCTGAAGGTGCTGGATTCGGGTGAGCCCAAGCTGTCAGGCAAGGAGTACCACCTGGTCGTCAGCCTGAAGGAGGGCATCGACCAGGAGCACGCCAAGAAGATCTCGAAGATCATCCGGGATGAGGGCCCCAAGGGCATCAAGGCCCAGATCCAGGGCGAGGAGCTCCGGGTCAGTTCAAAGAAGAAGGACGAGCTTCAGGACGTCATCGCCCTGCTCAAGGGCAAGGATCTCGACATCGCCCTGCAGTTCACGAACTACCGTTAACTTCGCTGGATCCAAGCGTGCTGACCTGCGTCTTCGCGTCCAGCCGAAGATCAGAGGGAACATTCGGGGCACACGGTCGCCGATCTTGAAGCGACCATGTGCCCTGAGTTCTATCTGGGTCATGGAGTCCCACCTGGGTCATGCCAGCTCCGTGGAGGTCGGCACCGCCTGTCGGCGCGGCTCCACGGTCGGCACCTGTCGGTGTGGCTTCGTGGTTGGCGTTGGCTACCAGCGCAGCGTGCCGTGTTCGTCCTGGAAGGTTCCTGTTGGGGCGTTCTCGTCGAGCGTGGCCAGGTGTACGACGGTCCTGGCGCTTTCCGCAGGTGGTCTTCCGATGCCGAAGGCGGCGGTCATGTCGGTGGCGGTGGTGCCGGGTTCGAGCGCGTTGAACTTGATGCCCGGCTGGGACTTGGCGTACTGGACGGTGAGCATGGTGGCCGCCGCCTTGGACGCCGAGTAGAGGGCGAGCGGCAGATTGAACTCCGGCCGGTCGGGCTCGTTCACCGCCCAGAAGGACCCGGCGCTGCTCGAAACGGTGACCACCGTGGGGTTCGGGGACTTTCGCAGCAGAGGCAGTGCCGCCTCGGTGACGCGGACGATTCCCACCGCGTTGGTGTCGAACACCCGGAGGGCCGTCGGTCCGTCGATGGCCCCGTCCCCGAGGACGCCCGCGTTGTGCACCAGGACGTCGAGTCGGCCCTCGGAAGAGTCGATGGTCGCCAGCGCGTCGCGCACCGACGCGTCGTCGGTCACATCGAGTTGGACGAATCGTGCGCCGAGCGTCGCCGCGGCCGCCTTGCCGCGCTCGACGTCGCGTGCGCCGATGTAGACGATGTGGCCCAGTTCGAGAAGCTGTTTGGCCGTCTCGAAACCGATGCCCTTGTTCGCGCCGGTGATCAGTGTGACGGTCATGCGTCTCCCTGCTTCCTTTTGTACTGATCGGTTGCGAGTCACACTAGCAGGTTTTGTACCGATCGGTTGGGCGAGCTGAACCGTGATTTGTACCGAGCGGTAGAGTGAACGCATGCGTACCGAGACGCACACCACCGGACGACCGCGGGCCTTCGACGAGGAGACGGTCCTCGACCGGGCCGCCGAGGTCTTCTGGCGGCACGGCTACGAGGGTGCGTCGCTGAGCGCCCTCACCAGCGCGATGGGCATCAACCGCCCGAGCCTGTACGCCACGTTCGGCAGTAAGGAGTTGCTGTTCCGGCGTGCCTTCACCCGTTACCACGAGACCAAGGTGGCCAACGCTCGCGCCGCACTCGAGCAACCCACCGCGTACGCCGCCATAGAAGCGTTCCTGCGCTCCAGCGCCGACGCCCTCACCACCGGCGATCACCCCCCGGGCTGCCTCTCCATCCAGGGGGGCCTGGCCTGCTCGCCGGAGAACGCCCACATCTCCGAGACCCTGGCCGCCGGCCGGGCCGCGACCGAGACGGCCCTGGAAGAGCGGCTGTCCCGCGCGGCGAAGGAGGGAGACCTCCCGGACGGCATGGACGCCCGGGCACTGGCCCGTTTCGTGATGACGCTCAGCGAGGGCCACGCCGTCCACGCCGCGGCCGGCGCGAGCCGCGAAGACCTTCAGGCCTCCGTCGACATCGCCCTGCGAGCCGTCACCGTGCCCCACTGAGGCCCACCCGAAGTTAAAGCGCCCAGGCGGGTCAGGGGATGGGGTCGATCATGATTCGGGGGTCCAGGAGGGTCAGGTGGTCGCCGCGGTCGGTGAGGATGGGCCAGTGGGTGTTGCGGGCGCACCAGACCACGTGGCCGGCCACCACGTCGTTGGCCCCGTCCAGGAGTTCGCCGATGTCGGGGGCCTTGCCGGCCGTGAGGTCGTCGATGGTGACGCCAGGGCCCATGATCAGGTCGAAGAGTTCGGCCTGGGTGTCGAGCGGGGCGATGGAGTACACGGCGGCCAGCGCCGTCGACGGCACGCACAGGCCGCCTCCCCGGTAGAGGCACATCGCCACGACATGGCGTGAGTAGCGCGTCTTGGCGACGGCGATGTCGACCAGGGCGCTGACGTCGAGCACGCGTCCAGGGATCATGACACCCGCGTCCGGGTCATGGGCGGGCGGTTGGCCTGGGTCCATTCCTCGTCGGTGAGGGGCGGGACGTCGAGGGCGACGGCCGCCGCCTCCAGGTCCTCACGGTCGAGGTTCCAGCGGGTCATGAGGGTGATCGCCGCCTGCCTGGCCTCGATGTGCCGCTGGACGGCACTGCGGATGATGTCCTCGACCCGGCGCCCCTCCAGGTGCGCCTGCCGCACCAGGGCCTCGGTCTGGACGTCGTTCAGTCTGATGGTGAAGGAGGAGTGCCCCATACCGTGACGGTAGACGCAGGACGCGGGCCGGGCATCCCCTTCGCCGCACGGATCTGAGATCGATTCAGGCTCCTTCCGGGCCCTGGTTGACGCTGAATTGTGACGCAACCTTTCGTGAGTCCATGACATCTATAAGGGGGTGACGAAAGGAACAGCGCCGATGAAGCAAGCGCGCCGTACATTAACCCTCCTGGCCCTGGCCACCGCGGTCACGGCCACCACCGTCGCGATTCCGGCGGAGGCGCGAACGGGAGCCGCCTCCGCCGGAAGCGTCGCCACGAGCGGCACGACCACGAAAAGTACAAAATCCGCTAAAAGCTCCAAAGGCGTGCGATACGCCTCGCTGGACAGTTGCACGCGGAAGGACGAGGCCAGGCCGTGCGGCGCCTGGATGCTGACCCTCCGCAACGGGCGGACCGTCAAGCTCACCGACGCCGCCGTCTTCCCCCGGACGGCCAAGGGGAGGCTGGACCGGACGAGCAGCACGCCGTTCGCCGTGAGCGGGGACGGTGACCGGGTCCTGTACGTCCGCGCGTCCGACCACAAGCTGGTCTGGAAGGACGTGCTCACCGGCCGGGTGCGCAGCCTCCCGGGCGCGGCGGCGCGCGCCCCGAAGGGGCTCGGCATGAGCGACGTCGACCCCATCCTGTCCCCCAGCGGCGACGTGGTGGTCATCGACTACTACGACGACTCGGGCAAGCGGCCCACACTGGCCGTCGACCTCGGGACCGGTCAGATCGGGAAGCTGCCGGGGGGCGACAGCGTGCAGGGCTTCAGCCCGGACGGCCGGCGGATCCTCATGTCCGGGTCCACCAGCGACAACACGACCGAGTTCGCGGTGTACGACACCAACGGCCAGCCGGCGGAGACCCGTGAGGTGCCACAGGTGGTGTCGAACAACTCGCCGGTCGCGCTCGCGGATGACGGGGTCACCATCGCCCTCGTGATCGTCCCGCCGTCCGGCCGGCCGAACCTGCGGCAGTACGACCTGTCGACGGACGCGATCTCGCCGGCCATCGACCTCGGGATCGCCAAGAAGGAGAGCGCGTACCGGATCTACTGGGATGACTCCGGCAAGCTCACGCTCTGGACCCTGCTTTCCCAGAAGGACGGTGACGTCGTGCGGGCCACGGTCGGCGCGGTCAACCCGTCCACCGGCCACTTCGCCAAGGCCGACTCGTTCAGGGTGCGGGATCACCTGTGGACGTGGTGGCTGCCCGGGGAGTGATCGGCCGGCACCGTCCCCTGCGGAAGCGCGCGACCGCCCGGACGCGCGCTTTCGCGGGGGCCGCCCTTCGCCGCAGGCCCCTCGGGGCGCGGGTTTCGCCGCCGGGTAAAGTCCGAAGGAGCGCGCCTAGGAGGGCAGATGGCCAAAGTCCATGACAAGCTTAATGACCGGTTGCGCCAGTTCATCTCCGCGCAGCAGGTCTACTTCGTCGCGACGGCGCCCGAGACCGGCGGCCACGTCAACGTCTCCCCGAAAGGGTACTCCGACACCTTCGCCATCCTGGACGACCTGACGGTCGCCTACCTGGACCTCGACGGCAGCGGTGTGGAGACCATCTCCCATCTCCGCGACAACGGCCGGATCACCATCATGTTCGCCGCGTTCTCCGGCCCGCCGAACATCGTGCGCCTGTACGGCCGGGGCCGGGTGGTCACCCCGCAGGACGAGGAGTTCGACACGCTGGTCAAGCTCTTCGGCCCGCATCCGGGTGTCCGGTCGGTCATCGTCGTGGAGTGCGACCGCATCTCGGACTCGTGCGGCTTCTCGGTGCCGTTCATGAACTTCGACGAGGACCGGCGGCTGCTGGACGAGTGGGCGGAGCGCAAGGACGTCCAGCAGAAGCGGGCCTACCGCGCCAAGAACAACAGGGAGAGCATCGACGGCCTCCCCGGCCTGGCCCCTGAGGAGACCGACCCCGTCGCCCGCCGCTCCTGAGGCCCGGCGAACAGCCGGCGGCCAAAGGTCAGCGGTCAGTGGTCAGTGGTCAGCAGAAAGCGGTCAGCGGCGGTAGCCGGCCATGCGTTCGAGGCGGGCCACGCGGGCGGCGGTCGAGGGGTGGGTCGAGAACAGGCGCCCGACGCCCGCCCCCCGAAAGGGGTTGGCGATCATCAGGTGGGACGCCGAGGTCAGCCGGCTCTCCTCGGGCAGCGGCAGCCTGCGCGTGCCCAGCTCGATCTTGCGCAGCGCCGAGGCCAGCCCCAGCGGGTCGCCCGTGAGCATGGCGCCCGACTCGTCGGCCTGGAACTCCCGCGACCGCGAGATCGCCATCTGGATCATGCCGGCCGCCAGCGGGCCGAGGATCATCATGAGCAGCGCGCCGACGAAGCCGGGGCCCTCGTCGTCGTCCGCCGAGCCGCCGAAGAAGACGGCGATGTAGCTGCAGTACGTGATGATCGTGGCGAGCGCCGCCGCGACCGAGGAGATCAGGATGTCGCGGTTGTAGACGTGCGACAGCTCGTGGGCGATCACGCCCTTCAGCTCGCGCTCGCTGAGGATCTGCAGGATCCCGTACGTGACGCAGATGGACGCCCGGCGGGGGTTGCGGCCGGTGGCGAAGGCGTTCGGCTGCATGGTCGGCGAGATGTACAGCCGGGGGACGGGCTGGCGCGCGTCGGTGGACAGCTCGCGGACGACCCGGTAGAGCTCGGGCTGCTCGACCTCGCTGACGGGCCGGGCCCGCATGGCCGACAGGGCGATGCGGTCGGAGAAGAAGTAGGCGATGCCGCTGGTCAGCAGAGCGACGAGGACGGCCAGTTCCGCACCCCGGCTGCCGCCGAGCCACGCTCCCACCGTGAGGATGAGGGTGGACAGCGCGCCCAGTAGGACGGCGGTACGCAGGCCGTTGTTGTGCACGCTTCCCCCTCTCGGAATCTTGCGCTCTCCCCTGGCAACGTTCGCCACCCAAGTAAACGTTCCCGTCCCTGGTCAGGCCTGGTCGACGCGGACGTCAGCCGGTGGCGGACAGGACGAGCTGGGGGGCGACCGACAGGGCGAGGGAGACCAGCAGCGCCACCGCGATGGCGATGGCCAGCGGCCGGGACGACGTGCGGCCAGGCTCGCTCGCGAGCCCGGGGGCGGGGACGAACAGGCGGCCGGCCCATGCGATGTAGTAGTACAGCCCGAGGACGGTGTTGACCGCCATGACCACGGCCAGCCAGCCGGCGCCGCCCTGGACGATCTCCCGGAAGACCACGATCTTGGCGAACAGCCCCGCGAGGCCGGGCGGGAGGCCGGCCAGGCAGATCAGGAAGAACGCCAGCGCGAGCGCCTCCGCCGGGCGGCGGAACGCCAGCCCCCGGTAGTCGTCCAGCTCGTTCCGCTCGCTCGCGCGGCTCACCCGGGCGACGACGGCGAAGGCGCCGATGTTCATGGCCGCGTAGATGGCCAGGTAGGTGACGGAGGCCGCCGCCGCGTCCGGCCCTGCCACGCCGAGCGGCGCGAGGATGTAGCCGGACTGGGCGACCGAGGACCAGGCCAGCAGCCGTACGGCGTGCCGCTGCCGCAGGGCCAGCAGGTTGCCCACCGTCATGGTGATCGCGGCGAGCACGGCCACGATCGGCGCCCAGATCCGTGCCTGGCCCGCCAGCGCGACCGTGAGCACGACGATCAGGCCGGCGAACCCCGCGGCCTTGGAGATCACCGACAGCAGGGCGGCCACGGGGACCGGGGCGCCCTGGTAGACGTCACCGGCCCAGAAGTGGAAGGGGACGGCGGCCACCTTGAACGCGAACCCGGCGACCACGAGGACGACGGCGACCACGAGCACGCCGACGGGCGCGCCGCCCGGGATCACGGCCGCGAGGGGGACGCAGGCGAGCCGGGCGGCGATGCGGCCGAGGTGGACCGAGCCGGTCATGCCGTACAGGAGCGAGACGCCGAAGAGCATCACGGCCGTCGAGACGACCGAGACCAGGAACAGCTTCAGCGCCGCCTCCGAGCCGCGCGCGTCGTACCGCTTCAGGGCGGTGAGCGCGAAGACCGGGAGGGAGACGAGCTCGAGCGCGACCACCAGCATGATCAGGTCACGGGAGGCGGGAAGCGTGACGGCGCCGGTCAGCGCGCACAGCAGCAGGAAGTACCACTCCCCGGCGGGGATCACGCGCCCGGCGCGACCCGGGACGGCCCCGGGCACGGGCGGCGCGGAATCGGGGGAGCCGGGGTCGTTCTCGGTGAGCAGGGCCATCGAGAGCAGGACCACCACCACGGCGGCGGCCAGGATCACCCCGCCGAACACCAGCGTCAGCCGGTCGACGACGAACGAGCACGCGGGACCCCCGGCGGGATCGGCGGGGACGCAGAACGTGCTCAGGGTCAGCCCCTTGACGGCCTGCGCCGCGACGACGGCCAGCGCGCCGAGCACGCCCGCCATCGTGACCAGCCCGAGCGTCGCGGGGGTGCGGGCCGTGCGCGGCAGGAACGCGTCGAGCAGCAGGACCACCCCGGCGACCACCGCGAGGATCAGCGGAGGCGCGAGGGCCGCGTAGTCGATCGTCTGGATCATCGTGCCCCCAGGAAGGCCTGTACCGCCGGATCGGTGACGGCGAGGAGCAGCTTGGGCCACAGCCCCAGCGCCACCGTGAGAACGATCAGCGGGCTCCAGGCGGCCAGCTCGTACGGGGTCACGTCGCGCGGCCACCCGAG
Organism: Sphaerisporangium corydalis; assembly: GCF_025506355.1. GTDB lineage: Bacteria > Actinomycetota > Actinomycetes > Streptosporangiales > Streptosporangiaceae > Sphaerisporangium > Sphaerisporangium corydalis. The sequence continues at coordinate 7,560 of NZ_JANZYP010000009.1, forward strand.
CCTCGGGCCGGGGACGTCCGGCGGGCCGGCCACCGTCGCCACCGTGGCCACCGGCTCGACCGGCTCCTCCGCGACGGCGAGCGGTGTGCGGACGCGGGGCGCCCCGGCGGCCTCGGCGGTCTCGGCGAGCGGCTCCTCGGGCAGGCCCGCGTCGCCGATGGGCTCGTCCGCCCTGCCGTGGGTCACGCGGGAGAGCATGAGGAGGAAGTAGGCGGCGGTCAGCACGGTCCCGGCGCCGCCGATGGCCATGAAGACCAGGAAGAGCGGCCGGGGCAGGCCGGGGGCCGGGTCGAAGGCGCCGAGCAGCGCCAGCATCTCCCCCCAGAACCCGGCGAGGCCGGGCAGTCCGAGCGAGGCGACGCACGCGAACGTCAGCAGCGACCCGAGGTAGGGCAGGCGGGTGAGCATGCCGCCGCCGAGCCGGGACAGCTCAGCGGTGCCGTACCGCTCCTTGACGGCGCCGGCGACGAAGAACAGCAGGCCGGTGATCAGCCCGTGGGCGATGTTGCCGAACAGGGCGGCGTTCATCCCGACGGGCGTCAGCGTGGCGAGGCCCAGCAGGACGAACCCCATGTGCCCGACGGACGAGTACGCGATCATGCGTTTGAGGTCCCGCTGGGCCAGGCACGCCAGCGACCCGTACACGATCCCGACGACGGCGAACGCGCCCAGCCAGGGGGCGACGGCCGCGGCGCCCTCGGGCAGCACGGGGATGGCGATGCGCGCGAACCCGTAGGTGCCCATCTTGAGCAGGACGCCCGCGAGCAGCACCGATCCGACCGTCGGGGCCTCGGTGTGCGCGGCGGGCAGCCAGGTGTGCAGCGGCCACATGGGGGCCTTGACGGCGAGGCCGCCGGCCACCGCCAGGAACGCCACGATCTGGACCGTACGGGGCATCCCCGCGCCGTGCGCGCGGGCGAGGGCGACCATGTCCAGCGTGCCGGTGTGCGCCCAGATCACGAGCAGGCCGAGGAGCAGCACGGCGGAGCCGAGCAGGGTGTACAGGATGAACTTCACCGCCGCCGCCGCACGGTCCTTGCCGCCCCAGACGGCGATCACGAAGTACATGGGGATCAGCACGATCTCGAAGCTGACGAAGAACAGCAGCAGGTCGAGGGCGAGGAACGTGCCGATCATGCCGACTTCGAGGACCAGCAGGGTGAAGGCGAGCGCGCGGAACCGGCCGCCGTCCGGCCGGTGGCGGACGAGGTGGACGAAGCACAGGAAGGTCAGCAGGGCGGTGAGGACCACGAGCGGCAGCGAGATGCCGTCCACGCCCAGGTGGAAGCGCAGGTCAAGGCCGGGGATCCAGGGCCGGTCGACCTCGAACTGCGCCACCCCGGCCCGGCCGTAGTCGAAGGACGCCGCCAGGACGAGGGCCAGCGCCAGCGTGATCCCCGACACCGCGACGCCGTACCAGTGCGGCGACGGCCCCGCGATCCACCCCGGCCCGGCGAGCCTCGGCGGCACGTAAGCCTCGACCGCCCCGGAGGCCGACTCGGAGGCCGGCTCGGAGGCCGCCCCGGAGGCCGGCTCGGCGCGGGTGAACAGCAGGAGGAGGGCCGCGCCGGCCAGCGGGACGGCGAGCAGGCCGATCACCACCGCGATCATCCGAGCACCACCGCCCCCACGGCGACGATCAGCACGCCCGCCAGGACGCCCGTCAGGTAGAGCTGCGCGTTGCCGGTCTGCAGGCGCCGCAGCAGGCCGGAGACCCGGACGGCGACGCCGCCCGAGCCGCGTACCGCGCCGTCGACCACGGAGTCGTCGCCCCGGGCGACCAGGCGGGCCAGCCACAGCACCGGGACGACGAAGACCCTCTGGTACACCGCGTCCACGTAGAACGCGCGCTCGGCCGGGACCCGCAGCGCCCCGAGCACGCGGGACGGGTCGGCCACCGGGTCGGCGCGCCAGGCCGCGTACACGACCCCCGCGCCGAGCAGCGCCACGACCAGGCTGACCGCCGCCGACGACCAGTCCACCGCGCCCACGCCCGCGAACCCGAGGAGCAGGGCGGGCACGGCGAGCACGCCCACCGGCCACAGCATCGACACCGGCGCCTCGCGGCCGTCCCAGACGTGCGCGACCCCCGGTTCCGGCTCGGGCAGCGCGACGTGGTGGACCCTGCTGGCGCCGAAGAAGGTCCGCAGCCACGCGCGGGTCGCGTACGCGCCGGTCACGGCCACCGTCAGCAGCGCGCAGCCGTACAGGAGCCAGGCCGCGGCGTCGGTCAGCGGGCCGTTCTCGGCGGCGGCGTGCTCGACGGCGGCCAGCACGGCGTCCTTGCTGAAGAACCCGCTGGCGGGGGGCAGTCCCATGAGCGCGGCGAACCCGATGGTCATGGCGGGGAAGGTGATCGTCATCGACCGGCGGAGCCCGCCCATCTCGCTCATCAGGTTCGAGCCGACCGAGTGGATCACCAGGCCGGCGCAGAGGAACAGCAGCGCCTTGAACGCCCCGTGCGTGACGAGGTGGAAGATCGCCGCCTGGTCCGATCCGGCGGCCAGGGACCCGGCCATGTACGCGAGCTGGCTGATCGTCGAGTACGCGAGCACCCGTTTGAGGTCGTCCTGGGCCAGGGCGGCCAGCGCGGCGCCGAGCATGCCGAGCGCGGCCATCACGGCCAGCAGGTCGAGCGTGGGCCGGGCGCCCAGGAACGCCGGGTACAGCCGGGCGACGACGAAGATGCCCGCGGCGACCATCGTGGCCGCGTGGATGAGCGCGCTGATCGGCGTGGGTCCTGCCATGGCGTCCGGCAGCCAGGTGTGCAGCGGGACCTGGGCGCTCTTGCCCGCGACCCCGAACAGCAGCAGCATCGTCCCCGCGACCAGGGTGCCGGTGGGCATGGCGGGCACCTTCGCGATCACGTCGTCGACGCGGAAGCTGCCCGCGGCGAGCCCGAGCGTGAAGATGCCGAACAGGAACCCGACGTCGCCGACGCGGGTGACCAGGAACGCCTTGACGGCCGCCCGCGAGTTGGCCCGGTCCTCCCACCAGTGGCCGATCAGGAGGTACGAGCACAGGCCCATGACCTCCCAGCCGGCGTACAGGACCAGGAGGTCGCCCGCGTACACCACGAGCAGCATGGCGCTGGTGAACAGGCTGATGAACGCGCTGAAGGAGGGGTAGCGGGGCTCGTCGCGCATGTAGCCGACCGAGTACACCTGGACGGCGAGCGACACGACGGTCACCAGGACGGCGATGATGGCCGCCAGGCCGTCGACGCGGAGGCCGGCCGTGACGGGGACCGAGCCGGTGCCGATCACCGACAGCGTCCCCTGGACGGTTCCCGGCAGGGCGCCGTTCCAGAAGGCGGCGCCGTCCCCGTAGGACGCCGTGCCGCCAGGTGCCGCGCCGCCCTGCCACAGGTACGCGAGGAGCCACACCGCGAGGACGGCCGAGGCCGAGGCCGGGACGATGGCGATCCAGGCCGCCCTGCGGTAGGCGGGCCGGTCGGCCGGGCCCGGCGGGGCGCCCCTCCACAGCCTCCGTGTTCCGAGCAGCCCGGCCGCCGCCGCCAGGAACGGCAGCAGGACGACGGCCGAGGCCACGCCGATCATGACGCGCCGTCCCTGGCCGGTACAGGGGCCGGCTCGGGGGCCTCGCCCGCCTGTCCGGGCGGGTCGTCGCGTTCGGACAGGTCGCGGACGTGGTCGATCTCGACGGTCCGCCTGTTGCGGAACACGGCGAGGACGATCGCCAGGCCGAGTCCCAGCTCGGCGGCGGCGATCACGATGACGAACAGGGTGAGCACCTGGCCGCCGTGCAGGGTGTCCCTGAGCCACACGTCGAAGGCGACCAGGTTCAGATTGACGGCGTTGAGCATCAGCTCCACCGACATCAGCACGAGGATGGTGTTGCGCCGGGCGAGAACGCCGTACACGCCGATCGAGAACAGCAGCGCGGCGAGCACGGCGGGATAGACGACGTGCACGTCAGTCCTTTCCGCCGATGTCGGTACGGGACAGCACGATCGCGCCGATGAGCGCCGCCAGCAGCAGCACCGACAGCGCTTCGAAGGGCAGCACCCAGTTCCTGAAGATGCTCGCGCCGAGCGACCCGGCCGCGCCCTGGCCCGGCACCAGCGGGGTGTAGACCTGGGAGAAGCCGGCGACCACGGTCGTGACGAGGACGGCGGCCGTTCCCGCCGCCACCACCAGCGCCGCGATCCGGTTGCCCGAGTCGAGGTCGGCGGAGCGGCCGATCGGCGCGCGGGTGAGCATGATGCCGAAGAGCAGCAGGACGACCACGGCGCCGACGTAGATCAGCACCTGGACCCAGGCCACGAACTCGGCGGTCAGCACCAGGTAACACCCGGCGAGGGCGCCGAAGGAGACGACGAGCCACAGGGCCGCGTGCACGATCTGCTTGGTGGTCACGACCAGCAGCGCGGAGCCGGCGGCCACCAGGCCCAGGAACAGGAAGACGACCTCCTGCGGGGTGGGCGGCCACAGGCCCGGCGCCGCCGCCGTCACGACTCCTCCACCGTCCCGGGCCGCTCCGGCGGCTCCTCCGGCCCCCGCTTCGGCCGCTCCCCTTCCGGAGGCCCGTCGCTGGAGGACGGCCCCGCGAACGGGGGCTCCTCGGTGGAGGACGGGGGGGTCGCGGGGGGTGCGGCGGGCTTCTTGGGCAGGGCGCCGGGCGGGCGGATGGCGCGGACGGCGGCGTGGCCGCCCTGCTGCCCGGACGGGGTGCCGGGGCGTGTCTCGGGGGTCCCGGGCGCGGGCGTGCCTGGGGTTTCTCCGGGTGTGCCTGCGGTTTCCCCGGGGGTGTTCGGTGGGGTGGTGGCGGGCCGGTCCGGGGCGGTCTGCCGCGCGGCCGGGCGTTCGCGTGCCGGGCGGGCGGCGCCGGCGACCTCCTTGGGCGGCTCGGCGTTCGGCTCGTGCGGCGGCGGCACCGGGACCGACCGGACCCATTCGCCCAGCCTGTCCTTCTCGTGCAGGAGGTTACGGATGTCGCCCTCGGCGTACTCGAACTCCGGTGACCAGAAGAGCGCGTCGAACGGGCAGACCTCGATGCAGATGCCGCAGTACATGCAGAGAGAGAAGTCGATGGCGAATCGGTCCAGGACGTTGTGCGCGCGCGGACGTCCCCCCTCGGGGGCGGGGGTCGTCTCCTTGTGGGAGTCGATGTAGATGCACCAGTCAGGGCATTCCCTGGCACACAGCATGCAGACGGTGCAGTTCTCCTCGACCAGCGCGATCACCCCCCGGCTGCGCGGGGGCAGGTCGGGTCTTACCTCCGGGTATTGCTGGGTGTCCGCCCTGCTCAGCATGTGGCGAAGGGTGACGGCCAGACCCTTCGCCAGCCCTTCTCCTGGTATACGAGCCACGGTTCAACATCATGACGCACAAGGGCGTCGCCGTGAATGCGCGGGACACGGTCGGCTCCCGGTTTTCCACAATCATCGGTGTTTTTGGGGACTTGTCCGCCGGGACATGTGGTCCTCCTGGCCGATGCGGGACAGTGTGGAAGGCCGTATTCTTCGCGTTATGCACCCGACCAACGGCCACGGGGGCCCGGGATCGGGGCCACCGGGAGGCCCTCCCCCCGAGCCAGGTGATCCGAACGGCCCGACGGCCCCGCAGCCCCGCCAGGTGAGCCGGCCGCTGCCGGGCCGGCCGCTCCCGGAGCAGGACCCCCGTCCGGCGCCCGAGCAGGACCATCGTCCGGTGCCCGACCAGGATCACCGTCCGGAGCCCGAGCAGGATCACCGTCCCGCGCACGAGCAGGATCACCGTCCCGCGCGCGACCAGGACCGCCGGTCGGCGCCCGAGCGGGACCGCTGGCCCACCCCCGACCATGACCGCCGCCCCGCGCGCGAGCAGGACCGCCGGCCCGCCCCCGGCCCCCGGGGCCCCGGTCCCGAGCAGGGCCGCTCGCCGTACGGCCGCCAGACCCCCGAGCCCCCGTACGGCCGGCCGCGTCCCGACCAGGGACGCCCCTCGTACGCGTCGCCGGACCTCCGTCGCGGCCCCGCGCCGTTCCTCCCACCGCGTCCCGACCAGCACGGCCTGGCGCCGTACAACCGGCAGGTCCCCGGCCCGTTCGGCCCGAACCGGCCCGCCGACCCCCGCGCGCACCTCCCCCAGCCGCCGTTCCCGCCGTACATCCCGCCGCCACCGCCGCAGAACCCGAGCAGCGCCGCCAGCGTGCTGTGGGCTATCGCACCCCTGCTGACCTGCGGTATCGCGACGCCGTTCACGATGGGGTACGCGGCGGCGAAGCTGAAGAGCACGATGCTCGCCCTGTCGTCGGCGATCTACGCCATCGGCATGGTCACGTTCGTCCTGGCCACCATGTCGAGGAGCGGGCCCAGCGGTTCGGACGACGCGCTGATGCTGCTCGCGTTCCTCGGGTCGACCGGGAGCTGGCTCGGCGGCACGATCCACTCGCTGATCATCCGCAACAGGGTGTTCGACCGCTCGGAGACGCCCAACGACCACGCGGTGGCGTACGCGCAGCACCGGCGTGAGCTGCGGCAGCAGGCCCGCGACCTGGTGGAGCGCGACCCCGCGCTGGCCCGCGAGCTGCGTATCGGGCGCCCCGACCTGCCGCGCCAGTACGACGACGGCGGGCTCGTGGACGTCAACCACGCCTCGGCCGAGGTGATCGCCGGTCTGCCGGGGATGACCGCGGAGCTGGCGAGGCGGGTGGTCGAGGCCCGGGCCGACGTGGGCTGTTTCATCTCGGCGGAGGACGTGTCCATCGCGGTCGACCTTCCCCCGCACCTCACGGCCGAGCTGCTGGAGCTCACCATCTACCTCCCCTGAGCCGCCCGCCGCCGGAGCCGGGACAGCCGATTCCGGTGCCGGAAAGTGGTATCGGTGATCGCACTGTGCGCTGTAAAAACATGCGTAATACGGCCTATCTCCGTATTCTTCGCGTATGCAGCTAGCCAGGCCCTCCCAGTCCACTACTGCGGTCAGCATCATCTGGGCACTGGCGCCGTTGTTCACCTGCGGGGTGGCCACACCGTTCACCATCGGATACGCGGCCTACCGCAGGCGCGCCCCGATGATCGCGGTCGCCGCGCTGCTGTATCTGGTCAGCCTTATCGTGCTCTGCGCGCTCGTCGTCACCTACGGCGAGGACGACACGTTCCCTGACTGGGCCAGCGTCCTGGTGCTCGGCGGGCTGTTCACCAACTGGATCGGCGGCCTGATCCACTCCCTGGCCATCCGGTCGATGGTCTTCGTCCCGAGCGGCCCCCGCCGCGAGACCTTCCTGCCGCCCCCGCCGCCCCCGTACGGCCGGGCGCCGTACCCTCCCGGGCCATACGCGCCCCGCCCGGCGCCGGCGCCGTACCCGTACGGCCAGGGCCGGCCGCCCGGCGCCCCCGGCCGGCCCGGGCCCGGCATGCCCCAAGGCGGCCGTCCGGTGCCGCCGCCGGGACGGCAGTACCCCGCCGCGCGTCCGAACCAGCGGCCCGCCGCGCCGCAGCCACGGGACGCCACGCCGCCGGCACAACCGAGGACCGGGCCGAGGCACGCGGGCGGTCCCGCCACCACGAACCCGTCCGCCTCGCCCGCCGGGACCGCCCCGAGCACGCACAACGCCTCGACGCTTCCCACGCAGGCGCCGGGCCCGCTGCCCGCGGGTGAGCCCGACCACATCGGGCGTTACCGGCTGATCGGCAGCCTGGGGCAGGGCGGCCAGGGCGCGGTCTACCTGGGCGAGACCCCCGAAGGCACCCGGGTCGCGATCAAGGTCCTGCACGCCCGCCTGGCCGCCGAGAGCGGGGCGCAGACGCGGTTCCTGCGCGAGGTCGAGGCGGCGCGGCGAGTGGCACCGTTCTCCACCGCCCGCGTGATCGACGCCGACATCGCCGACGACCGCCTGTTCATCGTGAGCGAGTACGTCGAGGGCTCCTCGCTGGAGCAACTGGTCCGTGAGCTCGGGCCGCGCGGCCACGACGGGCTGGTACGGCTGGCGCTGGGCACCTCCGGCGCGCTCGCGGCCATCCACCGGGCCGGCATCGTGCACCGCGACTTCAAGCCGAGCAACGTGCTGATCGGCTCGGACGGACCCCGGGTGGTCGACTTCGGCATCGCCCGCGTGCTGGACAACGCGACCGCCACCTCCAGCGGCGTGCTCGGGACGCCCGCCTACATGTCCCCCGAGCAGGTCTCCGGCGAGCGCGTCGGGCCCGAGTCGGACGTGTTCAGCTGGGCCGCCACGATGGTGTTCGCCGCGACCGGCCGCCCCGCCTTCGGCGAGGACAACATCGCGGCGGTGTTCAACCGCATCTTCACCAAGCAGCCGGATCTGTCCGCGTTGCCGGAGTCGCTGGCCAAAGTGGTCGGCAGGTGCCTGGAGAAGCGCCCGGAGAACCGGCCCAGCGCCTCCGACGTGATGCTCGGCATCGTCCACTGACCGGGGACGTCATTCCGCTGCCCTGCTTTTTATTGCGTTCTATTACCTATTAACGGGATGGGCGTAATTAGTCGATCTTGCGGGTTGATGACCACGAATGTGTATCGATTGGTAATTCCGATTTCCAGAACCTGCAAGCCTGGTGAGCCCATACGCGCTTCGCTTAGGTTTACAGGCGGTGTCACGCGATCACGAGTGACGCCGCAGGGAGGAGGACGCATGGCACCGTCCGAAGCCGCCCAGTGCCAGGCGGACATGGCCGCGGCGGCGAAAGTGGTCCACGACATCCTCCGGGCGCTCGGCTCCGTGCCCCCCATGTTCGGCGACCAGACCTGGCAGGGCCTGGCGGCCGACGACTGGGCGGCGGGCTGGAACGCCAGAAGGAACCAGCTCACCACCCTGCTGCACGCCGTCCTCGCCGAACAGCCCCACCTCGTCGCGCGCCTGGAAGAGGCGGAGCGGCGCAAGCTCGCGTCCTAACCGTACGGAGAGGGATGACATGGGCGAGTTCGTGGGAGTCGATCCCGTCAGCCTTCAGGAGCTCGCGAACCGGCTCAGGCGGCTGCACACCCTGCTGGCCGAGCACGGCCCGATGATCCAGCAGAAGATGCAGAAATGGGACAGCGAGCTCAGCTTCGCCGCGCTTCCCCGCCTGGTGGACGAGGCGCTGAACGACACCCGCGACATGGGCGCGCGCACCGCCAAGGCGTACGAGCTGGCCCGCGAGAAGGGCTGGGGCCCCAGCCCGGCCGACCCGGACGGCCCCCTGGTCCCCCTCGCCACCGCCACGCCGCCCGACACCACCGGCACGCCGGCCGATCCCACCGGCAAACCGCCCGGCACCACCGGCACGCCACCCGACCCCGCCACCACCCTTGCCGATCCCACCGGCACACCACCCGACACCACCACCCCGGCCGATCCCACCGGCACGGATTCCGCCGCCACGCCGACCGGCCCCGACGGCGCACCGCCGCACACCGCCGAATCCCCGCCGACCGTGCGGCTCGACTGGGCGGCCACCGGCCAGAGCGGCAACGAGGCGGGCCTGGACGCCAAGGCCATGGCCGAGGCGCTCGCCACCGGCGACCCGGACCAGGCCCGCGACGCGATGTCGCGCCTTCCGGACAACCTCTCCCAGCACCTCAAGGACAAGGACTACCTCACCGCGTTCTGGACGGCGAGCTGCCCGCTGGCGCTCCAAGCGGCCCGCGCCCTGTACAACCGGGCGGGCGCGACGCTGTTCAGCGCCGAGAGCGCGAGCATCCTGCGGGCGCTCGGCGCGTCCCTCGCCGCGGCCACCCAGATGCGCCTCGGCACCGGCAAGGACCGCCGGCCCCTGCTGCCCGAGGCGACGCGAACGGCGATCATGAAGAACGGCGACCCGTGGTCGGTCGGCATGCTCTTCAAGTACGGCCCCGACGGTAAGACCTGGGACTCCCAGTTCCTGGCCGAGGTCACCCGCTCCATGCTGGACGCCCGGGCCGCCGGCAAGATCGAGGTGCCGAGTCCGAGTTTCGGGGGGTACGACCCGCTCGAAGCGGAGAGCCGCAGGTTCGGCGGGCCGCAGGCCCAGGCGGACTTCGACCCCGTGGTGGCGGTCCTCGACCGGGCGAGCCAGAACGGGCAGGCCGCGCGGCACGTGCTCGGCGACCCGTCCTCGGGCTTCACCTACGCCGGGATGGTCGTCGACGACCAGTGGCACACGACGCCCCCCGAGGCCGGACCGGGCCCCGAGGACCCCGCCGACCGGACCGGCCCGATCCCCCACACGGCGACCGCCCCGACCTCCCTCATCGCGACCGCCGTGAGCCCCCATGCCGCGATCAATCTGAGTTCGCACGCCGCCGACTTCGTCAAGGCGGCCGTGTCCGCGGGGCGGGGGCCGTCGGACGACGCCAGGGAGTCCGCCTGGGCCGTCGTCACCGTCGTCCAAGCCACGGCCGAGTTCTCCCGGCTGCACCCCGGCACCGACCTTCCCGCGCCCCTCCGCGAAGCCCTGGCCTTCACCGCCGACCGCTACCGGACCGACCTCGCGGCGCCGGCCCCCGGCGAGACGGGCAACGAGGCGCGCCTCAACGGCGACCCCCCGGAAGGCCGGTGGACCGCCCACGCCGACGGCGCCGACCTCGCGGCCTTCCTGCGCCAGGCCCGCCCGCGGGCCGAGTAGCGCCCGCTCGCCGACCGGGCACGGGCAGCGAGCCCGGCCTGCGGGCACGGAGCCGTACAGGGCACAGGCCGTACAGGGCACGGAGCCTGGCCGCCGGGGCTCGTCACCCGGCGGGGGACAGGGCCGTCGTCACGGTGCGGAGGGCGGCGACGAGGTCGCGGGCCGAGGGGGCGGTCTCGGGGTCGACCAGCCACTGCGCCGCCACCCCGATGAGCAGTGCCTGGTAGAGGGACCCGGCCAGGTCGGTCCCCTTGTCGTCGTCGTCCGCCGCCCGGCCGAGACCGGCGAACAGCTCGACCAGGCCGGCCCGCGCCTGCCGGCTGGACTCGGTGAGCCGCTCCCGCATCTCCGGCATCGTCTTGTTGTGGGCGATGAGCTCGAACTGCACGGCCCACAGCGACCGGTTCTCGGTCACCGACCTGATCACGGCCGCCCACGTCGCCGTGAACCGCTCCTCGGGGGTCAGGTCAGGGTCGGTCTCGGTCGCGAGCGTGCGGCCGAGGTCGTCGCCCCACTCCTCCATCGCCTGCTGCAGGGCCGCGTTGAGCAGCGCCTCCTTCGAGCCGTAGTGGTAGCCGATGGCGGCCAGGCTGACGACGCCTGAGGCGGCCGCGATGTCGCGCGCGGTCGTGCGGGCGTAGCCCTTCTCGTACAGGCAGCGCTTGGCGCCGGCCAGGAGGTCCTCACGATTTCCCATGCCCAGGAGTCTACCCTCCGTCTCATACAATTGTCTCGTACAAACGTATTGCACAGTTGACTGATACAGATGTACTGTTCGTGGCAGATGAGAACGCGAGCAGCGAACGAGGAGCACACCATGAAGAACCAGAGCATCCTGATCTCCGGCGCGAGCATCGCGGGGACCACGCTGGCCTACTGGCTGCACCGCCACGGCTTCACCCCCACCGTGGTGGAGCGGGCGTCCTCGATCCGCCCGGGCGGCTACAAGATCGACATCCGGGGCGCGGCGCTGGAGGTGGCCGGCCGCATGGGCATCCTTGAGGCGATCCGCGCCGAGCGCACCGACGTGCGCGGCGGGTCGGTCGTCAACGCCGCGGGCAAGCGGGTGGCCAGCATGGACGGCGACACCTTCGGCGGGCGCGAGGGCGAGGACGCCGAGGTCCTGCGCGGCGACCTGAACCGCATCATCCACGACCTGACCAAGGACAAGGTCGAGTACCTCTTCGACGACTCCATCGCCGCAATCACCGACACCGCCGACGGGGTTCGGGTCACCTTCGAGAGCGGGGAGACCCGCATGTTCGACCTGGTCGTGGGGGCCGACGGCCTGCACTCCAATACCCGCGCGCTGGCCTTCGGCCCCGAGAGCCGGTTCGTCCAGGACCTCGGCTACCACGTCTCGATCTTCAGCGTCCCGAACCACCTCGACCTGGACCGCTGGGAGCTCACCTACGTCTCCCCCGGCAGGACGGCGCTGACCTACAGCACCGCCAAGGACACCGGCGCCAAGGCCATGTTCCTGTTCGCCTCCGAGCCGATGAGCTACGACCACCGCGACCGGGCCCGGCAGGAGGAGCTGCTCGCCGAGGCGTACGCCGGGGAGGGCTGGGAGGTGCCGCGCCTGATCTCCGGCATGGCCGGCTCCCCCGACTTCTACTTCGACTCGCTCAGCCAGGTCCACATGGACCGCTGGTCCACGGGCCGCGTCGCGCTGGTCGGCGACGCCGCCTACTGCGCCTCGCCGGCCTCCGGCCAGGGCACGAGCCTTGCGCTGGTCGGGGCGTACGTCCTGGCGGGGGAACTGGCCGCCCACGACGGCCACCATGCCGCGTTCGAGGGCTACGAGCGGGACATGCGGCCCTTCGCCGAGCGGAACCAGAGCCTCGGCCCGGCCAACATCAAGCGGATGGTGATGGGGAGCAGGTCACAGGTCTGGTTCGCGATGAAGATGCTCGCCCTGCTGAAGTACGTGCCGGGCAAGGACCGCATGATGGCCAAGGTGCTCGAGCCCATCCAGAAGGCCGCGAACGCGATCACCCTGAAGGACTACTGACGTTTGGACCCCCGCCTCCCGGGGACGCGGGAACATACGACAAGCCAGGAAACACCCGAAGGCATGACAAGAGGGGGCGGCATGGAACAGCGACGCGTGGTGGTGTCCGGCGGCGGGACCGGCATCGGGCTGGCGACGGCGGAGGCCTTCGCGGGCGAGGGCGCCCAAGTGATCATCCTGGGCCGCCGCGCCGAGGTGCTGGCCGAGGCCGCCGCGAAGCTGAACACCGCCTATGACGCCAACCTGGTGACCTGGACCTCGGCCGACCTGTCCGACCCCCGGCAGGTGCAGGAAGCCGTCGAGGCCATCGCCCTGCACGGCCCGGTCGACGTGATCGTCACCAACGCCGGCGGGAACGTCGCCCCCGGCCACGACGGCACGCTGACGGGCATCGCCGACGGCTACCGCCGCAACTTCGAGGCGAACGTGCTCACCGCCGTGCTGCTCACCGAGGGCCTGCTGCCCTATCTGCGGCGCCCCGGCGGCCGGATCGTCCACCTTTCCTCGATCGCGGCGATCCGCGGCCCCGGCTCGTACGGGGGCGCCAAGGCGGCGCTGCACGCGTACACCTACGAGCTGGCGGAGCGGCTCGGGCCCGACGGGATCACCGTGAACGCGGTGGCGCCCGGCTACGTCAGCGACACCGAGTTCTTCGGGGACCGGGCGACGCCGGAGTTCGTCAAGTCCCGCGTGGACCTCACCCTGGTCGGCAGAGGCGGCGTGCCGGGCGAGATCGCCGCGGCGATCGGCTACCTGGCCTCCCCCGAGGCCGGTTACGTCACCGGCCAGATCCTCCACATCAACGGCGGGAGCATTCTCGGCCGCTGACCGCCGCCCGGCGAGTACCCTGTCCGCGCTGACGACCGGCGAGGCCCTGATGGGCCCGCCGAGGTCAGCCGATGAGGACCCTGACCACGCCGGTGAGCGCGAGCTGGAGCAGGGCGAGCGGCACCAGGCCGACCCAGGCGAGCCGCTGGAGCTGGTCGGCCCGCAGCCGGGGGAAGCTGACCCGCACCCAGATCACCACGAAGGCCAGCACGAAGATCTTGATCAGCGTCCAGACCGGCCCCGGCAGGATCGGCCCCTGCCACCCGCCGAGGAACAGCACCGTGGTCAGCGCCGAGAGCACCAGGATCCCGACGTACTCGGCCAGCATGAACAGGGCGAAGCGGATGCCGGTGTACTCCGTCATCGGGCCCATGATGATCTCGGACTCGGCGATCGGCATGTCGAACGGCGGCCGGCGCAGCTCGGCGAGCCCCGCGACGAAGAACACCACGCCGCCGATCGCCTGCCAGGGCAGCCACCACCACTGCCACGCCTCGACGATACCCGGCAACGACATCGTGCCAGCCGCCATCGCCACCGACGCGGCCGCGAGCACCAGCGGGAGCTCGTACGACATGAGCTGGGCCGCGGAGCGAATGCCGCCCAGCACCGAGTACTTGTTGGCCGACGACCAGCCGGCCATGATCGAGCCGAGGACGCCGATGCCCATCACGGCGAGCACGAAGAACAGCCCGGCGTCGAGGTCGGCGCCGAACAGGCCGGGCCCGACCGGGATCACGACCATCACCACGAGGTAGGGCACCAGCGCGACCGCCGGGGCCAGGGAGAACACCCTGCGGTCGGCCGCCGCCGGGATGACGTCCTCCTTCTGGACGAACTTCACGCCGTCGGCGATGAGCTGGGCCCAGCCGTGGAACCCGCCGGCGTACATGGGGCCGAGCCGGGCCTGCATGTGGGCCATGGCCTTGTGCTCGGTCTGCCCGATGATCAGCGGCAGCGTCAGGAAGGCGATGACGATCACCACCAGGCGGATCGCGACGTCGAGCACCTCAGGCATCGCCGTCCTCCCCGGCCTCGCGGCGCACCGCGCGGGGGCCGCGCGTCGGCGGGGGCGCGGACGCGGCCGGGCCCCAGTCGGTGGGAACGCCGGGCGGGAGCGTCTTGCGCCGGCTCGGCGAGCCCTGCCCGGACTCGCCGGGCTCCTTGGCGCCGGGCCACGGCTTGGCGACCCGCGCGGCCAGGATGAAGTCCTTGCGCAGCGGGTTGCCCTCGAACCCGTCGGGCAGCAGCAGCGGGACCAGGTGGGGGTGGCCCTCGAAGACCACCCCGAACATCTCGAAGGTCTCGCGCTCGTGCCAGTCGGCGCCGCGGTAGACGCCGACGGCGCTCGGCAGCCGGGGGTCCTCGCGCGTCACGCGGGTGCGGACCAGAAGGTGGGCGTGCTCGGCCGGGTCGTAGACGTGGGCGACCACCGAGTAGCCGCCCGGCGGGTCGTCGACCCCGGTCAGCCAGTCGAAGAAGGCGCAGCCGAGCTCGTCCCGGGCGTAGGTGAGCACGTCGAGCCAGTCGCCGGGGGCGACGTCGACGGTGGTCTCGCCGAACGACTCCGACACCGCCGCGCGGTCCCCGTAGCGGCCCTCGATCGCCGCTCTCACGACGTCACGCCAGGGCCGGGCCGCCGCGAGGCGTAGCGGTCGGCGAGCGACTCGCCGGCGATCATCTCCTGGAGCTTCATGATGCCGTGCAGCAGCGCCTCGGGCCGGGGCGGGCAGCCGGGGACGTAGACGTCGACCGGGATGATCTGGTCGACGCCCTTGGTCACGCAGTAGGAGTCCCAGTACGGGCCGCCGCAGTTGGAGCAGGCGCCGAAGGAGATGACGTACTTGGGGTCGGGCATCTGCTCGTACAGGCGCTTGACGGCCGGGGCCATCTTGTCGGTGACCGTGCCCGAGACGATCATCAGGTCGGCCTGGCGCGGGCCGTTGGCGAACGGGATCACTCCGAAGCGGATGAAGTCGTGACGTCCCATCGAGGTGGCGATGAACTCGATCGCGCAGCAGGCCAGCCCGAAGTTGAAGACCCACAGCGAGTAGCGCCGCCCCCAGTTGAGGATGAAGCGCATGGGTTTGGGGGCGAGCCGGGACACCGGCCCGACGGTGGGCATCGGGAGATCGCTGGCGGCCATGGAAGGCATTGTCCCCTCTCGGCGGCGTCCAGGCGAGTGGCTGATCGTGAAGCGGGCCGCACGGTCCCCGGAGCGGCTGATCGGGAAGCGGGCCGCACGGTCCCGGCCGCCCGTCAGGTCCAGGTGAGCACGCGCTTGCGCCAGGCGTACAGGATGCCGAGCGCGATGAAGGCCAGGAAGACGAACATCTCGACCAGCGTGGTCATGCCGAAGCCGGGCGCGGCGAAGACCACCGCCCACGGGAACAGGAACACGGCGTCCACGGCGAAGACGACATACAGGTAGATGAAGACGTAGTACCTGATCTGCGACTGCGCCCAGCCGTCCCCCACGGGGTCGACGCCGCACTCGTAGGTGACGGCCTTCTCGGGGGTGGGGTTGCTCGGGCGGAGTCCCCGGCTGATGAGGAGCGCTCCTGCGAAGATCACGATGCCGATGCCGAACAGCACGGCGACGATCGCGTATGAACTGAAATATCCGTCCATCACACCGCCTCCTCTTGACGTACCCGGCACGAACCCTGCATGGAAATCGCTTTCCGTTACCTCAGAACTACCCGTCGCGGTCAAAGGCCAGTCTCTCATCCCGCAAAAAACGAGTAAATGCGTATTTTGCGTGCCTAGTGTGGCAGCCATGCCTCACCCGCTGCTTTCCGGAGGAATCGCCCTGCTCCTGGCGGTCGCCTCCGGTTGCGGGATCGTCCTCCCCCTTCCCCTCACGAACGCGCCCACCACCCTCCCCGCCCAGCCGACCACGATCAACTTCGTCCCCCCCTCCACGGTCGACGGGCTGACGGTACGGACGATCACCGACGACTCGGCGGTCCGCCACATCTACGCCGGCCATCCCGAGCTGCCGTCCGCCCCCGCCCTCACCAAGCGGCTCGCCGAGGTGAACGCGGCGGCCGTGCGCCGCTTCTCCCGCGACGCGCCCGCCGCGCGCCCCGGCACGGCCAGCACCGAGCTCAACGTCGGCTGGCAGCTCACCGCCGCCTCCGCGGGGGTGTACGGGGTCCGGCTGCGCACCGGCTCGTTCACCGGCGGCCGATGGAGCAACTCCCTCAGCACGTTCTGGTACGACCAGACCGCCCGGCGCGTCCACGACTCGACCGGCCTGCTGCGGGACGCGGCGGCGCTGGGCACGCTCGCCTCGATCGTCCGCGACCGGCTGCGCGACCTCGGCCAGGGAACGCGGGTGGAGGCGGTCAAGCCCACCGGCGCGCTCTTCGACTCCCTGAACTTCAACCCGCACGGCGACCTGGTGGCCGAGTTCGACGACGGCCAGGTGGCCCCCGAGCGGATGGGCCGGGTCGCGGTCGCCGTGCCCACGGCCGACGCCACGCCTCTGCTGTCGGACTTCGGCCGCCGCGCCATGGCGGCGGTGGACTCCGCCACCCCCTCCTCGATGCCCGGCTCCCCGCCGCCGGGCTTCACCCCTGGCCCCCAGCCCACCCACGAGGGCCCGGTGGACTGCGCGGCCGCCCGGTGCGTCGCGCTGACCTTCGACGACGGCCCCGGCCCCGACACCGGCGCGCTGCTGGACGCGCTCGCCCGGTACGGGGCCCGCGCGACCTTCTTCACCCTGGGGGCCAGCGCCGAGGCGCAGCCCGCGCTGATGCGGCGGATGGCCGCCGCCCGCCACCTGGTCGCCGGGCACGCCTGGTCGCACCGCGACCTGGCCACCCTGGACGTCCGCCAGATCTCCGACGAGCTGAGCCGCACCCAGATCGCGATCGGCGCCACGACCGGCCGCACGCCGCCCCTGATGCGGGCGCCCTACGGCGGCGTCACCCCGCAGGTCGCCGAGTCCGCCCGCGCGCTCGGGCTCGCCATCATCGGGTGGAGCGTCGACGCGGCCGACGCCAGGGACCCCGACCCCGCCTCGGTCGCCCGCCGCGCCACCGCCGGGGTGCGTCCGGGGTCGATCGTCCTGATGCACGACGGCGGCCACGCGACGGTCGCCGCCCTGCCCCGGATCCTCACGGCGCTGGCCGCCCGTGGCTACGTCTTCGTCACCGTTCCCGAGCTCTACGGCCCGCACGGAATGGAGCCTGGGCAGGTCCACAACGTGGGAAGCGCCACACCGGCGCCCTGACCCCCCGGCCCGCGCCCCCTCCCCCGCATCCCGGCCGCCACCAGGCCAGGGGCCCGCCCGGCCCGGGCACGACCCCGGCACTACCGGGCCACGACCCCGGCTCCACGGCCCTCGCCCACGATGTGAGGTGAGACAAGACGCTCGGGACAACCGGTGGAAGGGACATATAGTTAGTGAACGTGACCCGAAACGTGCTCTACTCCCGCTTGCACGTTGACCTGTGCAGGCTCGCCTCGGGGCTGTGTACGGGGAGCCGTTTCCGGTCATGACCAGGCCCACGGCCGTGGTCGTCAACCGCGTCTCGACCTGAGCCGCCCCAGGCCCAGGGTTCACCACGTGTCACCGCATCGCCCCCGATGCCCGTGTGCCACGTCATGACCAAGAGATCGGTGCCGTCGCAGGGACATGGGTCACACCCTTCGACGCGCATGCGTAAAGAAGCCCGCGCAGCCCCAAGGGATCTAGCATGGAAATGAATACGTGCCAGCAGCGACGGCGCCCAGGCGCGTCGAGGAGGACCGAGCTGTGACCAAGCAGGTTCAGCAACTCGACCGCGTGATCATTCGCTTCGCGGGCGACTCCGGCGACGGCATGCAGCTGACCGGTGATCGTTTCACGGCGGAGACCGCGCAGTTCGGAAACGACCTTTCCACCCTGCCCAACTTCCCCGCGGAGATCCGGGCCCCCGCAGGCACACTCCCAGGAGTGTCGAGCTTCCAGCTCCACTTCGCCGACCACGACATCCTGACCCCAGGCGACGCCCCGAACGTCCTGGTCGCCATGAACCCCGCGGCGCTGAAGGCCAACATCGGCGACCTGCCGCGCGGGGCCGACGTCATCGTCAACACCGACGAGTTCACCAAGCGCAACCTGCAGAAGGTCGGCTACGCCGCGAGCCCCGTGGACGACGGGTCGCTCGGCGAGTGGCGCGTGCACGCCGTCCCGCTCACCTCGCTGACGGTGAAGTCCCTCGAAGGCTTCGCGGTCTCCAAGAAGGACGCCGAGCGGGCGAAGAACATGTTCGCGCTCGGCCTGCTGTCGTGGCTCTACCACCGCCCGACCGAGGCGACCGTCAAGTTCCTCGAGACCAAGTTCGCCAAGAAGCCCGACATCGCGAAGGCCAACATCGCGGCGTTCCAGGCGGGGTGGAACTTCGGCGAGACCACCGAGTCGTTCTCGGTGTCCTACGAGATCAAGCCGGCCAAGCTCACCCCGGGCCTGTACCGCAACATCTCCGGCAACCAGGCGCTGGCCCTCGGCCTGATCGCCGCCTCGGTGCAGGCCAAGCTGCCGCTGTTCCTCGGGTCGTATCCGATCACCCCGGCGTCCGACATCCTGCACGAGCTGTCCAAGCACAAGCGGTTCGGCATCCGCACCTTCCAGGCGGAGGACGAGATCGCCGGTGTCGGCGCCGCGCTCGGGGCGGCGTTCGGCGGGGCGCTCGGCGTCACCACCACCTCCGGCCCGGGTGTGGCGCTCAAGGCCGAGACCGTGGGCCTGGCGGTCACCACCGAGCTGCCGCTGCTGGTGGTCGACGTCCAGCGGGCCGGCCCCTCGACGGGCATGCCCACCAAGACCGAGCAGACCGACCTGCTGATGGCGATGTTCGGGCGCAACGGCGAGTCCCCGGTGCCGATCGTGGCGCCCGCGACGCCGTCCGACTGCTTCGACGCGGCGGTGGAGGCGGCGCGCATCGCCGTGAAGTACCGCACGCCGGTCATGCTGCTGTCCGACGGCTACCTGGCGAACGGCTCCGAGCCGTGGCGGCTGCCCGAGATCGAGGACCTGCCCGACCTGTCGGTCGACTTCCAGGTGGAGCCGAACGACGAGGACGGCGAGACCTACCTCCCGTTCAAGCGCGACCCGCAGACGCTCGCCCGGCCGTGGGCCGTCCCCGGCACCCCGGGCCTTGAGCACCGCATCGGTGGCATCGAGAAGGCCGACGGCACGGGCAACATCTCCTACGACCCGAACAACCACGACCTCATGGTCCGCCTCCGCCAGGCCAAGATCGACGGCATCGCGCAGGACATCCCGCAACTCGTCGTCGACGATCCCGGTGGCGACGCCCGCGTGCTGGTCCTCGGCTGGGGCTCGACGTACGGGCCGATCGCGGCCGCGGTGCGGCGGGTGCGCAAGGCGGGCGGGAAGGTCGCCCAGGTCCACGTGCGCCACCTCAACCCGCTGCCCTCCAACATCGGGGAGGTGCTGCGCTCCTACGACAAGGTCCTGCTGCCGGAGATCAACCTCGGCCAGCTCGCGCTCCTGCTGCGGGCCCGGTTCCTGGTCGACATCATCAGTTACAACCGCGTGCGCGGTCTTCCCTTCAAGGCCGAAGAGCTGGCCGGAGTGATCCAGGACGTGATCGACAGTGAGTGATATCGCGATGAACGGGCATATCGCACCCCCCATCGGCGGCACCGGGCTGACCCTCATCCCCCGGGCCACGGAGAAGCAGACCCTCAAGGACTTCAAGAGCGACCAGGAGGTGCGCTGGTGCCCCGGGTGCGGTGACTACGCCATCCTGGCCGCGGTCCAGAGCTTCCTGCCCGAGCTGGGCCTGAAGCGCGAGAACATCGTGTTCGTGTCGGGCATCGGCTGCTCCTCCCGGTTCCCGTACTACCTGAACACCTACGGCTTCCACTCGATCCACGGCCGCGCGCCGGCGATCGCGACGGGCCTGGCCGCGTCCCGCCCCGACCTGTCCGTCTGGGTGATCACCGGCGACGGCGACGCGCTGTCGATCGGCGGCAACCACCTGATCCACGCGCTGCGCCGCAACGTCAACATGAACATCCTGCTGTTCAACAACCGGATCTACGGGCTGACCAAGGGGCAGTACTCCCCGACGTCCGAGGTCGGCAAGATCACCAAGTCCACGCCGATGGGCTCGCTGGACAAGCCGTTCAACCCGATCTCGCTCGCCCTCGGTGCCGAGGCCGGTTTCGTGGCCCGCACGCTCGACTCCGACCGCAAGCACCTCCAGTCGGTGCTGCGCGAGGCCGTGGCGCACCGCGGCACGAGCCTGGTCGAGATCTACCAGAACTGCAACATCTTCAACGACAACGCCTTCGAGCCGCTGAAGGACCCGGGGCTGCGTGACGACATCACGCTGCGCCTGGAGCACGGCCTGCCGATCGTGTCGGCCTCCAAGGCGGTGCGCCGCGCGGCGAACGGCGGCATCGAGGTCGTCGAGCGGTCCACGGTGCCCGAGGGCGAGATCCTCGTGCACGACGCGCACAACCCCGACCCGTCGGTGGCGTTCGCGCTGTCCCGGCTGGACGAGCCCGCGTTCGAGCACGTGCCGATCGGGATCTTCCGTTCGGTCGACCGCCCGACGTACGACACGCTGATGACCGAGCAGCTCGAGGAGGCCGTGGCCGAGCGCGGCCCCGGGCAGCTCGGCGACCTGCTGCGCGGCGGCGACACCTGGCAGGTGGGCTGACCGCGACCTGGCGGCCGCCGACCCTCAGGGCACACGAACGGCACCACGAAGGGCCCCCCGCGAACATCCGCGGAGGGCCCTTCGTCATGTGCTCAGCCGCCTTCGGGGACGGGCTTGCCGTCCTCCCAGACGTTGCCCTTCCACTCGTTGGTCCCGCCCTTGTCCCAGTACGCCACCGGGCCGTTGTAGCCGCCCTTGGCCCACACGTCCCGGCTGAACACGTTGTTCAGGACCTTGATGTTGGACGAGGTGCCCTTGGCGCCGGCGCCGCCGTACAGGGAGTAGCCGCCGCCGGCCAGGAAGTTGCCCTCGACGGTGACGTTGCGGACCACGCCGAAGTCCTGGAAGAGCGCGATCGCGCCGGTCTGCTCCAGCGTGTTGATGACGGTGTTGCCGCGGATCACCAGCGTGGCCCCGGACGGCGGCCCGCTCGTACACATGATCATGTCGGTGTGGTCACCGGAGAAGTACTTCGGGTCGTGGAGGTAGGAGTCCTCCACCAGGCCCTGCTCGGTGAGGATGCCGTTGCTGATCGTGTGGATGTCGACCCGCCGGACCGTCAGCTCCCGGCCCTGGTTGATGATCCCGAACTGGGTGCGGTCGCGGCCGTTGCCGAAGATCTCGCTGTCCTCGACCTTCAGGCCGGTGTGGCCCTGCCGCTGGATGATCCCCCAGTCGCCGGGCGCCGCCGCCAGCCGGGTGTTCCTGATGGTCACGTTGTCGGCGTCGACGTTGATCTCGCCGCTGACCTCCATGCCGTCGATCACGGTGCCGTCCTTGGTGACGGTGATCGACTTGCTCGCCTTGAGGTTCGTGCCCGAGGGCACCCCGGTGTCGGCCGCGCCGGGGAAGCTCGTGGACGGCGGTGACGCCGGCGGCGTCCTGCTCGGCGTGGGCGAGGGGTCCCTGGTCGGCTGCTTGGTCGGGTCGGCGCTGGGCGACGGCTTCGGCGTGTGACTCGCCGGGGGTTCGGCGCTGGGCGTGGCGGACCTCGTCGGGGTCGCCGAGGGGGTGGCGGAGGCCGGGGGGCTCGACTCCGGCGGAGTCACCGACGGCGTCGCGCTGACCTCGCCGGTCGGCGGGCCGGATTCGGTGACCGTCGGGGTGGCCGAGACCTCGGGCGGCGTGCTCGGGCCGGCGGTGACGCCGTCGGAGGGCCGCTGCGACGGGCGGGGGATGTCACGGCGTTCACGGTGCCGGAAGATGACGTCGACCCAGTAGTTCACCCGGGCGGAGTGGCGGCGCCATGGGAAGGACGCCTTGGCGGCGGGGGCGAACACCCCGGCCTGCGCGGTCAGCGGGCCCACCGTGACGGGCTCGTCCAGCCCGCCGCGCTCGGCCACGTACCCGCCGTTGGCCGTGTGGTAGGAGACGGTGTAGACGCGGCCCGCGACGATCGGCACCGGCGTGGAGAACAGTGCCTGCTGCCAGCCGCTTCGCGTCTCGCCGGTGAAGGTGACCTTCGCCAGCAGCTTGCGGTCCGGGCCCCACAGGCTGCCGCGGTGCGTGCCGCGCTCGGAGGCGGGCTTGTAGAACCGCACGCCGGCCACCTCGCCGTCGCGGCCCGCCTTGAAGCGCGTGCCGAGTTCCAGCGGCGTGTGCTCGGCCAGGGTCTTGCCTTTGACGGCCTTCTTGGACTTCCAGAGACTGGACTCCAGGGTCACTTCGGCCGATACGGGTGCGGCGTTCGAGGTCGGCGCGGGAGCCGAGGGCCCCCGGTTGATGACCACCACCGTGACGGTTGCCCCCAACAACGCGGCGGCGGCCAGCAACGACACCCGTCCCATCATGGGGAACCGGGGCGACCCAGCGGATCGAGATCTCGCGGACGAGGGACGGCGTCCACGCCGTCCGTCCGCATGC
The DNA here is from genome assembly GCF_025506355.1 of Sphaerisporangium corydalis. Classification (GTDB taxonomy): domain Bacteria; phylum Actinomycetota; class Actinomycetes; order Streptosporangiales; family Streptosporangiaceae; genus Sphaerisporangium; species Sphaerisporangium corydalis. Next base: position 30,496 of record NZ_JANZYP010000009.1, read on the forward strand.
CGGGAGTTGCTCACTGGCACAAGCCTCCACCTCCGGCGCGTGTGGCCGGACTCCGATCATGTTTCAGTGCGAGGCCATTGTTGCGGTTGGGAAACGAGTAGACAACCAGATCTCGCTTTTTATCCGCTTAATGGACCGAATTCACGAGGGATACCGTGATTTAGGCATCACAATTCACCGATCCACCGTAGCCAAAACCCGCTGTCACGCCTCCGTCACGCCGCGTCCGGCGAACGCCGCCGCGCCCGCGCTCAGGCCTCGCCGCGCAGCTTCGCGTAGTACGCCAGGCAGTCCTCGTACAGCGGCAGCAGGCCCTTCTCCCGCGCCTCCTCCAGCGTCGGGGCGGCGGCGTCCTTGGGGGACAGCAGCGGTTCCACGTCCGCGGGCCAGGCGATGCCCAGCTCGGGGTCCAGGGGGTGCACCCCGTACTCGCGGCGCGGCGCGTAGGGCTCGGAGCAGGCGTAGATCACGATGGCCTGCTCGCTGAGCGCCAGGAAGGCGTGGCCCAGGCCCTCGCCGACGTACACGCCGCGCCGGGTGCGGTCGTCCAGCTCGACCGTCTCCCACCGGCCGAACGTCGGGGACCCCACGCGGACGTCGACCACGACGTCAAGGACGCTGCCGCTGACGCAGGTGACGAACTTGGCCTGGCTCGGCGGCACGTCCGCGAAGTGCACGCCGCGCAGGGTGCCGCGCCGCGACACCGAGCAGTTGGCCTGGGCGAGGTTCAGGCCGTGGCCGACGGCCGAGACCAGGAGGTCGGCCCGGAACCACTCCAGGAACGTTCCTCTGTCGTCTCCGTGGACGGCCGGGGTGAACAGGTAGGCGTCTTCGATGCTGAGTTGCTCCACGACGCCAAGAGTGCCAGGCCCCGTCTCGGTGCGCTATCGAATGACCCCGGAGCGCACCGTGGCCGGATGTGGTCTGCGATAGTTGGGCGGTTCCATTGGAACGTGCCGAAAACAGCAGAACAATGGTCACGAGCTCCTGTCCCCCCACGAACTCCCCGCCAAGGAGACCAATGAGCCGTCTGAACGCCCTCCGGAGCCGCTTCGTCGACGCGCCCGACTCGCTCGGCGCCAAGGCCAGGGCCCGGCGCTGGAACTGGTTCGCGGAGAGTTTTCCAGACCTGTCCAGCATGTCGGTGATCGACCTCGGCGGCACCGCCAGCGCCTGGCTGCGGGCGCCCGTCCAGCCGGCCCACGTGCAGATCGTCAACCTGGAGACGCCTCCCGCGGACCTGCCGGGCTGGCTGAGGGCCGACGTGGCCGACGCGTGCGCGCTGCCGCCCGGCATCCTCGACACTCACTATGACCTGGTGTTCTCCAACGCCGTCATCGAGCACGTCGGGGGGCACCTGCGGCGGCGGATGTTCGCCGACTCCGTCCACCGGCTGGCCGAGCGCCACTGGGTGCAGACGCCCTACCGCTACTTCCCCGTGGAGCCGCACTTCCTGTTCCCGGGGTTCCAGTACCTCCCGATCGCCGCCCGTACGGCGCTGCTCCGCCGGTGGCCGCTCGTGCACACCCCCACCTCCGACCGGGAGGCGGCGCGGAACATCGTCATGGAGGTGGAGCTGCTGAGCATTACCGAGATGCGGCACTACTTCCCGTCCTCGGAAATTCGTTTCGAGCGGCTGGGCGGGCTTGTGAAGTCCGTTCTCGCGATCAAGGAGAAGTAGCCCCCGAGGCGCCCAGATCTGACATATCACCTTTTCTCCCCATCGAATTATCAGCAAAAAAGCGGAGATTATGCGACAAGCGGTCGAGGCTCGGTCCATCACACTTTGTGACGGACCGGCTCCGGTATGTCATCACAGCGGGGCGACCGGCGCTGACTCGTGTGACCACTGGGACGGCAGTTGGTGAAGTCACGTAAACCGAGTTCACCATCGGGACGTCGATTCGTCGGGACCACGCTCCACAGCGTGAGCACCACCGGGGCATCCGACCCTTCGAATCACGTGGGAGCTTCATGAAACCGCGCAGTGCCGCGCGCCGACGACTTTCGGCGATCACAGCAGCAGCGTTGACGCTGGCCGCCTTACTGACGGCCCCCGCCGCGCCGGCGATCGCGCTGGGCCCGTGCGACGCGGGTGGCAACAAGATCACCTGTGAGAACCAGAACGAGGGCAGCGACCGGACGGAGTGGGACACCAATCCGCACGGCACCGTCGAGGGCTACGGCGACCAGATGAGCGTCAACCTGGGCCAGACGGTGAACTTCAAGGTCCGCTCCACGGCGCTGACCCTGCGGGTCGACATCTACCGGATGGGCTACTACCAGGGCAACGGCGCCCGGAAGATCACCACGGTGCCCGCCACCACGTCGGTGTCCAGGTTCCAGCCGAACTGCCCGGAGAACACCACCACCGGCGAGGTCGCCTGCGCCTGGGGCACGGTCGCGAGCTGGACCGTTCCCGCCACAGCGGTCTCGGGCGTCTACTTCGCCCACGTGGTGCGCACCGACACCGACGACGACACCCACATCGTCTTCGTCGTCCGCGACGACGCGAGCACGGCCGACCTGCTGTTCCGCACCTCCGACAGCACCTGGCAGGCCTACAACTCCTGGGGCGACATCCCGGCCACCGAGGACAACCCGAACAAGGTGCTCAACAGCCTCTACCGGGGCGACAGCGTCGTGGCGCCGGGCCGGGCCGTCAAGGTCAGCTACAACCGGCCCTTCAACACGCGCGAGTCCACCCCCTGGGGCCGCGACTTCGTGTTCGCCAACGAGTACCCCATGATCCGCTGGCTGGAGGCCAACGGCTACAACGTGTCGTACATGTCCTCCCTGGACGCGGCACGCGCGCCGTCCACCCTGCTCAACCACAAGTCGGTGCTGTCGGTCGGCCATGACGAGTACTGGTCGGGCGAGGAGCGCGCCGCCTTCGAGAACGCCCGCGACAACGGCGTGAACCTCGCGTTCTTCAGCGGCAACGAGGTCTACTGGAAGACCCGCTGGGAGAACTCCTACCGCACCCTGGTCTCCTACAAGGAGACTCACGCGAACGGCAAGATCGACCCGCTCCCCAACGTGTGGACGGGCACCTGGCGCGACCCGCGCTTCAGCCCGCCCGCCGACGGCGGCAAGCCGGAGAACGCCCTCACCGGCACCCTGTTCTCGGTCAACTGCAACTCCTCCGACGACGACTGCGCCGCGATCCCGCTGACCGTGCCGGCCGCCGACGGCAAGATGCGCTTCTGGCGGGGCACCACCATCGCCACCCAGCTCTCCGGGTCGATCAGCGTCCCCGGCCTCGTCGGCTACGAATGGGACGAGGACGCCGACAACGGCTTCCGGCCCAAGGGCCAGGTGCCGCTGTCGAGCACGACGTACACGGCCGAGCAGGTGCTCATCGACTACGGCACCAACGTCGCCGCCAAGAGCGCCACCCACCGCATGACCCTGCACCGCGCGCCGAGCGGCGCCCTGGTCTTCGGCGCCGGCACCGTGCAGTGGTCGTGGGGCCTGGACGGCACCCACGACTCCTACGACGAGACCGACTACAGCGACACGCGTATCAAGCAGGCGACGGTGAACCTGCTCGCCGACATGGGCGTGCAGCCCAAGTCGCTCACCGGCGGGCTGAACGCGGCGCTCAAGTCGACCGACGTCACCGCGCCGGTCGCGGTCGTCACCGCCCCCGCCGTGAACGCCACCGTGAACAACGGCACGACGGTCAGCGTCACCGGCACCGCCGCCGACGTCGGCGGCCAGGTCGGCGGCGTTGAGGTCTCCACCGACGGCGGCACCACCTGGCACCCGGCCACCGGGCGCGCGAGCTGGAGCTACTCCTGGAAGGTCACCGGCGCGGGCGCCGCGACCATCAAGGTCCGCGTGGCCGACGACAGCGGCAACGTCAGCGCCGAGGTGTCGAAGAACGTCACCGTCGACTGCCCGTGCAGCCTGTTCACCTCCTCCTCGGCCCCGGCCAACCCGTCCGAGAACGACACCAGCGCGCTGGAGCTCGGCGTGCGCTTCACCCCGGCCGTCAACGGCTACCTGACGGGCGTCAAGTTCTACAAGGGCACCGGCAACACCGGGACGCACACCGGCACCCTGTGGACCGCCTCCGGGCAGGAGCTGGCCACCGGCACCTTCACCGGGGAGACCTCCAGCGGGTGGCAGAAGCTCACCTTCGCCTCGCCGGTCCACCTCACCGCGAACACCGAGTACATCGCGTCCTACTACGCGCCGAACGGCCACTACGCCGCCGACGCGAACTACTTCCGCTACCAGCCGACGGTCACCGCGCCGCTCACCGCGCCCGCGGCCACCGAGACCGCGGGCAACGGCGTCTACCGGTCGGGAGAGGGCTTCCCGAACCAGACCTACAACGGCGGCAACTACTGGGTGGACGTCGTCTTCACCATCAACGACATCTACCCGCCCGCGGCCGTCTCGGCCACGCCGGTCCCCGGCTCCTCCAGCGTCCCCACCACGGTCCAGCCGAAGGTCACCTTCGGGGAGCCCGTCCAGGCGAGCGGCGCGACGTTCACGCTCAAGGACTCCTCGAACGCGACCGTCGCCGGCACCGCCTCGCTCGACCCCGCCCACACCTCGCTCACCTTCGCGCCGGCCGCGCCGCTGGCCCCCGGTGAGCGGTTCACCGTGTCGGTGTCGGGCGCCAAGGACGACGCGAGCAACACCATGGCCGCGCCGTACACCTTCTCCTTCACCACGGCGAAGACCTGGACGGCCGGCGTCTGCCCGTGCAGCGTGTGGCCCGACGTCACCGTCCCGGACGTGCCGAGCGTCAACGACACCGGCTCCCTTGAGGTGGGCGTCAAGTTCCAGTCCACCACGGACGGCTTCATCGAGGGCGTCCGCTTCTACAAGGGCGAGGGGAACACCGGGACGCACACCGGCACCCTGTGGAACTCCGCCGGCGGCGAGCTGGCCACGGCGACCTTCACCGACGAGTCCACCGAGGGCTGGCAGGAGGTGTACTTCAACACTCCGGTGCCGGTGACCAAGGACACCACCTACGTCGCCTCGTACCACGCGCCGAACGGCCACTACGCGGCCACCTACAACGGCCTGGCCTCGCAGGTGACGGTGACCCCGCTGCGCACGCTGGCGAGCACGGGGAACGGCGGCAACGGCGTCTACAAGTACGGCACCCGCTCGTTCCCGACCGAGTCGTGGTCGGCGACCAACTACTGGGTGGACGTGGTCTTCTCCAAGCTGGCCGACACCACCGCGCCGTACGTCACGCTCAAGTCGCCCGACCACGGCGGCACCGGCGTGGCCACCGGGACGGCGGTGACGGCGACGTTCAGCGAGCCCGTCCAGGACGGCACCGCCGAGATCACGGTGAAGGACGGGGCGAACCAGGAGGTGCCGGGCGACGTCACGCTCAACGAGGCCCGCACGCTGCTCACCTTCACCCCTGAGGACCCGCTGGCGCAGAGCACCACCTTCACGGTCGCGGTGAGCGGCGCCGAGGACGACGCCGACAACGCCATGACCACCACGTCGTGGTCGTTCACCACCGGCGGGCCGGCGAGCTGCCCGTGCTCCATATGGGCGAGCAACGCCACCCCCGGCACCCCCTCGATCAACGACCCCGACGCGGTCGAGGTGGGGGTGAAGTTCACCGCAGAGATGGACGGCACCGTCACCGGCGTCCGCTTCTACAAGGGCGCAGGCAACACCGGGACCCACGTGGGCAACCTGTGGAGCGCCACGGGCACCCTGCTGGCCACCGGCACCTTCACCGGCGAGACCGCCTCGGGCTGGCAGTCGCTGACCTTCACCACCCCGGTGAGCGTCACCGCCGGCCAGGTGTACGTGGCCTCCTACCTCGCGCCCGACGGGCACTACGCGGGCGACGGCGGCTACTTCAACTCCGGCCCCTACGACAACTCACCGCTGCACGCCCTGGCCAACGGCGGCGCGGCGGGCGGCAACGGCGTGTACCGGTACGGGACGTCCTCGGGCTTCCCGACCGCCAGCTTCAACGGCGCGAACTACTGGGTGGACGCCCTGTTCACCCCGTCGAGCTAGTCCCTTCACCCGCGTGTGGTCCGATCGCCAGGGCAGGCGATCGGACCACCCGGCCGACCGAGAGGAGACCCGTGTGACGTCGATCGGCCTTGCCGTGATCGGTGCCGGATACTGGGGCCCGAACCTGGTGCGCAACGCCATGGCCACCCCTGAGCTGCGCCTCGAATGGCTGTGCGACCTCGACGAGGAACGTGCCAAGGCGGTGCTCGGCCGTTACACCACGGTACGGCCGACGTCCTCGGTGGACCAGGTGCTCCAGGATCCGTCGGTGGACGCGGTGGCCATCGCCACCCCGGCGCGCACCCACTTCGACCTCGTCAGGGCCGCGCTGGACGCCGGCAAGCACGTGCTGGTCGAGAAGCCACTGACCCCGACCTACGACGAGGGCGCCAAGCTGGTCGCCCTCGCCGAGGAGCGGGGCAAGGTGCTGATGCTCGACCACACCTTCTGCTACACGCCGGTGGTCCGCAGGATCCGCGACCTCATCGCCTCGGGCGAGCTCGGCGACGTCCAGTTCGTCGACTCGGTCCGCATCAACCTCGGGCTCGTCCAGCCCGACGTGGACGTGCTGTGGGACCTCGCGCCACACGACCTGTCCATCCTGGACTTCGTGCTGCCCGAGGGGGTCGTCCCGACCGCGGTGGCCGCGCACACCTCCGACCCGATCGGGGCGGGCCGCCCGTGCCTGGCCTACCTGACCCTGTGGCTGTCCTCGGGCGCCATCGCCCACGTGCACGTCAACTGGCTCAGCCCGACCAAGATCCGTACGACCGTGATCGGCGGGTCGCGCCGCACGATCGTGTGGGACGACGTCAACCCCGCGCAACGCCTCGCGGTGTACGACCGGGGGGTCGACCTGTCGGCCGCGGGCCAGGATGAGCGCCGCGCGGCGCTCATCTCCTACCGCACCGGCGACGTCGTCGTGCCCGCCCTGCCCGAGCGTGAGGCACTGCGCGGGGTGATGCACGAGTTCGCGGCGGCCATCCGCGAGGGCCGGGCGCCGCTGACCGACGGCCGGTCCGGGCTGCGCGTGCTCGCGCTCCTGGAGGCGGCCGGGCGGAGCATCGAGAACGACGGCAGAAGAATCGAACTGGGGGGAACCGCCCGATGATCGAAAACAGCCGCTGCCTGGTGACCGGGGGCGCGGGCACGATCGGCTCGACCATCGTCGACCAGCTCCTCGCGGCGGGCGCCGCCGAGGTGGTCGTGCTCGACAACTTCGTCAGGGGCCGCCGGGCCAACCTCGCCGAGGCCGCCGAGGCGGGCGCGGGACGCCTGCGCGTCGTCGAGGGCGACATCCGCGACACCGCGCTCGTACGGTCGGTGACCGAGGGCATGGACGTGGTCTTCCACCAGGCCGCCATCCGCATCACCCAGTGCGCCGAGGAGCCACGGCTGGCGCTGGAGGTGCTGGTGGACGGCACCTACGAGGTCGTCGAGGCGGCGGCCGACGCGGGCGTGCGCAAGATCGTCGCCGCGTCGTCGGCGTCGGTGTACGGCCTGGCCACCGAGTTCCCCACCCGCGAGGACCACCACCCCTACGACAACGACACCCTGTACGGCGCGGCCAAGACCTTCAACGAGGGGCTGCTGCGCAGCTTCCACGCGATGCGCGGGCTCGACTACGTGGCCCTGCGCTACTTCAACGTGTACGGCCCCCGGATGGACATCCACGGCCTCTACACCGAGGTGCTGATCCGCTGGATGGAGCGCATCGAGGCCGGGCAGCCGCCGCTGATCCTCGGCGACGGCCTGCAGACCATGGACTTCGTCTACACCGAGGACATCGCCCGCGCCAACCTCCTGGCCGCCGAGAGCGACGCCACCGACCAGGTCTTCAACATCGCCTCCGCCACCGAGACCAGCCTGCGCGGCCTGGCCGAGGCCCTCGTCTCGGTCATGGACGCCGGCGACCTCGGCCTGGAGTTCGGGCCGCCCCGCGCGATCAACGGCGTGACCCGCCGGCTGGCCGACGTCGGCGCGGCGGCCGAGCGGCTCGGCTGGAAGGCCGAGGTGGACCTCGAGGAGGGCCTGCGCCGCCTCGTCGCCTGGTGGCGCGCCGAGAAGACCCGGTGAACGACCTCCTCGTCTACGGCGGAGGCACGCGCTACGACGGCGTGACCGGGACCGACCGGCACATGGCCGACCGGCTCAGCGCGCACACCGACGTGCTGTACGTCGACCCCCCGCGCCCCGTCCGCTCCGGGCTGCGCGACCCACAGACCGGTGAGGCCGGACACGTGCTGCGGCGTGTCCGGCCTCACCTTTGGCGGCTGAGCCCCGTCGCCCCGCCCGCCGCGTACCGGCGGGGCGTCGACCGCGTCACCGCCGTGCTCGCCCGCCAGGCCGTACGCGCCGCCGTGCGCAAGACGGGGGGACGCGTCACGGCGGTCGTCGTGGCCGGGACGACCGACCTGCTGGACGTCGCACGGGAGGCGCGGACCCTGCGGTACGTCACCGACGACCTGGTGGCCGGCGCGTCGCTGATCCGCATGTCGGCCGCGCGGCTGGCCCAGGCCGAGCGCCGCATGACGGCCCGCGCCGACGCGGTCGCCGTCGTCTCCCCCGGCCTGGTCGACCGCGTCGCCCTGCTCGGCCGGGCGGCCACCCTGATCCCCAACGGGTGCGACGTCGCCGCCTACGACACCGTCGACGACGCCGCCCTGCCGGGCGACCTGCCCATGGAGCTGGCGGGGCGGCCGGTGGCCGGGTTCGTCGGGCACATCAACGCCCGCATCGACATCGCCCTGCTGGAGGCCGTCGCGGCCACCGGGGCGCCCCTGGTGCTCGTCGGGCCCCGGTCGGAGGGGTACGAGCCGGAGCGGTGGCCCGCGCTCGTCGGGCGGCCCAACGTGCACTGGGTGGGGCGCAAACCGTACGAGGAGCTGCCGTCGTACCTGCGGATCATCGACGTCGGCCTCACCCCGTACGCGGAAAGCGAGTTCAACCGGGCGAGCTTCCCGCTGAAGACGCTGGAGTACCTGGCGGCGGGGCGGGCGGCGGTCTCCACCGACCTGCCTGCGACCGCCTGGCTGGACGCCGGGCCGCTCATCCCCGTCGCGCGGACCCCGGCGGACTTCGCCGCCGCCGTGACGGCGGGGCTGCGCGCCCCACGGACGCCCGCACTCGCCCAGCGGCGGCGGGCCTTCGCGGCACGGCACGACTGGAACCAGAGGGTCGGCCTGCTGGCCGGCCTTCTCCACCTGAAGACCAGAGAGGGGGCCGGGCGATGATCCCGGTGATGCGGCCGTGGTTCGGGCCCGAGGAGGAGGCCGCCGTCGGCGAGGTCATCGCCTCCGGCTGGGTGGCGCAGGGGCCGAGGGTGGCCGAGTTCGAGCGGTCGTTCGCGGCGAGCGTCGAGGCCGGCCACGGGGTGGCCGCCTCCTCCTGCACGACCGCGCTGCACCTCGCGCTGGTGCTCGCCGGCGTCGGGCCGGGGGACGAGGTGGTGGTGCCGTCCCTGTCGTTCATCGCGACCGCGAACGTCGTGCGGTACACCGGCGCCACCCCGGTGTTCGCCGACGTCGACCCCGCGACGGGGAACCTCACCGCCAAGACCGTCGACGCCGCGCGTACGCCCCGCACCCGCGCGGTCATCGTCGTCCACCAGGCCGGCGTGCCCGCCGACGTCGAGGAGATCCGCGCCGCCCACGACGGGCTGACGCTGGTCGAGGACGCCGCATGCGCCGCGGGCTCGGTCTACCGCGAACGGCCGGTGGGCGCCGGTTCGGCGCTGTCCGCCTGGTCCTTCCACCCCCGCAAGCTCCTCACCACCGGCGAGGGGGGCATGCTCACCACCGACGACCCGGAGTGGGCGGCCCGCGCGAAACGGCTGCGGGAGCACGGCATGAGCGTCAGCGCCGCCGACCGGCACGCCACCGGTTCCACCGTGCCCGAGGAGTACACCGAGGTCGGGTTCAACTACCGGATGACCGACCTGCAGGCGGCCGTGGGGCTCGTCCAGCTCCGCAGGCTGCCCGAACTGATCGCCCGCCGACGGGCGCTGGCGGCGCGCTACCAGGAGCTCCTGGCCGACGTCCCCGGGCTCGTCACCGTCCGCGACCCCGCGTACGGCCGGTCGAACTTCCAGTCGTTCTGGATCGCGCTGCCCGACGACTTCCCCGTCGGCCGCGACGCGCTGCTCGCCTTCCTCGCCGAGCGCGGCGTCTCGGCCCGCAGGGGCATCATGGCCGCCCACCTGGAACCGGCGTACGCCGGCGTGCCGTCCGCCGGGCTTCCGGCCACCGAATGGCTGACGGCCAGCTCGCTGATCCTCCCGCTGTTCCACGCGATGACCGAGGCGGAGCAGGACCAGGTCGTCGAGGCCGTCCACGCCGCCGCGGGCCGGTGACCGCCCTCCACCGCGCACGCCCGGGCCGCCGTGGCCTGACCGTGCGCCGTCCGGCGTGTCCCAGGGAGGCATGAACGTGCGCATTCTGGTGTACCCCCACGCCATGGAGGTCGGCGGGAGCCAGCTCAACGCCGTCGAGCTGGCCGGGGCCGTCCAGCGGCTCGGCCACGACGTCAGCGTGATCGGCGAGCCGGGCCCGCTGGTCGGGCACGTCACCGCCGCGGGCTTGGAGCACCTCCCGCTGAGCCCCGGCCGGCGCAGGCCCTCCCCCGCGACCGTGCGGCTGCTGCGCGACCTCGCGGTGCGGCGCGGCCTCGACGTGGTCCACGGGTACGAGTGGCCCCCCGGTGTCGAGGCGTTCTACGCGGGCCTGCGCGGCCCGGCCGCCGCCGTCTGCACGATCATGTCCATGTCGGTGGCGCCGTTCCTGCCGTCGTCGCTGCCCCTGGTCGTCGGCACCCGCGAGATCCAGGAACAGGCGGCGCCCGGCCGCCGCCGCGTCCACCTCATCGAACCCCCCGTCGACGTGGTGGCCAACGCCCCCGGGCACCCGGCGGAGGACTTCCGCCGCGAGTACGGCCTCGGCCCCGGCGGAGGGCCGTTCGACCTCGTCGTGGTCGGGCGGCTGGTCCCCGAGCTCAAGCTGGAGGGACTGCTCACCGCCATCGACGTCGTCGGCCGCCTGGCGCCCGAACTGGACACGCGGCTCGTCGTGGTCGGCGACGGCCCGGCCAGGGCCGACGTGGAACACCGCGCCGCCTCGGCCAACTCGGCCGCCGGCCGCCGGGTCGTCGTCGTCACCGGCCAGCTCCTCGACCCCCGTCCCGCGTACGCCGCCGCGACCGTCTGCCTCGGCATGGGCGGCTCGGCACTGCGGTCCCTGGCGTTCGGCAAACCGCTCATCGTCCAGGGCGAGCTCGGGTTCTTCGAGCTGCTGACCCCCGACAGCGAGAAGACATTCCTCGGCCAGGGCTGGTACGGCCTCGGGCACGGGCGCGAAGAGGGCGCCGCGCGGCTGGAACACCTGATCCGCCGGCTGCACGCGGCCCCCGGGCTGCGCCGCGAGCTGGGCGAGTACGGCAGGCGCCTGGTCGTCGAGCGGTTCAGCCTGGAGCGGGCGGCCCGCGTCCAGGTGGAGATCTACGAGCGGGCCGTCAGCGAACGGCCCGCCGCCCTCGACGCGCTCGGCACCGCGGCGGGCGTGCTGAACTACAAGCTCCGCCGCCGCTACGACCGCCTGCGCGGCACCCACACCCGCGACGACTTCAACGCCGTCGCCAGGAACCGGAAATGACCGGCGTCGAGGCGCCCTCGCTGCGCGCCAAGGCGGGCAAGGCGCTCGGGTGGAGCTTCGTCAGCACCCTGGCCGCCCGGTTCGGGACCCTCGCCATCGGCATCACGCTGGCCCGGGTCCTCGGGCCCAGCGAGTTCGGCACGTTCGCCGTCGCGCTCGTCGCGCTGCTCGCCATGCTCAGCATCAACGAACTGGGCGTCAGCCTGGCCATCGTGCGGTGGCCCGACGACCCCCGCTCGATCGTCCCCACCGTCGCCACCATGTCCGCCGGGTTCAGCGTGCTGGTCTGCGCCGGGTTCGTCCTGGCCGCCCCCGCGTTCGCCGAGGCGATGGGCAACCCCGCCGCGACCGGCCCCGTACGGGTGCTCGCGATCAGCGTCGTGACCAACGGGCTGGTCTCCACCTCGGCGGCGCTGATGCAGCGCGAGTTCATGCAGGGACGCAAGATGATCGCCGACCAGGTCGACAACTGGCTCGGCGCGCTGATCTCCCTCACGCTGGCCTTCCTCGGGTGGGGGGCGATGAGCCTGGCCGTCGGCCGGGTCTGCGGCTCGCTCGCCGGAGGCGCGCTCCTCATCTCCTTCGCGCCCCAGCGGCTGCGGTTCGGCTTCGACCCGGACGTGGCCAGGCGGCTGGTCAGGTTCGGCCTGCCGCTCGCGGGGGCGTCGCTGCTGGTCTTCGCCGTGGGGTACGCCGACCAGATCGTCGTCGGCCACGTACTCGGGTCCACCGCCCTCGGTTTCTACGTCCTGGCCGTCAACCTGTCCGGGTGGCCGGTCGCGGTGTTCTCCCAGCCCGTGCGCGCGGTGGCCCCCGCCGCGTTCGCCCGGCTGCAGCACGACCGCCCGACACTCAACCGGTCGTTCGTCACCGTCGCGGCCCTGCTCGTCGGCCTGACCCTGCCCGTGTGCCTGCTGCTCAGCGGCGCCGCGCCCGCGATCATCCGGTTCGTCTACGGGGACCGGTGGGAACCGGCGGCCATCGCGCTCGCCGGGCTGGGGGTGCTCGCCGGGATGCGGATCTTCTTCGAGCTGGTCTACGACTACCTGGTGGTCATCGAACGGTCCCGCGCGGTGCTCGCCGTCCAGGGCCTGTGGCTGGCCGCCCTGGTCCCGGCGATGTGGATCGGCGTCCACCAGGACGGGCTGCGCGGCGCCGCCGTCGCGCTGGTGGCGGTGGCCGGCGTCGTGGTCCTGCCCGCCTACCTGTGGCAGCTCGCCCGCTCCGGCGTACCCCTCCTCGCCCTCGCGCGCGACCTGTGGCCCGCCCTCCTGGCCGCGCTCGCCGTCGGCGCCGCCGCCGTCCTCGCCCTGCGCACCATCACCCCCGACCTCGCGGTCCTCGCCACCGCCGGCACCATCGCCCTCCTGGTCGTCGCCCTCTACGGCTACCGCCGCCGAGCCACCCTAAGAGCCATCAAGGAAACCCCATGACCACGCGGCCCTCCCTGGACACCCCATGACCGCCCCACCACTGATCGCGCGGCACTCGCTGGAGACGCCATGACCCTCCCCCCCGTCCCGCTGCTCATCGTCGGGGCCGGCGGGTTCGCGCGGGAGACCGCGCAGCTCGTCCACGCGGTCAACGAGGTCACCCCCACCTGGGACCTGCTCGGCCACCTGGACGACGACCCCGCCAAGCAGGGCACCGTCGTGGACGGCGTGCCCGTGCTGGGCGGGTCAGGCGAGGCGGCCGCGCGGGAGGACGCCAAGATCGTGGTCTGCACGGGCAGCCCACGCGACTACGCCAGCCGGGCCAGGGTCGTCGCCCGCCTCGGCCTGCCGGTCGAGCGGTACGCCACCCTGGTCCACCCCGCCGCCGCCGTGTCCCGGACCTCGTCCATCGGCCCGGGGTCGGTCGTCCTGGCCCAGGTGGTGCTGACCGCCGCCGTCACCGTCGGCGCGCACGTCAGCGTGATGCCCCACGTGACCCTCACCCACGACGACGTGATCGGGGACTTCGCCACCCTCGCCGCGGGCGCGCGGCTCGCCGGCGGCGTCCACGTCGAGCGGGGGGCCTACATCGGCTCAGGCGCCCTCGTCCGCGAGACCCTGACCATCGGCTCCTACGCCCTGGTCGGCATGGGGTCCGTCGTCACCCGCGACATCCCTCCCCGCGAGGTCTGGGCCGGAGTGCCCGCCCGTTTCGTCCGTCCAAGCCACGTCACCGATGGAGCCTGACATGATCCCCTTCGTCGATCTGCGAGCCGCCCACGCCGAGGTGGCCGATGAGGTGCGCCAGGGCTTCGACCGGGTCCTGCTGAACACCTCCTTCGTGCAGGGCCCGGACGTCGCCGCCTTCGAGGAGGAGTTCGCGGCCTTCTCCGGCGTCCCGCACTGTGTGGGCGCCGGCAACGGCACCGACGCCATCGAACTGGCCCTCCGCGCCTGCCTGACCCCACCCCCGCACACCGATGTCACGCCATCCGAGGTGATCCTGCCCGCCAACACGTTCGTCGCCACGGCGGAGGCGGTCATCCGGGCCGGTCTGCGCCCGGTGCTGGCCGACTGCGACGACGAGTACCTGCTGCTCGACCCGGAGGCGGCGGCCTCGGCCGTCGGCCCGGACACCGCCGCGATCATCCCCGTCCACCTGTACGGCCAGCAGGCTCCGATGGCCGCCGTCCACGACCTCGCCACCCGGCACGGCCTTGCCGTCGTCGAGGACGCCGCGCAGTCCCAGGGCTCCGGCCAGGCCGGGCGCCCGCCGGTCGGCCTGGCCGCGACGAGCTTCTACCCGGGCAAGAACCTCGGCGCCTACGGCGAGGCCGGCGCCGTCCTGACCTCCTCACCCGCCCTGGCCCGCGCGATCAGGCTGCTGACCGGCCACGGCAGCGAGGTGAAGTACCAGCACGAGACCCTCGGCTTCAACTCACGCCTGGACACCCTCCAGGCCGTGGTCCTGCGGGCCAAACTCAAGCGCCTGGCCCACTGGAACGACCTGCGCCGCGCGGCCGCCGACCGCTACGCGACCCTCCTGTCCGGCATCGAGGGAATCCGGCTCCCCCAGACGGCCCCCGGCAACCTGCACGTCTGGCACCTCTACGTCATCCGCGTCCCCGAACGCGACAAGGTCCTCGCCGGCCTCCAGGACGCCGGCATCCAGGCCCAGATCCACTACCCGGTCCCCATCCACCTCCAACCCGCCTTCCGCCACCTCGGCCACACCCCCGGCGACTTCCCCACAACCGAAAAAGCCGCCACCGAAATCCTCTCCCTCCCCCTCCACCCCCCCCCCCCCCCCCCCCCCCCCCCCCCCCAAAACCCCCCCCACCGCCCCACAAACGTCTTCCTCCCCCTCCACCCCCACCTCACCCCCACCCACCAAGAACAAATAGCCGAAACCCTGTCCACCCTCCTCTGACCAAAATGATGATCATCAGACTGCGGCCGCCGGAGGGGGTTCCTCGCTGCTCGCACGACTCAGCGAAGGTGCGGAGAAGATCTACCTTCGGGCCCGCCGCGCCAGCGGGTTTGAGACCTCCTTTGAGGTTACCGTTCACTGTATTAGTTTCCTCAAAGGAGGCTCAAAGGATGGAGATCGTTCTGCGCGCCCTCGAAGCGGTCCTCCAGGGCACCATGGCGCGCAAGTGCGAGAACGAGAGGCTGGACTTCAAGGAGGCCAAGCCGGATCTGAAGGATGCCTGCAACGACCTCGCGGAGGCGGCCGTCTGCTTCGCCAACGCAGGCGGTGGCCATATCGTCGTCGGGGTGGTGGACTCCGGATCCGGTCCGGACGCGTTCGTGGGATGTCAGCTCGATCCTGGGATGCTGAGAGGGCGCATCCACCAGCTCACGAACCCCAGCCTGCTCGTCGAGGTGTCCCCTCTTGATTTCGCGGGGGCGAGACTGCTGGTCGTCAGCGTCCCGGCGGGGCTGGACGTCTACTCCACGACCAAGGGGTACGCCTACCAACGGATCAATGACCAATGTCTTCCCATGCGGCCACTCGACATCAGCCGCCTCACCGAAGAACGCCGCGGACTGGACTGGTCGGCGACACCCAGTGGACGTGCGGTCGACGATATCGACCCATTGGCGCTTCGATACTGCATGCGACTCCTGCAGAACTCTTCGGATCCGACGCGCCGGTCATACGGGAGGATGTCGGCCATCGACCTCCTTCGGGCGATGAGAGTGATCGCCGATGATGGATCGTTGAATCGTGCCGGAGAGATCCTCCTGTGCTCCGGCTCGGTGTCGACTTCTGCCGATCTCGTGGTGTACCAACATCGCCGGACGCAAGCGGGAGAAGCCGATGCCATTCTCCGGATGCAGTCACCCCTGGTTCTTGTCTTCGAGGAACTCCTGCAATCGATCAGATCGAGACAGGGAATCACTCCGCTGACGCTTGCCGACGGCCAGCAGATACAGATCGAAGATTATCCGTCCGCCGCAGTGCGGGAAGCCATAGCGAACGCTTTCATTCATGGCGACTGGCGGATCCGGTCGCCCGTGCACGTGGACCATTCGGCCGAGTATCTTCGTATCACCTCGCCCGGGCCGCTGGTCAATGGAATCACCATCCACAACATTTTGACGATGGGATCGCGTGCGAGGTACCCCGCGCTCGCGGCGGCCTTCCGTCTCCTCGGCCTGGCCGAGGAGGTTGGGCAGGGCGTGGACCGGATGTTCCGAGAGATGATCAGATCCGGCCGTGACACACCAATCATCTCCGAAGACCAGGACCAGGTGACGGTTCTGTTTCGCGGTCAGCCGCCCAACACGAAAATCGCTCGTTTCCTGACCACTCTTCCGGCGGAGGAGCAAGAGGACACCGACGCACTCCTCATCATCAGGACGCTGTGCCGAAAACGAACGGTCAGCGCGCCCGAGATCGCCCCCATCGTCCAGCGTTCGGCGGAAGAGGCTCAGGCGAGCCTGCTCCGGCTGTCCACGAGCCCGGTGGATATTTTGGAACCGACGCGAGGGACCATGCGCCTCAGTTTTCCGTCTTACCGGCTCAGAGGAGACGTCGTGGCGAGACTTGGTGCGGCCGTCTCCTATCACAGCAGGGCCATGGACGAGATCGACAGGAAAGTAATCGATCACATAATGGATTATGGAGAGGTCAACAGCCGTACCATCCAGCGCCTCTTTGATGTCGACGTCTACCAGGCTCGTGATATTCTGCGCGACCTGGTCGGGCGCGAGATGATAACTCGGACCTCCGAGCAGAAGCGAGGGACCGCAGTCCGCTACGGACCTGGACCGGCTTTTCCGGGGAAAAAAAGTCCGCTCAAAAGTCTCGCGGACCAATAAGCCTTCCCCGGAAGTAGCGGACAAGCTGTTTTAGGCCATTACGATAATTCCGGCGCCTTACGGTGGTAGGAGGCCCTCAGGCGGCAGACCCGCTGCCCTTTCGCCCATGGGTCTGCTGAGAGGGGCGGGCGAAAGGGCCGGTGTGGAGTGGTCGGTGGTCAGTGGTGGGCGGAGGCGAGGCCTGGGGGGGCCGAGGACAGGGCTTTTTGGATGGCTGCGATCAGGGCCAGGGCGGATTCTTCGGTGAGTTCTACGGCGACGCGGGCGGAGGGGCCCTCGGCGGGGTTGGTGAAGTCGATGTTGACGGTGTGTTCGTGGCAGGCGTGGTAGGGGTGGTCGACGTAGACCGCGCCCTCGCTGAGGGTGAACCAGCCGGTGCCGCCCTTGCCCGCGCCGTCCAGTTCGATCTTCTCGGTGATGTAGGTGCACATGGTGGTCTCCTGTCGGCGTCGAGGTGGACCGAGGTCAGGCGCTGAGGTGGCGGCCGTAGAAGTCGAAGATCCTCTTCCAGCCGTCCACGGCGGCGGCGGGGCGGTAAGCGGGGCGGTCGACGGAGAAGAACGCGTGTCCGGCGTCCGGGTAGATGTGGAACTCGTGTTCCTTACCCAGCTTGTCCAGTTCCGCATCGAGGACGCCGACCTCTTCGGGGCCGGGGTAGGTGTCGTCCTCGCCGAACAGGCCGAGCAGCGGGCAGGACAGGTCGGCGGCCTTGGACAGCAGCGGCGTCGCCTTCAGCGGGAACTGCTCGGGCGGCTCGTTCACCACGAAGGCGCCGTAGCAGTCGACGGCGGCGTCGATCTGGAGTGAGCACGCCGCCAGGAAGGACTGCCGGCCGCCGGAGCAGTAGCCGATCACGCCGATCTTGCCGTTGGCGTGGTCGAGGGTGTTGAGGTGCGCCGCGGCGGCCCTGACGTCGCCGACGAGCTGCTCGTCCGGGACGCCGCCCTTGGCGCGCGCGGCCGCGGCCTGGTCGTCGGGGCTGACGCCCGCACCCTCCCGGGAGTACAGGTTCGGGAGGATCGCCGCGTACCCGTTCGCCGCGAACCTGCGGACGATCTCCTGGGTCCCCGTGTCGTAACCGGGCATGTGGTGGATCACCACGACGCCGCCGCGCGCCTGGTCGCCGAGGGGCCGGGCCAGGTAGGCCTCAAGCTCGGCATCGGCATGGCCGGAGATGGCGACCGTGCCTGCCCATATCGCGTCGTTCATACTTGTGCCTCCTTGTGCTCCGCCGGAGCGGGTTCTGAGTGTTGGCCGCCTCCGCCGCGCAACGCGGAGGCCGAGGCGGCGATGAGGGCCATCACCGTGGCGCTGATGAACACCGTTACCAGCCCTCGGTGGAACGGACCGGAGATCAGCTCAGGGAAGAACCGTTTGCCGGTCAGCACCGCCAGGTCGTGCGCCGGCAGCATGGCCATCACGCCGGTCGAGGAGAGCAGGTGGCCGATCGGGTTGTCGCCGAGGAAGGCCGCGAACAGGGTACTGACCGGCGGCAGGTTCGCCACATGCGCGGCCGCCGAGGCGGGCACGCCGTGGCCCACCAGCCCCGCCGTGAGGGTGGCCGGCAGCGTGGTGGCCAGCCCGGCGATCATCAGGGAGAAGAAGACGCCGATGGACAGAGCGCTGCCGGAGTTCTGGAACGTGGCGCGCATCCCGGAGGCGACGCCCCGGCTTCCTGGCGGCACGCTGCCCATGATGGAGGAGGTGTTCGGCGCCGAGAACATGCCCATGCCGATGCCGCAGACCAGCAGGAGCAGGGCGAACGGCGGGTAGGCGAAGTCCACCGGCAGCATCATGAACCCGACGAAGGACATCGCGGTGATCACCAGCCCGCCGGTGGCGAACGCCCGCGAACCGTACCGGTCGGAAAGGTGGCCGGAGACCGGACCGGCGATCAGGAACCCGGCGGTGAGCGGGAGGATGTAGATGCCCGCCCACAGCGGGGTCTCCTCGAAGTCGTATCCGCGCAGCGGCAGCCAGATCCCCTGCAACCAGATGATCAGCATGAACTGCAGGCCGCCCCGGGAGATGGCGGTGAGCAGTGTGGCGAGGTTGCCGGCCATGAACGACCGGATGCGCATCAGTTTCAGGTCCAGCATCGGTTCGGCGACCCTGGCCTCCACCAGGCAGAAGGCCACGAGCGCCAGCAACCCGCCGCCCAGCCCGCCGAGGACCAGCGGGTTGCCCCATCCGGTCGGGTGGCCGCCGTACGGCTGGATCCCGTAGGTGATCGCGACGAGGATGCCCGTGGTGCCCGCCACGAACGTCAGGTTGCTGGCCCAGTCGATGCGGGCCTTCCTCGGGGTGCCGACCTCGCGCAGGCTGCGGTAGGACCAGATGGTGCCGAGGACGCCGAACGGCACGCTCACCCAGAACACCGCCCGCCAGTCGATCACGGCTAGCACGCCGCCCGCGACCAGCCCGAGGAACTGCCCGGCCAGGGCGGTGACCTGGTTGACGCCCAGCGCCATGCCCCGCTGCGAGGTAGGGAAGGCGTCGGTCAGGATGGCCGCGGAGTTGGCGGTGAGCATCGCCCCGCCGAACGCCTGGACGAACCGCCAGCCGATCAGCCACAGGGCTCCGGCGTCCTTGGTGAACGGGTCGAGCGAGAGCGCGAGCGAGGCGACGCTGAAGATCGCGAAGCCGAGGTTGTACAGGCGGACCCGGCCGAACATGTCGCCCAGCCGGCCGAGCGCCACCACCAGCACCGCCTGGACCAGCAGGTAGCCGAGGATCATCCACAGCAGGTAGCCGATGTTCCCTGGCGCCAGCGGGTCGAGCCCGATGCCCCGGAAGATCGCCGGCAGCGAGATGATCACGATCGAGGCGTCCAGGGTGGCCATCAGGACGCCCAGGGTGGTGTTCGACAGGGCGATCCACTTGTACCGGTCGCCGCGCACTACGAACTCCGCCGTACGGGACGGGCCACCCCGGCGTACGGACGGCGCCGTGCGGGACGGGCCACCCCGGCGTACGGACGGCGCCGTACGGGGCGGGCCACCCCGGCGTACGGGCTCCGGCGGCCCAGGCGGACGGGCGTGCGGGCGTGGCGGGGGTCAGGCACCGCCGGCCTCGCTTCTGTCCATGATCATGTTCAGTAGCCTGGCCGCGTCGCGCAACCGTTCCGCCTCCTCGTCCGTCAGTTCGTCGATGGCCGTGACCAGCCAGCGGGCCCGCCGCGCGCGGTCCTCGGCGATGACCGCCGAGCCGCCGGAAGTGACCGACCAGAGGATCTGCCGCCGGTCGCCGGGGTCGGCCGCGCGGTCCACGAGGCCCCGGTCGTACAGGGCGTTCAGGGTGGCCGCCATCGACTGCGGGGTGATCTGCTCGGCCGCCGCGAGGCCGCTCGCCGTCATCGGGCCACCGCGTTCGAGCCGCCCCAGGGCCGTGGCGTGCTGGACCGGCATGCCCGATTCACGCCGGAGGCGGCGTACCACCCGGCCGGCCGCCGTCCGGAGTTCCTCGGCCACCGCTTCGGCATGCGAGATATCGCCCACCCGACGAGAATACACAGTTCAACTTAACAGTTGGACTGTGCACATCCGGAAACGTGGTCAGTCGAGGGAGTCGTAGGGCACCCGGCCCGGCTGCGTCTGCAGCCGCCAGAGGGCACCGCAGCACCCGAGGATCAGGAACATCACGTTGGTGATCATCGGGAAGCTGAAGGCGTCGAAGGTGCCGAAGCCGAACAGCGCGACCGCCATCGAGGCGGCCAGGCACTGGGCGAGGTGGCGGGTCTCCTCGTCCGCCGCGGCCCGCCTGGCGCTCCTGGCCAGGACCCATCCCGACAGCAGGAAGACCAGGAGCGCGAGCACGCCGACGAGACCGGTCTCCAGCGCGGACATGAGGTACTGGTTGTCGATCACGCGGTAGACGCGCGGCAGGTAGGTGGCGAAGCCCTGCCCGAACAGGGGGCGTTGCGTCACCGCCTGGACCACCGCGTCGTAGTCGCCGGTGCGGGTCGTGGAGTTCTCGTCCGAGCCGATCACCGACACCAGGTTCAGCACGGTGCCGATGAGGCCGGGGATGACCAGGCGCATCACGATCGACGCCACGCCGAAGATCAGGATCGCGCGCAGCCGCCACTCCGGCGGCCAGGTGGGCAGCAGCACGACCATCACGACGAACAGGCCGAGGATGGCCGAGCGGGAGACGCTCATCGGCAGCGCGCCGGCGATCAGCGCGACCATGATCCACCGCTTCCTGCGCTGCTTCGGCACGCGGCAGTAGATCGCTCCATGCAGGGCCAGCGGCAGCACGGCCGCGAGCACGACGCCGAGCTCGATCGGGTGGGTGGCGGTGCCCGCGGGGCGGAAGAAGCCCTCCCGCTCGAACAGCACCGCCGACCCCTTCTCGACGAGGCCGGGCAGGGCGAGGTAGCGGGTCACCTCGATGCCGGTGAAGAACTGGACCATCGCCACCAGTGCCGGGAACGACGCCCCGAGCACGATGCGCTGCCGCAGCGTCTCCAGCCGGTCCATGCTGTTGACGCCGTCGGCGGTGACCAGGGCGATGCCCGCCCACCCGCCGACCAGGACGAGCCCGAGGTCGGCGGCGTTCACCTCGTCGGCCGACAGCGGGCGCGTGGCCGCCGCCACGTAGCTCGCGAGGACGGCCAGCGCGAAGAAGACGATGACCGCGCGGACCGGCTGCCGGCCCTGGATCGGCGTCCAGCGCGGCGACAGCGTGGACAGCAGGTACCAGACCAGCAGCAGGACGGCCACCATCGAGGAGGGCGATCCGGCCCCGCCGAGGGGGCCCACCACGTACCGGGCCGGCATCACGAAAAGGACGATCAGGAAGAACGTCATGATCGTCACGGGGTCGACGCGCGCCTTGCCCGGCGTGACGAGGCCGGGCGGCGGGCGGCCCTGGTCGTGGACCCGCGCCACCTGGGACGTCCTGGTCACCGACCTGGCCTGGTGGGGTCGAACACCACGTAGGGCTCGTCGTCGGAGTCGCCGCCCTGGGTCGGGCGCGCCCCGGGCGCCTGCCGCCGGCCGCGGCCCGGCTCCGGTTCCTGTGAAGAGGACGGCCGCCCCGCGCGCCCGTTACCGGACGCCTGGCCCGGCCGCCCGCCACCAGACGGGCTCGACCGGCCGTTGGCGCCGTCCCTCGCGGTGGAGCCCGCCGGGGGCGCCCCCCTCGGCCGGTCCTTGTCGTCGGCCCAGACGTACAGGTCGTCCTCGACCTTGATGGCCGGCATCGGGGCGGTGTAGCCGTCCTCGACGCGGTGCTGGTCGGCCCAGGGGTCGCGGGGCTCTGGCGGCGCGTGCTTGGCCGGGGACGCGCCGGTGGCCCGGCGGTCGTACAGACGGGGTTCGGGCGGCTCGATGGGCCTCGGGGCCCGCGCGGGGACCCTGCCGCGCGGCACGGAGCCGCCGCCGGGGCGCGTGGAGGGGCCGCCGGGGGAACGCTGGACGCGCTGCGGGTGGGAGGGGCCGGGGCCGGACGGGGGCTCGCCGGCCCGCACGGTCACCTGCTCGGGCTGGGCGAGCCTGCGGCGCTTCTGCGCCATGGACTCCAGGAACAGCGGGACGCCGATGGTGAGCAGCATGCCGCCCGCGAAGATGATCACCAGCATCCGGATCTTCTTCTCCGGGGTCAGCTCGGCCTTGTCGCTGGAGGTGACCAGTTCCGCCCGGATCGTCGCGTCCGGCAGGATGGCCGACTTCTGCTGCATCTCGGTCAGCCGCTCCTGGCTCAGCGTCGCGAGCGTCTCCATCGTGGCCTGGGCGACCGTGGGGTCGGCGCCGGTGGCCGTGATGTCCAGGAGCGGTCCACGGGAGTCCTGGGCGAGGCCGACGGTGAAGTCGGCGGTCTTGCCCTCGTCCTTGAGCTTCCGCAGCGTGCGCTCGTCGCTCATGCCCCGGGAGATGACCTCGGCCGTGATGGTCAGCGAGGCGTCGAAGGCCAGCCAGGGGTTGCCCCCCACCGGCTGCGACCCCTTGCGGGACGACAGGAAGACGACCGTGGCCTTCGACTCGTACTGCCAGGGGATCGCTATGAGCGCCCCGACCGTCGCCGCGATGGTGACGGCGAGCAACGCGAGCGTCACGGGCCACCGCCGGAGCAGCGCACGCAGCGAATCAAGCAGGTCCATAGTGTCCCTTCACCCCCGCCCGGCCGGCAACGTCCGCCATTCCCACCCCGCCGAGCCGCCGAGGTAAGACGCCCGAGCACGTCGGTGCGTTGTCATCGCCCTCAAGTGTTTCCTCTGAGCGCTTTCTTTACCAGGCCCGTCCCAAAACTCCGTACGCCTGTGCCACGATGTGTCGGTGCGGAGGCGACTGGTTGTGCGGGGCTGCTGCCTGGCGCTGATCTTCCTGGTCGCGGCCGGTGCGGTGGCATGGGTGAGATACCGGTCCCCTCTTTATCAGAGTTCGGTCACGGTCGCGTTCATGACCAAGACGAACCACTTTCAAGGAGAGGTCTACGACCACTTCACCGACAACCACATCTATATGGCCCTGGCCACCGCGCGTTTCTTCGACAATCCCGGCACCCAGGATCGTCTGCGCGCCATGGGCGGCACCGCCGCGTTCCACTACGAGGTGGCGCACTGGGGCAACGAGGAGCTTCCGGTGTACGGCCAGCCGTACGCCAACCTGCAGGCCCTCTCGGCCGACGCCAAAGAGTCGATCGACACCCTCAATCTGGCACTCCAGCTTCTCACCCAGAAGCTCCAGCGCCTGCAGACCTCGGCGGGCGCCAGCGGCCGGGTGATGATCAAATACGAGCCCATCGGCGGCATCATCGGGCCGGAGCGTCAGGGCCTCCAGAAGGGCCGCGCCACGGCCGGCATCGGCCTCATCGCCGTCCTGGCCTCGGTCATCGTCCTGTCGGTGACCCGCGACCGCAGCGGTGGCGGGCCCGGCCGTGATCCCGCACCACGCCCGACGGCCGCCCCAGGTCCGGTCAGGCGCGCACGGCCGCCCCGCGTCGGGGCGAGCACCACCTTGTAGACACGATCCACGACAGGTGCCAGCGCTTCAGCGAGCCCGCTATGGAGCGTTCCGCAGATCTATGACCTGGAGCTTTCGGTGTCCTCTTCGCCGCGCCGTCTCGCCCCTCTGCTCGCCTGTGTCACGCTCGCCGCCGTCACCGGCTGCGGCGCGAGCGGCACGGCGGACGTCGGGCGCGACCCCGTCCCGGGCCTGACCCGCCAGCCCGGCACGCCCCACCCCTCCGAGACCAGGAACGCGACCGGGAACGAGACCGGGAAACAGGCCGGGAACGCGACCGGGAAAGACGACGAGAACGGCTTCCCCTCCGCGCGGACCACGGGCCTGAAGCCGGGCGTCCCGCTCAAGAAGGTCGGCGAGGTGACCGTCATGCGCGCGGGCGCCGTCGTGGAGAACCTCGAAGTGCACGGCAAGCTCAACATCAAGGCGAACGACGTGACCGTGCGCAACGTGCGGGTCGTCGGCGAGGGCGACTGGTCGATCATCCAGGCCGAGGGCGCGTCCGGCGCGGTCGTCGAGGACTGCGAGATCTCCGGCGACGGCGTGGTGAAGGCCCAGTGGGGCGTGCTCAACCAGGGCGGCGACATCACGGTGCGGCGCGCGAACATCCACACCGTCTCGAACTCCGTCGGCACCGACCACGGGCTGATCGAGGACTCCTACATGCACGACTTCAAGGAGTACCCCGGCGACCACGTGACCGGGCCGCAGGTCAACGGGTCCCCCATGAAGGGACGGACCCTGACCATCCGCCACAACACCATCCTCAACCAGATCTCCCAGACCTCCGCGATCTCGCTCTACCAGGACTTCAGCCGCGCGCACGACGTGCTGATCGAACGCAACCTGCTCGGCGGCGGGGGTTACGTCATCTACGGCGGGGAGGGGAAGTTCGGCGCCGCCACCGGCATCCGGATCGTCGGCAACGTCTTCACCCGGCGCCTGTTCCCCAAGGGCGGCTTCTGGGGCCCGCTGACCTATTTCAGCGCCAAGGGCAAGGGCAACCGCTTCGAGAAGAACGTCTGGGAGGACACCGGCGAGCCGGTGTCCCCCTGAACGACCACCGCACGCCACCACCTGCCCCCGGTTCACGACGCGGCGGGCGAGTACGCGTCGCGCGCGAGGAGCCTCGGCCGGCCCGACCCGTCGGCGGGCACCGCCCACACGTCCGAGCTGTCGGCCCGCAGCCGGCTGTACATCACCGTGCCGTCGTCGAGCCACGCCGCCTGGTCGTCCACGTTGGCGGGCTCGGCCAGCTCGGTCTCGTGGTCGGTCCGCAGGTCCAGCATGTACAGCCGCCACGGGTCGGTGGCGCTGCCGCTCCGCTTCTTGTAGACCACGCGGGTGCCGTCAGGGGACAGCGAGGGGCATTCGGCGTTCTCCCCGAGCACCCGCATCCGCCGTCCGGCGAAGTCGCCCTGCACCAGGTAGGTGCGGCCCTCGGTCGACACGGTGGCGTAGAAGCGGTTGTCGTCGGCCGCGAAGGTGACACCCCAGTAGTTCAGGTCGGGTGCGCTGTACACGCGCCCGTCCTTCTCCAGCGTGAAGTCCTCCAGGCTTTTCACGAGCTTGCCCGTGCGGATGTCGAGGATGCCCGCGCGGGTGGAGAAGCCGACGCTCAGGTAGGAGTCGCCCGCGACGAAGAACGTCCAGGCGGCCATCCGCCCGCTCGCGGAGACCCGCGCCCGGCTGGGGATGCCCGACAGCGCGACGCGCCGCACCTCGCGCAGGTGGCCGTCCACCACGATGGCCTCCGACCGGGTCGTCAGCCCCGTGGTGACGCGCAGGCACAGGCCGGTGCCCGCGGCCGCGTAGAAGCGCTTGCAGCGCAGCCCCGTGGAGCGGGCGGGGCCATCTCCGCGTTCCGGGAGGGCGAGCACGGTGCCGCTCTCGGGCGAAGGTCCCGCGCCCACCATGAGCAGTTCCCCGGACACCAGGGCCGTCTCGCGCGGCACCGGCGCGGCCGAGGGCGCCGCCGCCCGCGCGACGCCGGCCGGCTCCGGCCTGGACCGCAGGACGTACACCGCGCCCACCGTGCCGCACAGCAGCACCGCGACCACCAGGATCGCCGCCCGCGCGCGGACCGACAGGGACGAGACGTTCACCTCGGCCCGCTCAGCCGGCCGTCGTGCTCGGTGTAGGTCTCGCCGGTCTCGGGGCAGCGCCAGCCGCCCCCCTCGTCCTGGCGTAGCGTCACCCCGGCGCGGCCGACCCAGCCGACGCGCCGGGCCGGTACCCCCGCCACCAGGGCGAAGTCGGGGACGTCCCTGGTGACCACGGCGCCCGCGGCGACCAGCGCGTGCCGCCCGATGGTGCGCCCGGCGACGACCACGGCCCGTGCGCCGATGGAGGCCCCGGCCCGTACGACGACGCCCTCGGCGGTCCAGTCGCCGTCCCGCTTCAGCCCGCCCCCGGCGTCGGTGGACCTCGGGTAGACGTCGTTGGTCAGCACGGCGGCCGGCCCGACGAAGACGCCGTCCTCCAGGACGGCGGGCTCGTACACCAGGGCGTAGTTCTGCAGCTTGACCCGGTCGCCGACCCGCACGCCCGGCCCGACGTACGCGCCCCGGCCGAGGACGCACTCCTCGCCGAGCACGGCCTGCTCGCGCACCTGGGCGAGATGCCAGATCTGGGTGCCCGGGCCGATCTTGGCGCTCGGGTCGACATCGGCTGTGGCCGCTATTCGCGGTTCGGTCATCGGAGACTCCCGTGGAGGGTGAATACTTCGGAACTATGCCAAGCGCGAGCGTCATCATCCCGGCGCACAACGAAGCCAGGGTCATCGGCCGGCTCCTCTCGCGCCTGCTCGACGGAGCCGCTCCCGGAGAGTTCGACATCGTCGTGGTGGCCAACGGCTGCGCGGACGACACCGCCTCGGTGGCGCGCGACTTCGGGGTCCGCGTGGTCGAGACGCCGGTGCCCTCCAAGCGGGAGGCCCTGCGGCTCGGCGACCAGGCCGCCGCCGCCCATCCCCGCGTCTACGTGGACGCCGACGTGGAGGTCGGTGCCGCAGGCGTCCGCGCCCTGCGGGACGCCCTGGGCGCGGGAACGCTCGCCGCCGCCCCTGAGCGCGCCCTGGCGCTGGACGACCGCCCGTGGCCGGTGCGCGCCTACTACGCGGTGTGGAACCGGCTGCCGGCCGTACGTGAGGGCCTGTTCGGCCGGGGCGTGATCGCGGTGTCGGAGGAGGGCAACCGCCGCCTCATGGACCTTCCCCCGGTCATGGGGGACGACCTCGCGGCCTCGCTGGCGTTCGCCCCCGGCGAGCGCCGGGTGGTGCGCACGGCCCACGCGGTCATCCACCCGCCGAGGACGCTCGGCGACCTGATGCGGCGCAGGATCCGGGCCGTGACGGTGGTCGCGGAGATAGAGCAGGGGCCGATGGCCGCGCAGGAGGCCCGCACGGGCCCGCGCGACCTGCTGGCGGTGGCCGGGCGCGCCCCGTGGCTGCTGCCGCACCTCGGGGTCTTCCTCGGCGTCACGCTCGTCGCGCGGGCCCGCGCCCGCCGGGCCGTGCGGGCGAAGGACTACACGACGTGGCTGCGCGACGAGAGCAGCAGGACCTGACCCCGCGTGGACCACACGCGCGACACGACCCGGCCTCGCGCCGTCAGGCCTTCGCGCGGCGGCCCTGGACGTACTCCTTCACCACCATCCAGGCGAACCGGGTGTTGGTCGACAGGTAGCGCGGGCCCAGCCTGAGCGGCTCCTGCAGGAACCGGTAGAACCATTCGAGCCCGAGCCGCTGCCACACCGCCGGCGCCCGGCGCACCTTCCCCGCGAACACGTCGAACGACCCGCCGACGCCGTGGATCACCCCGGCCTTGATGTCGTCGGCGTAGCGGGCGCAGAAGATCTCCTTCTTCGGCGAGGTCATGCCGAGGAACAGCAGGTCGGGCCTGGCCGCGCCGATGCGGGCCGCCACCTCGGGGGCCTGGTCGTCGGTGAAGTAGCCGTCGTGCGCACCCGCGACCTCAAGGCCCGGGTAGCGTCCGCGCACCTCGGCGACCACCCGTTCCAGCACCTCGGGCCGCGCCCCGAGGAAGTACGCCCGGTACGACCGCTTGGCGCCCTCGGCCATCAGGGACGTGAACAGGTCGATGCCGGCGACCCGCTCGGGCAGCGGCCGGCCGAGGAAGCGGGAGGCCCACACGATGGCCTGCCCGTCGGCCACGACCAGGTCGCACGAGGTCACCGAGTCGCGCAGCCGCTCGTCCTGGCCCATACGGACGGCCTTGGCCGCGTTGACCACGCCGATGGTGAGGTTCTCCCTGCCCTCGACCGCGGCCACGCACCGGGCGACGGTCTGCTCCATGGTCAGCGCGTCGACGGACATCCCGAGCAACGCCCTGCGCGGCGCCCCGGTCATCCGCGCGGTCCCTGGGTGTCGCGGGGCAGTGTGAACAGCCACGCGTACAGCAGCCAGCCCAGCTCGTAGGGGCGGCACTCGCGGTCGACGGCGAGTGGCGGGTAGATGCGGTCGAGCACGCCGATTCGGGAGCCCTGGTTGATCGCGCTGGCCACCGCGCGCACTCCCCGGACGATCTTCTTCGGGTCGGCCCTGGCGGCCTTGCGCCACGTCAGGTCGAGCTCCTCGACGATCAGCTCGTCGTCGATCTCCGGCCGGGACGTCATCCAGTGCAGGCCGAGCGCGATCTCCCTCAGGTACGAGGTGCCGCCGGCGTCGGCCAGGTCGAGCAGCGCCATGGGCGCCATCGCGAGCTGGTGGACGCTGTAGACGGGGTAGCCCTCGACCACGCCGCCGGTGCGGGCGTCGTAGTGCCACCACCACTGGCCCTGCGGCCCCTGGGCGGCGCAGATGCCCGAAGCGATGCGCTCGGCGGCGACGAGGGCCTCCTCGTCGCCGGTGTGGGCGTGCAGGCGCGCGAGGGCCTGCAGCGGGTACACCTGGTCGGCGAAGCAGCCGACGTGGGCGCGGTACCAGGAGGCGGGCCCGAGGACGTGCCGGTAGAGCCGGTCGTCGCCGAGGCCGGTGAGCAGCCGCTTGCGCGCGTGCGCGAGCCGCCAGGCCAGGCCGGGGACCTCGCCGGACACGCGATGCGCGGCCACCAGCGCGGCGAGGGCCCAGGAGGCCTCCACCGTGGGCACCGGGTCGCCCGCGTGCAGCGCGGACTCCAGCTCCGCCAGCCGGTGCAGGCCCCGGTCGAGGTCCTGGTGGCCGGTCTCGGCGGCCGCCCACGTGATGAGGGCCACGTCACCGAGGTTGCAGGTGTCGGGGAGCCCCTTGACGAGGTTCCCCACCAGGTCGGCGACGGTGTCCCCCGCTAGGGCCGCCCGCTGCTCCTTCGGCGGCAGTGTGGCCGCGCCGAGCGCCACGATGGCGCTGTAGCGCACGCTCCGGCCCTCCGGCACGGCCGTCCAGCGCCCGTCGTCCCCGCGCCGGCCGCGCCTGGTGAAGACGAACTCACCGTTGACGTACCCCGGCGGAAGCCCGCGGACCGACAGGCCGACCATGCGGTCGGCGAGCTCGGCCGCGGGTGAATCGATCTCAGCGAGCGCGCCGAGACGACCCTCATGGCGAGTCATCGCTCACCCCCCAAACCCTTGTGATCAAGCGACACGTTGTGATGAAGACGGCAGATCATGGTGTCCGGGCGTCCCAGCCCCCGCGCCAGTCGGCGCGCACCGCCCACAGCTCGGCCCAGTCGCCGCGCCGGGCGATCGGGCGTCCTTGACGGCCTGCGTCCGGCGGGGCCACCCGGCGGCTGAGCGCCGCACGCAGCCAGACCCCGAACAGCAGCATGGCCGCGCCGGCGGCGCGCGTCCCCCGCGGGAGGTGCCTGCGCACGACGGTGGCCTTGCCGGTGAAAAGGAGCACCAGCTTTCCGAGGCTGGACGAGGACATGCCGCCGGGGTGCACGAACACGGCCCGGTCGGTCACCATCGGCCGGTAGCCGGCGGCCCTGGCCCGCAGGCACAGGTCGGCGTCCTCGCCGTACATGAAGATGCGGGTGTCGAACCCGCCCACCTCATCCCAGACGTCCCGGCCGACCAGCATGAGCGCCCCGGTGACGATGGGCACCCGGCGCTCGCCGGTCCAGGTCGCCGGGGACTCGGGGTCGAACAGGGCGCGGCCGGGGAAGACCGTGGACAGGCCGGTGGCGAAGCAGAACACCGACCACGGGGTGGGCCGCCCCCACCAGGAGCGCGGGTCGTTCTCGCCGGTCTCGGTGAGGCAGCGCCCGCCGACGATCCCGGCACGGGGGTGGCGCCCGGCGCAGTCGAGCAGCTCGGCGAAGGTCTCGGGGCGGACCTCGGCGTCGGGGTTGACGAAGACGAGCCGGTCGCCGGCCGCGACCTCGGCGCCGGCCACGCAGCCCTCGGCGAACCC
The DNA here is from genome assembly GCF_025506355.1 of Sphaerisporangium corydalis. Lineage (GTDB taxonomy): Bacteria > Actinomycetota > Actinomycetes > Streptosporangiales > Streptosporangiaceae > Sphaerisporangium > Sphaerisporangium corydalis. The sequence goes on from NZ_JANZYP010000009.1 coordinate 60,734, forward strand.
GCCATTGACGTCCCTGGCCAGCACCCTCACCCACGGCGCGGCGGCCCTGGCGACCGCCACGGTGTCGTCGGGCGAGTTGTTGTCGACGACGATCACCTCGGCGTCCACGGCCTTGACGGCCCGCTCGACCGCCGCGAGGCAGCGGTCGATGTAGGCGGCGCTCCGGTAGGTCACGATGATCACAGAAAGGTTCATGGGCGTGCCCTCCTGAGCAACGGAACGGCGACGACGAGCGCGACGGCCAGCCCGGCGGCCATCGCCTTCACGGCCAGCTCCGGGCCGCCCGCCGCCCACAGCACGCCGAAGGCCCACGAGGCGGCCATCGCGCCGAGCGCCTGGCCGGTCTGGACGACCGCGAGGCCGGTGGCGCGGCGTTCCTCCGGCAGCAGCGGGCCGGCGAGCGCGCTGACCACGCCGTCGGTGGCCGCGTACGACAGGCCGCGCAGGGCGAGCGCCGAGACCAGGACGACCGGGGCGGGCGGGAGCAGCAGCAGCCCGTAGCAGACCAGCAGTGCCACGTACCCGCCGATCACGACCGTCGAGCGGCCGACCCGGTCGGCCAGCCGCCCGAAGGGCATCGCGGCGATCAGGTAGGCGGCCGAGACCCCGACGGGCAGCAGCGGCAGCCAGCTCGCGTCGATCTCCAGCCTGCGCTGGAGCATGAGGTAGAGGAAGGAGTCGCTGATCGTCGCCAGCGACAGCGGCAGCATCGCGACCAGCACGCGGCGGTACGGCCGCCGGGCGAGCAGGTCCAGCGCCCCGCGCAGCGTCACCTTCGGCCGCGCACCGGCCTCCCGGTCACGCCCGTCCGTTCCCGCCCCGGCGCTCTTCCCCGAACCGGCCCGTACGGCCCCGCCGACCACGCCGGCCGGGCCGGGCACACCGGTCGCGTGGCCGGGTTCGCGGACGAACAGCACCAGGACCAGCACGCCGACCACGGCGACGCACGCGCTCACCACGAACACCGCGTCGTAGGCGCTGCCCACCACGGCGACCACGCCGAAGGCGGCCAGCGGCCCCATGAGGGCGCCCGCGGTGTCCATCGCGCGGTGCAGCCCGAAGGCGCGTCCCTGCGCCTCGGGCGGGGCGCTCAGCGAGATCATCGCGTCGCGCGGCGCCGTGCGCAGGCCCTTGCCCGCGCGGTCGGCGCCGATCACCAGCCCGATCAGCGGCACCGACCGGCCGGCGGCGAGGTAGCCGAGCTTGCAGACGGCAGAGATGGCGTACCCGGCGCCCGCCACGAGCTTGCGGCTGCGGAAACGGTCGGCGACGTGCCCGCCGACGAGCCGCAGCACGGCGGTGGCCCCGGTGTAGACCCCGTCCAGGAGGCCGAACTGCATGGGGCTGAGCGCGAGCTGGTAGATGAGGTACAGCGGCAGGATCGCCGTCACCATCTCCGAGGAGATGTCGGTGAACAGGCTGACCGTGCCGAGCGCGATGACGTTGCCGGTGAGGACGCGTCCGGCGCCGCCCGCGCGCCCGCCGGACGGCGGTCGACCTCCCGGAGGCGTCTCACCGTCCTCGGCTCCGGGCGCCGGCGTCTTGCCGGAGTCGGCCCCGCGGGTCTCCGACAGGTACATCAGGCCGGGCCCCCGACCATGGAGGGCCAGGCCGCGTGCAGCGCGTCGCGCCAGTGGCGGATCGGCGCCAGCCCGGCGGCGGCCCAGCGGTCGTGCCCGAGCACGCTGTAGGCGGGCCGGACGGCCGGGGCGGCGAAGGCGGCGGCGGTGGTGGGCCTGACCCGGCCGGGGTCGGCGCCGAGCAGCGTGAAGACCTCGCGGGCCAGTTCGTACCACGTCGCCTGGCCCGAGCTGGTGCCGTGGTAGACCCCCGGCGGGGCGCCGGCGCGGGCCAGCCGGACGAGCTGCCCGGCGAGGTCGGCGGACCAGGTGGGCTGGCCGAGCTGGTCGTCCACCACCTCGACCGTGTCCCGCCGTCCCTCCAGGGAGATCATCTTGCGCACGAAGTTCGTCCCGGCCGACCCGTACAGCCAGGCCGTCCTCACGACGTACCCGGTCTCGGGCAACGCGTCGAGCACGGCACGCTCGCCGGCGAGCTTGCCCCGGCCGTAGGCGTTGGCCGGGCTGGTCGGCGCGTCCTCGGCGTACGGGGTGGTGGCGGTGCCGTCGAAGACGTAGTCGGTGGACAGGTGGATCAGGCGGGCGCCGGCCTCCGCGCAGGCCAGGGCGAGCGCGCGCACGCCGTCGCCGTTGACCGCGAGCGCGACGGCCTCGCGGGCCTCGGCGTCGTCCACGGCCGTCCAGGCGGCGCAGTTGATCACGACGTCGGGCTTCTCCCACTGGATCACGTCGCGCACGCACTCCGACTGCCGCAGGTCCAGGTGGTCGCGGTCGTAGGCCAGGACGTCGGGCGCGGCCGGGTCGGCGGCCAGCACGGCCAGCAGGTCGGTCGCGAGCATGCCGGCCGCACCGGTGACCAGCAGGCGGTTCACCGGGCGTCCTTCCTGAGGTGCTTCCACCAGGAGGGGTTGTCGCGGTACCACTGGACGGTCGCGGCGATGCCCTCGTCGAACCCGGTCGCGGGGACGTATCCCATGCCGCGCAGCCGGGAGTCGTCCAGGGAGTAGCGGCGGTCGTGGCCCTTGCGGTCGGGGACGCGCTCGACGACGTTCCAGCCGACGTCCAGCTCGTCGAGGATCCGCTGGGTGAGTTCGAGGTTGGTCAGTTCCGCCGTGCCGGCGATGTTGTAGACCTCGCCTGGCTCGCCCTTCTCGGCGACGAGCTGGATGGCCCGGCAGTGGTCGTCGACGTGGACCCAGTCACGCACGTTACCGCCGTCCCCATAAAGCGGGATTTTCATGCCTTCGAGGATGTTCGTCACGAAGAGCGGGACGACCTTCTCCGGGTACTGGTACGGCCCGTAGTTGTTGCCGCAGCGGGTGATCGACACCGGCAGGCCGTGCGTGACGGCGTAGGCCTGGGCGATCAGGTCGCCGCCCGCCTTGGCCGCCGAGTACGGCGAGCGCGGCCTGAGCGGGGCGTCCTCGTCCCAGGAGCCCTCGTCGACCGACCCGTACACCTCGTCGGTGGACACCTGGACGATCTTCGGCACGCCCGCGTCCAGGCAGGCCTGCAGCAGGGTCTGCACCCCGAGCACGTTGGACCGCATGAACGCCGCCGGGCCGTCGATCGACCGGTCGACGTGCGACTCGGCGGCGAAGTTGACGACCAGGTCGTGGCCGGGGACGACCCCGGCGAGCAGCCCGGCGTCGCAGACGTCGCCGTGGACCAGGTCGAACCGGCCGCCGACCGGCTCCAGGTTGGCCAGGTTGCCCGCGTAGGTGAACGCGTCCAGCACGGTCACCTCCGCCCCGGCGAGCGCCGGGTAGCCACCCGACAGCAGCGTGCGGACATAGTGCGACCCGATGAACCCGGCACCGCCGGTTACCAGAACCCTCATGAACTGATCTGCACCTTGCTGTGATCGCCCAGCACGAGTCGATGGGCTCTGGGTGTGTTGGGAGCGGGCGTGACCTCGACGTCCCGCCCGATCAGGGACGCCTCGATCCGGCGAACCCCGTGAATGGACGCGCGCCGCAGCAGGATCGAGTACTCGATCTCGCTGTCCACAACGTGACAGTCCTCCGCGACCGAGGTGAACGGCCCGATGTAGGAGTCACGCACGACGGCGCCCGCCCCGACGATCGCCGGGCCGACGATGCGCGAGCGGGAGACCCGCGCCCCCGCCTCGACCACGACCCGGCCGATGATCTCGGAGGCGTCGTCGACCGAGCCGTCCAGCCGCTGGTCCAGCTCTTCGAGCAGCAGCCGGTTGACCTCCAGCATGTCGGTGACGTTGCCGGTGTCCTTCCAGTAGCCGGAGATGACGGTGGACTCCACCCGGCGGCCGGAGTCGAGCAGCCACTGGATCGCGTCGGTGATCTCCAGTTCGCCGCGCCACGAGGGCTTGAGCGACGAAACGGCCTCGTGCACCTCGGGGGTGAACAGGTAGACGCCGACCAGGGCCAGGTCGCTCTTGGGCACCTGGGGCTTCTCCTCCAGGCCGACGACCCGCCCGGCGGCGTCCAGCTCGGCCACCCCGAACTGCCGGGGGTCCCCGACGCGGGTCAGCATGATCTGGGCGGCCGGGCGCTCGTCGTGGAACCGCCGCACCAGCGGCTCGATGCCGCCGACCACGAAGTTGTCCCCGAGGTACATGACGAAGTCGTCGTCACCGAGGTAGTCGCGGGCGATCAGCACGGCGTGCGCCAGCCCGAGCGGGGCCCGCTGCCGCAGGTAGGTCACCTCCAGGCCGAACGAGCCCCCGTCGCCGACGGCCCCCTCGATCTCCTCGTGGGTGTCGCCCACGACGATGCCGACCTCACGGATCCCGGCCGCCGCGATGGACTCCAGCCCGTAGAACAGCACGGGCTTGTTCGCCACGGGCACGAGTTGCTTGGCGGAGGTGTGGGTGATCGGTCTGAGCCGTGTGCCGGACCCACCGGCGAGCACGAGCGCCTTCACTAGTAGGCCCCTCCACCGCGGATGACCGCGGACCAGGTCTTCCACAGGATCTGCAGGTCCAGGATGAGCGACCAGTTCTCGACGTACCGCAGGTCCAGCCGGACCGACTCCTCCCACGACAGGTCCGACCGGCCGCTGACCTGCCACAGGCCGGTCATGCCCGGTTTGACCACGAGGCGCCGGCGCACGTCCGTGCCGTACTGGGCGACCTCTTCGGGAAGCGGCGGGCGCGGCCCGACGAGGGACATCTCGCCGCGCAGGACGTTGAGGAGCTGGGGGAGCTCGTCCAGCGAGTAGCGGCGGAGGAAACCGCCGACCCGCGTGATCCTTGGATCGTTCCGCATCTTGAACAGCACGCCGTCGAACTCGTTGTCCTCGGCGAGGTCGGGTTTGCGGTTCTCGGCGTCCTGGACCATGGTCCGGAACTTGAACACCCTGAACTCGCGGCCGTCGCGGCCGACCCTGGTCTGCCTGAACAGCGCGGGCCCCGGGCTGGTCGTCCTGACCAGGACCGCGATCACCAGCATGGGGACCGCGAGCACGGTCAGCGCCGCGGTCGCCACCAGCCGGTCGAACAGGCTCTTGACGATCTGGCGCGTCCCGTCGAACTCGGGGTGCTCGACGTGCAGCAGCGGCATCCCGGCGACCGGGCGGATGCTGGTGCGCGGCCCGGCCACGTCCATCAGCGCCGGGGCCACGAACAGCTCGGTGCCCTTGGTCTCGATGCTCCAGGCCAGCCGGCGCAGCGCGGCGCCGTCCAGCTCGGGGCAGGCCAGCACGGCGACCGCGTCCGCGGACACCTTGTCGGCCACGGTCCCGACGTCGGCGAAGTCGCCGTAGACCGGGACGCCGTCGATGTCGAGCCCGTTCCCGGGGAACTGCCCGGGCGGCAGGCACGCCGCGACGACCCGCATGCCGTGGTACGGCTGGCGGCGGAACTGCATGACCAGGTCGAGCACCGCCGTGCGGTGGCCGACGGCCACCACGCGCCGGAGGTACTCTCCCTCCGAGCGGCGCCGGTGCAGGCGCTTGCGCATGCGGTAGCGGAACACCAGCGTCAGGACCGTCGCCAGCGGCAGCATCGCCATGACGTAGCTTCGCGCGATCATGGTCTGGGTGGCGTAGGCGCCGATGGCCACCACGGCCGTCAGCCCCACCCCGCCGTCGAAGACCGCGCGGAACTCCTCGCTTCCCTCCCCATGACTCTTCTCCCGGTAGACGCCGGCCAGTGCCATCGCACCCGGCCACACCAGCCCGAGACCGAACCCGAACAACAACTCCGACCACGGGATGAAGGCCCCCACCCAGAGCCTGAATCCCATGACCGCCTCGCAGGCGATCATGGCGCATGCCATGTCACCGGCGAGAAGAGCCCGCATATAGGAGCGCGTCCAGATGCTCGACGCCGTCAGCGGGCCCGTGTCGAGAAGCGCGACACCGCGCTCCGCCAACCCCACCCTCATGCCTACCTACCCCTACCCCTGCCCTGCTCCTGCCGGACTGTGCAGATAACAGACGGCCGTTGCGTCACTTTGGTTGACACAGGGCTCCGAAACACCACGAGCGCGGGTACCCGCTCCAAATACTAAAGATCGTCATTAACGAGCGATATAGCTGGGCAATGGCCACAATAGGCCTCCATCTCGTCGCGCTGAGCTACTTGACGGAACGGTCCAAAAACGTGTAGGCGGCGATGACCGGGCTACATTCAGCGCATGCCTGGCATCCATATAGAACGGTCCGGCCTGGTCACGACGGTCGTCCTGTCCCGGCCCGAGGTGCGCAACGCCGTGGACGGACCGGCCGCCGCCGCGCTCGCCGCGGCCTTCCGCGAGTTCGAGGCCTCCGACGCGGCCGTCGCCGTGCTGTGGGGCGAGGGCGGCACCTTCTGCGCGGGCGCGGACCTGCACGCCGTCGGCACCGGGCGCGGCAACCGCGTCACCGAGGACGGGGACGGGCCGATGGGGCCCACCCGGATGCGCCTGTCCAAGCCCGTGATCGCCGCCGTCGAGGGGTACGCGGTGGCGGGCGGGCTGGAGCTGGCGATCTGGTGCGACCTGCGGGTGGCCGCCGAGGACGCCACCTTCGGGGTGTTCTGCCGCCGCTTCGGCGTCCCCCTGATCGACGGCGGCACCGTACGCCTGCCGAGGCTCGTCGGCGCGGGACGGGCGATGGACATGATTCTCACCGGCCGGGCGGTCGGGGCGGCGGAGGCGCTGGCGATGGGCCTGGCCGACCGGGTCGTGCCACCGGGCACGGCACGGGAGGCCGCCGAGGAGCTGGCCCGCGGGCTCGCGGAGCTCCCCCAGACGTGCCTGCGCCAGGACCGCCTGTCGGCCCTGGAACAGGAGGGCCTGCCGGAGGAGGAGGCCCTGCGCAACGAGCTGCGGCACGGGATGGTCTCGCTGCGCGGCGAGATGGCCGGCGGGGTGGCCCGCTTCCGCTCGGGCGCCGGCCGCCACGGCGCCTAGCCCCGCCCCGCGGCCCGGGGCCGGTCGTCCTCCAGGTCCCTGGATCGGTCCTCTCGCGAGGTCCCGGGTCAGTCGTACTCCAGGTCGGGGAGGGGCGACGGCGGATCGGGGCTGCGCCACACGACCACGTACGCGGCGGCCGCGGCGGTGAACGCCTCGCTCAGCCGTTCCAGGTCGAACTCCGGCAGGTAGCGCAGCCGCGCGAGGAAGGTCGCGTCCGTCGCGGAACGCGGCACGACACATCCCTGACCGTCGCGGTCGAGCAGGACGATCAGGATGTCGGATTCCGTGACGCCGCCGACGCGGACCTCGACGACGTCCTCCCACGCGAGGGCTTCGACACTGCCGTCGGCGTAGTGGCGGGTGACGCCCTCTTCGGTTACGTAGACATACGAATCCGGCACTGAGTTGCCGTGCATGGGCGCGATTGTGACGACTTCAGAGTGCTCCGTGCAAGAGAAGTCGCTAATCAGCGCCCCAGGTGTGATCCAAATGGGCCGCCACCGCCCGGCGCGCCGCCTCGGCGGGCCCGAGGGCGATGGCCTCCAGAAGCAGCCGGTGCTCGCCGACCAGGGTCTCCCTGTCGGGATACACGGCACGCAGCCGTACGAGGCCGAGGCGCGTCTCGGAGGCCAGCGCGGCGTACAGGCGCTCCAGCCGGGGGCTGCCCACGGCGAGGATCAGTTCCTCGTGCAGCGCCATGTGCTCGGCGACGATGTCCGCCCAGGGCGCGTCGGCCGGGAGCGCCGCCATGCGGGCCAGCGCCCAGTCCGCCGGGGCCACCCGGCGGCCCGCCAGCCGCGCGGCCATGAGGTCCTCCAGCGGCCTGCGGACGTACATGAGGTCGTCCAGGTCGCCGTTGGTCACCACGGGGACGTACGCGCTGCGGTTGCGCTCGCGGCGCAGCAGCCCCTCGTGGACCAGGACGGCCAGCGCCTCGCGGACGGTCGGGCGCGCCACGCCGTACATGGAGGAGATCTCCTGCTCGGGCAGGGACGTGCCGGGGGCGATCTCACCGGACAGGACGCGCCGGCGCAGGGCGCCCGCGAGCGCGTCGACCGTCGAGACTGGACGCAGTTTCACGCCGATGATTGTGCCCGCTCCTGGGCCGTGGTTCGCGCCGGGCGGGCCCGTTCCGGGACGGCGGCGACGACCAGACCGGCGCCGAGCAGCACGAGCCCCGCCCAGGAGACGGCGGTGAGCCGCTCGTGCAGGACGAACAGCCCGAGCAGCGCCGCCACGGCGGGTTCGGCCAGCGCCAGGGTGGCCGCCCGTGCGACCGGGGTGGTGCGCAGGCCCCTGCCGTACAGGAAATAGGCCAGGGCGGTCGTGGCGCACCCCAGGTAGAGGACGGTGAGCAGGCCGCGCGGCTCGCCGAGCCACGCCGTCCCCCGCCAGAGCAGGACCGGCAGCATCACCGCCGCCGCGCCACCGAACATCACGCCCATCACCGCGCCCGACGGCGCGCCCGCGGTGATCGCCCGGGAGGCGGTCACCGCGTAGAAGCCGTAGAGCAGCCCGCCGGCCAGCGCCAGCAGCACGCCGCCGGGGTCGGCGCCGACGGACTGTCCCCCCGAGACCAGGGCGGCGCACCCGGCGACGGCGGCGGCGGTGGCGAGGGTCCAGCGGCGGCCCGGCCTCCTGCGGTCGTACAGCCAGGAGATGAGGCCGGCGAAGACGGGCCCGCTGCCGATCGCGACCACCGTCCCGACGGCGACGCCGGTGCGCCCGACGGCGGCGAAATAGCAGAGCTGGTAGGCGGCCACGGCCACCGCGCCGGCCGCCAGGGAACGCGCCCGGGCCGGCCTCCGCCAGGCGGCGGGACCGGCCGCCACGGCGAGGACGAATCCGCCGGACACCAGGCGCGCGGCCGCGAGCGCCACCGCGTCGGGCCGCCCGCCGAGGCCGAGCGTGCCCACGGTGCCCGCCGTGCCCCACAGGACGGCGGCGGCGACCACGGCGGCGGTGCCCCGGGCGGTTGGGGAGACGATGTCCGGTCTGACGGCCATGAAAATATTGTCAGACAACTAGACACTGCTGTCGAGCCTCCGGGAGCTCCTATCTCGAATAGGAGCCTTTTTGTTGTGGAAGGACCCTAGTTAGAGGCCATCCTCATTGGTACTGTTTCGCCACCAATAACCCGCGTGTAACGATGCGGTTCCCCTGCGAGGTCACATGGGCGGGCGTAAGAGGTCCATCAAGTTCAAGATCCTGACCCTGGTGCTGGTGCCACTGGTGTCCCTAGTAGGGATCTGGGCTTTCGCCGCGACGATCACGATTCAGAAGGGGCTCAGCCTTCTCGACGTTCAGAAGGTCTTCACCAACACCATCGTCCCCGCGCGCGCGGTGATGACGGAGGTCGAGCAGGAGCGCTACCTGTCGATGCTCTACCTCGGGACGGCCTCCGCCGACCGGGGCGAACTCGATCTCCAGCGCACGAAGACCGACCAGGCGCGTGCCACGCTCGAACGGCTGGCCATGGCCCCCGACGTGCAGGCGGTCACCGGCCCGGCGCTGCTGCAGCGGGTCACCGAGCTCATCGCGGTGACGCGCAGGCTGCCGGAGATCCGCGCCCGGGTCGACTCCAAGAGCTTCACCCGGCTGCTGACCCTGGACGCGTACCGGCTGGTCACCGACGCGGTCGGCCGCGTCTACGACAAACTGGCCGTCGCCTCGTCCGACCAGGGCGAGCCGACACGCGCCATCGTGCTGATCGGCCGCAGCCGCGAGCTGATGAGCGAGCAGTCCGCGCTGCTCGCCGGGGCGGTCGCCTCGGGCACGATCAGCAACGAGGAGCGCACCGCCTTCACCGCCATGGTGACCAAGCGCCGTCTCCTCTACGACATGGGCTTCCAGCGGCTCGACGACACGCTTCGCCAGCCGTACCTCGTCCTGCAGAACTCCCCCGCCTACGCCAAGTACGCCTCCATCGAGGACCAGGTCACGCAGGACGTGCGGCCAGGCAGGCCGCTGCCCGGCTCGGCGGCGATCTGGGGCCCGACCCTGCAGAGCCTCAACCTCACCTTCGACAAGCAGGCGGGGGTCGCGTCCCAGAAGATCGCGGACGCCGCCGTGCCCCTCGTCGTGTCCATCGTGTGGCAGATCGCCATCGCCGCCGGGCTCGGGCTCGTCGCGGTCGCCCTGTCGCTGTTCGTCTCGGTCCGCTTCGGCCGGCACATCACCGCCGAGCTGGTCGAGCTGCAGCGCGTGGCGCTGGAGCTGGCCCGCGAGAAGCTGCCCTCGGTCGTCCGCCGCCTTCGCGACGGCGAGGACGTCGACGTGGCCGCGGAGACCCCCTCGATCTCCACCGGCACGACCGAGGAGATCGTGAGCGTCAGCGAGGCCTTCACCTCGGTGCAGACCACCGCCATCGAGGCGGCCGTCGGCCAGGCCGAGATCCGCAAGGGCGTCGCGAAGGTCTTCCTCAACCTCGCGCGCCGCAACCAGTCCCTGCTGCACCGTCAGCTGTCCATGCTCGACGGCATGGAGCAGCGGGTGACCGACCCCGAACTGCTCGACGAGCTCTTCGGCATCGACCACCTCACCACCCGCATGCGGCGGCACGCCGAGGGCCTGATCATCCTGTCCGGGGCCGTCCCCGGGCGCGGCTGGCGCAACCCGGTGCCGCTGTACGACGTCGTCCGCGCCGCGGTCGAGGAGGTCGAGGACTACCTGCGCGTACACGTGGCCGTGCCCGAGGGCATGGCGGTGTGCGGGGCCTCGACCACCGACGTCATCCACCTGATCGCCGAACTGGTGGAGAACGCGACGATCTTCTCTCCCCCGCAGACCCACGTCGAGGTCCGCGGCGAGCTCGTGGCGCGAGGCTTCGTCATCGAGGTCGAGGACCGGGGTCTCGGCATGACCGCCGCCGAGATGGACCAGATCAACCAGAGGCTGGCCGATCCTCCGGAGTTCGACCTCGCCGACAGCGACCGGCTGGGCCTGTTCGTCGTGGGGCAGCTCGCGGCCCGGCGCGGCATCCGCGTCTCGCTGCGCCCCTCGCCGTACGGCGGCACCACCGCGATCGTCCTCATCCCCGAGGGCATGGTCTCGCCGACCGGGCCCGCTCCGCACCAGCACGCGGTCGAGCAGGTCAGCGCCCTGGAGCCGGGGCCCGCGACCGGGCCGGTCAACGGCGGCGGGCGCACCCTCGCCGCCGCCGGCTCCGCGACCGGCGGGACCACCAACGGCAACGGTCACGGAGGGCCCGCAGGAAACGGGGGGCCCGCCGGGAACGGAAGCGCCTTCGGGAACGGGAGCGCCTTCGGGAACGGCCGCCCGAACGGGAACGGGCACGAGAGCGGCCACGCCGGCAACGGGCGCAACGGGAACGGCAACGGGGCCGGGAACGGGAATGGCAACGGGAACGGCCGGGGGCTCGGCCTCCCGCAGCGGGTGCGCCAGGCGAACCTGGCCCCCCAGCTTCGCGACGAGTCCGCGCCGGCGGGCAGCACGGCCGAGCACACGCCCAAGCACCTGGCCGGGCCGATGAGCAACCCGCTTGAGGACCCCCTGGACGTCCAGCCGTTCCAGCCCGCCCCCGACATGTTCTCCTCGTTCCGGGCAGGCTGGGAGCGGGCTCACGAAGGGGAGGGGAACATGTCATGAGCGACGGTGGCGAACGCTGGCTCGACCAGGAGGCCGGACCTCTCGTCCGCCCGTATACCGTCACACGAGGGCGCACCCGTCCCACGGGTCCCGCCTTCGACATGGTCGCGATCGTCAGGGCCGTCTCCGGCGCCAGGTTCCCCGCCGGGCTCGGCCCCGAGCACGCGCGCGTCCTGCGTCTGTGCGCGCAGCCGACCTCGGTGGTGGACCTGGCCTCCGAGAGCGGCCTGTCGCTCGGCGTCGTCCGGGTCCTGCTGGGCGACCTGCGCGACCAGAAGCTGGTCACCGTACGGCCTCCTGCGACCATCTCGCAGCTTCCTGAGGAACGCCTCCTGCGGGAGGTGATCCAGGGCCTCCAGGCCCTGTAGAGCGGCATCGGGAAGGGCCCCCTGGCGGACCAGGGGGCCCTTCTCGCATGCGGGGCCGCTAGCTCTTGATGCTGAAGGGGTCGCCGTAGACCTTCCAGTTCAGCGGCGGGTTCAGGTCGAGGTTGCCGGCCTTCAGGAAGACCCGCTGCTCGGTGTCCACCCTGCTGGTGTCGCTGTGCGCCTCCTCGGTCTTCATGGCGGCCTTGCGGGCGTCCAGGAAGGCGTTGAGGTACGCGGTCTCGTCGCCGCCCTGTGCGGGGCTCTTGGCCTTCTTCAGGGCCGTCTTGCGTATGCCCCCGAAGCTGACGCTGTCCTCGCCGGGACCGTGCATGACGATGGCGTCGTAGTAGATGAACTGGCCGAGCGCCCGCAGGCCGTCCGCCTTGGCCTGCTGGACCGCCGGGTTGAAGTAGACCCGGTCGCGCTCGGAGTTCTGCGCCTCCTGGAAGACGGTGTCCTTGGCGGCGGTCTTCCAGTCCTTGGTGAAGTTCGGGTCCAGCCCCGCGTGCGAGTCGCTGTTGTTGACCTTGCGCAGCGCCGGGAGGTACTTGGCGAGGACGTTGCCCGGCTTCCTGGTGGCGTATAGCTCGACGAGGTCGAGCATGTCGCCGGTGCCCGAGCAGAACCCGATGATCCCGGCCGTGTAGCCCCGGCCGTCGTCGATGTCCTCGATGTACTTGTACTGGGCCTTCCAGTCGAGCGAGGAGTTCTCCGCGCTCGACACCAGCTGCATGGCGATGTCCTTCTTGTGCGGATCAGTCAGGTCGACGGACGCGGCGGCGGCGGCCGTGGACGACGCCGGGATGACCGGGCCCGCGGCCCGGGCGGCGCCCGTGCAGCCGAGAAGGGCCGGGGCCACCAGGGCCACCGCCAGCGTGGGGACGAGGAGGCCCGCTCGTCGGGAGAACTGCCTGGCCGGGGGGATGCGCAACTGTCTCTCCGTTCCCGCCACTCCGGCCGGGCCGCGCACTTGGGCCGCCTGAGCGGCGGCGCGCCACGGGGAGTCGACTGGCGGTCTGGCCGAAGGCGTGGGCCTTCAGGTATCGTTAGGAAAGTTTCCCAACGAATACAAGCACTAGCGCTCAAGCCATGTCAACGTCTTGGGGCCTCCCGCCCGAGGCAAAGAGGAGGTGACCCTCGGGACGGCACCAGAGGCCGCCTGGGTCACCCTCACCTCGCGCGAAGGTAAAGAAACAGTCCCCGTTCGTGTGGAATGGGTAGCAATAGGGGTAGTTGTCCCGTTACTAGGTATGGACGCGTCGGGAGATGCTCGACGTGTTGGTAAAGAGAACGACCTAGCAAAGAGATCTATCGGATTCAGGTGCAAGCCATGTGTCAACACCAGCCTCAGTGCCCGCCCGCGGACGCCGTCGACCACGAAGCGGCGTGCTTGATCGCGTTCCACCCCGAGCAGGGGTGGGGGTTGCTGTGCAACGGCGTCGTGGTGTTCGACGACACAGGTGAGCTCCTGCCCGACGGACGGAGCATCCCCCCCGTGCACCGGGCCGACTATGGCTACGCGAGCTGCGGAAGGGCGGCATGATGATCGCTTACGTCACCCCGGCGAAGCGCATGGACCGCAGGCGCGCGCTCGCCGCCCTGCACGTCCGGCCCGCCCGGCACCGTGAGAGGCAGACCTCCTGGGTGCTCCTGCCCGACCCGGTCACCGTCCCGAGGATCCGCAGGCAGGTGCGCCGCCAGCTCGACGCCTGGAAGGCCGGCACGTGCTGCGACGTGGTCGAGCTGCTGGTCAGCGAGGTCGTCACCAACGCGATGCGGCACTCCTGGGGAGCGGTCATGACGGTCTCCCTGGACGAGCGCACACTGCGCTGCGAGGTGCAGGACACCAATCCCGCGATGCCCCAGATGCGTCAGGCCCACGAGGGCGACGAGGGCGGGCGGGGCATGATCCTCATGGAGGCGCTTTCCCGTGACTGGGGCAGCTACGGCGTTCCCGCCGGGAAGGTCGTCTGGTTCGAGATCTCCCTGGACGAAGAGGACGCGGCGGCCTGACGTGATAGACCGGTCGGCGGCCTGTGACCAGGCGGCCCCGCACGTGACAGGCCATTCCCCCGGTTCGGCGGCCTGATCGGGCGGTCCGGCCGGGCACGCACGTGACAGACCATCCCCCGGTTCGGCGGCCTGATCGGGCGGTCCGGCCGGGCACGCACGTGACAGACCATCCCCCGAAGCCTTGACCGGCGGGCGGCCCCCCGCCGCCGGTCAGCCCCGGCGCTCCCCCTCGGGCGCCCGGCCCCCGGGCGGCGGCCCCTCCGGCTCCCCAGCCGGAGGGGCCGCTTCCTGACCGTCCGCGCCCTGCCGGCCCTCGGCCCCCCGGGCCTGCTCGGCCACCCATACCGCGATCTGCGCGCGGGAGTGGAAGCCCAGTTTGCTCAGGATGTGCTCGATGTGACCCTCCGCCGTCCGCTGGGCGATGACCAGGGCGGCGGCGATCTCCTTGTTGCTCAGGCCCTGGGCGACGAGCCGGGCGATCTCCCCCTCCCTGCGGGTCAGCGGTGAGGTCCGTACGACGCCGGGGGAACAGTCGGCGGCGGACGTGCCGATCTCCAGCGCGAAGGCGAGCGCGTCCTCCTCGGACAGCCTGGCGCCCCGCTGGACCTCGGCCTTGAAGCCCGGTTCGCCCAGAGCCTGGTGCATCCGGAACTCGCACTCGTCGTGGTAGGCCACCAGGTGCCCGAACCCGGACATCGGCGCCCCGTCGGTCCGCCAGACGCCCCGCAGGATGCCGAGCAGCCGGGCGGCCCGCTCGTACTGGCCCTCACTGGCGGTGATCCACGCCAGCACCGCCACGTTGACGCCCATCCCCGGCCGGTCGCGCAGGGTTCCGTCGAACCGCAGGCTCTCCTTGGCCAGATCGCCGGCCCGCACGACGTCGCCCCGGCGCCAGGCGTCGATCCCGAGGGCCATGATGGCGTACGACCGGTGCCACTCCTCGCCGCGGGCGTCGCAGATGCGCAGGGCCTCCTCGCCGGCCGCGACGGCCCTGTCGGAGTCGCCCTCGAAGGAGTGGGCGAGGCAGAGCCTGGTCAGCGCCAGCACCTCGCCGGTCTCGTCCCCGCACGCGCGGTGGGCGGCGAGCGCCTCCTCGAACAGCTTGATCGCGGGCTTGGTGTCGCCCTGGTACAGATCGACCATGCCCGAGAAGAGGGCGACGTAGGCGAGGACCGAGTCCAGCCCGAGCCGCTCCGCGAGGACGCGGCACTCCTCCAGCCGGGAGACGGCGTACTCGATCTCCCCCTCCAGGATCGCCATCCACGCGTCGCCCCACAGGGCCCGTGCCCGCAGCTCCGACGGCTCGGTGACGACGTGGAGCCCGTGGCCCACCCAGTGGCGTCCCTCGTCGGAGTGGTGGCCGGTCCTCCAGTGGTACAGCAGGTCGATGGCCGCCCGCAGGCCCTCCTCGGGCTCCCCGCAGTCGAAGCTGGACTTCAGGGCGACCCGGAGGTTGCCGTGATCGAGCCGCAGCCGCTCCAGCCACCTCACCTGCGAGCCGGTGAAGAGCTGGGCCCTCGCCTGGGCCGCCAGGTCGCGGTAGTACTCGCGATGGCGCCGCCACAGGTCCCGCTCCTGGCCCGACTCGGCCAGCCGGTCCCCGCCGTACTGCCGGATGGTCTCCAGCAGCCGGTACCTGACCCCCTGCGGGTGGTCCTCGCGGACCAGCACCGACTTCTCCACCAGGCCGATCACCAGGTCGATGACGTCCTCGCGCTCGATGCCGTCACCGGAGCAGACCCCCTCGGCGGCCTCCAGGTCCAGGCCGCCACGGAAGACCGACGCCCGGGCCCACAGCAGCCGCTCGGGGCCGGTGCACAGGTCGTAGCTCCAGTCGATCAGCGCCCGGAGCGTCTGGTGCCGCTGGGACACGACCCGGGAGCCCGCCGTGAGCAGCCGGAACCGGTCGTCGAGCCGGTCGAGCAGCTGCTGCACCGACAGGGCCCGCAGCCGGACGGCCGCCAGCTCGATCGCCAGCGGGAGGCCGTCCAGGCGGCGGCAGATCCGCTCCACGGCGTCCCGGTTCTCGTCGGTGATCGTGAATCCCGGCAGGACCGCCTCGGCCCGCTCCACGAACAGCCGCACCGCGTCCACGTGGGCCAGCGCGTCCGTCGAGAGCCTCGCCGCGTCGGTGCCGGGGACCGCCAGGGGCATGACGGCCAGCGTCTGCTCGCCGCCGATCCGCAGCGGCTGCCTGCTGGTGACGATGATCCACAGTTCGGGGAGGGAGGCGAGGAGCTCCTCGGCGAGTACCGCGCAGGCGTGCAGCAGGTGCTCGGAGTTGTCCAGGACCAGCAGCGCCTTCTTGCCGGTGAGGTGGTCGATGACCGACTCCATCGGGGACCGCGTGAGGTCCTGCCTGAGCCCGAGGACCTCCATGAGGGTCTGCGGGAGCAGGTCGGGGTCGTCCAGGGGGGCCAGCTCGACCGGCCACACGCCGTCGGGGAACGCCCGCCGCACGTCCGAGGCGACCCTGGCGGCCAGGCGGGTCTTGCCGACCCCGCCGGCGCCGGTGAGGGTGACCAGCCGCGACCTGGACAGGAGGGTCTTGACCTCGGCCACTTCCCGCCGTCGTCCGACGAAGCTCGTCACTTCGGCGGGCAGCACCCGCCGCCGCTTCGGGGTGCTCGACGCCATCCGGCTCACCAAAGCCTTCTACCGGTCACGGATGCCGGATAACTGGACACGGCTCACGAGTCGGCATAAATCAGGTTATGCCCGGTGGGTGGGCGAACCCACGTCCCTGGCGCACCGATCGCCCCAGGTGAACGCAAAGTTTTGCTCTCCTCGGCCCTCCCCGGGCGCCCGGCGATCACCGGCCGATTTTGTCGGTGGCCGATGGCACCATCTTCGTCATGACATCTTCAAGCGGACCGCTCACGGGCAAGGTAGCGCTGGTCGCCGGGGCCACCCGCGGCGCCGGGCGGGGCATCGCGAGAGAGCTCGGCGCCGCCGGCGCCACCGTGTACGTCACCGGGCGCACCACGCGGGACCAGCCCTCTGAGATGAACCGGCCGGAGACGATCGAGGAGACCGCCGACCTGATCAACGCCGCCGGCGGCACGGCCGTCGCCGTCCAGTGCGACCACCTCGAGCAGGACCAGGTCAAGGCGCTGGCCGAGCGGGTCGAGCGCGAGCAGGGGCGGCTCGACGTGCTGGTGAACAACATCTGGGGCGGGGAGTCGCTCTTCGAGTGGCACTCCAAGCTCTGGGAGCACTCCCTCGACGCCGGCCTGCGCCTGCTGCGGCTCGCCATCGACACCCACCTCATCACCGGCCACTTCATGCTGCCACTGCTGATCAAACGGCCGGGCGGGCTGCTCCTGGAGATCACCGACGGCGTCGCCGAGTACAACGCCGCCCACTACCGCCTGTCGGCCTTCTACGATCTGGCCAAGACCTCGGTGATCCGGCTGGCGTTCGGGCAGGGCGAGGAGCTGAAGCCGTACGAGTGCACGGCCGTCGCGCTCACTCCCGGCTGGCTGCGCTCGGAGATGATGCTGGAGCACTACGAGGTCACCGAGGAGAACTGGCTGGACGGCACCTCCCGCGTCCCGCACTTCGCGATCTCCGAGTCCCCGGCCTTCGTCGGGCGGGCGGCCGCCGCGCTCGCCGCCGACCCCGACGTCGCCCGCTGGAACGGCCGCTCGGTCTCCAGCGGCGGGCTCGCCCAGATCTACGGCTTCACCGACCTCGACGGCAGCCGTCCGGACGCCTGGCGCTACATGGTCGAGGTGGTCGACGCCGACAAACCCGCCGACACGACCTCCTACCGCTGACCCCAGCGACACACCCGCACCCCGCGGAGCACGGCCGGTACACGGCGGCTGGAAAGCGGCGGCCGCTACACGGTCGGAGGCCCGGCACGGCCGGTACACGGTGGGTGGACAGGCCGATGAAAGGTCAGTCGAACGTCGGTGGAAAAGGGAGTGCGGGTCGCTGGATGGCGTGTCAGCATCGAACGATGATCAAGCAGTGGACGCTGGACGAGACGGCGCACGCGGGTCCCGAGCACCTCGACCCCGCCTTCGTCGCCGGGTTCGACCGCAAGCAGGGGCGCCCCGACCCGGCCGAGGACCTCGCCGTGCTCGCCGGGCTCGGGGTGGGCGAGACGGCGACCGTCGTGGACCTCGCCGCGGGCACCGGCCAGTTCGCGCTGGCCGCGGCCAAGCGCTTCCGCCGCGTGGTGGCCGTCGACGTGTCCCCCGCGATGCAGGAGTACCTGCGCGCCCGAGCCACGGACGCCGGGCTGTCGAACATCGAGTTCGCCCAGGCGGGCTTCCTGTCCTACGACCACTCCGGCCCGCCGGCGGACGCCGTCTACACCCGCCACGCCCTGCACCAGCTCCCCGACTTCTGGAAGGCGCTCGCGCTCGACCGCATCGCGGCGATGCTGCGCCCGGGAGGCGTCCTGCGCCTGCACGACCTGATCTTCGACTTCCGCCCGCACGAGGCGGACGAGATCCTCGACGCCTGGCTCGACGGCGCGGCCGACGACCAGGCGGGCGGCTACACCCGCGAGGACTACGCCGAACACCTCCGCACCGAACACAGCACCTTCCGCTGGCTACTCGAACCGATGCTCACCGCCGCCGGCTTCGAAATCGTCGACACCCACTTCCGCGGCTCCATCTACGGCGCCTACACCTGCCGCAAACCCTGAACGCACCCCCGCCCAGATCTGTCGAGACCCACCGGCCCACCTCGGCTCCAGGCGCGCAGGGCCCGGCCCGTCTCCCTTGAGAGACGCGCAGGCCTCCCTTCCGCCAGCTCAATGTATTTAAGAGTTGACTTATATAAGTGGTCGCTGGCATGCTGTCACCCGTGCACGCGTTCGACGTCCTCGGGGATCCGGTGCGGCGGCGGATCCTGGAGCTGCTCACCGACGGTGAACTGGCGGCCGGGGAGGTCAGCGCGGTCATCCGGGAAGAGTTCGGCATCTCCCAGCCCGCCGTCTCCCAGCACCTGCGGGTGCTCCGGGACAACGGGTTCGCCACGGTCCGCGCGGAGGGCACCAAACGCCTGTACGCCGTGGACCCGGCGCCCCTGCGCGAGATCGACGTCTGGCTTGATCGCTACCGGCGGTTCTGGAGCCACAGCCTGGACGCCCTCGGCACCGAACTCGCCCGCGGCCGCCGTGAACGCCGCATGCGCGAGCAGACGGGCCCGGCGCCGGACGATCCCATCGACCACCAGGAACAGGAGACACCACCATGATCAAGCTCTGGATCGCGAGCGTTTTCGTCGAGGACCAGGCCAAGGCCCTCACCTTCTACACCGACGTCCTCGGCTTCACCAAGCTGCAGGACATCCCCCTCGGTGAGGCCCGCTGGCTGACCGTCGCCTCGCCGTCGGGCCCCGAGGGCGTCCAGCTGCTCCTGGAGCCGAACGACAACCCGATCGCCAAGACCTTCCAGCGGTCGCTCTTCGAGGCCGGGATCCCCGCGACCTCCCTCGCCACCGACGACATCCACGTCGAGTTCAAGCGCATGACCGACCTCGGGGTGACCTTCACGATGGAGCCGACGGAGATGGGCCCGGTGACCCACGCCGTCTTCGACGACACCTGCGGCAACCTCATCGGACTCGACCAGCTCGCCTGACCGGCCGGACCCCTGGCACCAAGAAAGGCACGACCGCACATGCCCGACCCGACCACCGGCCCGAACGCGGCCGACGCCCCCGGCCCGACCGGCGGCGAGACCTTTCCGACGTCCGGCACCGAGCGTGAGCTCGGCCACCACGACGCCTCGGGGGAGGCCCGGAGCATCCTGATGCGGCGACGGTACGACGCCGAGCCCAAGGACGTCTGGGACGCCTGCACCGACCCCGACCGGATGAGCCGCTTCTTCATGCGGCCGACCGGGGACCTGCGGGTCGGCGGCACCTTCAGCTTCGAGGGCAACGCGGGCGGCAGCATCCTGCGCTGCGAACCGCCCAAGCGCCTCACGGTCACCTGGATCTACGGCCCACCTGGCGACCTCCCGCCGGATCAGGTGGAGCTGCGGCTGACCCCGGACGGCGACGGCACCGTCCTGGAGCTCGAACACTCCTCCTCGTCCGGGATCACCGGCAACCTCCTGAACGACCCCGAGCGGGGCCTGTGGGGCCTCGGCGCCGGCTGGGAACTGGGCCTGCTCGGCCTGCACGCCTACCTGCGCGGCGACTTCCCCGAAACCCCCCCGTCCGACCTCGGCGAAACCTCCGAAATCGCCACCCTCGCCGACCACATCAGCGCCGCCTGGTCCAAGGTCCTCGACCAGGACACCCGCGACACATCGCCCACCACCAGCGAGAAGCCGCCCGGCTCGCCCCAGCGGTAAAAGACGATCCGGCCCGGTCCTAACCGGCGGCGCCGTCCGGCACCGGACGGCGGGACCGGACGACCGGGCAGTCGAGAGGGCTCCCGGCCTGCGGCCGCCGAGGGCCACCCCGTGTTCCTGGCCCGTGACGGCCTCTTTTTCCGGCCATGATCCCGGTTACCCGGCAAACACATGAAATACCCCGCGCCGGAGCCGGACCGTGCGATCTCCGTTGTGATCACGGTCCGATTCCATTGAGAATGTCCCACGTGGGCGGTATAGCGACAATCCTTCCTCCGCAGGCCTGGCAACGGCTGACAGAGGCGGGTACTCCTCGTCTTTTCGATGCGAACGTCGTTCTGATGAGTCAAGGTGGTCCCGCGGACCGAGTCCTGGTGCTGCTCCGCGGACGCGTCAAGGTGACACGCGTGGACGCCGAGGGCCGGAATCTCGTTCTGGCCGTTCGCGGTCCGGGAGAACTCCTCGGTGAGATGGCCGTACCCGACGGAAACGTCAGATCGGCCACGATCACGACGATCGATCCGTGCGGCGTGCGCGTGATTCCCGTCGACCGATTCCTCGCCTTGGTCGACACGATGAAGCTCGGAAACCTTCTCCTTCGCCACGCGTTCACGCGGCTACGCGAGGGCGAGGAGCTACGCTCCGAGCTGGCGAGCCTGCCGGCGGGCCAGCGGACGGTACGCGGCCTGCTCCGGCTGGCGCTTCCCGAGGCTTCGCCCCGCGCTCCGGGAGAGATCGACGTGGGCCTTGACCAGACAGAGCTCGGCAGGGCGATCGGGTTGTCACGGGGGACGGTGGCCGCGGAGCTGCGGCCCCTGCGCGACCAGGGCCTGATCGACACGAAGCGCGGCCACGTGGTCATCCTCGATCTAGGAGAGCTTCGCCGTCTGCTGGTGGAATGAACGATGCGCGATCCGCGGTGTGTCGGATTTCAGACACATCACGCTGCGGATCCCCTCCAGAGTAGAGATCCCAAGTGATCGTCGGCCGCCGATGAGTATTGTCCCATTTCTAGTCATTAATATGGATTTATCATCCTATTCTGTTCGATTGCTCGGGGTCATGATGTTTGCTGGAGTTCAGGGGGAACTGCTAACATCTGGCGCCTCAATCCCCCTTAATAGTTATAGATCCATTAAAGGTGGGTCAATGATGCCCGAAACCCCTCTTGTCAGCCGCTGCGTGATCGGTATCGACGTGGAGAAGTACAGCGTCGGCCGCAGAATCCGCCAGCAGGACGGTGTCCAGCGCACTTTGGACACCATGCTCAGCCAGAGTGCCGAGTCGGCGGGGCTTGACCGCACGATTTGGGACCGGCTTCCGGCGGGAGACGGGGAAATGGCCGTCCTCCCCGAATGCGATCTGACCACGGTCGTCGGTGGTTTCGTGCGCGATCTCGACGACCGCCTCGCCGTGCACAACGAGGATCACGGTCCCGGCATGCAGATCAAGCTCCGGATGGCCGCCCACATCGGCCTGCTGAAAAGGAGCCCGCTGGGGTACGCGGGGCCCGCGCTCGTCGTGCTCAGCCGTCTTCTCAACGCCGACGAGCTGAGGCGGGCGCTGAGGAACGCCGAGGACACCCACCTCGCCCTGATCGTGTCCTCCTCCATGTTCCCGGTCGTCGAGTCGGGAGGCCTCGGCCTCCGGCCGTGGACGTTCCGGAAGATCGAGGTGGTGGACGACGCCAAGGGGTTCAGCGAGGTCGCCTACATCCACCCCGCCAACGAGGTCGCCGCCGGCCGCCCCTCGGACGGGCCTCCCGTGCCAGGACCACCGCCGTCGCGGGAGCCGGCCGCTCCTGCCGAGGAGAAGGCCGGGAAGGAACGTTCCGGGACGATGATCGGGACCCAGTGGAACATCAGTGGTCCGGACGCCCGGATCAACCACAGCGACCGGGACATGTACCTCTTCGAAACCACGGCGGACGACGCATGAGCGACGAGCCGTCCGGTGCGCGGCAAGAAGCCGGTGATCGGCGCCCGGCGGAGGAGGGCCCACGACGGCCGGCGGCCGACCCGGAGGCCAAACCGGAAGCCGAACCTGAGGCCGAGCCGGAGGCCAAGCCCGGCCAGGAGGAGCAGAAGCCGGCGGTCTCCTCTCCCGATGCCCTGGAAGGTGAGTACGAGGAGTCGCTCGCGCCCGAAGAGCAGATGGTGCGCGAGACCCTGGAGCGCGACCGCCGCGGGGAGAACCTGCGCCGGCTGGTGTCCGACCTGCAGGACACGGCGGGCGCGGACGCCGGCACCTTCGTCGGGAACCAGTTCACGATGGGGGACGACAGCCGGGTCAACCACGCCGGCCGCGACTTCTACGTCACCTACGGGAACGCCGGGGAGAGGCCGCAGGCGACCCCGCTCACCAAGGAGCAACTGGCCCGGCTCTCTCCCTCGCACGTGGTCTCCACCGGAAGCCTCTCCTGCCTCACCGAGCATCTGGGGCCTGGACGTGTCGGCGTCCTTTCCGGTCCGCCAGGCACGGGACGGACGATGACGGCGCTGGCGGGTCTCCTGCACAGCTCGGCGCAAGGCGCGGCGGAAGCGCGGATCGCCACGTTCCCCCACGGGATCGACCCCTCCCGGCTGAGGACGGGCGACCTGCGGGAGAGCACCGGCTACCTGCTCGACGCTTCCGGGGCCGATTGGGTACGGACCAGGGACGACTCGGGGTTCCGGCAGCTGTCCTACCTCGCCACGCGCACCGGATCCGCCTTCGTGGTCCTGGTCGACGGTGACACACGGTTCGCCCCCGACCATGGTGAGATCCGCGTAGTGCCCCACACGGCCCCCGGCGCCCTCGCGGTGTTCGAGCGTTGCCTGGCCTACCGGCTGTGGCGTTCCGGCGTGGCCGACGGGAACACGCGGGCCCGCGAGACGGCGTCCGACCCGCGGGTGCGTGAGGAACTCGGCGACAACAGCCGGCCTCGGGAAGCCCATGCCCTGGCCGGGGCCGTGGCCCAGAGCATGGTCGACGGCCGCCGGCTCGACGAGGTGCTCGACGAGCGCCCGCAACGACTGCGCGAGTGCGCCCAGGAACTGCTGTCCGACCAGGGGAGGAAGTACGAGCGGAGCTTCCTGCTGGCGATCTCCGTGCTCGACGGGAAGTCCATGGTCAGGACGACGTCGGCCGCCCTCCGCCTGGCCGACCTGGTGGACTCGGTCAAGACCGTGCCACCCGCGCCGGGCTCCCTGTGGTCGGCCTTCGACGAGACCCTGGGAACGTGGCTGCAGTACGCCGAAGCCGATGACGACTCCGGGCCGGACGAGAGCAGGCGGCGCATCCGGCTGCGCAAGCCGAGACTGACCACCGCGGTCCTCGACACGGCCTGGCACAACCATCCGGCACTGCGCGAACCGATGATCACATGGCTGCGCGACCTCACCGAGGATCCCGACCCCGAGATCCGCTTGGCCGCCGCGCAGGCGGTAGGGAAGCTCGCCGTCTACGACTACGCCGAGATCGAGAAGGAGTTCCTCAGCGGATGGGTCCGCTCCAACCGCGTCGGCCACCACTGGCTGGCGGCGTGGGCGCTGGAGGTGACCGCCCGGCACCCGGCCGTGACCAGGCAGGTGAACGAACTCCTGCGGACCTTGGCCGATGGTTCGCTTGCCCGCCGTTCCACGGCCGTGCGGGCCTACAGCACATCCCTCGGGATCTTGTTCTTCCGTGACGCGCTAACCGCCCTGCGTCGTGCCGCGTCCCGGGGGAGGCTGCACGACGAGGTCGCGCGTGCGATGAAGGAACTGTTCCTGTCCGGTTTCCGGGACGAGGTCATCGGAGAACTCGCGCGATGGGCTCGTTCCGGCGAGCCGCTCCTCGACCTCGCCGTCCACCGGTCCCTCACGCGGCTGGCAATGATTCCCGGCGAGGTCGCGGGAGACGATCGGCCGTCGCTGCTGGCCCTGCTCTGCGACGGCGACGACGAGCGCCGCGTCCAAATCGGGCTGCTCTGGCGGTCCGCCTTCTCCGACGCGGAGGGAAACGGGCCGACCTGGGCCGCCCTGCTCCATTGGGTGCGGTGCGCGGGCCGGGAGCCTGACGCGGTCCACGCGATCGGCGCACTCGTGGCGGACCTGGGCGAGGACCGGCGGCTGAACACGGCGCTCCGTTTCCATCTGCATTGGTGGGGCCGTCACACCATCTCCCGGCTGACCGCCGAGGAGCTGCTGCCGTATCTGGAGAGGAGGATCCTCCGATGACCCTGGCCCCCGGCGATCTCGCACTGGTCCGTCACGGCTGGTTCGCGAGGTTCGGGCACTGGCTGAAATCCCTGTTCGGTCCGCCGCGCCTCCCTGACGAGATCACCGTCCGCCGCATCGACTCTCCCTTCTCCTTCGAGACCCCGGCGCTCAGCGACGGCTTCGCGTTCACGGTGTCGATCCGGTTGCACTGGTCGGCGACCGGCCGCAGCGACGTCTCCCTCCTGCACGACACGATCGACGTCCACCGCGAGGGGATCCGGTGGCATCTCAGCGACATCGTCCGCCGCATCGCGCGCCAGTATGGCCCGCACCTCCCCCACGAGGCCGAGGCGGAGATCAACAGGCAGATCAAGGGCGCGCGGCTCTTCCACGAGTACGACGCGGTCCAGCTCGAATGCGTCGCCTACTCACGGGTCGGGTCCGCCCTCCCTGTCGTGGGCCTGCAACAGGAGATCTGGCGTGAACGTCTCGCCCGCGTGGAATCCCACGAGGCCGCCAAGGTCGATATCGACCGGATGCGGGAGCTTCGGCGGCTCTGGCGCGATCTGCTGGCGGAGGGCATCGACGACTGGATCGCCCCGTACGCCGTCCGTCTCGCCGAGGATCCCCGGAACGTCGCCCAGACCGTCCAGGAGATGTTCGCCCATCGCCGGCAAGAGGCCGAGCGCCTGCTCACGCTGGTCAGGGAGATCATGACCACCCAGCAGTCCACGAACGTCTACGAATTCGTGGTGAGCAGCGAGACGGTGCTGCGCAACACCCTCACGATGATGGGCATACCGGTGCCCGACCCCGATCCGGAGTCGCTCTTCTCCGGCAGATGAGCGGGCGGCGCCCCCGGCGTCCGGCCGGCCAGGCCCCAACGGCTCAGACGCCTTCGGATGCCTCGTGGACACCTCGCCTCAGGAGAGACCTTGCTGGACGGAACGGAAATCGGCTGGTTGTGCGGTAGCTGCGGAGCCGATTCGAGGGGCCTTGACCGGTGCCCTGAGTGCGAGACGGTCCTGGTGTCACACGACTTGCCGCGCCCACCGCGGCGCGTGAGGCGCCGGCACTTCGCGCCGGTGTTCGTGACGCTGGGGGTGGTGGCGATGGTGGTCACCGTGTGGTTCTCGGCATCAGGCCGTACCGGGCGGCTCCTCGCGGAGCCCCGGCCCTTGGCCGTTCCCACGGCCGCGTCGCCGTCGCCCGCCGCCACCCCCGAGCCGTCCCCGTCCTCGGCGGACGCGGCCGGCGCACAGGCCATCGCGATCGACGGCCTGTTGTCGAACAGCAGCACGGCCCGCTCCGGCCTCACCGCGGCGATCACCAGGGTCCGCGGGTGCGACCGCGAGGGGATGCGGACCATCAACGGGATCGCCCGGGCCCGCCAAAGGCAGCTCAAGCTCGCCCGGTCCCTGGAGACCGGCCTCCTGACGGAGGGGACGCGGTTGAAGCGATCCCTCATCGAGGCCCTCGACAACTCCTACAAGGCCGACGCCGCCTTCTACTCGTGGGCGCGGCGCTACCTCCGCGGCGGATGCGGTGGGCGGGTGGAGACGGACCGCGACTACGGCCGCGGTCTGAACTTCTCGTCGGCCGCCGAGACGGCGAAGGCGGACTTCATCGAACTGTGGAACCCGGTCGCGATGGGCTTCGGCCTGAAGGCACGACAGAGCGGCGGGATCTGACGCGCGCCTCGTCGACCACGTTCCTCACCGCGACCGACGCACGGTCGATCTCACGGGAGGAGTAGGCCCCAGTAGAGGGACCAGGGGATGAAGAGGGTGCCTGCTGTGAGGAGGAGGGTGAAGCGGGTGCGTTCGGTGGGGGGGACGGGGGACGGGGTGCGGTGCCAGGAGAGGGCGGTGCGGGCGGTGGCGAGGACGGCCACCACGGCGACGGCCTGGAGGGCGAGCCAGATCAGGGGGCGGCCCGCCAGCACGGGGC
The DNA here is from genome assembly GCF_025506355.1 of Sphaerisporangium corydalis. Lineage (GTDB taxonomy): Bacteria > Actinomycetota > Actinomycetes > Streptosporangiales > Streptosporangiaceae > Sphaerisporangium > Sphaerisporangium corydalis. The sequence continues at coordinate 87,135 of NZ_JANZYP010000009.1, forward strand.
CGGGGGCGGCGAGCTTGCCGCCGGTCATCACCAGGTAGAACATGTAGCAGAACGACCCGAGGACCGCCGTGAGGCCGGTGGCGCTGAGCAGCCGCGCGGCCCTGCTGACCGGGGCCCGGCCGCGTCCCCGCAGGCGCCGTACCAGCGCGGTCAGCGGGTAGCCGATGAAACCGGCCGCGAACAGCACCAGGGCGGCGAGCTGCGCCCACGCCGACGCCCACCAGGCCGGCGGGTCGACCGGGACGCTCGGCGAGACCTGTACGGGCGGCGGTCCTGACACGCGGACCGTGGGGTACTTGCCCGAGGTGACGTCCTTGACCCAGGAGCCGACCAGGTCGGCGTACCCGGGGATCAGCTCGGGCAGCCGGGTGACGCCGCGGTCGGGGGTGCGGTGGGCGGCGTGGTCGGCGCCGGCGAAGTAGCGGAAGGTGTAGTGCTCGTTGCCGCCCTGCTGGAGGGCCTTGGCGAACATCGGCGGGTTCTCCACGGGCGGGGTCAGCAGGTCGTCGACGCCCCAGATGCCGAGGACCGGCTGGCGGACCGCCGCGATGGTCGGCCTGGCGTCGTAGTAGGGCTCGGGGAACATGCCGCCGTCGGCGATCGTCCGGTAGAGGTTGAGCTCGGCGTGGTCGATCAGGGATCCCGACACGCCCGCCTTGCGCAGCCCGGCCGCCACCGCCCAGGTCTGCTGCCGCAACGGTTGCATGGCGTTGGCGCCCACGGTCACCAGGAAGGCGATGTCCTTCGAGCGTGCCGCCGCCATCGGGGCCACCCAGCCGCCCTCGCTGAGCCCCCAGATGCCGACCTTCGCCGGGTCGACGCCCGGCTGGGCGCGCAGCGCGGCGATGCCGCCGATCGCGTCGTCGGCGAGCTGCGAGTAGGACCGGTGGAAGAGCGAGTAGCCCAGGGTGCGCTTGTCGTAGACCAGTACCGACAGGCCCTGGTGGGCGAACGCGATGGCCTCGCCCATCAGCTTCGTGCGCAGGGTGGCGCCCGCTCCGTGGACCAGGACCATGCCCGGCAGGGCGGTCTTCGCCCCCACGGGCGACAGGACGGTGCCGTGCATGGCCAGTCCCCCGGCACCGGTGAAGCTCACCTCCGTCGCCCGGAGGTCGGACGGCACCGCCAGGGTCGGCGGGTCATCGGCCGTACTCACGGTCGGGGAGAGCAAGGGCCCGGCCTGGGGTGGCGGATCGCCGGCCGTGCTCGCGGGCGCGGTGAGCAGGGACGCGCTCAATGATGGTGGGGCGTCGGGGGTGCTCGCGGTCGCTGGGGGTGCGGGGAGCAGGGTCAACAGGCCGATGGCCAGGGTGGTTGCCGGAAGGAGGCGTCTCATGATGCCGACGGTAGTCTGCAGAGACATCTCGGCAAAGAGTTATCTGCAGATATCGTTCTGCATGACTAGGCTGCTCATCATGAAGGATGACAAGCCGTTCATGCTGGACGACCCGGCGAGGCTGAAGGCCCTGGCGCATCCCATGCGGCGGCTCATGCTGCGCCACCTGAACGTGCACGGCCCGGCCACCTCCACAACGCTCGGCGAGCTCTTCGACGCCAAGACCGGGACGACCAGCTACCACCTGCGCCAACTGGAGAAGTACGGCTTCATCGAGGAGATCCCGGAGCGCTCGACCGGCAGGGAGCGCTGGTGGCGCAAGGCGCCGGGGCCGAGGGACATGCGGTTGCCCACGCCCGACCAGCTCGCCGCCGAGGACCGTCCCGTGCTCGCCGAGTTCCACCGCATCGGCCTGGACGAGGACCGCGCGCTGCTCGAACGCTTCCCCGACGCCTACCGGCGCGATCCCGAGTGGGCCAAGGGCTCGCGCGGCCTCGGCCGGATGACCAAGGAGGAGTTCGGGGAGTTCTACGAGGCCTACATCGCGCTGCTGATCAAGTACAGCCACCCCGCCGAGGACGCCCCGCCCGGCTCCCGCCCGATGTACGTCCGCTTCTTCGCCTTCCCCGCCGACGAGGACTGACGTGGCCGACAAAAAACTGGCGCGCGGGCACGCGGACCGGCCGCCAGGCGTGGAGGCGCAGGGCGGGCGTCAGGTGCGGTAGCGGAGGGCGTCCATCAGGAGGTCGAGGATGCGGCCGGCCTGGTCGCGCTGGCTCGGTTCGCCGGCGGCCAGGGACACGCCGCTCAGGCTGGTGAGCACGTCGCCGGGCTCGACGTCCGCGCGCACGGTCCCGGCGGCGGCGCCGGCGTCGAGCAGAGTGGTGATGGCGCCGACCAGCATGTCGCGGCTCTGGGCGAAGGGGTTGACGCCGGAGGCGATGACGGCGCGCAGCGCGTCGGCCATGCCGCGCTTGGTGGTCATGTACTCGACGAACCGGTCCATCCACATGCGGACCGCCTCGTCCGGCGGCATGGTCGCGAGAAGCTCCCCCACGGCGTCGCAGAGCCGGGTGAGCTCGTTGCGGTACGTCGCCTCGATGAGCGCCTCGCGGGTGGGGAAGTGGCGGTAGAGCGTGCCGATGCCGACCCCGGCGGACTTGGCGATCGCGTCGAGCGTCACGTCCGCCCCCTCCTCGGAGAACGCCCGCACGGCGACCTCCAGCAGCCGATCGCGGTTGCGGCGCGCGTCGGCGCGAAGCGGTCGGGACCCGGTGGCCGGCACTGCTCCTCCTCGGTGGATCAAACCCGGCGGCTCGGGGCGCGGGTCGCCGCCTCGGCCTGCCGGTCGAGGGGTACGCGACCCTGGCCCACGCCGGCGGACGTCGGCTTGCTAACCGGAGCTTCCTCCGCTTAGAGTGGTGAGAGTAGCGGAGGTTCCTCCGCTTTCACTAGCGTACCGTCCAGACCCTCGACCTGGAATGGCCGAGCGAGACAGGAAAAGCCATGACCACGCGCATCACCACGCCGTTCAACGCCCAGTCCACCGCCGCCGAGGTCCTGGACGGCATCGACCTCACCGGCCGCCGCGCCATCGTGACCGGCGGCGCCTCCGGCATCGGCGTCGAGACCGCGCGGGCGCTCGCCGCCGCCGGCGCCGAGGTGACGCTGGCGGTCCGCGACCTCGGCGCCGGGGAACGCACCGCCGGCGACATCATCGCGACCACCGGCAACAAGCAGATCCTCGTCGCGCCGCTGGACCTCGCCGACCAGGCGTCGGTGGCGGCGTTCGCCGCCGCGTGGGACGGCCCGCTGCACATCCTGGTCAACAACGCCGGCGTGATGGCCTCCCCCGAGATGCGCACGCCGGAGGGCTGGGAGCTGCAGTTCGCCACCAACCACCTCGGCCACTTCGCGCTCGCCACCCGCCTGCACCCCGCCCTCGCCTCGGCCGGCGGCGCCCGCGTCGTGTCGGTCAGCTCCAGCGCCCACTTGCGCTCGCCCGTCGTCTTCGACGACATCCACTTCAAGAACCGCGAGTACGAGCCCTGGTCGGCGTACGGGCAGTCGAAGACGGCCAACGTGCTGTTCGCCGTCGAGGCGACGAAGCGCTGGGCCGGCGACGGCATCACCGTCAACTCCCTGATGCCGGGCGGCATCCGGACCAACCTGCAGCGCTACGTGTCCGACGAGGACCTTGAGCGGATGCGCACCCAGATGGGCGCGACCGCCTTCACCTGGAAGACGACCGAGCAGGGTGCGGCCACCTCCGTGCTGGTCGCGACCTCGCCCCTGCTCGACGGCATCGGCGGCCGGTACTTCGAGGACTGCGAGGAGGCCGAGCTCAACGAGCCCGGCAGCCGCCGTGGCGTCGCCGCGTACGCCCTGGACCCCGAGGCCGCGGCACGCCTCTGGCAGGTCACGACCGACACCCTGGCGGCCTGACCCGTTCACCTCGGGCGGAGCCGGGCCCTGAGGGTAGGGGCGCGGCTCCGCCCGGGCGGCTACTCGCCGGCGCAGCTCGGGCTCTGGGCGGCTACTCGCCGAAGCAGCTCAGGTTCTCGCCCTTCTCGGCCGTCCCACTGATACGGGACGGCCCGCCCCCGGTGGACGCCCCGCCCTCGGCGGGCGTCTTGCTCGTGGCGGACGGCTCGCCCTCGGCGTACGTCTCGACATTGACGGACGTCTCACCTTCGGCGGACTTCCCATCCTTGACGGACTTCTCACCCTTGACGGACGTATGGAACTCTGCGCCCGGGGGTGTCGGAAGGGCCTTCGCGTCCTCGCCGAAGTAGAGCTTGCCGTCCTTCATCGCGATCACGGAGGGACCCTCGGCCGGGAGCGTCCCGACCTCCTCGCCGTTGTGGTAGATCTTGCCGTTCTCCACCTTGAAGGTGTCGACCTTCGCGCCAGGAGGCGGGCAGGCCGGGACGGCCGGGAGGGCGGGCGCGGTCGTGGTCGTGGTCACCGGCGGGGCCGATCCCGTCGGGGCGGGTTCGCCCGCGTCGGCGGCGGCGGCCGTGACGGCGCCGGTCAGCCCGAGGGCGAGGACGCCGATGAGGACGGCACGGGAAAGCTTCATGAAAGGCTCCTTCTCGCTGGTCGTGTGATCAGATTCCCGCGAGGCACCTGAACCGGAGCTGAAGACGGCAGAAATGATCTTCAGGCTGCCTTTAGCCGCCGTCGTCCAGGCTGTACGGCATGCGTGTACTGCTGGTGGAGGACGAGGAACGGCTGGCCGATCTGCTGCGGAGCGGGCTGGGCCAGGAGGGCTTCGCGGTCGACGTGGCCGGCAACGGGCGCGAGGGCCTGTGGATGGCGAGCGAGAACCACTACGACGCCATCGTGCTCGACGTGATGCTGCCCATGCTCAACGGGTACATCGTCTGCCGCCGCCTCCGCGACGCCGGCGACTGGACGCCGATCATGATGCTCACCGCGAAGGACGGCGAGTACGACGAGGCGGAGGCCCTGGACACCGGCGCCGACGACTTCCTGTCCAAGCCCTTCTCCTACGTGGTGCTGCTGGCCCGGCTCCGCGCGCTCGTACGGCGCGGCGGGCGCGAGCGGCCGGTCGCGCTCCACGCGGGCGACCTGGTGGTCGACCCCGCCGGGCTGCGCTGCCGCCGCGGCACCACCGAGATCGCGCTGACGCCGAAGGAGTTCGCCGTGCTGCACGCCCTGGTGCGGCGGGCGGGCGAGGTGGTCTCCAAGGCCGAACTGCTCGAACAGGCCTGGGACTTCGCCTACGACGGCGATCCGAGCATCATCGAGGTCTACGTCAGCGCGCTGCGCCGCAAGATCGACGCGCCGTTCGGCAGGTCGACCCTGGTGACGGTACGCGGAGCCGGGTACCGCCTGGACGGAGAGTCATGAGGCGCTTGCCGGTGCGGCTCCGGGGCGACGGGCGGGGAGTCATGACGCGCTGGTCGGTGCGGCTCCGGGCGACGGTCGTCGCGACCATCGTCGTCGCGTTCGCGCTCGGGGTGGCGTCCGCCGTCATGACGGGCAGCCTGCAGCGCAGCCTGCGCGCGAGCGCCGAGGAGGACGCGGCGCGGCGCGCCGACGCGGCCGTGCACACGATCACCTTCGGCGGGTCCGCCGGGAAGAAGACGCTCGCGGTCGAAGGGACGATGGACTCCCTGTCGGCGGTCACCCTTCCGACGGGCACCCTTTCCACTGGCACCCTTCCGACGGGGACCCTTCCGACGGGGACCCTTCCGACGCCGGGGACCCTTCCGGCGGACCCCGACGTGCGGGTCTCGGGAGAGGCCGAGCAGAGCTGGAGCAACGGGTACGTCACCGCCGAACGCCAGGCGGCCACCGCGAGCGGGCCGATCTCCGTGCGGTCGCGCGTCTCCCTGGAACCCGCGCGCGAGGCGCTCGGCACGCTGAGGACCCTGCTGATGGTGGGCGTACCGGTGCTGTTGCTGCTGGTCGCGGGCCTGAGCTGGCTGTTGGTCGGGCACGCGCTGGCGCCGGTGTCGGCGATCCGCGCGAAGTTCGCCGACATCACGGCCAGCGACCTCCACCAGCGCGTGCCCGTACCGGCCACCGGCGACGAGGTCGCCCGGCTGGCACGGACCATGAACGCGACCCTGGACCGGCTGGAACACGCCGTCGAACAGCACCGCCAGTTCGTCGCCGACGCGGCGCACGAGCTGCGCAGCCCGATCGCGACCCTGCGCACCCGGCTGGAGCTCGGGTCGCGCGAGGCCCCCGACCTGACGCGCGAGTCGCTGACCGACGTGGGACGGATCCAGGGGCTCGCCACCGACCTGCTCCTGCTGGCCCGGCTCGACGCCGGCGAGCCGCTGCGCATCGAGGAGGTCGACCTCGGGCAGGTGGCCACCGAGGAGGCGCTCCGCAGCCGGCGGGACGACGTCAGGATATCTCTGGACATCGCCAGTGACGTGGTCGTGCCCGGCTCCCGCTCCCACCTCGGCCGGATGGTCGCCAACCTCGTCGACAACGCCGTGCGGCACGCCGAGTCCGGGGTGACCGTACGGGTGACCGCGCCCGCGACGGTGGAGGTGGCCGACGACGGCCCCGGCATCCCCGCCGAGCACCGCGAGTCGGTGTTCGACCGGTTCACCAGGCTCGACGAGGCGCGCACCCGCGACGCCGGCGGCTCCGGCCTCGGCCTCGCGATCGCCAGGGACATCGCCCACGCGCACGGCGGCACCCTCGTCGTGGCCGACCCCTCCCCCGCCGGCTCCGGCGCCCTGCTGCGAGCCGTCCTGCGCCCTGCCACCGATCCCCCCACACATCGCCTCACGGGGAGGCCGTCCGTGACCCGGCGGTGGGCGCCTTAGGCTGTCCGGGTGGTGGCGATTGAGGCGTATCGCGAGTTGGGTGAGTCCGCTTGGTCGTGGGTCCTGGGCCTCGTGCGGGACGACGACGGCCCGTGGCTCCCGGAGGCGGTGCCGGAGGACGGGGAGCGGCCGGCGCCGGCCGACGACCGCGACTCGCTGTACGCGGGGATCGGCGGCCTGGCGCCGGTGCTGGCCGAGATCGCCACTTACCGCGCGCTGAGCGACGCCGAGCGGGACCTCTCGGCCCGCATCGTGGCCCGGCTCCGCGCCCAGGCGGCCGTCCGGGCGGAGCCCTCGCTGTACGACGGGCTGGCCGGCGACGCGGTGGCGCTGAAGATGCTCGACGGGGGCGGCGAGGCGGTCGCGCTGCGACGGCTCGCCGAGCTGATGACCCCGGCGGGATGGAAGACCACGCTCCAGATCGACCCGGGCTCCGACGCGCCGAGGACGGACATCATCTCGGGCACGGCCGGGGTGGTGCTGGCCGCGATCTGGGCCGGCGGCGAGCACGCCGAGACGATCGCGGCCACCGGCGGCGAAGCCCTGCTGCGCGCCGCCGAGCGTACCGAGGCCGGCCTGGACTGGGGGATGGTGCCCGGCGCGCCGTCCCGGACGCCGAACTTCTCGCACGGCACCGCCGGCGTCGCGAGCGCGCTGGCCGTGGCCGGGGTGGCCCTGGGCCGCCAGGACTTCGTGCGGGCCGCCGAGCGCGGCGCCCGGCACCTTCTGACCGTGGGCTCCCTGGACGGCGGCGGGTTCGTCATCCCGCACACGATCCCGCCCTCCACGCGGGAGGTGGAGCCGGTGACGTACACGTGGTGCCACGGGCCGGCCGGCACCTCCTACGTGTTCGCGGCCCTGGCGCACGCCGGCGTGACCGAGGTCGACGGCCACCCGGTCGCCGGCCTGCGGCGGCGGTGTCTCGACTCCGTCCTCGGCTCCGGGCTCCCCCGGCGGCTCCGTCCCGGGTTCTGGGACAACGACGGCCGCTGCTGCGGGACCGCGGGCGTCGGTGAGGCGCTGCTGGACGCCGCCCAGGACGACCCGGACCCCGCGCGGGCCGCGACGCTCCTGGACGCCGCGCGCATCATGGGGGACGCCCTCGCCGAGCGCGCGATCCGCGACCGGGACGGCACGCGCTGGCGGTTCGTGGAGTACCGCCAGGATCCGCCGCTCCTGCCGCCCGGCACCACGTGGATGCAGGGCGCGGCCGGGATCGCCGCCTACCTGCTCCGCCTCGCCCGCGTCGTCCAGGACGGGCTGGACGCCCCCGTGGTCGACCGGCCCGACCAGTGGTGGGCCGTACCCGCCCGCCTGCGCACCGTGCACGTCGCCCCGAGTACCGCACCGCGATCCTGAGCCGCCCCGTCTCGAAACGCGTGTGTCGTACTTTGGGCTGATCCGCGATGGCCGTGGCTCTCGTACGATGACTACGTGCTCGCCCTTGTCCGCTCTGTGTGGGACGAGCCCCGTCCCCCTCATGTGCCGTCACGTGTGTGGCGGGACTGGGCGCTCGTGGGGGTGCTCGCGCCGTTCGGCGTGGTCGAAGGGGTGCTGCGGCCGGACCTTCCGTGGCGGGCCGTCGCGCTGACCATGACCCTCGGGCTGATGCCCACCCTGCTGTGGCGCCGGACCAGACCCCTGCTGATGGTCGCGATCGGCTTCGGCGGCACGGGCCTGGTCCCGCTGGCGCTGGGCGGCGGCACGCCCGAGACGTACACGATGGCGTTCCTGCTGCTCCTGCCGTACGCGCTGTTCCGGTGGGGGTCCGGGCGCGAGACCGTGATCGGGCTGGCGATCATCGTCGCCAAGATCCTGGTCTGGGTGGTCTCCGGCGGCCTCGACCTCGGCGACCTGATCGGCGGGTTCGCCGTCCTGTTCTCGGTCATCGCCCTCGGCGCCGCGTTCCGGTTCCGGGCCAGGGCCCGGATGCGCGAGGTCGACCAGATCAAGCTGCTCGAACGCGAGCAACTGGCCCGCGACCTGCACGACACCGTCGCCCACCACGTCTCGGCCATGGCGATCCGCGCCCAGGCGGGCCTCGCCACCTCCGTGTCGCGCCCGGACGCGGCGACCGACGCGCTCCGCGTGATCGAGGCCGAGGCGTCGCGCGCCCTCGCCGAGATGCGCACCATGGTCCGCGCGCTGCGGCGGGACCAGCCGGCGGACCTGGCGCCCGGCCGGTCCATCGCCGACCTCGAACAGCTCGCGAGCCGCGCCCGTTCCGGGCCGTCGGTCGAGGTGGAGGTGCACGGTGACCTCGGCGACCTGCCGCCATCGGTCGGGGCCGCGATCTACCGCCTAGCCCAGGAGTCGATCACCAACGCCCGGCGGCACGCCCGGCACGCCACGCGCATCGAGGTCCGCGTCACCGCCGACGACACGTCGGTGCGCCTGCGGGTGCGCGACGACGGCGACCCCGGCCCCGTACGCGCGACCGTGACGCCGGGATACGGGCTCATCGGCATGACCGAACGCGCCGGCCTGCTCGGCGGCACCTGCGAGGCCGGCCCGGACCCCGGCCGAGGCTGGACCGTCACGGCCGTGCTGCCCCGCACCGGGTCGGTGGCATGAGCATCAGGGTGATCGTCGCCGACGACCAGGAGATCGTCCGCACCGGGCTGGCGATGATCCTCGACGCCCAGCCGGACATCGAGGTCATCGGCGAGGCCGCTGACGGGCGGCGGGCCGTCGAGCTCGCGCGGCGCCTGCGCCCCGATGTGTGCCTGTTCGACATCCGCATGCCCGGCGTCGACGGCATTCAGGCCACCCGCACCCTCGCCGGCCCGGAGGTCGCCGACCCGCTGGCCGTCGTCGTCATCACCACGTTCGACCTCGACGAGTACGTCTACGCCGCCCTGCGGGCCGGGGCCCGGGGGTTCCTGCTCAAGGACGCCGGTGCCGCGCTGCTCTCCGAGGCGGTCCACGCCGCCGCGGCGGGTGACGCCCTGATCGCCCCGAGCGTCACCGCGCGCCTGCTGCGGACCTTCGCCGCCAACGGGCCCGCCCCGGCGCCGGCGCGGCCCGCCGAGGCGCTGACGGACCGGGAGGAACAGATCCTCGCCGCCGTGGCGCGCGGGCTGACCAACAGCGAGATCGCCGGCGAGTTCTACGTCTCCCTCAGCACCGTCAAGTCCCACGTCGCGAGCCTCATGGCCAAGCTCGGCGCCCGCAACCGGGTCGAGATCGTCATCTGGGCCTACGAGACCCGGCGCGTCAGGAGCTGACGCGGCCGACGCTCGGGGACGGTGACGTGCGCCGTCCGCCCGCGAGGACACGGGCCGGCTCCCTGCGAATGATCCACTCGGCCACGGCGATGTTGATCAGCCAGCCGGCCAGCATGAGCATCGCCTTGGTGAACTGCCCGGGCGGGCCGAAGATCAGCAGCGAGGGGAGGTGGGTCAGCACCTGCGTGCCCGCGCCCTGGCCGATCGCGTAGCCGCGGATCATCCAGGCGCGGTGCCGGGCGAAGTCCCGCCGCCGGATCGCGACGAAGCCGAGGACGATGGCCGCGATCATGGCCGTGCCGAACATGACGCGGATGACGGCGAGGAGGTCACCGTCGGCGGGATGGCGGCCGGCGAACAGCGTCATCCACAGCCCCGAGGCCGCCGCGACGATCCCGCACGGGACCAGGAGCCGGCCGGTGACGCGGTGCCAGCCGGGCCGGCGGCGGCGGAACCGGGGGGCGAACTGCAGGGCCCCCAGCACGCAGAACAGGACGGCGCTCGGAATGTGCAGCATCACGGGCAGGGGCATCACGACGTAACGCGCGTTCTCCGCGGTCATCTCCGGGCCGCCCGCCAGCTCGGTCATGCGGGCCGCGCCGGCGACCATGGGCACGACGCTGAGCGCGATCAGCCCGGCGGGGCCGAGCCATCCGGCCCGTCGGGAGGGCTTCCCCGCCCTGGTCCGGCCGGCCGGTCGTCCGTCTGGTGCCGGGCTCGGGAGGTGTCCCGTCGTGCTCTGGTCGGTCATGCCCTGATCCTGACCCCGGAACGGCGACGGCTCATCGGCGGAAGGGCTCGACCTGAACCGGCCGATCGGCCAGAGAACCGGGCGTACTTTCGGCCGGCGCCCTTCGCGTCGTGGGCGACCACGGCCGCGCGACGGACGAACGGCGCACTCAGCCAAATGTCGGCTTAACGATGAAAAGTACAGACATAGACACCAGTCGGTCGACCCTTCACAACCGGCGAACAGCCAGGTCATCACCCTTTGGATCACCCTGGGCCCGACGCCCCCACCATCTGACTTTGTTGGATAGATATCCAAACTAATTCGGGTCATTTACGATCGCGGCACCGGATCGGGGAGCGCTCCCGGAACTCGGACCCCCGCGAAAGATCGGAGACCCAAAGTGCATTCCCACCCCCATGCCCGGGCTCGCCGCTGGGCCGTCCGTGCCACGGCCCTGCTGACCGCCATGATGGCCTTCGTGGTGACCTGGGCCGGCGCCGCCTCCGCCCACGGCTCGCTCGTGGACCCGGCCTCCCGCCACTACGGCTGCTGGGCGCGCTGGGGAAGCGACTTCCAGAACCCGGCCATGGCGCAGCAGGATCCCATGTGCTGGCAGGCGTGGCAGACCGACACCAACGCCATGTGGAACTGGAACGGCCTCTACCGCATGAACCTCGGCGGCAACTTCCAGGCCGGGGTCCCGAACGGCCAGCTCTGCAGCGGCGGCCACGCCGAGAGCGGCCGCTACAACGCGATGGACGTGCCCGGCGCGTGGAAGGCGACCACCGTACGCAACACCTTCACCGTCAAACTGTGGGACCAGGCCAATCACGGCGCCGACTATCTCCTCGTCTACGTGACCCGTCCGGGTTTCGACCCCACCCGTCAGGCCCTCACCTGGAGCGACCTGCAGTTGCTCACCAAGACCGGTAAGTACGCCCCCGCCCCGTACTACTCGGTCAATCTGAGCACCTCGGGCCGCACCGGGCGCGCCGTGGTCTACATGATCTGGCAGGCCTCGCACATGGACCAGACGTTCTTCATGTGCAGCGACGTGACCTTCACCACCTGACCCCCCACAGCCCCCGCTCCCGGCCCCGCCGTCCCCTCGGCGGGGCCATTGACAGCCCCCGTGACAGAGATCACAGTATGCATGTTCACGGATCTTAAACGGCACCCTGAGCGGCTCCGCCGCGCGGTCCGGGTGGCCGGACCGGCCGGTTCTCCGGGCCGGATTACCCGAGGTCGAATGAAGGCGGAAGGTGGCCAACGTGTCGATTGACGCGCACGACCGGCGTCGGCCGGGAATCGCCGGCAAGCTCAACGGGTGGCGCGGGCGGCTTCCCGTGTTCACCGCGCTCGCCGCCCTGATCTCCGGCCTGGGAATCGTGACCACTCCGGGCGTCGCGCACGCCACCGACTTCGGCCCGGTCATCACCTGCCCCAGCGACCCCAACATCGTGTGGCGTCAGTTCACCATCGGCCGCGTGCCCTACTACGAGGGGTACCGGTACACCGCGGTCTCCGCGGCCTCGACGTTCAACGTGAGCGACGCCCGCGTCGTCGACAACACCCTCGCCGACACGCCGATCACCGCGACGTTCACCTCATCCCAGTCGCGGACCTTCCGGATCATCATCACGGCCACCGTGGGCACGACCGCGGAACTGACCAAGTCCCTCCAGGCCAGCGTCAGCACCCAGATCGTCCAGGAACGCACCACCGCCATCGGCGTGAACGCCAGCCTCGTCGTCGCGCCCCGCACCCGGGTGACCGGACAGTACGGAATACAGGCGTTCGACGTGGTCTACAACGTCCAGACGGTACGAGCCTGGCCGGCCATCCCGAACGGCTTCACCCGCTGCTGGGACCAGGGCTCCCAACAGGGCACCACCAACGCCCCCACCCTCACCGAAGGCTGGCGCTTCATCGAAGGCTGACCAAAATCGAGCTTCTCGCCTCTGCTACCCCGCGCGACCGGCATCGTGAGAACCATCACGAATGATCAGCTCGGCGATCCGCAGCAATCGGGCGACGTAAGCGCGATCCTCCCGCCGCCGGAGGGGGCGGCCCGGGATATGCCATAGGCCGACCGTGTAGGCGAACCCAGCACCAAGATCATCTACTGGCACCAACTCCACGCTCCTGCCAGGAGCCGGACAAGATCGAAAAGAACCGTGATGACGACATGTTTACTTGAAGCAGTCATCTGAAGGGTAGGATGACTGCATGAAGTCGTCATCGCAACATCTCGCGATCTATGTCACGCCCCCCTTGACTACCGAGGACCGTGCGGTTCTGGCCGAGATCCACCAGATGCGCAAGCAACTTCGCCACCTGCTGAAAACGCCCAAGCGCTGGGAGGGGGGCTTGCGTCGATCCGCGCTCGCCCGCGCCATCAGAGGATCAAACAGCATTGAAGGCTATCAAGTCGCCGAAGATGACGCGGCAGCCGCTATCGACGACGAGGAACCGATCAGTGCCGACGAGCGTACTTTCCTTGAGATTCAAGGATATCGTCACGCCCTGGGCTACGTACTGGCGATGGGCGAGGATGACTACTCAACCTTTGATGCCACTGAGATTCGCGCAATGCACTACATGATGCTGCGACACGATCCAGCAAAGTCTCCCGGCCGCTATCGCAAAGGCCCGGTATTCGTGCATGATGAGCGCTCAGATCTGGTCTACGAAGGCCCCGATGCAGCCGACGTGCCGGCACTCATGGATGCGCTGGTAGCAAGCTTGCACTCTGATTCGGACATCGACCCCGTGGTGCGCTCGGCAATGGCGCACTTGAATCTAGTGATGATTCACCCTTTTCGTGACGGGAACGGGCGTATGGCTCGCGCCCTCGCGACATCTGTACTGACGAGGTCGGACATCGGCGAACCCGAATTCTCCAGCATCGAAGAGTGGCTTGGGGCGAACACCGATGACTACTACGCTGCCCTGGCTCTCACCGGCCACGGTTCATGGCAGCCACGCCACGATGCGCATCTCTGGATTTCATTCGGCCTCCGCGCCCACCACATGCAAGCCCAGACGGTGGCTCAGCGGGTTGAGGAAGCTGGAACCACTTGGATCGAACTCGACGCACTCATCGCGGAGCACGCGCTTCCTGAACGCACGATCGACGCGATGTTCGACGCTGTCTTGGGCTATCGGGTTCGGCGGGCCGGGTATCTGAAGCGTACTGACGTTGAGGAACAGACAGCCACCCGGGACCTGGCGGCTCTTGCTGGTTCCGGACTCCTGATTCCACACGGCAATGGAAGAGGGCGTTTTTACACTGCCGGCGAGCCGCTCCAGCAAATACAGCAGGACCGCCGGGCGAGACGGAAGCCGCTTAGCGATCCCTACCCGTGGATGCGACCGCGACTTGCTGAAGCACCTTGACCATCATCCGACGGCACCCCCCATCGCGCCTGGCCGCGATCTACCACTCGATCAGCGAATGTCAGGTCATCGCCCCTCGCCACCCTGTGATGGCTAACGGCTTGTGCTCTTACCTGACGATCGACAACGAGAGACGGCTCGCGTTCGTGGGGTTCGGGGGTGGGGGGGCGGAGCCCCTGCCTTGGGGTTTGGGGCGGGAGCCCCAAGAAGAACTGTCCGAGCGGAGCGAGGCCCATTTCTTCCCGGCGCGGCCGCAGGCGTGATCGCGGTTGCCGCGGAGACGCGTGCATGAATGCGGGCCGCGCCCGGATGAGGGCGGCCCGTGGTTCGGAGTACCGTATCAACACCGCCGTTCAATGCATCACGGGTTCGTCTATGCCGCGTCGCGTCGTAGAAGGTTTGCGATCAGGTCACGAAAGGGGCCGGGGGGCCCTGCGTTGGTTAGCCTCACCGGCATGCCCCTTGCTTCGATTCCGAGCCCTGCCGAAGGGGTCTGGTATCTCGGATTCATCCCGATCCGGGCCTACGCTCTGTGCTTCATCGTCGCGATCGGCTTCGGTGTCTGGCTGAGCGAGCGCCGCTGGCGCGCACGCGGCGGTGAGAAGGGCGCGATCAGCGACATCGCGTTCCCCGGCGTGGTCTTCGGTCTGATCGGCGCTCGCCTCTACCACGTCATCACCGACTGGCAGACCTACTTCGGCCCGCGCGCGATCAAGGAGCCCTACCAGGCGCTGTTCATCTGGGAGGGCGGGCTGAGCATCTGGGGAGCGGTCGCCCTGGGTGGGGTGGGCGTGTGGCTGGCCTGCCGCCGCCGGGGGCTGTCTCTGGGCCCGGTGGCCGACACGGTCGCGCCCGCCATCGCGTTCGGGCAGGCGATCGCCCGCTGGGGCAACTGGTTCAACCAGGAGCTGTACGGCGGTCCGACCACGTTGCCGTGGGGCCTGGAGATCGACCAGGCGCACGGCGGCGCGCCAGGCGTGCTCTACCACCCGACGTTCCTGTACGAGTCGCTGTGGGACGCGGCGCTCGGTTTCGGGCTGATCCTGGCCGGCAGGCGGTTCACGCTGCGCCACGGCCGCCTGTTCGCCCTCTACGTCGCCGGCTACACGTTCGGGCGGTTCTGGATCGAGGGGCTGCGGATCGACCCGGTGGGCGGGGTGGACCACGCGGTGACGCTCCTGGGGCTGCGGATCAACCAGTGGACCTCGATCGTGCTGTTCGTCGGCGCGCTGGTCCATCTCTGGGTGACACGCCACAAGGACACCGAAGAGATCGTGGTACCGGTCTCACGACACACGGCCTCGCACGAGGAGAACGACGGGCAGGCCGTCGGGAGCACCTGACGCGACCAGGCGGCGGATCGGCCAGACAGGGATTCAGCCGTCCGAGGCCTGATCGTCGGCGAACGCCGCGCGCGGGTCGAGGAGCCGGCCTCGCGCGTACTCCTCGCCGAAGGTGTCCGGGCCGAGCGCCTCGACGGCGGCGGCGCGTACCTTGGCCAGGTCGGCCGCGTCGTCAGGATCCGGGACCTGGCCGAGCGACGCGAACGCGGCGTCCGCGACGCCGGTCAGCCGCGCCGCCCTCGCGTGATCACCCTCGGCCGAGGCGAACGCGGCGCCCGCCACGCAGACGCACGGCACGAAGTCGGCCCAGCCGTTGCGGAACACCTGCTCACGGCCCTCGGCGAACAGTTTCCCCGCCACGTCGAGGTTGCCCAAGCCCAGCTCGCAGAACGCGAGGTTGTGATACTCGGAGTTGACCGTCTCGGGCCGGTCGAGCGCCTCGTTGAGTGCGATGCTCTCCCGGTACAGAACCCGGGCGCGCGGCAGGTCGCCCGACATGCGCGCCACGGCGGCCAGTACGTGCCTAGGCCGTTCCTCAAGGCTCCGGTCACCGGAGCGCAGCGCGACCGCGAGCGCCTCCCGCGCCCTGGCCTCCCCGCCGGGCAGGTCACCGCCGCGGATGGCGACCCGGGCCAGGCTGTACCGGGCCTCCACCTCCCCCGCCGGGTCGCCGGCCGCCTGGGCCCGCTCGATCTCGGCCTCGCTCATGCGCACCACGGCGTCGCTCTCACCACGCCGGAAGGCGGAGCGCACGTCCTCACTGAAGTTCATGAAACCTCTCCCCCGGTCTCGTCCGTCACGGTGCTTCGAACACGGTCCCCGTCTCCACGAGGCGGAAACCCATCGACTCGTAGAGCGGCCGGCCCATCGTGCTGGAGTGCAGGTAGGCCTCGGTGAGGGTACGGTATCCCCCCTGCTCAGGCCGCCTGCCCGCCCACCCGGGCGAAGACGAATCCGGCGACCCCACCGGAGGCCATGAGGTCGATCTGTTCGCGCGTTTCATTCGGGCATGGCGAGCGTCCCCCGTCGGTCCGCCGGTGCTCGCCATGCCCACGTCCGTACAGCCGACCCCAAAAGGTCGCGGCCGGACGGCCTCAGCGTGCGGTCTCGCGGGCCGCTTTCTCGATGAACGCGACCGTCGTGCCCGGCTGCGACACGAACAGCATGTGCGACGCGCCCTTGACCACCTGTGTCCTGGCGCCGGCCCGCTTGGCCATGAACTCCTGCGCCGCCGGTGGAATGATCTTGTCGGCGCCGCTGATCAGGTTGTAGTTCGGAATCGTGTGCCAGGCCTGCGGACCGGACGCCGGTTCGCCGAGCGCGGCCCCGGTCGCCGGGCGCTGGGTGATCGCGTAAAGAGCCGCCTCCTTGGCCGGCACGTCTCCCGCGAACCGGGCGTGGAACACCTTCGGGTCGATGTAGAGGTCGACCTGCCCGTCCGGCAGCGGTACCGGCTTCAGCGACTCGCCCACCGTGCTGCCGGGGAACTGATCGGCCAGCTGCTGCGCGCTCTCGCCCTCCTCCGGTACGAACGCCCCCAGATAGACCAGGGCCTTCACTTCGGCGTTGCCGGTGGCGGCCCCGGAGATCACGGCGCCACCGTAGGAGTGCCCGACCAGCACGATCGGCCCCTGGAGGCTGCGCAGCAGAGCCTTGACCTGCGCCGCGTCGTAGGAGAGCCCCCGAAGCGGGTTGGCCGCCGCGACCACCGGGTAACCGTCGGCGAGCAGCCGCCTGGTCACCTCGTTGAACCCGCTGCTGTCGGCGAACGCGCCGTGCACCAGCACGATCGTCGGCTTCTTTCCCGGATGCCCGCCCGTGTGCGCCTCCGCGCTGGTCATGGCGAAAATACCCAAGCCCGCGACGACGGCCGCGGTGGTGGCGACTGACGCCACGGATCTGATCGTGCGCAACACGTGCTACTCCCTCGTCGATCGGTCAGCGAGCCGTTGCACCCTGACTACGACGAACGCTAGGAGCCCGTTGTGGACAGGCACTGAATCCGATCTCCCGTCACGGGAACAAGCCGTCAACTCGACGCCGACAGGATCTGAGCATGAACGCGGATCCCGTACCGAACCCGCCGAGCGGCCCGCGCCTGGACGACGAGCAGTTCCGGCGGCTCGCCTCGTACGGTGACGTCGAGCCGGCCGAGCCCGGCCAGGAGCTGTACGCGCCCGGTGACGACTCCTATGACCTCTTCCTGCTCCGCTCGGCGACCGTGGACATCGTCCGCGAGGCGACCGCGCTCAAGCCTGAGCACCGGGTGTACGAGGGCGGCCCCGGGGACTTCCTCGGCGAACTGAGCCTGCTCACCGGTCAGCACGTCTACCTGACCGCCCGTGTGGTGACCGCGGGAACGGTGGTCCGGGTCGGCGCGGCGATGCTGCGCCGGGTCCTCGCCGAACAGGTCGACATCGCCGACGTGCTGATCGAGGCGTTCCTGGTGCGTCGTGACACCATCCGGGCGGCGGCCGGCAACGCCTTGGAGATCGTCGGCAGGGCGGGCGACGCGGCGGCGCTGGACCTGCGCACCTACGTGACACAACTGCTCCTGCCGCACGTGTGGCTCGACGCGACAGCGGGATCCGGACCCGCCCTGATGCGGTCGGCGGGGATCGGCGAGGCCGACCTGCCGGCCGCGGTGATCACCGGCTCGGTCCTGCGGAACGTGACGCCGGGCGCCGTCGCCGACGCGCTCGGCCTCTCCTACCGGTCCGATGGACGTCCGGCCGATCTGGTCGTGGTCGGCAGCGGCCCCGCGGGACTGGCCTCGGCCGTGTACGCGGCGTCCGAGGGCCTGGTCACGGTGCTCCTCGACCGGTCCGGAATCGGCGGTCAGGCCGCCAAGAGCGCCAGGATCGAGAACTACCTCGGCTTCCCGCAGGGCGTCAGCGGCGAGAACCTGACCCGGCTCGCGATGATCCAGGCGCTGAGGTTCGGCGTGCGGATCTTCTCGCCGTGCGCGGTCACGGGTCTCGATGCGTCCGACGAACACCGGCCGGCGGTGCTGCTGGCGGACGGCTCACGCATCGAGTCGCGCGCGGTGATCGCCGCGACCGGGGCGCACTACCGGCGCCTCGGCATCCCGCGCTGGGCGACGTTCGAGAAGGCGGGCTGCATCCGGTACTCGGCGACCGACCTGGAGGTGCGCGGGTACGAGGACCAGCCGGTGGCCGTGGTCGGCGGCGCGAACTCGGGCGGGCAGGCCGCGCTGTCCCTGGCCGCCCGCGGCGCGTCGGTAGACCTGATCATCCGTGGCACCGACCTCGGCGCCCGGATGTCGTCCTACCTGACCGACCGGATCCGCATGCATCCCGCGATCCGCCTGCACACCGGCGCCTCGGTGTGTGACCTGGACGGCGAGGACACCCTCGCGTCGATCGTCGTCGAACGGCCCGGCGGGGCCCGGTACCGGCTCGGCTGCCGGGCGCTGTTCTGCTTCATCGGCGCCGATCCGGTGTCGGCGTGGCTGACGGGCGTGGCCAAGGACGAGCGCGGCTTCGTCCGTACCGATCACCGGTCGGCGCTGCCGTTCCAGACCAGCTCGCCACGGGTGTTCGCGGTGGGCGACGTGCGCTCGGGCTCGATCAAACGCGTGGCGACCGCGGTCGGTGAGGGCGCGAGCGCGGTCTCCTCGGTGCACGCGGCGCTCGCGGGCGACTGACCGGAGCACCGCACCGCGAGCGCGGTCTCCTCGGTGCACGCGGCGCTCGCCGGTGACCGACCGGGGCGCCGCCGGGTGGGTCAGTTACGCGTCCCGCCGCCGTGCATCCGGTCGATCTCGCGCTCGATACGCGCCTCGTCGATTCCCGCACCGGAATGCACGCCCCAGATGTGGAAGAGCAGGCCGATGCCCCAGCCGAGGATCGACCAGAGCGGCCAGAAGAACTGCTGCGGGGTGTACGCGAACCACACGACCACCTGGATGGCATTGGCCAGCACGTAGATCAGGACATGGACCTGGAGGCCCCGTCTGAGGTGCAGCTGCCGGATGGCGCGCGCTCGGATCGGGTCGGGATCGATATCGGGCCAGGGACGGCGATCGTTCATTTCTGCGCCTCACAATCATGACTTCTTCGTTCCGGGGGAGGCCGGTCATCGAAAGGTACGAGCCCGCAGTGAACGCGTTGTGGAGGGTTTCTTGACGCCCCCGGGAGCCGGCTGTCAGCGATCGATGACCAGGTCACCGGTGGGCAGGGTCTGGCAGGCCAGCCGCCAGCCCTGGTCGAGCTCCTCGGTGGAGAACATGCCCCGGGCGTCGGTCTCGTAGGTGCCCTCGATCACCCGCACCCGGCAGGTGCCGCAGACGCCCTCGCCGCAGGACTGCGGGAACGGGACGCGGGCGGCGTTCGCGGCGTCGAGAACCGTCCGTCCCGGCGGGCACGGGAAGGAGTGCCCGCTGGGCGTCCCGATCGTGTAACCGGTGACGCCGGCCTCCTGGGCCGCGACCGCGATGGCGTGCGCCCGCTCCCGCCGGGTCCGGCCACTGCGGGCCGACACGAACGCCTCGGTGCGCACGATGTCCCGGGGCACGCCGAGCCTCGCCAGGTGGCCGAGCACGTCCCGCATCATCGGCTCCGGTCCGCACAGGTGCACGCGGTCCACGCCGGCGGCGTACGGACGCAGGGCGTCGAGGTCGATCCGCCCCCGCCCGCCCGGCCCGGTCCGGAAGACGACCACCTCCAGGCCGGGCAGGATGGCCCTAAGCTCGTCCAGTTCGCGCTGGAACGGCGGTTCGTCCCGGCAGCCGACCAGCAGCACGACGCGGCCACGATGCCCGGCGGAGGCGGCGGCGGACAGGACGCTCATCAGCGGGGTGATACCGACGCCGCCGGCGATCAGGAGCAGCGTCCCGCCGCCTCCGGCGGGCACCCACGTGAACTCGCCGAACGGCCCGCTCACCCGCAGGGCCTGCCCGACCCGCAACTCGTCGTGCAGGAAGGTGGAGCCGAGGCCGTCCGGCTCACGCTTCACCGCGATCTCGACGAAGTCCGTGACGTCCGGACCGCTGGAGATCGAGTAGGAGCGTTCGATCGGCTCGACCGCGACCGGCAGCTCGATCTTCAGGTACTGCCCAGCGACGAACCCGAACGGCGTCGCTCCGGCGCCGAGCGGTACCAGGCGGATCCTGCTGATCGACGGGGTCAGGGGCTCGACCCCGGACACCCGCAGGTAGCCACGCCACTCACCCGGACGCGGGGCGATCGGGCCGCGCACCGCCCGCCACATCGCGCCGACCCGCCGTGGCGGCAGCACCGCGTTGGCCGCCATCACCCCGCCGGCGAGGGCGCCGACCACGCCGGAACCCCAGGCGTCCTGCCCGGCGACCACCAGGCCCTTCACCGGGGTACGCGTACCCGCGAGCCGGGAGCGCAGCCGCTGCGGGGTCGCCGCGAGACCGTAGAACGAGCCGCGGACGCTGTGCTGGTAGTTCTCGAACGTCAACGGCGTAGCCAGCTCGGCGAACGCGACGGTCTCCCGGAGACCCGGCCATCGCTCCTCCAGCCGGTCCAGCAGGCGCTCGGTCCACTCCTCCTTGAGCTTCCGGTACTCCTCCGGCCGGTCCCGCCACTGGTCGAACGTGGCGGGATCGACGAGCTCAAGGACCTCGACGGTGTGGAAGCGGGCGGCGGGGTTGTTGAGGGAGGCGAACGAGACGTAGAGCGTGCCGTGCGGGGAACCGTCGAGGTCGGGCATGAACCAGTGGTTCTCACCGCGTAACCCGAACGCGGCCGGGGACCGCTCGAGACCGAGGAAGAGCATGACCGCCGACGGTTCGGCCGGCAGGTCCGCCACCTCGGCCGAGCGGCCCAGCAGGGCATAGGTGTTGCGTACGCCCGCCGCCGAGACGACCGTCGGCGCCTTCACCCGGTAGGCGCGCCCGCTGCCGGTGTCCCGGACGTCGACACCGGCCACCCGGCCCCGCTCGACGACGATCCGCTCCACCAGCTGGCGGGTGCGCAGTTCGACGCCGTGCTCGCCGAGGATCTCCAGGACGACCTCGCTGATCGCCTTCGGGCCGCCCACCGGGTGGGCGGTGCCGTCCATGAAGAACGTCGTCGGGACGGCGGCGTGGTAGCCGAACGCGCTTCTCGCCGGTGGCGTCCCGTAAAGGCCCCACCGCGCCTGGAGGATCGCCCGGAGCCTCGGGTCGGTGACGCTGCGATGAACCTCGTCGCGCAGCGGGCGGTACGTGGCCGGGAACAGCCGCTCGACGATGGGGTAGCCGACACCGCGCAGCGGAGCGGGCAGCGACGACAGGACGTTGCGCGCCGCGAGTCCGGCCATGGCACGGCGCGCCTTGCGGAAGTAGCGGTCGATGGCCTCGGCCTCGCCGGGGAACCGTTCGGCCAGCCGTGCCCGGAACCTCGCCAGGGTGGCGGGCACCGCGAAGTCGAACCCGGGAAAGTGCAGCACGTCGTAGTCGTCGGGGAGCGGCTGCAGCTGCACCCGCCCGTCGGTCATGAAGTTCAGGAACGGACCCGCGTTCGCGCTGATGTAGTGCACGCCGGTGCCGAACCGGTACCTGTCCTCGCGGGAGAACTCGTGCGTCATCCCGCCGAGCGTGTAGTGCTGCTCCAGGACGAGGACCCGTGCCCCGCCGAACTGCGCGAGCATCCGGGCCGCCGCGAGCCCGCCCATGCCCGACCCGATGACGACCACGTCGGTCTCTTCGAATGCCATGCGCGCAGCCAACACCGGGCCACTGGACGAATTGTGAATCGCCTCATCGAGCCGTCAGGTCGCCGACCGGTGCCCGCTGGGCGCTGGTGTCCAGGGTGTACCGGCGCTGCATGACGATGGCGACCGCCATAAGCCCGGCCGGCACCAGGGTGAAACCGAGGCGGACCGCGGCCAGCGCCCCGGGGGACTGGGTGATCTGTTCGCCCGCGGTGCTCGCCACGAAGCCACCCGCGGCCAGGCAGGCGGAGAACACGTACGGCCCCAGCGCGCCGCCGGTGGCCTCCGCGGTCGTCCACAGGCCGGTGTAGCTGCCCGCGTTCCCGGCGCCGCCGGGACCGGACGCGGCGATCACGTCGGGGAGCATCGAGAGCGGGATCAGCTGCATCGCGGCGAACGCGACACCCAGCACCGCCACGGACCCGATCAGCACCGGCATGGTCGACGCGACGCCCAGCGCCAGCACCAGCGAGCCGGCCACGAACGCGGCCTGCGCGGCGAGCAGGCTGCGCTGCTTGCCGAAACGCCGGGCCACCAGCACCCACGGGGGGATCGCCAGCACCGCCGGCCCCATGAACGCGGCGACAAGCGCCGAGGTGAGCTCGGGGCGGCCCATTTCGTACTCGGCGAAGTACGGCATGGCGGTCAGCACCAGGTTCATCGTTATCGCCATGAGCAGGTAGGACGTGGCCAGCGTACGGAAGTGCCGGTCGCGCAGCGCCACCAGCAGCCCGCCGCGGTGTCCCGCCTCGACCGGGGCGCCGGGAGCCGCCCGGTTCAGGCGGGCGACGCCGGCGATGCCGGCCAGCATCGTCACCAGCGTGGCCGCGCCGAGCACCACGGCCATCCGCGTGTAGTCGCCGACCCCAGGATCGTCGCCCGTGAGCAGCGGCGCGACCACCCCGGCGAGCAGGACGCCCACCGTGATCACCACGCTGCGGAAGCCCATGAGGCGGGTCCGCTCGTGGTAGCCGATGCCGAGGTCGGACGGCGTGGCCAGGTAGGACACCTGGTAGAGGGAGTACAGCAGGTTGCCGGCGACGTACGCCACCGCGACCCAGACCGCGGCGGACGTCCCGCGCAGGCCGGACGGCACCGCGAACATCGCCAGGAAGACGAGCACCACCACGCAGCCGACGAACATCAGCCGGAGGCGGTGGCCGCCTCGGGCCCGGTCGGCGTCGGAGAGCCGGCCCACCCACGGATGCAGCACCACGTCCACGACGTTCGCCAGAAGCAGCGCGGTGCCGGCCACGAGCGGCGCGACGGCCAGGACGTCGGTCAGGAAGTACAGCAGGAAGATGCCCGGCACGGTGACCCAGATGCCCATGCCGACCGAACCGGCGGCGAACGGGATGATCGCGCGCAGAGGCAGCCGTACGTCCGTCACGAGACGTCTCCGGCTCTGAACGCCGAGGCCAGCCGGCGCACGGCCTCCCGCAGCTCGTCCGGGGTCCGGTCACTGTAGGAGAACCGCAGGTGCCGCGCGGCGGAACCCGATCCCGGGTCCGCCGCGAAGTACTCGCCCTGCTGGTAGACCACGCCGGCGGCGACCGCCCGCCGGAACAGTGCCGCGGGGTCGACATCGTCGTCGGTCAGCCGGGGCCAGAGGAACAGCCCGCCCTCGGGGGCCTGGATCTCGAAGGCGTCCGGCAGGTGCTCGCGCAGCGCGTCGACCAGAACGCCGGCGCGGTGCCGGTACAGAGCGGTGGCGGTGCCCGCGAGCCGGTCGTACCACTGGTCGTCGGCGGTGACCAGCCGTTCGACGATCGCCTGGGTCACCGACGACGAGTGCACGTCGAGGCGGCCGCGCAGCCGGATCACCGGCTCAACCAGATGGTCGGGCAGCACCAGCCAGCCCACGCGCCAGCCGGGGCCGAGGAGCTTGGTGAAGGTGTTGACGTGGATCGCCCGGTCCGACTCGTTGAAGGGCGCGACGCCCTGATCCTTTCCGGCGAAGCGCAGCTCGCGGTACGGGTTGTCGATGATCACGTAGAAGCCGTACCGCTCGGCGAGGTCGACGAGGCCTCGTCGCTTCTCCGCCGACAGGCTGACCTGGGCCGGGTTGTGGAAGTCGGGCACGGTGTAGGCCGCGGCGATCCGCGCGCCCTCGGCGAGCCGGGCGGCGAGGTGCTCGACGTCGAAGCCGTCGGCGACGACCGGCACCGGCAGGATCCGCGTCGTCGCGACCTCGAGCGCCCACAGGAACCCCGGGAACACCGGATCGTCCACGGCGACGGTGGCGCCGCGCTCGACGATGGTCAGCACGGCCAGCGTGAGTCCGTGCATGCCACCGTTCGTCATCACGATCCGGTGCGGGTCGACGCCCTCGCGTTTCGCGATCCAGTTCCGCAGCCCGGCCGAGCCGTGCGGCGACGAGTACCGCAGGGCCGTGGCCGCGGCGTCCGCGTCCTGCCACAGTTCCGCCGAGGCGCGCCCGATCGCCTCCACGGGCAGCGCCTCGGGTGCGGGGACGCCGCCCAGCAGGCGGATCGCGGTGGGGGCGGGGTCGACCAGGCTGGCCTCGACGAAGCCCCGGGGCGCCGCGAGACCTCGGGCCAGGGCGGTCAGCCTTGCGTCGGGGGTCGCGGTCATGCGTCGGCTCCCAGTTCTTCGAGGAATCGTCCGGCTCGTCCGGCGAACAGGTGCGCCCCGCACGCCGTGGATCGGGAGAAGGCCAGTTCGGCGGCGGCCCTGACCACCGCGGCGGGTTCGCCGCGAGCCTGCGACAGACGCGCCCTGACCAGCAGGAGCAGGCCCTCGGCGTAGCGTTGGTCGTGCTCCCAGATGGCGTGATCGGCCTGGTCGAGAGCGGCGGCCGCCTTGTCCGGCATTCCGGCTTCCAGCCACATCTCGCTGATCAGGAGGTAATGGTAGGCGATGCCCCACTGCGGCGGGTCGAGGAGGGTGGCGGCCAGGAGTTCCTCGGCCTCGGCCGCGGCGCCGGCCGGATCGTCGCCGGTGAGGGCGCGTGCCCAGCACCAGTACTGCCGGATGTAGTGCTCGAGCTGGGAGCGCAGCCGGGTGAGGCCGGCGGAGAACCACCGGTCGGCGGCGGCCCGGGCCAGGGCCGCGTCACCGGCCATCGAAGCGATCATGCCGGTGTAGTAGACCCAGACCGAGGCCGCGTACGGATCGCCCGGGGTGTCCCAGGTGTCGACGAAGGCGAGGGCCGTGCCGACGTCACCGTGCAGGGCGGTGATCACGGCCCGCCATCCCGGCCCCTCCCCCGGGATGCTCCCGTCCCGCCGGAGCGGTGTCCCGTCGTCCGGTACGACGGCGCCACCGGGGTCGGCGGGGTCGGCGGGGTCGGCGCCGGTCAAGGTCTGGTACGCGGCGCCGATGTCGCCGATGTCCCACTGATGCAGTCCCCAGGTGTGCCGGCCGTAGCGCCGGACGGCCGGATCGGCGGACGCCCGTCCGAGCTCGTGCATCCGGCGGGCCAGTCTTCCGCGGCCCTTCTCGACGGAGGTGAAGGCCCCCATCACGCGGATGAAGAGGAAGTCGTCGGCCTCCGCCTCCCGGCCGAGGGTCCGCGCCAGGTACTCGGCGCGGTCCAGCAGATCGAACGTCGACGCGTCATAGCCCGACTCCCGCCGGACCACGATGGCCAGCAGCGTGAGGGCGGACAGCTCCAGCTCCATGACCCCCGACGCGCGGGCGACCTGGACGGCGGAGCGAAGCTGCCGGTTGGCGGACGCGAACGCGAGCTTGTTCGCCGCGCTGCGCCCGGCGCGGATCAACGCCTCGGCGGTACGAACGGGTTCGGCCAGGGGACCGGCGGCCCACAGGTGGTAGGCGAGGCGTTCGGCGACGACCTCGTCCTCGGCGTGGATCTGTTCGAGCGCGTCCGCGACACGCAGATGGAGGCGGGTGACCTGCTGTCTGGTCATGGTCTCTGACACCGACTCGCGGACCAGGTCGTGCGCGAAGCGCAGCGACGACGGGTCCTCAGGCCCGGGGTCGAGCAGACCGAGGGCCTGCACCGGTTCCAGGCGTTCGAGGCAGTCCGCGACGCCCACCCCGGCGGCGCGGGAGAGCAGGCGGAGGCCGACGTCGCGGCCGATGAGCGCGGCGACGCGCAGCAGGTCCCGCGCGGGGTCGTCGAGGCCGGCCATGCGGTCGCGGACGACGTCGCGCACGGTGGACGGAACCCCGGTCTGCGTGGACACGTCGTCACCGGTGAGCGTGCCGGCCTCGTGGAGGAGCCGGGACAGCTCGCGGACGAAGAAGGGGTTGCCCGCGGTGCGATCGTGGATGGCGCGGGCGACGGAGTCGGCGGGCTCGTGGCCGGTCTCGTGGCGGACGAGTTCGGTCACGTCGTCCAGACCGAGCGGGCCGAGCCGGAACCTGTGGTGGCCGGGGAGCCGGCCGGTCGTGGCCAGTACCCGGGACAGGCCCGAACCCGGTGTCGGCGCACGGTCACGAAGCGCGCCGATGATCGCCGTGCCCGGGGGCAGCCGGCCCGCCAGATGGCCGAACAGCTGCAGGGAGGCCACGTCGGCCCACTGCAGGTCGTCGAGTATCAGGAGCGTCGGCCGTTGCGCCGAGGCCTGGGCGATGAGGGCGACGACCTGCTCGAAGAGCCGGAACTGGGCGTTGCCGTCGGGCACCGCGCGGGCGACGTCGTTGTGCGGCCCGAGGAGGATGCCGAGCTCGCTGGCCAGCCACTTCTCCCGCGCGGGCGCGGGCAGGTCGTCGACGACGGCGCCCAGCGCCTGTTCCCACGGCCACATCGACGGCGTACCGTCGCCCTCCAGGCAGGCGCCCCAGACGACGAGTGCGCGGTGCCGGCCCGCCACGGCCGCGGCCTCTTCCAGCAGGCGGGTCTTGCCGGCGCCCGGTTCGCCCTCGACGATGCCGATCGCCGTGCGGCCGGCGAGCGCGCTCCGCACGGTGCGCCCCAGCACGGCGAGCTCCTCGGCCCGGCCGACCAGGGCGGCCGCCGTGACCTCCCCCGCCCCGTCGTCCGCGCCCACCGGGGGCGGCGGTGCCGTGGGCTGTGCCAGGACCCGCCGGTGCGCCTCCTCCAGCGCCGGACCCGGGTCGACGCCGAGCTCGTCGGCGAGGCGGTCGCGGACCGTGCGGAACACCGACAGGGCCTCCGCCTGACGTCCGGCGGCGCCCAGGGCACCGACCAGGGCGGCCTGCACGGGTTCGTGGAACGGTGCCATCGACGCGGCCAGCCGGAGCGCCGGGAGCACCCGCTCCGGCCTGCCCCCCGACACGGCCAGCTCGGCCGCCGCCGTGCACGCGTTGTAGAACTCGTCGTCGAGTGTGGCGAAGGCCGTCGTCGCGCCGGTCCCGTTGGCGATGCCGTTGCCGGCCGGGCCACTCCAGAGGCCGAGCGCCTCGACGTAGCGATCGAGCGCCGCCTCGTCCTGGTGCTCGGCCAGAGCGGTCCTGGCCACGTCGACGAGCTCCCGGAACACGACGAGGTCAAGCGTGCCGGCGGCGGCGATGAAAAGGTAGGAGTTGCCGCGGCGGTGCAGGAACGAGCCGGTGCCACGAACCGGGAGCAGGGGTTCCAGGACCCGCCGTAACGCGCCGACGTACTTGTGGATGACGTTCAGGGCGCTGGCGGGGACGTCGTCGCCCCAGATCAGGTCGATCAGCTCACTCGTGCTGGTCGGCCTGCCGACGCGGGCCAGGAACAGCGCCAGGAGGAGTGCCTGCTGCCGGGGGCCGGCGTCCACTTCCACGCCGTCGCGCCACAGCCGTAAGGGGCCGAGAACCCGCAGGTACAGTGAAGGTCCGCCTGCCGGCGGATCTGCACCCCCGGTGACCACGGGACGGACTGACTCAGCCACGCTTCGACTCCGGTTGGGCATGACGCGATCGTCGCTCGCGACCATTTCGTACGGCGTACGCCGAGCGGGTCGATTCTACCGGGCCCGTATTTCGGCGCCATCACGCGTACGGCCCGCGACCGGGCCACGCCCTCACCGGCGGCGGTCTCTCCAAGTCACTGGACGGTCGTCACCCCTCCAGACCCTTTGAGCGGTCCCGGCCGGGAACGGATGAGGTCCACGACCGAGGGGCCGCCACGGAGGCACCACAGGGCGATGACCGGGTCGCAGATGGCGCAGCCGAAGGACGAGTCATGGGCGAACGGGATGATCGGGTTGCCCTTGAGATGGTGCAGGACGTCCCACGCGGTGTGCAGCAGCCAGCCGACACCGATGAACGTCCACGAGTCCAGCCCGCGGTAGGCGCAGTAGGTGATGACCGCGGTGAAGGCGAACTCCCAGCCGTCCAGGCCACCGCCGCTCAGGTAGGCGCCTCCCGCCCCGGCCAGCATGACGGCGTTGAACCGGCGCCGGTGCGGTTCGCGAATCAGTGACATCACCACGACGTAGAGCAGACCGATCACCACCGGCACGACGACCCTCGTGATCATCTGGGTGCTCCCATGCGCCGGAAGCCGATGCGTACGTGGCCCTGATCTCCACCGGGGTGGACGAACGGATACATGTTCCTTCTCTCGCCGATGCCGGAAACGTCACCGACGCTAACCGGCCGCCCGTTCGCCTCCCAGGAGGATTCCCGACAGCCGTCAACGGGATACCGCCAGACGAGCTCGGGAGCCGCCTGGCGGATCCGGAGCCTCGGGCGGGACACGGGCGGCTGGGTACTGTTCCGCCATGCACACCGTCGCCGTCCTCGCCCTCGACCTGGTGATCCCCTTCGATCTGTCCACCCCGATCGAGGTCTTCACCCGTACGCGGACACACGACGGCCGTCCCGGCTACCAGGTGCGCATCTGCGCCGAGCGTCCGGAGGTGGACGCCGGCCTGTTCACCCTGCGCGCCCCCTGGGGGCTGGACGGGCTGGCGGACGCCGACACGATCATCATCCCCGGCACCGCGAGCCCGATGGACCCGCTGCCACCGGCCGTGGGCCACGCTCTGAAGGCCGCCGCCGCCAACGGCACCCGCATCGCCTCCATCTGCTCGGGCGCCTTCCCCCTGGCCGCCGCGGGACTGCTCGGCGGGCTGCGTGCCACCACCCACTGGGCCGCGGCCGACCGGCTGGCCGCCGCGTACCCGGACATCGAGGTGGAGCCCGACGTCCTCTACGTCGACAACGGGCAGATCCTCACCTCGGCGGGCGCCGCGGCCGGGCTGGACCTGTGCCTGCACCTGATCCGCCGCGACTACGGTTCCGCCGTGGCCGCCGACGCCGCGCGACTGTCGGTCATGCCGCTGGAACGGGAAGGCGGGCAGGCCCAGTTCATCGTCCAGCCGCTCCCGCCCGCGCCCCGGGGTTCCGCACTCGAACCCCTGCTCATCTGGCTGCAGGGATCCCTGGCCCGCGAGCTGACCGTGACCGACATCGCCGCCCACGCGGGCATGAGCCCCCGCACCCTGACGCGCCGGTTCCGCGACCAGACCGGCGTGACCCCGCTCCAATGGCTGCACCGCGCCCGCGTCCGCCAAGCCCAGCACCTGCTGGAGACCACCGACCACACCGTCGAACGCATCGGCGCCCAGGTCGGCTTCGCCTCCCCCACCGCCTTCCGCGACCGCTTCAAACGGGTCGCGGGCGTCAGCCCTCACACGTACCGGCGCACATTCCGCTGAACCGACCCAGAATAATCTTTCGGTTTCGGCCACGCCGGGGAGTTCCGGATACTCCTCGAAGCCATCGACACCCAGATCCCACGCCCGGTGCTGCTGGTTCTCAGCAAACAGACGCTGACACGACAGGCCGTGTCGCTGTGCTCGCACACCGGCGGCATCATCGCGGCCCTGTATCGCGCCCGGGAAGCCGCCCAGATATCCCTCGCCTACCGCCGCAAGGCCCATCAGATGCGACTGGCCCTGGCGATGGCACTGGTGGCGGGTGAGGTCACGCTGGCTCGGAGGATGAGCGCGGGCGCGATCCCGCCCCTGCTCAACGCGAGCCACGTGCGCGTTTGTATCCTCCAGTGCGCGCCCGGGGAACGGGACCCGATCGCGGCGACGTACGAGGACGCCTCGGGCTACCACGGCCGCGGCCTCATGGTGCGCTGCCCGGTGTACGACGACCACCTCATCTGCCTCGCCGGAGCCGCCTGCTCGCGCCGCTGGACTCCGCCCCCCGGCTGACCGTCGACATCCTCGGTCTGGGCCTGCAGTTCCCCAGGTCCCGCGTCGCGGGTCTGCTGGGCATCAGCCGCAACACCGTCACGGCCCACTTCAGTCGCGGTGAGGAAGCGCTCAGTCTGGACCTGAAGGATGTCGGCGGTCGCGCCGTGCTGGCCCTGGCACTACGGATCACCAGCCCCGGCCTCGGCGACGGCCCCGACCCGGGGGCCTCGCCCGGCCTCGCCCCGGCACTCCACGGACAGGCCGCCCACCAGTGGGCCGAGGCGTTCCTGCTCAACCGGGACCTCCTCTCCGGCGGCCCCGGCGCGTACGACCTCTTCCACGCGCTCCACGTCACCGGCCGTATCGCGACGCCGGCGCCCCTGCGCTGACGGTCGTGCACCGTGCGCGGTGCGGCTCCCGAATTGGGCATCGTGCCCATTGATCGGCCGTGACGGCTTCCCTACGTTGAGGACACCTGGAAAACGGCGGAAAAGGCCGCCAGGCGAACGGCGAAGCTCGTTTCCGGCGTGCATCTCGGGGGCGCATACCGGCCGGCGGTGACCACTGGTCCCGACCGCGACTCCACGTGGTGGTCCGCTATTTCCGTGAACAGCGATTCGTGCGTGTCAACACGATGGGGAATGCCATGCACAACCTTAAGCGCATCGCCGCCCTCGCGACGGTACTGGCGTCCGGTCTCTGTCTCGCCGTGGCCCCGGCGGCGAACGCGGCCGCGAGGAACTACGAGGCGGGCAGGGTCAGGGTGACAGCGGCGGCGGCCTCGCCCGCCGTGTCCAGCGTGAAGGCCGCCGACCTCCCGGCCGCGGACACCTCGTAGTCGCCGAGGAACCCGCTGAACCGGACGCGGCCGTCGTCGTCGGTGACCAGTGTCGTGGGCGAGAGCCACCACTCGCCCATGACCAGTGAGTGCAGCGCGTCGTACGCCGGCTTCGGAGTGCCGTCGGCACGGACGAAGCCGCCCGGGGCGCCGGGCCAGCCGCCGTCCTGGAAGCCCCAGTAGGTCGACGCCTCCACGGCCGGGTGCGACAGCAGCGTCCGGTAGTGGCGGGAGATCGCACCGGCCTGCCGGTCCCCGAACCAGCGCGCGAGCTTCAGCATCCGCTCGGTCTCCGGCCTGCCACGCTCGGGCTCGAACCCACCCCAGTAGAAGGGCAGCGTGGTGAAGTTGAACAGGTCCAGGAAGCGGCCGGCGAGCCGTTGGTCCTCGGGGACGGCGGGATCGCCGGGCGAGCCGCCTCCGTCCGCCCTCGGCGGGACGAGGTCGCCGCCGGTGCAGCCGAACAGGAAACGGTGACCGCGCTGGGCGACGACCACCTCCCGTCCGGCGAACGGCGCTCCGCCCGCCGTGAGGGTGAGCGTGGCGTCGGCGATCCGGTGCCTGAGGGACGGATCGGAGAAGGAGGGGCGGACATACGACGTCATGCTCGCCATTGTGATGACTTCAGCCTCTGAGATCAGTAAGCACACTGCACCACGACGTCGTCCAGTTCGGTGAGCGCGGAGTACCACCACACCTGTGTCTGCACTACGGCGAACCGCAGAACGACGTCAGCGCGCTGCGCGGTCCAGCTCACCGTCTGGAGTGACCACTCATCGGTCCAGTTGTTGGGGACCTGCTTCAGCGCGATGTACCGCCAGGTGTCGGGATCGATCACTTCCACGTTGAGCTGAGCCCATTCGCCGGACAACTTCATCCAGACGCCCGCGGTACATCTGGCCCCGGGGTGAACGGTCACCGGCGTCAGGTGGACGGTCCGCCCGAGCGCGCACCAGTCTCCCTTCGCGAAGGCCTCGAAGGTGGCGAAGCCGATTCCGCTGTGCGTGGGCCGTGAGGAGCTCTGGTACAGGGGGCCCTCGCAGTGCCCGCTCTCGGTCAGCTCCCACCTGGCGCCGGGATCGGTCCCGGGCTCGAAGCCATCAGTGAGCTGCCAGACGCCGGCGCTGGCGGGTCCCGCGGGGATCAGCACGACGCCTGCGAGCGTCACGGCGGCCATGAACGTACGGAACAGGCCCGAGCGTATGCGCATGTGATCGCTCCAAGGATCTCGATGTACGCCTCGGGCAGATTGTGTGAGGCGCCGAGCCCGCTGGATAGGGAATACCGGCCGGCCCGGGAAACCCACCCGGCGACCCGACACGACCAGCCGGAACGGCGGCTACTCAGGGTGACCTATGAAGATTTCATGCTTCATGCCAAGAACGATGGGATTTGCGAACCGTCGGCTCGGCGCGGAACTGTCGGTCGGCGTGGCTAGTCTCTGCTCGTCCTCGTCGTCATCGACAGATGGGAAAAATGTGAGATTACCCAGTAGGGCGGGGCGTCGGATCGGCTGGCTGGCGGGCGTCGCGGTCCTCGCGTCCGTTGCTTTCGTTCCCGCCGCGCAGGCCGCACCCCAGCGTTCCTTTTCCAGTACGGCTTCCGCCCCACTCGCATCGGCCGACAATCCGGTGCGGAAACTCACCCTCTCATTCGAGCGGACCACCGCGTCGAAGTGCCCGGTGACCTTCAAGGTCTACGGGACTTTCGAAGGGCTCCCTCCCGGCCTGCAACTCATCCAATATCGCATCGTCGGCACCGAGCAATGGAAGAACCTCAAATCCCCCACCAAGCACAACGGCGGCTTCACCGCCCTGCTGGCGACGCTCGACTGGGAAATGGACTACGAGGCACCGGCACCAGGTCAGACGTCGGTCCAAATCGAGCTCAGGCAGCCCGACGGTCTCACGTCCAACACGCTCTACTACTTCGAGTGCGGCATGGCCGACGCGGACGACACCTTCGGCGAGACCTCCGAGCCCATCGTCCGGACGCCCAGCGGCGGCCCGCTGGCCGAACTGGTCGCCGATGCCAACCTCGACGCGGTCCAGGCCCGGTCGGGCGCGGAGGCCGCCCTGGTCAGCAGGTACGGATTCCACCTCGACCTCGACGCGGGCCCGGTCACCTACGAGGAGGTCTTCGCGACGCTTCCTGCCGGATTCGCGGTGGACGTGTGGGAGCTCAACGGCGCCGCGCTGAAGACCGTCCTCGCCCACCCGAACGCCCAGGGCTGGGTGCTCACGCCGTCGTCCTCGCTCCGCTACACGCTGGAGGGCGGCGCCGTCACCGAAATGACCTTGAACGGCGTTCCGGTGACCGACGACCAGCTCATCAAGATCGCGGCCAACTACATCCTGGTGGGCGGCTACGAAGGTTTCCCCCGATGGCCCGGAGTCACCAACGTCTATCGCGGCGGCCCTGACGACAGAGGCGCCCTGGCCACCTACCTGGCGAAGAACTCCCCGGTCGCCGCCCCGGCCGGCGACCGGGTCACCATCCACTGACCGTCACGTGCCCAAGCTGATCGCCGCGTGAAACCGCGGGTATGACCACGGGCCGCACCCGGATGGGGGTGCGGCCCGTGGCTCGGTCACGGCGGTCCACGGGCAACGGCCCTACAGCGGCCCCACAGACGGTATGTACGGCGAGTGCGTGGCGCGGGCGAAGGCGTCGGCCGGTGACGGAGCGGGGCAGAAGAGATCTCGCCCGGGCAGCGCACCGGTGGCCAGGAAGGCGGGCATCACCTCGTCGGCGCAGCTGCCCAGCCCGGTGACGCCGTGGCCGCCCTGGTCGACCGTGATCATGACGGCCCGGCGGCCGAGCGCGGCGCGCAGGCCGCGTGCGCTCACCAAAGACGTGGACGGGTCACGGGTGTTCTGCAGGATCAGCACGTTGCGCGGTCCGTGACCGGTGACGGGGACCAGCGGCTCCACGGGCCGGGTCGGCCACGCCGCGCACGGAAAGACGTTCGACGGCATGCCGGCCGTCAACGGCCACGCCCGCCGGTCGGCCGCGACCTGCCGGGCGTACGCCGCCACGTCGCGTGGCCAGGCGACGTCACCGCAGAACACCGCGTAGAGCGCGGCGATGCGATTGTCCGCCGGTACCTGCGCCACCTTGGCGCCATCGGCCAAGCCCAGCCGGTCCAGTCGCGCCAGAATGCCGGCGTCCATGGCGGTGTTCATACCGGATCCTGAGACGGTGGCCGCGAGCTCCTGCCAGAACTCGGCCAAAGACGGGAAATAGCCGTCGAAGTAGAGCAACGATCGGGTGATCTCGCGCAGAAGGTTGCCGTCGAGCACAGGGCCGCCGGGGTTCGGCACGGGCTGCCGGTCGAGGGCCGAGGTCAGCCGGTCGTACGTGCGCCTGACCTCGTCCTGCGTCGCGCCGAGGTGGTAGACGGCGTCCCGCTCGGCCGCGAAGCCGAGGAAGTCGGGCAGGCGCACCGCGACCGCCTGGTTCCAGCCGCGCAGGAGGTCCCGCCACACCAGGCCCGGGTCGACGGCGCTGTCCAGCACGATCCGGTCGCCGCGCCCCGGGAACAGCGAGATGTAGACGGCGCCCAGGTAGGTGCCGTAGGACAGGCCGAAGTAGGACAGTTTCGGCTCACCGAGCGCGGCTCGGATGCGGTCCATGTCCCGTGCCGTGTTGGCCGTGGTGATGAACGGAAGCAGATCGCCGGAATGTTCGGCGCATGCGGCCGCGGTGTCTCGTGCGAAGGCGATGTTGCGCTCGATGCCGCCATCGGGCGCCGGGTAGGGCAGCAGCAGCGTGGACTGCCGCACGAGATCGAGGCCACAGGTGACCGGGGTGCTGTGGCCGATCCCGCGCGGATCGAAGCCGATCAGGTCGTAGCGATCCAGGACCTGGCGTGGCAGTACGTCCGCCAGCCCGCTGGGCAGGTCCAGGCCGCTGTCGCCCGGGCCGCCCGGGTTGGACAGCAGGATCCCGCGACGCGACCCGGGTAGCGCCGTGCCGATCCGGGAGATCGTGATCTCGATGCTCCGCCCGCGCGGGGCGCGGTAGTCCAGCGGCACCCGTAAAGTCGCGCACTGCTGGCGTGGGTCGCGCGGGATACCGGTTTCCACCGGCGGGCACTCACCCCAGACCGGAGCCGCTCTCCCGCCTCCGGCCACCTCCGACTCCGGCGGCCCGATCCGGGCCGCCGCCGGCGTGACCGCGCCTGCCGCCACGGTGGCCACCGTCGCCGCGGCGACGAACACTGATCGCATGCTTAATCGCATTGATGCCCCTTTCGAAAGGCACAGATGCTTTCTCGATGACGACGAACTCGGCACTGTCGGATACGCAAGACCCTTCGCTTGATCACAGTTGCTCACGATCATGGCGAGGCCGAGGCCGCCCCGCGAGACGTCAGGGCCGCCTGGACGATGCGGATCGCCTCGCTCGCGTCGATGCCGACGCTGGCGATCACGGCCGCGTAGTCGGCGGCGGCGCGCCGGGCCCGCTCCCGGCCCTCCTGGCCCGCGGACGACACGAACGAGCCGGCCCGCCCGCGGGTCTCGATCAGCCCCGACTCCTCCAGCTCGCGGTAGGCCCGGCCGACCGTGTTGACGGCCAGGCCGAGGTCGGCCGCGAGGTGGCGGATGGTCGGCAGCCGGGTGCCCACGGCCAGCGTGCGTTCCTGGATCTGCCGGGCGAGCTGGGCCCGCAGCTGCTCGAACGGCGGCACCGGCGAGGCCGCGTCGATGACGATCATCGGAACCTTATGGCCGTCCGGGCCACCGTCGTGCTCGACGGAGTCCTGGCATGGAGCGCGATCAACGCGACCAGGCCCAGGAGCAGGTAGACGACCGCGGCGGCGCTCCACCAGGCGGGCGCGCTGCCGAACAGCAGCACCATGGGCAGCGACCACTGCACGCTCGGCGTGGTGAGCTCGCGGGCGTCCTCGACGCGCATGATGACGTCGGCGGTGAGCGACTCCTCGTCCTCCGCCACGACCGGGCGCCTGAGCACGTGGCGCAGCTGCACGGCCAGGATTGCCGTCACCCCGAGCATGCCGATCAGCAGCACGACGGCCAGCCGCCGCACGGTGGGGTCGGGAACGGCCAGGGCGCTACCGGCCAGCACCATCGCACCGGCGAACGTGGCGACCGAGAAGACCGCGTACGGCCGGCCGAGCACGGTCCGCCAGCCCGGCTGGATCAGATGGGCGGCCCTGCGGGACAGCGTCGCGCCCACCCGCTGGTCGACGCGCCGCACCCACCAGTCGAGCAGCGACTGCGCCAGCAGCAGCCCGGCCACCAGCGCCGTCAGGGCCAGCAGCGGCATTGGGCGACGCGGCTGGGAGCCGCCGAAGGCGGAAGTGGCGGCGAGCGCGCTGGCGATGATCAGCACGGCCAAGATGACCGCGGCGACGATGCGGGCGCGCTGCCGCACCGCCAACCGGCCGGCCAGCAGCTGGGTCGCCCCGTCCCCGGCCAGCTCGTGCCGAGCCAGCCACTCACCCGCCATCCGCAGCTCGGCCGCACGCACCGTCGGGCCGGCGTCTGGTAATCGTCCGCGGGCCATATCGCCTCCTCTGTCGCAAGCTTTGTATCAACATGATGGGTCATTCCTTGCGACAAAGTCAACGGACGGCAGGCACTCCCACCCACAGCAGCAGCCAGAGATTTCCCGGGTGCACAGAGCGAACGACGCCGACTTCGAGGTCCCATGAAAAGCGACCGCACCGGACGGAACCTCGGTCGTGCTGGTGATCGAGGCGAGACACGTGGTCGAAGACGCGACCTGCTGGAAAACGACCACCCGGAAGGGGGACCGGCGAACCTGAGACGGTCGGACATCCCTCCTCGCCGCTGATCTCCTGCGGGCCCTGGAACCGAACTGAGCCATCCCGACCGCGCCCCTATCTTCGGATTCAGGGCGGGAGCCCAATAAGCGCAGTCCGAGCGAACCGAGGGCCCTTACCGGGCGTAGCCCCGCCCTTCTCGCAGCGGAGCCCGCCCTTCCCGGAAGGGCGGGCTCAGGGTTGGGCTTCGCCGGTGGTCAGGCCGACGGGGCAGGAGACCCCGTGCCGCCTATGCCGGAGTAGTCGTTGGGGACCTTGAAGAGGTCTTGCGGGTGGTAGTGCCATCGGCATGGCGATATTTGTCGGCGCTACACACGGACCAGGCGGACTGCTTTGCCGCATAGCTTGTTCATGTCGTCTTCATCTGACGTGAGGATGATGACCGGCCGGATGGAGCGGAGGGCGGTGGCGGCGACGACGGCGTCGATCGCGTACTTGTGGCCGTGGAGACCGCTGACACGGAGCAGGTTCAGCGCGTGACCGGAAACGTCCTCGGTCACCGGCTCTACGCGCAAGCGCGACAGGTGCCAGCGCAGGCGGTCATTCGTCACACGCGGGTCGAAGGCTTCGAGAGGCGTCAGAGCGCTGACAGCAACGCGGAAATCGTTGCTCTGCGCCTCTCGAACGATCGCGGTGACCCGCTGATCGGCCGCACACCATTTGGAAAGGCCCTCGGAGTCCAGGATGACGGTTCCGGCGCTCAGCTTGCTTCGTGCGCGTGCCATTCGCTGACCTCCTGCAGTTCAGGAGCCGACTTCACGCTGCGGAACAGATCCTCCGCCTCATCACGGAAGCGCTGGGGGACCGGGCCGTTCTCCTGTTCGTTGGCCTGAAGCGCCTCCTCCAGCAGGTCACGCTCGATCTGGCGCTCCACCGCAGCGTCCACGTAGGCAGAGAAGCCGCGGGTACCGACACGTTCCTTCACAGCGCGGATGTTGCCGGCACGCAGAGAGACACTGACCTTGGCCGCCGGGCCCTCGCCGGGCGGAAAGGCTCGTTCAGGCAGACTCATAGACCAATCTTACTACTTCGAGTAGCAAATCACCCACCTCCCAGGCGGACCAGCGATCCCCGCCCCAGCGGTTACGTACTTCATGCGATCACACCCAGACAATCTCGGACAGTCAACTTACTGGTTCGGAACCCGGGGGTGGAGCCTCTGCTCAAGGAGGGACGGGCATCGTACGCCTCGGGCGAATCCCCGCAGGACCCGGCCGCGTAGGTCGCAAGTTCAAGTTTCGCCGGTCGCCTGGCCGATAGGGCTAACGTGTTGACGTCGCGCCAATCGTTGCGACGACGCCGGCACTAGTGGGCGTTTGATCCCTTCCCATGGATGAATGCCCAGGCATGTCCGGCCAGCGGAGCAGCGGCGTATGCGCAGTCTGAGCGGATGTGCGGGCCCCTGAAGCGCAGCCGCTCGACCGGCAGCTGCCGATCTCGTACCGAAAACTCCTGTCTCATCCCATGACCTGGCGCTTTGGGCCTTACCCACTGGTGAGGGCCGCCTCAAAAGGCTGGGCTTGCCCCGCGCCGAAAGGTACGCCGGAGGTATGGCCAAGCAGCGAACCTACCCCAGCGACTTGTCCGACGCCCGCTGGGCACTCCGCCAGGCGCTCAGCACCGGCTGTCGCGGTACTGGTCACCGCCCCCGGCGTATCCGACAGCGCCGCCTGCGTACCCTGTTGACCCAGGTCGCCTCCACCCATCCCACGATCACCAAGATCTGGGCCGACAGCGCCTATCGCACCAAGGTCATCGAAAGCATCGCCACCTGCGGCATCGACGTCGAAGTCGTCCGCCGCGACCCCACCAGCAGAGGATTCACCGTTCCGCCTCGCCGCTGGGTCGTCGAGCGCACTCTGGGCTGGCCGATGCTCCACCGCCGCCTGGCCCGCGACTACGAGGCCCTGCCCACCCGCTCCGAAGCCATGATCCACATTCCCATGATCGACCTCCTGGCCCGGCGCCTCACCGGCGAGAACACCCAACCTGGCGAGGGGCTTGAAGGACCCGACCAGCTTCATGGTTCAGGGCATGTGGGGCGTAGTCCCTGCCTTGGGGGTTTGGGGCGGGAGCCCCAATAAGAACAGTCCGAGCGGAGCGAGGGCCATTTCATTTCCGGGCAAAGCCGCATACATGCCTATGGGCCGCACCTGTACAAGGTGCGGCCCATAGCCAAGTGGATCAGGCTTCGCCGGTGGTCAGGCCGATGGGGCAGGAGACGCCGGTGCCACCCAACCTGCAGTAGCCGTTTTTGTTGCGGTGAAGGTACTGCTGGTGGTCCGACCGTCGTGCCGCCCGAGTTCTGGTGGTGACCTGCGCAGCACCCGTTTTCACGTGTGGTGTAGCGCATCTCGGTTGGGGGTGTGGGGGCGGAGCCCCTGCCTCGGGGTTTGGGGCGGGAGCCCCAAGAGGAGCGTCCGAGCGGAGCGAGGCCATTTCCTGGCTGAGCCGCTTCCTGGCTGAGCCGGGTATGGCCACGAGCCGCACCCGGATGCGGGTGCGGCCCGTGGTTCGGTGGGTCAGGCTTCGCCGGTGGTCAGGCCGATGGCCAGGAGACGCCGGTGCCGCCTATGCCGCAGTAGCCGTTGGGGACCTTGAAGAGGTACTGCTGGTGGTAGTCGTAGCTCGGGTAGTGGGTCATGGGGACACGATTGTGAGGGCGGGGACGTGAGCCGGCCTGACCACCGAGAAGTCTCTGATATCGACAGTGAAGACCTCCGGGAGGTGAAATCGCTCCGCCAGAGCGATCACCGATGCGTCGGCGGATCCCAGAGGAAGGTCCGCATAGCGTTCCACTAGGACAGAGATCCGTCCGAGGTCATCAGGCGTCGGGTCCACGAGTTTGAACTGGCCGTATCGGAGCGAGCGAAGGAACGCGGCTTCGACCTTCGCGCCGCCCAGACGCCCTAGCATGTAGCACGCCTCACCTGCTACGAAACTCGGAATCAATAGATCGCGTCGCTCCCGGTGGAGCCGTTCGAAGATCGCTATACATGCGGCGTGTTTACGGTCGTTGGCAATGGCGGCGGCGACGATGGGGCCGGTGTCGACGACAATCACGCCTCACGACCGTACCCCTCCCGGAGGATTTCCTCAGCACGTTCCGCATAGTCATCGCGACCTGCTGTGATCGTCCCGAACCATGCGGGCGGCCACTGCTCGTCCTGGTTGTCTTCGCTCGGACGCACCAGGCGCAGAGTGTGAGCACGCACCTCCCGTACCTGGTCCGGCGTCAACCGGTCCACCAGCCGGTGAAGGTCCTCGTACTCCTCTGGCGCTGCGGTCATAGTCCAAGTGTAGGCACACACTTGCACGACCGCCTGGTTCGAATCCACCTGGCGGTCACTCCAAAGAGCGTGTCACCTGGGCGTCGGTAGTGACCTGCGCAGTATCCGTCTTCGTGTGCGGCGTAGCCGCGGGGTTCGAGGGTGCGGGGGCGGAGCCCCGGCCTGAGGGTTGGGGCGGGAGCCCCATAAGAACAGTCCGAGCGAAGCGAGGGCCTTTTCAGGCGGAGCCCGCCCTTCTCGCAGCGGAGCCCGCCCTTTCGCAAGGGCGGGCTCAGGGGTCAGGCTTCGCCGGTGGTGAGGCCTATGGGGCAGGAGACGCCGGTGCCGCCTATGCCGCAGTAGCCGTTGGGGACCTTGAAGAGGTACTGCTGGTGGTAGTCCTCGGCGAAGTAGTACTCGGGGGCCGGGGTGACCTCGGTGGTGATGGGGGTGTAGCCGGCGGTGGTGAGGACCTCCTGGTAGGCGTCGCGGGAGGCGAGGGCGGACTTCTCCTGGGCGGGGCCGTGGGTGTAGATCGCCGAGCGGTACTGCGTGCCGACGTCGTTGCCCTGGCGCATGCCCTGGGTGGGGTCGTGGGCCTCCCAGAAGACCTTGAGGAGCTCCTCGTAGGAGACGCGGGCGGGGTCGAAGACCACGCGGACGACCTCGGCGTGGCCGGTGAGCCCGCTGCAGACCTCCTCGTAGGTGGGGTTCGGGGTGTGGCCGCCCTGGTAGCCGACCGAGGTGGTGACGACCCCGGGGGTCTGCCAGAACTTGCGCTCGGCGCCCCAGAAACAGCCGAGCCCGAACTCGGCGATCTCGGTACCCTCGGGGTACGGCGGGGCGAGGGGCGCGTCGAGGACGGCGTGGCGGCCGGGCACGGGCATCGTCGCCGTGCGGCCGGGCAGCGCTTCCTCCGCGGTCACGATCGAAGTCTTGTTCTTGCCGAAGAGCCAGCCCATCGTGCACCTCCGTCAGACAGCCTTGCAGACTAGCCAACCACGTGGCCGGTCCGGTTGTTCCTCAGGTAAGCATTCCTTAATAGATGACGAAGCCTTACTTATTTGTGGTTAAGGCTGTCAGCAGTGTAAATAGGCTACATGCCTGATTCGCGCCGGGGTGTCCTGTATGGCATCGCCGCCTACGCCATGTGGGGCCTCTTCCCCCTCTACTGGCCGCTGCTGAAGCCCGCCGGGGCGGTGGAGATCCTCGCTCACCGCATGGTCTGGTCGCTGGTGGCGGTGATCGCCGTGCTCGCCGTACGACGCCACTGGTCCTGGTTCCGCGAGATGGCCGGGCAGCCCAGGAAGCTTCTCCTGCTCGCCCTGGCCGCCGTGGTCGTCTCGGTGAACTGGGGCGTCTACATCTACGCCGTGAACGCGGGCCACGTGGTCGAGAGCGCGCTGGGGTACTTCATCAACCCGCTGGTGAGCGTGCTGTTCGGTGTGATGATCTTCCGGGAGCGGCTGCGCCCGTGGCAGTGGGCGGCCGTCGGGCTCGGCGCCCTGGCCGTCGTCGTGCTGACCGTGGACTACGGCCGGCCGCCGTGGATCGCCCTGGTGCTCGCCGTCAGCTTCGGCACCTACGGCCTGATCAAGAAGTCCGCGAACGTGGGCGCGGCCGAGAGCCTGACCGTCGAGACGCTGGTCCTCCTCGCCCCCGCGCTGGCGTATCTGATCTTCTTGCAGGCGCAGGGGACGTCGACGTTCGGGAACGAGGGGCCCGGCCATGCGGCGCTCCTCGTGGGCGCCGGTGTGGTCACCGCGATCCCGCTGATGTGCTTCACCGCCGCCGCCATCCGCGTCCCGCTGACGGTGATCGGACTCCTGCAGTACATCGCGCCGATCCTGCAGTTCCTGTGTGGCGTGCTGGTGGCCCACGAGACCATGCCGCCGAGCCGCTGGGCCG
The DNA here is from genome assembly GCF_025506355.1 of Sphaerisporangium corydalis. GTDB lineage: Bacteria > Actinomycetota > Actinomycetes > Streptosporangiales > Streptosporangiaceae > Sphaerisporangium > Sphaerisporangium corydalis. The sequence continues at coordinate 129,071 of NZ_JANZYP010000009.1, forward strand.
GTTTCGCGATCATCTGGCTGGCCCTGGCCGTGTTCAGCTGGGAGGGCCTGCGCAACGCTCACACGACCCGGCGGGCCGCCGCCGGGACCCCGGCCCTCGAAACGGTCTGAACGCCGAGATCACGACCGACCTGACCCGTCTTGAGCCGCGGCATCGGGACCGGATACATCACGCAACGTACGCGGGCGCCCGCGCGTACCCCCTCGGCCGTACGGCGGTCCTGTCCGAGCGGAGGACGACGGCGTCCTCGCGAGGCGGGAGCATCGACGGGAACCGAAGGAGTGACCATGGCAGATCGCCTTTTTCGCTTCGGGATCGTCGCCGGGAGGGTGAAGGACGCCGGCCGGTGGACCGCTCTCGCCCGCCGCGCCGAGGACCTCGGATACGCCACCTTCCTGGCCCCTGACACCCTCGGCACGCTCCCCCCGCTGCTCGCGCTGAGCGCGGCGGCGGCCGCGACCACGTCCATCGGGCTGGGCACGTTCGTGCTGGCCGCCCCGTACCGGCGTCCCGAGCAGCTCGCCTGGGAGGTCTCCGGGATGGGCTTCCTGTCGGGCGGGCGGTTCGAGCTCGGCCTCGGCGTCGGGCGGCCGGCGGCGGGTGAGGACGCGGCCCGGCTGGGCGTGCCGTTCGGGACGCCCGACCAGCGGATCAGGCAGCTCGAGGAGGCCCTACGCCACGCACGCAAGTGGGCGGGTGCCGAACCGGCCCCGCGCGTCCTGATCGCGGCGTCGGGCGCCCGGATGCTGGGCTTCGCCGCCAGGAACGCCGACACCGTGGCCCTCGGCCTGCCGGCGACCACCACCGAGGACGGCCTGGCCGAGCCCGTGCGCCTGATCAAGCTGGCCAGCGACGACTTCGACCGCCTGGAGCTCAGCGCCGGCCTGCACGTGGTCGGCAACGAGATGCCGCCGTGGCTCGCCCAGCAGATCGGCGGCGACCTCCCGGCGGACTCGATCGCCGTGCTCGACGGGACCCCCCGGCAGATGGCCGACCGGCTGCTCCGCCGCCGGGACGCGCACCAGATCTCCTACATCACCGTGAACGCGATGTACGCCGACAAGCTGGCCTCCGTCGTGGAACTGCTCGCCGGAACCTGACCCCCGCCGGGGAATCAGCCGGAGCGGTCGGCCACGTAGTCGCACAGGGCCAGCAGGGCCGCGCGGGCCGGGATGTCGGGCAGGGCGGCGAGGTCGGCCCGTGCCCGGTCGACCCAGGACATCAGCTCGGCCCTGGCCCGCGCCATGGCCGGGTTGGCGCGCAGCAGCTCCACAGCCTCCTCCACGTCGCTCTCGGCGACCGGGCCGGACAGGAGCTCACGGAGCCGCGCGTCCGCCGGGGCGGTGGACGCCAGCACGTACAGCACCGGCAGCGTGCGGACGCCTTCGCGCAGGTCGGTGCCGGGCGTCTTGCCGCTCTCCCCCGCCGACGAGGCGACGTCCAGCAGGTCGTCGCCGAGCTGCCAGGCGACGCCGATGGCCTCGCAGGCGTCGGTGAGCCGGGTGACGACGTCCCTGGACGCCCCGGCGAGCAGGGCGCCGAACCGGCCGGAAGTGGCGATCAGCGAGCCGGTCTTGTCGGCGAGCACGTCGAGGTAGTGCGTGACGTCGTCGACACCGGGCCGGGGGCCGATGGTCTCGCGGATCTGGCCCCGGACCAGCCGGGAGAACGTCTGGGCCTGGATGCGGACCAGCTCGGGGCCGAGGTCGGCGAGGATCTCGGAGGCCTGGGCGAACAGGTAGTCGCCGGTGAGGATGGCGACCGTGTTGTCCCACCGGGCGTTCGCGGACGGGGACCCCCGGCGGACCCGGGCCTCGTCCATGACGTCGTCGTGGTACAGGGTCGCGAGGTGGGTGAGCTCGATGACCACGGCCCCCGGTACGACGCCGGGGGCGCCGGCGTCGCCGAAGTGCGACGCCAGCAGGACGATCATCGCGCGGAAGCGCTTGCCTCCGGCTTCGATGAGGTGCTTGGACGCCTCCGCGACGAAGGCGTCCTCACTGTCGGCGGAGGCGCGGAGCAGCTTCTCGACGGCGTCGAGGCCACTGGCGACATCCGCTGCCAGCCCTTCGTCGATGAAAGGCAGGTCGACTACGGGCGGCGCGGCCATGAAGTGTTGCTCCTAACGGACGAACAGCGACTGCGCAGCCGTGTGCGCGAGGTCGAGCACCGGCTGGGGGAAGACTCCGAGAACTACCGTAGCCGCAGCCGAAACCGTGACCACAGCCGCGGTACCCATGCTCGGCACCGCGATGGTGGGTCCCTCGGGCGCCGGGTCGCTGAAGAACATCAGGACGATCACGCGGACGTAGAAGAACGCCGCCATGGCGGACGTCACCACACCCACGATGACCAGCTGAACCGCTCCTCCGGCGACGGCGGCGGCGAAGACCGCGTACTTGCCGAAGAACCCGGAGGTGAGCGGGATGCCGGCGAAGGCGAGCAGGAAGAGCGCGAAGATCCCGGCCAGGACGGGCGACCGCTTGCCGAGCCCGGCCCAGCGGGACAGGTGCCCGGCCTCGCCTCCGGCGTCGCGGATCATGGTGACGACCGCGAAGGCGCCGACCGTGGCGAAGCCGTAGGCCACCAGGTAGAACAGGATGCCGGCGAGCGCGCCGGCGTTCTGCGCCTCCTTGCCGGTGGCGACCACGGCGGTGAGCAGGAAGCCGGTGTGCGCGATCGACGAGTAGGCGAGCATGCGCTTGATGTCGGTCTGGGTGATCGCGAGGATCGCGCCGACGACCATCGTGAGGATGGCGACGGCCCACAGCACCGGGGTCCACTGGGCGTCGAGGTTGCCGAGCGCGACCCAGAAGACCCGCAGCAGCGCGCCGAACGCGGCGATCAGCGTGCCGGAGGCCATCAGGGCGGTGATCGGGGTCGGCGCCCCCTGGTACACGTCGGGCTTCCAGGCCTGGAACGGAGCCGCGCCGATCTTGAACAGCAGGCCGACGCCGAGCATCCCGGCGCCCATGTACAGCAGGCTGTCCTGGCCGCCGACGGTGCCGAGGGCCTTCTCGATGCCGCCGAGGTCGACCGTGCCGGCGAAGCCGTACAGCAGGGCCGTGCCGTACAGGAAGAACGCCGAGGAGAAGGCGCCGAGCAGGAAGTACTTCATCGCCGCCTCCTGCGAGAGCAGGCGGCGACGGCGGGCCAGGCCGCACAGCAGGTACAGCGGCAGCGACATGACCTCGAGGGCGACGAACATGATCAGCAGGTCGTTCGAGGCGGGGAACAGCATCATGCCGCCGACGGCGAACAGCACCAGGGGGTAGATCTCGGTGTGGGCGCCGCCCTGGGAGATCGCCTGGTCCTCCTCGGCGCTGCCGGGGACGGCCGCGGCCTGCGCGACGAACTGGTCGTCGTCGTTGATCAGCAGCACGCTGACGACGGCGAGCAGCAGGATGGCGCCCCAGATGAACAGGGACGGCCCGTCGACCGCGACGGCGCCCATGGCGGCGGCGTTGCGCACGCCCTGGAAGCCCTCCCAGACCGTCAGCGCGAACGCGCCGATCAGGGACAGGACGGTGATGGGCATCTGGATGGACTTGCGCAGGTACTTCGGGGTGAACGCCTCGACGAGCACGCCGACGATGGCCGCGCCGAAGACCAGGAGCATCGGCGCGAGCTGCCCGTACTCGATCGTCGGCGACGGGATGGGAGTCGGCGCGCCGAGGACGGCGGTGGCGAGCATGCTCACTGGCCTGGCCCCTTCTTCTCAGCGGTGGCGGGTACGGCGGGGGTGAACTGCGGCGCCTGCACGCTGGTCAGGGTCTGCTCGACCGCCGGGTTGATCACGTTGAGCAGCGGGGCGGGGAAGAACCCGAAGCCGATGAGCAGCGCGATGAGCGGGGCGACCACGAACTTCTCGCGGAGGTTCAGGTCGGGCATGGCCTTGACCTTCTCGGCCGTCGGCCCGGTCATCATCCGCTGGTACATCCACAGGATGTAGACGGCGGCGAGGACCATGCCCGACAGGGCGATGACACCGGGGACGGCGTACCGCTGGAAGGTTCCGATCAGGACGAGGAACTCGCTCACGAAGGTCGACAGGCCCGGCAGCGACAGCGACGACAGGCCGGCGATCAGGAACGTGCCCGCGAGTATCGGGGCGACCTTGCGCACGCCTCCGTAGTCCTCGATGTACTGCGAACCCCGGCGGTTGATCAGGAACCCGGCGAGCAGGAACAGCGCGCCGGTCGAGAAGCCGTGGTTGACCATGTAGAGCGTCGCGCCCGACCCCGCGTTGGCGGTCATCGCGAACACGCCCATGGTGATGAAGCCGAAGTGCGAGATCGACGTGTAGGCGATGAGCCGTTTCATGTCGGTCTGCCCGATGGCCACGATCGCGCCGTACACGATGCCGATGACGCTGAGCGTGATCACCAGCGGGGTGAAGAACTTGGCGGCGTCGGGGAACAGCTCCAGGCAGAAGCGGAGCATGCCGTAGGTGCCGACCTTGTCGAGCACGCCGACGAGCAGGACGGCCGCGCCGGCGGGCGCCTGGGCGGCGGCGTCGGGCAGCCAGGTGTGGAACGGCCACAGCGGGGCCTTGACGGCGAAGGCGATGAAGAACCCGAGGAACAGCCACTTCTGCGTGGCCGGGTCCTTGATGACCCCGATCAGCTCGGGCTGCAGGAACGTGCCCTTGCCGGCGACGGTGTACAGCGCGATGACGGCCACCAGCATGAGCAGGCCGCCGAACAGCGAGTACAGCAGGAACTTGACGGCCGCGTAGGACCGCTGGGCTCCGCCGTAGGACCCGATCATGAAGTACATCGGGATGAGCATCGCTTCGAAGAAGACGTAGAACAGGAAGATGTCGGTCGCCGCGAAGACGCCGATCATCATCGCCTCCAGCACCAGGATCAGCGCGAAGTACGTCTTGACCGATCGCTTGGCCTCGGGCTGGTCGGCGTCGTGCCAGGAGGCCAGCACGACGATCGGCACGAGCACCACCGCCAGCGCGATCAGCACCAGGGCGATGCCGTCGACGGCGACCGCGTAGTGGACGCCGAACGACGGGATCCAGGAGTGGACCTCGCTGAACTGGTCACGTGGCCCGGACGGGTCGAACTGGGACGCCATGACCAGCGTGAGCGCCAGCACGACGAGCGAGACCGCGAGCGTGAGCTGCTTGGCGAGCTTGGCGTTGCCCTTGGGCACCGCCGCCACCGCCAGCGCGCCCACCACGGGCACGCCCATCAATATCGAGAGCCAGGGCATCACAGGTTCCCTACGACGAACCATGCGCCGACCAGAAGGGCGGCGCCGAAGAATATCGACAAGGCGTACGACCGGACGAAACCGGTCTGGACGCGGCGCAGGCGGCCGGACGTGCCGCCGATCAGCGCCGCCAGGCCGTTCACCAGGCCGTCGACGCCGCGGTTGTCGAAGAACACCGCGAGGCGGGTCAGCCACTGGCCGGGGCGCATGAACAGCGCCTCGTTCAGCGCGTCGCCGTACAGGTCACGACGGGCGAAGACGGTGAGGAACGACCCGCGTGGCGCGACCGCCGGGACCGCGGACCTGCCGTACTTGAGCCAGGCGTACACGACGCCGACCGCGACCAGCGCGAGGGTCACCAGGCCGGTGAGGCTGAACGGCTGGAAGCTCGGCATCTCCTCGGGGCGGCCGACCGCGGGCGCGAGGAACTCCATGAAGCGGTTGCCCGCGATGAGGAACGCGCCGCCGAAGACCGACCCGATCGACAGGATGATCAGCGGCCACGTCATGACGGCGGGCGACTCGTGCGGGTGAGCGTCCTTGTCCCAGCGGCGCTCGCCGTGGAAGGTCATGAAGAACACGCGCGACATGTAGAAGCCGGTGATGCCGGCGCCGGCGACGGCCAGCCAGCCGAGGATCGCGTTGTGCTCCATCGCGGTCTCGATGATGCCGTCCTTGGTCCAGTAACCGGACAGCAGCGGGAAGCCGATGATCGCGAGGTAGCCGAGCCCGAAGGTGATCCACGTGATCTTCATGACGGAGGCCAGGCCCCCGTACTTGCGCATGTCGACCTCGTCGTTCATGGCGTGCATGACCGAGCCGGCGCCGAGGAACATGGAGGCCTTGAAGAAGCCGTGCGCGATGAGGTGCGCGATGGCGAAGGCGTACCCGACCGGGCCGAGGCCCGCGGCGAGCATCATGTACCCGATCTGCGACATCGTGGACCCGGCCAGGGCCTTCTTGATGTCGTCCTTGGCGGTACCGATGATCGCACCGGCGAGCAGGGTGGCCACGCCGACGATCGTCACGACGAGCTGGGCGGTCGGGGCGCCCTCGAAGATCGCGCCGGAGCGGACCACGAGGTAGACGCCCGCGGTGACCATGGTGGCCGCGTGGATGAGGGCCGAGACCGGGGTCGGGCCCTCCATCGCGTCCAGGAGCCAGGACTGCAGCGGGAGCTGGGCCGACTTGCCGCACGCGCCGACCAGCAGCGCGAGGCCGATCAGCGTCAGCGTGCCCTGCGACGCCTGCGAGGCGTGGGAGAAGATCGGGCCGAAGCTCAGGGTGCCGAACGTCGTGAAGATCACGAAGATGCCGAGGGCGAGGCCCATGTCACCGACGCGGTTGACGACGAACGCCTTCTTGGCCGCCGCGGCGGCCGAGGGCTTGTGCTGCCAGAAGCCGATCAGCAGGTAGGACGCGAGACCCACGCCCTCCCAGCCGATGTACAGGCCGAGGTAGTTGTCCGACAGCACCAGCAGGAGCATGGCCGCGACGAAGAGGTTCAGGTAGGCGAAGAACCGCCGCCGGTCCGGGTCGTGCGCCATGTAGCCGATCGAGTAGATGTGGATCAGCGATCCGACACCGGTGATCAGCAGGGCGAACGAGATCGACAACGGGTCCAGCAGCAGGCCCAGTTTGACGTCGACGGTGCCGGCCGGGAGGAACTCGTACAGTTGCACGAGCCGGCGGCGCTGGTCGGCGCCGAGGCCCAGCAGCTCGAAGAACACGAGCGCTGCGACCACGAACGACGCCAGCGACATGGCGACGCCGAGGAAGTGGCCCCAGCGGTCGGAGCGGCGGCCGCCCAGCAGGAGGATCGCGGCGCCCAGCAAGGGCAGGACGATCGTCAGCCAGGAGACGCCGATCACTCCACCGGAGTGCTGGACGATCTCAGCGGGTTCCACGGCCACCTCTTAGTACTTCAGCAGGTTGGCGTCGTCCACCGACGCGGACCTGCGGGTTCGGAAGATCGTCACGATGATCGCGAGACCCACGACGACCTCGGCGGCGGCCACGATCATCACGAAGAACGCGATGATCTGACCTTCGAGGTTGCCGTGCTGGCGGGCGAACGTGACGAAAGCCAGGTTGCACGCGTTGAGCATCAGCTCGACGCACATGAACACGACGATCGCGTTGCGGCGCACGAGCACGCCCACGCCGCCGATGGCGAACAGCAGCGCGGAGAGCACCAGGTAGTGGGTGGTCACTTGCCTTCCTCCTCGACGGGGTGCTCGGCGGCCCGGCCGGCGGTCTGGGCGACCTTCGGCTTGTCCTCCGCGTCACCCAGGACCTCGGGCTCACTGAAGCCTTCGGACCGGCCTCCGCCCTCGGGCTCGCCGAGGCCCTCGGACCGGCTCGGGCTCCCGGGCTCCTCGGCGACGGCCTGGACGACCTTCGGCGAGGGCGAGGTGCCGCCTGAGCCGGAGGCGACGTTCCTGATCGCCTGCGCGAGCCGGGGGTTGTCCGGCAGCCGGCCGCCCTCGACGTCGTGACGGGCGATGACCCGGTTGACCGACAGCTCGGAGACCGAGCCGTCCGGCAGCAGCGCCGGCATGTCGATCGCGTTGTGCCGGGCGTAGGTGCCGGGGCCGGGCAGCGGGGTGGGGTGATCGCCGAGGAACCGCGCGCGCGACAGGTCCTTCTGCGTCGCCTTGGGCGCGCTGCGCTCGCGGTGGGCCAGCACCATCGCGCCGAGCGCGGCGGTGATCAGCAGGGCGGAGGTGACCTCGAACGCGAAGACGTAGCGCGTGAAGATCAGCCTGGCCAGCGCGGGGACGTTGCCGCCGTCGGCGGTCACCGCCCCCGACAGCCCGGCCGGGTCGCCGATGACCGCGTTGCCGATGCCGACCGCCAGCAGGACGGCGAAGCCGAGCCCGGCGACGACCGCCCAGAAGCGCTGGCCCCTGATCGTCTCCACGAGCGAGTCGGAGGAGTCGACGCCGACGAGCATCAGCACGAACAGGAACAGCATCATGACCGCGCCGGTGTAGACGATGATCTGCACCACGGCGAGGAACGGCGCGTCCTGCACGGCGTAGAGCACCGCCAGCGAGAGCATCACCACGCCCAGCATCAGCGCGGAGTACACCGCCTTGCGGCTGAAGACGAGTCCGAGCGCCGCGACCACCGAGACGACGGCCAGCACCCAGAACGTGATCGTTTCACCCATTGCTACGGCCCAACCGGTAGTAGTCCTCTTCGGTCTCGCCGAGGCGCATGGAGTGCGGCGGCGCCTCCATCCCAGGGCCCAGCGGCGCGAGCAGCATCTCCTTGGTGTAGATGAGGCTCTCACGGCTGGTGTCCGCGAGCTCGTACTCGTTGGTCATCGTGAGCGCGCGTGTCGGGCACGCCTCGATGCACAGGCCGCACAGGATGCACCGCAAGTAGTTGATCTGGTACGTCCTGCCGTACCGCTCGCCCGGGGAGAAGCGCTCCTCGTCGGTGTTGTCGGCACCTTCCACGAAGATCGCGTCCGCCGGGCAGGCCCAGGCGCACAGCTCGCACCCGACGCACTTCTCCAGCCCGTCCGGCCACCGGTTGAGCTGGTGACGGCCGTGGAACCGAGGCGCGGTGGGCCGCTTCTCCTCGGGGTAGTTGACCGTCACCGGCTTCTTGAACATGTGGTGGAAGGTGACGCCGAAACCCTTTACCGGGTTCAGGAAATCAGTTAGTCCCACTGGGGACCTCCTTGCGTCCGTTGACGCCGTGGTAGTGCGGCAGGTCGAGCGCCGGGACCGGGAACCCGCCGGCGGCGGGCTCGGCACGCAACTGCTCGAACTCGGCCTCGACCTCCACGGCCCTGGCCTCCCTGCGGCGCTGGTTGACCGTGTCGAAGCGGAAGTAGATCGCGAGGATCCCGATGATGACGACCGAGGCGATGACCATCACCAGGCCCCTCTGGTCGCCGGCGACCCGGAAGGCGCGGACGGTGGCGACCAGCAGGATCCAGCCGAGGTTCAGCGGGATGAGGACCTTCCAGCCGAAGGCCATGAGCTGGTCGTACCTGATCCGGGGCAGTGAGGCGCGCACCCAGATGAAGAACGCGAACACCAGGACGAGCTTGACGAAGAACCACAGCATCGGCCACCAGCCGACGTTGGCGCCGTCCCACAGCGAGATCGGCCAGGGCGCCCGCCACCCGCCGAGGAACAGCGTGATGCACAGCCCCGACACCGTGAACACGTTGGCGTACTCGGCCAGCATGAACATCGCGAACTTCAGCGACGAGGAGTACTCGGTGTGGAACCCGCCGACCAGCTCGCCCTCGCCCTCGGGCAGGTCGAACGGCACGCGGTTCGTCTCGCCGAGCATCGTGATCACGTAGATCAGGAACGAGGGGACCAGCAGCACCGCGTACCAGGAGGGCAGCGGGATCTCCAGCCCGCCGAGGGCCCACGAGCCGCCGGACGCCTGCTTGGCCACGATCTCGGAGGTGGACAGGGTGCCCGCGAACAGGAACACCGCCACGAACGACAGGCCCATCGCGATCTCGTAGGAGATCACCTGGGCCGTGGACCGCAGCCCGCCGAGCACGGCGTACGGGGAGCGCGAGCCCCAGCCCGCGAGCACGATGCCGTAGACGCCGATCGAGGCCATCGCGAGGACGACCAGCACCGCGACGGGCAGGTCGGTGAGCTGCAGCGGCGTCCGTACGCCGAACATCGACACCATCGGCCCGAAGGGGATGATCGAGTACGACAGGAACGCCGGCACCGCGATGATGATCGGCGCGAGGATGTAGACGACCTTGTCGACGGTCCTCGGGAGAATGTCCTCCTTCAGCCCCATCTTGATGCCGTCGGCGACCGACTGCAGCAGGCCGAACTTGCCCGCGCGGTTGGGGCCGTAGCGGTGCTGCATGCGGGAGATGAGCTTGCGCTCGGTCCACACGCCGAACAGCACGCCCAGCATCAGGAAGACGAAGATGAACAGGGCCTTGATGATGGAGATCCACAAGGGATCCTTGCCGAAGTCGGCCAGGGTGGGCCCGGCCGGGTCGGCCACGAGAAGAGGCCTCATGAAGCGCTCCCGATCTTGACGACGTCGCCGGCCACGGCGCGCAGGTCGCGGGTGACCGAGCAGCCGGCCGAGTTGGACGGCACCCACACGACGCGGTCGGGCAGGTCGGCCACCCGTGCGGGCAGCGTGACCGTGCCGCCCTCCGTGGTGATCGTGACCTTACCGTCGAGCGCGCCGATCTCGGCGGCGGTCGCCTCCGACAGCAGCGCCTCGACGGCCCGGCCGGTGCCGGACAGGTAGGGCTCGCCGTCCTGGAGGCGACCGGAGTCGAGCAGGAGGTGCCAGGTCGACAGGACCGCCTCGCCGGCCCCGGGGGCGCGGTGGCCGCCGCCGCTGACGCTCGGGCCGTGCTGCCGGGGGCCGCGCCAGGCGCCGAGCGCCGCGAGCTCGCGGCGGGCGGCGGCGGCGTCGGGCAGGCCGAGGTGCACGTCCATGTGGTCGCTGATGGCGCCGATGGCGCGCAGGTCGCTCAGCACGCCGGGCACCTCGATGGCCCGCTCGAACGAGCGGCCCCGTCCCTCCCAGTCGACGAACGTGCCGTTCTTCTCCGACACGGCGGCGACCGGCAGGACCACGTCGGCGCGGTCGGTGACGGCGCTGGCGCGCATCTCCAGCGAGACGATGAACGGCGTGTTCTCCAGGGCGGCGAGCGCCGCCTCGGGGTCGGCCAGGTCGTAGGGGTCGACGCCGCCGACGACCAGGGCGTCGAGATCGCCCGCGAGTGCGGCGGCCAGGATGCCCGAGGTGTCGCGTCCGGGGGTGTCGGGCAGGGCCGAGACGTCCCAGGCGCGGGCGACCTCGGCGCGGGCCGCGGCGTCGGAGGCCGGGCGGCCGATCGGCAGGAGGTTCGGCAGCGCGCCGGCCTCGACGGCGCCGCGCTCACCGGCCCTGCGGGGCACCCAGGCGAGGCGGGCGCCGGTCGCGGCGCTGAGCCGAAGGACGGCGGAGAGCGCGCCGCGCGAGGTGGCGAGCCGCTCGCCGACCAGGATGACCGCACCGGGCTGCTTCAGCGCGGCGCCGGCCGCCGAGGAGCCGGAGACCAGGTCGCCGATGGCCTCGGCCTCGGCGCCGGGGGCCGTGCGGAGCAGGGTGCCGCCCATCTTGGCCAGCCCCGCCGCCGCGAACGGCGCCAGGGAGAAGACCTGCTGGCCGCGCTTGCGCCACGCCTTGCGGAGCCGCAGGAAGATGATCGGCGACTCCTCCTCGGGCTCGAAGCCGGCGAGCAGCACGGCCGGGGCCTTCTCCAGGTCGGCGTAGGAGACCTCGATGCCCTTGCCTGCGACCGCGTGGGCGAGGAAGGTCGTCTCCTCCTCCGACAGCGGGCGGGAGCGGAAGTCGATGTCGTTGGTCGCCAGCGCGATGCGGGCGAACTTGGCGTACGCGTAGGCGTCCTCGACGGTCACCCGGCCGCCGACCAGCACGCCGGTCCTGCCGCGCGCCCGCGAGAGCCCCTCGGCGGCGGCGGCCAGGGCCTCCGGCCAGGAGGCGGGCCGCAGGTAGCCCTCCTCGTCGCGGACGAGCGGGGACTGCAGGCGGTCGGGCTGGGTGGCGTAGGCGAAGGCCCAGCGGCCCTTGTCGCAGTTCCACTCCTCGTTGACCTGCGGGTCGTCGCCGGCCAGGCGGCGGGTGACCTTGCCGCGCCGGTGGTCGGTGCGCAGCTCGCAGCCGCTGGCGCAGTGCTCGCAGGCGCTCGGCGTGGAGACCAGGTCGAACGGCCGGGACTTGAAGCGGTACGCGGCGCCGGTGAGCGCGCCCACCGGGCAGATCTGGACGGTGTTGCCGGAGAAGTACGACTGGAACGGCTGGCCGTCCGCGACGCCCACCTGCTCGGCGGCGCCGCGCTCGAAGAAGTCGATCAGCGGGTCGCCGGCGATCTCATCGGAGAAGCGGATGCAGCGGGCGCACTGCACGCAGCGCTCGCGGTCGAGGAGCACCTCGGTCGAGAGCGGGATCGGCTTGGGGAAGGTGCGCTTGGTCTCCTCGAAGCGCGTCTCGCCCTGCCCGTTGGACATGGCCTGGTTCTGCAGGGGGCATTCGCCGCCCTTGTCGCAGACCGGGCAGTCCAGCGGGTGGTTCATGAGCAGGAGCTCCATCACCCCGCGCTGGGCCTTCTCGGCGACCGGCGAGGTGAGCTGGGTCTTGATGACCATGCCCTCGGCGACCTCGATGGCGCAGGACGGCTGCGGCTTCGGGAAGCCCCGGCCGTTGCCGGCGTCGGTGATGTCCACCAGGCACTGGCGGCAGTTGGCCGCCGGTTCGAGCAGCGGGTGGTCACAGAACCTCGGGATCTGGATGCCCAGCGACTCGGCCGCCCGGATGATCAGGGTCCCCTTGGGGACGCTGATCTGGAAGCCGTCGATGGTGAGGGTCACCAGGTCCACCGGCTGCTCGACCGGTCCCGCCGAGGGCGTCTGTACTGTCATGCCTTACCCCACACGGTTGACGCGGCGTGATCGAACGGGCAGCCGCCGATCTCGAAGTGCTTGAGGTACTCCTCGCGGAAGTACTTCACCGACGAATGGATCGGGCTGACCGCGCCGTCGCCGAGAGCACAGAACGAGCGGCCGAGAATGTTGTCCGCGATGTCGGTGATCGTGGTGATGTCCGCCTCGTCGCCCTGGCCCTTCTCCAGCCGCCGGAGCACCTGCTTGAGCCAGTAGGTGCCCTCCCGGCAGGGGGTGCACTTGCCGCAGGACTCGTGGGCGTAGAACTCGGTCCACCGCAGCACGGCGCGCAGCACGCAGGTCGTCTCGTCGAAGATCTGCAGCGCCCGGGTGCCGAGCATCGAGCCCTTGGCGCCGACCGACTCGAAGTCGAGCGGCACGTCGAGGTGCTCGTCGGTGAAGATCGGGGTGGAGGAGCCGCCGGGCGTCCAGAACTTGAGCCGGTGGCCCGCCCGCACGCCGCCCGCCATGTCGAGCAGCTCGCGCAGCGTGATGCCGAGCGGCGCCTCGTACTGCCCGGGGCGGGTGACGTGGCCGCTCAGGGAGAAGATGCCGAAGCCCTTGGACTTCTCGGTGCCCATGGACGCGAACCAGTCGGCGCCGTTCCCGATGATGCTGGGAACGCTGGCGACCGACTCCACGTTGTTGATGACAGTGGGACACGCGTACAGGCCCGCGACGGCGGGGAAGGGGGGCTTGAGACGAGGTTGGCCTCTGTAGCCCTCCAGCGAGTCGAGCAGCGCCGTCTCCTCGCCGCAGATGTAGGCGCCGGCGCCGGTGTGCACCACGAGCTCCAGGTCGTAGCCCGACCCGAGGATGTCGGTGCCGAGGTAGCCCTTCTCGTAGGCCTCGGCGACGGCCGCCTGCACGCGGCGGACGACGTGCAGCACCTCGCCGCGCACGTAGATGAACGCCTGGTTGGCGCGGATCGCGTAGGCCGTGATGATGACGCCCTCCACCAGGGAGTGGGGGTTGGCCATCATGAGCGGGATGTCCTTGCAGGTGCCCGGCTCGGACTCGTCGGCGTTGACGACGAGGTAGTGTGCCTTGCCATCGCCCTGGGGGATGAACCCCCACTTCATGCCGGTGGGGAAGCCCGCGCCGCCCCGGCCGCGCAGGCCGGAGTCCTTGACCACCTTGATGATGGCGTCGGGGTCCATCCCGAGCGCCTTCTTGGCGGCCTCGTACTCCCCGTACCCCTGGAGGGTGAACGAGTCCGCCCGATCCCAGTTCGCGGTGAGGACCGGAGTCAGAGTCGTCATTCGGAGGCCCCCTTCGAAGGTGCCGGTGCCGTCCAGCCGTTGGCCTTGGCGATCTTGAGGCCCTCGATCGAGGGGCCGGACGCCGACGGGCCGTCGCCGGCCAGGCCGTCGGGCAGGCCCGCGAGCACGCGCGAGGCGTCCTTGAACGAGCACAGGCGCCCGGGGCCGCGCGTGGGCGCGACCTCCTTGCCGGCGCGCAGGTCGTCGACGAGCTTCTTGGCCGACTCGGGGGTCTGGTTGTCGAAGAACTCCCAGTTGACCATCATGACCGGGGCGAAGTCGCAGGCGGCGTTGCACTCGATGCGCTCGAGCGAGATCTTGCCGTCGGTGCTGGTCTCGCCATTGCCGAGGCCGGCGTGCTCGGTGAGCTCGTCCCAGATCTGGTCGCCGCCCATGATCGCGCACAGCGAGTTGATGCAGACGCCCACGTGGTACTCACCCGCGGGCTTGCGCTTGTACATCGTGTAGAACGTCGAGACGCCCACCACCTCGGCCTTGCTCAGGCCCAGCATCGCCGCGCAGAACTCCTGGCCCGCGTCGGAGACGTAGCCGTCCTCCGCCTGCACCAGGTGGAGCAGCGGCAGCAGGGCCGAACGCGCCTTCGGGTAGCGTCCGATGATCTCTTTCGCGTCGCGTTCGAGACGCTCGCGGACTTCCGGCGAGTAGGTCGTCACCGGTCCACACCTCCCATGACCGGGTCGATCGACGCGACCGCGGCGATGACGTCGGCAATCATGCCGCCTTCGCAGGTGGCGGGCACCGCCTGCAGGTTCGTGAAGGACGGGTCGCGGAAGTGCACGCGGAAGGGGCGGGTGCCCCCGTCGCTCACGACGTGCGCGCCCAGTTCTCCGCGCGGCGACTCGACCGGGACGTACGCCTGGCCCGCCGGGACCCTGAAGCCCTCGGTCACCAGCTTGAAGTGGTGGATCAGCGCCTCCATCGAACTGCTCATGATGTGGGCGATGTGGTCGGGCGAGTTGCCGAGACCGTCGGGGCCGAGGGCGAGCTGCGCCGGCCAGCCGATCTTCTTGTCCTCGATCATGACCGGCCTGCCCTTGAGCTCGGAGCCGGAGAGCCGGTCGAGACACTGACCGATGATCTTCAGCGACTCCTCCATCTCGGCCACCCGCACGAGGTAGCGGCCGTAGACGTCGCAGGAGGTGGCGGTGGGCACGTCGAAGTCGTAGGTCTCGTAGCCGCTGTAGGGCTGCGACTTGCGCAGGTCCCACGGCAGGCCCGCCGCGCGCAGCATGGGGCCGGTGATCCCGAGCGCCATGCAGCCGGTGAGGTCGAGGTAGGCGACGTCCTTGGTGCGGCGGGTGTAGGCGGGGTTCTCGTCAAGGAGCTTGCGCATCTCCTTGATGCGGCCCGGCATGATCTTGAGGAACTCGCCGATCTTGTCGACGGCCCCCGCGGGCAGGTCGACCGACACGCCGCCCGGCCGGACGTAGGCCATGTTCATCCGCAGGCCGGTGATGTACTCGAACAGGTCGAGCACCAGCTCGCGCTCGCGGAACCCGAACAGCATCGGCGTCGTCGCGCCCAGCTCCAGGCCGAAGGTCGCGATGGCCACGAGGTGGGAGGAGATGCGGTTGAGCTCCATCATCATGACCCGGATGGTCTGCGCGCGCAGCGGCACCCGGTCGGTGATGCCGAGGAGCTTCTCCACCGCCATGCAGTACGCCGCCTCGTTGAAGATCGGCGACAGGTAGTCCATGCGGGTGACGAACGTGACCCCCTGGGTCCACGTCCGGAACTCCATGTTCTTCTCGATGCCGGTGTGCAGGTAACCGATCCCCACACGGGCCTCGGTGACGTTCTCACCGTCGAGGGTCAGCACGAGCCTGAGCACGCCGTGGGTGGACGGGTGCTGCGGGCCCATGTTGATGACCAGGCGCTCCTCGGAGGAGTCGGCGACGGCCTGGACGACCTCGTCCCAGTCCTGGCCGTTGACGCTGTAGACCCTGCCCTCGGTGGCGTCGTCCTGCCCGGCGTGGGCGGTCTCTCCGTCATGGACGGCGGTCATGCGTACGACCTCCTCTGGTCGGGCGCGGGGATGGTGGCGCCGCGGTACTCGACCGGGATGCCGCCGAGCGGGTAGTCCTTGCGCTGCGGGTGGCCTTCCCAGTCATCGGGCATCTCGATGCGGGTGAGCGCCGGGTGGCCGTCGAAGACGATGCCGAAGAAGTCGTAGGCCTCGCGCTCGTGCCAGTCGTGGGTCGGGTAGATCGACACCGTGGACGGGACGTGCGGGTCGGCGTCGGGGCAGGAGACCTCCACCCGCACCCGCCTGTTGTGGGTGATCGAGCACAGGTGGTAGACCGCGCGCAGCTCGGCGCCGGTCTCCTCCGGGTAGTGCACGCCCGACACGCCGAGCGACAGCTCGAACCGCAGGGCGGGGTCGTCGCGGAGGTGGCGCAGCGCCTCGGGCAGGCGCTCGCGCGCGACGTGGAGGGTCAGCTCGTCGCGGTCGACGACCACGCGCTCGACCATGCCCTCGTAGACGTCGCCCGCGGCCCGCTCGAGCGCGTCGGCCAGCTCGTCGAAGTAGCCGCCGTAGGGCTTGGCGGCCGACGGCCGCGCCGGGCGGCGCACCACCAGGCGGCCGTAGCCGGAGGTGTCGCCGGAGTCGCCGGCGCCGAACATGCCCAGGCGGGCGATCGGTTCCTCCGGCACCCCGGGGAGGTTGTCAGTGCTCATTTCGAGGTCCCCTGATCGATGAGCGGAAGCGACCGCAGAGCCTGCAGTTCCAGCTCGTCGATCTGCTTGGCGCGGTGTGCGCCGAACTTCATGTTCTGGATCTTGTCGTGCAGCTTGACGATCGCGTCGATGAGCATCTCGGGGCGCGGCGGGCAGCCGGGCAGGTAGATGTCCACCGGCACGACGTGGTCGACGCCCTGCACGATCGCGTAGTTGTTGAACATGCCGCCGCTGGAGGCGCACACGCCCATGGCGATGACCCACTTCGGCTCGGCCATCTGGTCGTAGATCTGGCGGAGCACCGGCGCCATCTTCTGCGAGAGCCGGCCCGCCACGATCATCAGGTCGGCCTGCCGGGGGGACGCCGAGGCGCGCTCCATCCCGAACCTGGCCAGGTCGTGGTTGGGACCGCCGGTGGCCATCAGCTCGATGGCGCAGCAGGCCAGGCCGAACGTGGCCGGCCAGACGGAGTTCTTGCGCGCCCATCCGGCGGCCTGCTCGACCGTGGACAGGACGAACCCGCTGGGCAATTTCTCTTCGAGACCCATCTCACTGCTTCCTCTCGCGCGCCTCCGGCACGCTGCCTCTCAGTCCCAGTCCAGGCCGCGGCGGCGCCAGACATAGGCGTACGCGACCAGGACGGTGACGATGAACAGCACCATCTCGACCAGTCCGAAGACCCCGAGCTGGTCGAAAGCGACCGCCCACGGATAAAGGAAGATGATCTCGATGTCGAACACGATGAAGAGCATCGCGGTGATCATGTACTTCAGCGGGAACCGGCCGCCGCCGACGGGCTGCGGCGTCGGCTCGATGCCGCACTCGTAGGCGTCGAGCTTGGCCCGGTTCCAGCGCTTGGGGCCGGTGAAGGGCGCGATCCCGACGGAGAACACGGCGAAGCCCGCCGCGATGATCGCGAGAACCAGGATGGGCACGTACAGTTCCATCGCTATGCGTCCCCTCTGAGCGCTGGAGATTCGGTCGATCGGTTGCTGAGTCTAGGCAGGGCGATCATCGATCTTCGTTCCGGGTGCTGTGTCATGACGGCGGCGCGATCTTCGACAGGGCGTTGATGATCCGGTCGGACGCATCGCCCCGCCGGTCCGTGAGGTTACCAAGGAGTTTCAGAGCGAACCGCATCAGAGTGGGATGTGGCAGGCCGTGCCTCGTGAGGAAGCCCATCACCCCGGGCTTGCCGATGGCCTCGACGAACATCCGGCCCACGGTGAAGTAGCCGCCGTAGGCGTCCTTGAGCGTCTTCGGATAGGCGCGCAGGACGCGTTCCCGCTGGGCGGGGGTGGTGCCGGACAGGGCGGTGGTGATGGCGTCGGCGGCGATGCGGCCGGTCTCCATCGCGTAGGCGATGCCCTCGCCGTTGAACGGGTTGATCATGCCGCCGGCGTCGCCCACCAGGACCAGGCCCCGGGTGTAGTGCGGCTGGCGGTTGAAGGCCATCGGCAGCGCCGCGCCCCGGATCGGCCCCGTCATGCTCTCGTCGTTGAACCCCCACTCGGCGGGCATGTTCTTCACCCAGCGGCGCAGCAGGTCGCGGTAGTCGAGGTTCTGGAAGGCGTCGCTGGTGTTGAGCAGCCCGAGGCCGACGTTGCTGGTGCCGTCGCCGACGCCGAACACCCAGCCGTACCCGGGCAGCAGCCGGGACGACCCGTCCTGCTCGGTGTCCCACAGCTCCAGCCAGGTCTCCAGCCAGTCGTCGTCGTGGCGGGGGCTGGTGTAGTAGGTGCGGACGGCGACGCCCATCGGGCGGTCGGTGCGCTTGTGCAGGCCCATGGCGAGCGACAGCCGTGTGGAGTTGCCGTCGGCGGCCACGACCAGGCGGGAGCGGTAGGTGACCTGCTCGCCGTCGCGCTTGGCGGTCACGCCGACGACATGGCCGCTGCGCGGGTCGAGGACCGGGCCGGTGACGTTGACGCCCTGGATCATCGTGACGCCGCCGCGCTCGGCGTTGGCCGCGAGGATCTGGTCGAAGTCGAGGCGCGTGCGCACCAGGCCGTAGTCCGGGAAGCTCGACAGCTCGGGCCAGGCCAGCTCCAGCCGCAGGCCGCCGCCGACGACGCGGAGCCCCTTGTTGCGGATCCACCCGGGGCCGTCGATGTCGACGCCCATGGCGACCAGTTCCTTGACGGCGCGCGGGGTCAGCCCGTCCCCGCACACCTTCTCGCGCGGGAACCGGGTCTTCTCCAGCAGCAGCACCTCGAAGCCGGCCTGCGCGAGGTAGAAGGCCGTGGTCGAACCCGCGGGTCCTGCGCCGACGACGATGATGTCGGCGTCCGCCGCGGGGGCTGACTCGCTCACGGGACCTGTCCTGTCCTGGGTGTCGAGGGCCTCGGGATTTCAGGGCCTTCGTGCCTTTGTGAACTACTTCACAAACTTGTCGGCGGAAGTCTAACCCTTTTTCCCCTGCCCGATGTCAGATGGAGCTTACCTACTCGCCCAAGGTCGGTTTGACGGCCCTGTGGAGGGCCACGATGCCAAGGGAGAGATTGCGCCAGCCGACCCGTTCCCAGCCCGCCTCCTGGACGAGCCGGGCAAGGCTCGCCTGGTCGGGCCAGGCACGGATCGACTCGGCCAGATACGCGTACGAGTCGGGATTGGAGCTGACGACCCGGGCGACGGGCGGCAGCAGCCTCATGAGGTACTGCGAGTAGACCAGCTCGAACGACTTGACCGTCGGCCTGGAGAACTCGCACACCACCAGCCGTCCGCCCGGCCTGGTGACCCGCAGCATCTCGCGCAGCGCCCCGACGGTGTCGTTGACGTTGCGCAGCCCGAACGAGATCGTCACCGCGTCGAAGGCGCCGTCGGCGAACGGGAGCCGCAGCGCGTCGCCGCCGATGAACGTGACCCCGCGCACCCCCCCGTGAAGGCCGGACCCGCCCCGCCGCCCGGCGCCCGTGCCGAGCATGCCGAGGGAGAAGTCGCACGCGATCGCGCGCGCCCCGAGGCCGGTGAAGGAGTCGGTGGAGGTGCCGGTGCCGGCCGCGAGGTCGAGGACGAGCTCACCCGGGCCCGCGTCCACCGCCGCCGAGGTGGCCCTCCTCCAGAGCCGGTCCTGACCGAGCGAGAGCACGTCGTTGACCAAGTCGTAGCGCCGGGCCGTGCGGTCGAACATCGCCGCGACCTCGTGCGGCTGTTTGTCCAGGGTTGCACGCGTCATGGCGACAAGCTTAGTGGCCTCGCGCCGGTCAACCCAAAGTAGCCACATCATTACTAAGCGTCTGCTAGGACTTGGTGAATGTTTGCCCGAAAGCCGACTCTCATCTCCCCTGTCATGGCCGTCCCTTTGCTCGTCGCGGCGCTGGTCGTCCTTCCCTGCGGCCCGGCCTCGGCGGGCGAGGTCCGCCACTCCCGGGTCGTCTCCGCCGACCCCGCCGACACCACTCCGCACGTCCTGGACGGCATCGTCAACGCCTTCGCCCTCGTCGGCGGCACCGTTGTGGTCGGCGGCGCGTTCAGCGAGGTGCGCGAGGCCGGCGGCGCGGCGGCGGTCCCGAGGCGCAACCTGTTCGCCTTCGACCTGGCCACCGGCAGGATCGACCCGCGCTTCGCCCCCGACCCTGACGGCCCGGTCAACGCGCTGGCGGCCGGCCCCGCAGGCTCGGTCTACGCCGGGGGCGCCTTCATGTCCGCAGCGGGCCGCCCCGGCCGGGGCCTGGCCCGGCTGTCCCTCGCCGACGGGTCGCCGGTGGAGTCCTTCTCGGCGCCGGTGCGCGGCGGCGCGGTCTCCAGCCTGGTCCTGCACCCCGGCGGGCTGTACGTGGGCGGCGACTTCACCGGCGTCGGCCGCAGCGCCCGCGCGGCGCTCGCCCGGCTCGACCCGGTCACCGGAGCGGTCGACCCGGCCTTCACGGTCACCCCCGGCGGCGAGCGGGGCGGCTCGCTCAAGGTCTACGCGATGGCGGCCACCCGCGACCGGCTCGCGCTGGACGGCTCCTTCACCACGTTGGACGGGCTGCGCCGCCCCCAGGTCGGCCTGGTCGACATCGGCGCGGCCCAGGCGACCGTGACCGGCTGGCACACCGAGGCGTACGCGGCCGCCTGCAAGGACGTCTTCCCCTCTTACGTGCGAGGGCTGGACTTCTCACCCGACGGACAGTATTTCGTCCTGGTCACGACGGGCGGCGCGAAGGGCTCGGGCAGGCTGTGCGATTCGGCGGCCCGCTTCGAGACCTACGCGCGCGGGGACGAGGTGGCCCCGACGTGGGTGAACTTCACCGGCGGCGACTCGCTGTACTCCGTGGCGGTGACCGGGGCCGCGGTGTACGTCGGCGGCCACCAGCGGTGGCTGGACAACCCCAGGGGGTCGGACTCGGCCGGCCCCGGCGCGGTGCCCCGGCCGGGCATCGGAGCGATCCACCCCGGCACCGGAAGGGCGCTCGCGTGGAACCCGACGCGGGACCGGGGCATCGGTGTCAAAGCGTTCCTGCCGTACAAAGAGGGCCTTCTCATCGGAAGCGACACCACGCACCTCGGACACGAGTACCATGCCCGGGTCGGCTTGTTCCCGCTCTCCTAACCCCTGCGGCCCTTGCTGATCTGCTCACTCACCGCGTCGCGCTGCCTCGACAGCAGCACGTAGCTGGCTATGCCGCTGACCGCGAAACTGGTCACGATGAGCCACAGGGCGTGGTGGAGGCCGATCAGATAGAGCACACCAAGGGTGACGGCGAAGAGGCCGAGCCGTGACGCGGTGTAGACGAGGAACGGTCGCACAACGTCGAGGTTACGTCACCGGACAGCTGGAGCGGTCTACGCCGCCGTTGGACGGAGCCCGATTTCGTGAGTGGAGCTTTACAAGGCTCACTTCGCATCGGGTGCGAGCACTGCTAGTGTTCACATCACGGCGCTTTTGTAAAGAAACACCCACGAGCGCCCCAAAGAGGCTCTATCATATAACAAACGGGCAGTCAGCTGATAACAACCCGTGATCTTTCGATGTAAATCACGGATATATCAGTTTCCGCTCGGCAAACTGGTTACCTGTCCGCCCGCTTCAGGATGCGGGATGCGAGGGGGAGAGATTGTGGAGAGTAGCAGCGAACGCCTGCTGACCCCCGGAGAGGTTGCCGCCCTCTTCCGGGTCGATCCGAAAACGGTGACGCGCTGGGCAGCGGCAGGCCGCATCAGCAGCATCCGTACCCCCGGAGGGCACCGGCGTTTCCGCGAGTCGGAGGTGCACGCTCTCCTGCGTGGCGAGGAAGTCCTCACGGCCGATCGGCCGAGTGGCGACTCTCCGCGTGTCTGATGTACAGGTGAGAGCGTGCCGTCCCCGGCGTCCATCGCGGGGCACGGTGAACTCGAAGCCGCCTTGCACCACCCGGTGATCCTGCGTGCCCCCCGGAAGCCGCAGGGTCACTGCTCTTTTTTTCGGGCATGTCATTAATGGCATTACGGGGCGATCTTCTCTTCGCCGTCCGGCCCACGCGATTTTCGGTCATCCGCCCGCGCCACGCTCTGGGCGACGATCCGCCGCGCGCGATCGGCGCGCCCCCCGGACCTTCGGGGCGGGATCAGCGGTCCGAGTTCGCCTGTGACTCCTTGAACGCGAGGAATTCGCGCTCCAGCGCGTCGTTCTCCTCCTGCCACCGCTCGCGCCGCTCGGCCTCCTGCTCCTCGGTGATCGACTCCGGCAGCCAGCGCTCATAGTCGGGGTCGCTCGGCGCGATCTCCACGTACGCGTTACCGATCAGGCGTCCGTCGTCACTGGTGAGGGAATGCGGTATCCGCAACGTCCCGTCCACGAGCCGGATGACGTACATGGCGGATCACCTAGATTCCGTAGCGCCGGTTGAAGAACAGCATGACATTGAGAGCGGCACGGGTGTCTCCATTGAGCATGTCGACCAGCGCCGGCCGCTGCCGCGAGGCGATCGCGGCGAAGGCGTCGGCGAAGAACTCCTTGCGGCCGAGACCACCTGACTGCTTGTGGAACGCCGAGGCGAACAGGGCCCCGCATTCCTCGTAGAGGGCCACGAATTCCGGGGAGTCGGACACCCATTCACCTGGTGAGGCGTCGATGTCGTCCAGGGCGTGGCCGGTCTCGTGCATCATCACGTCGGGGGTGGGCGACGGCCGGTCCCCCACCACGATCTTGCGGTCGCCGTACGCGCCGGCGCAGACGTCCCATGTGGCCCGGCCCGAGGGCAGCGGCGCGCCCCGCAGGTAACCCATGTCGTCCAGGTCGGGCACGCCGCCCGCCCCGACGTAGATGCCGTCGAGCCCGACCGCCAGCAGGGCCTTCAGCCGCTCCGGGAGGCGGGCGAGGCTGTCCACGGCGCGGACGGCGTCCGGCGAGGGCGGGCCGTCGGCGGCGTCCCACTGGCGGTAGAGGATCTGCTCCAGCGGGCCGCAGTGGCGCAGCCCGTCGCGGACGTCGGGGGTGTCGGGGGCGTTGGGCTGGGCCAGCGGCGGCTCGTCGTCCAGCTCGAAGTCCCGCCAGATGTACTGCGGCCGGTCGACCACGGGCGCGGTGACGGCCCGCGTCGAGTCGGCCCGGGGCGGCTCCGCCTCCCAGAAGGCGTCGGCGCGCCGCTCGCGGCGGTTCGCCCTGCGCCCGCTGTCGCGGTAGTCCAGGCGGTCGCGCGAGGAGTCGCCGCGCCCCTCACGGCCTTCGCGGGGCGGGTCTCCCCTGCGTTCCGGCGCGCCCTCTGGGCGCCTTCCTTCCGCAGGTTCCTGCGTCCCCTCGCGGGGGGCCTCGCCGCGGTACGGAGAGCCGTACGGAGCCTTCTGCCGCCAGCGTGGCCCTCTCCGGTGGCGACCCCTGTCGCCGGAGAACGCCGTCAAGACGACGGCCAGGGTGCCGGGAGCGCGAACATCGGCACGCACCTCTCACGTCCGCGAAGCGTGGTCACGGTCCACGGTACGACGAGGCCGCTCGGGAAGTCATCTCCGATGTCCGATGGGGATGGATCGGAGTGCGCTGTTACGCCCCGGGAACACGATCTACCGTCGAATGGCTTACGCTGCGGACATGCCTAGCGTGCTTCTTGGCCTGGCCCTGTTAGCCTTCTGGCTTTACTGCCTGTTCGATGTGATCACCACACCGGAGGAGGACGTAAGGAACCTGCCCAAACTGCTCTGGGTTCTGATCGTCGTCCTTCTCGCCGACCTCGGCGGCCTTCTATGGCTGCTGCTCGGCCGCCCCCAGAGCGAGCAGGCAGTTCAGAGGCAACGCATCGCCCGGCCCGGCCGGCCCCGGCCCTCCGTGCCCCGTGGACCCGACGACGACCCCGACTTCCTCCGCGACCTCGACCGCCGCCTCCGCCGGGAGGACGACTGACCCCCGGCGGGTGTCCCTGACAGGTGGTGGTGGCACGCCCGTGCGAGCCGTGACGGCGGGCACGGGCGGCCCCGGCGGCCTCTCGTAGGGGAGAGGCCGGACGGTCAGGGGGCGTTCAGGGGCTAGGGCACCTCAGCGTAGGAGTGCAGGCCCGACATGAAGATGTTCACACCCACGAGGTTGAACAGCAGACAGCCGAAGGCGACGAGCTGGACGATCATCGCCGCCCTGCCCCGCCACCCCGCGGTGGCCCTCGCGTGCAGGTACGCCGCGTAGGCGATCCAGGTGATGAACGCCCAGACCTCCTTGGGGTCCCAGCCCCAGTAGCGACCCCACGCCTTGTCGGCCCACAGCGCGCCCGCGATCACGGCGAACGTCCAGATCGGGAAGGCGATCACGATGGCGCGGTGCGCGAGCCGCTCCAGATCGTCGCGGCCGGGCAGCCGCGACGGGCCGTCCTTGCGGGCCAGGAACAGGATCCCCGAGGTCCCCGCGACGATGAACAGGCCGCTCGCGAAGATCGCGGCGGTCACGTGGATGGCGATCCAGTAGGAGTTGAGCGCCGGCACGACCGGTCCGGCCTGCACGTGCAGGTAGCGGACGGCGAAGCCGAGCCCGAGCGCCGCCGCGACCGACACGAACGCCCCGAGGAACCGCACGGGCTGGCGGGCCTGCATCACCAGGAACGCCGTCATGGCGGCGAAGCAGATCGCCACCACGAACTCGTACATGTTGCCCCACGGCCAGCGGCCGACCGCGACCCCACGGGTGATGATCGCCCCGAGGTTGGCGGCCCAGCCGAGGAAGCTCACCACGATCGCGAACATGGCGGCCCGCGCGGCCCAGGCGGGCGGCGGGGGGCCGTCCTCCGCGGGCTCGGGCGCCGCGGGGAGCCCTTCGCCGGCGGCGACCAGCTCGCGGGCCGGGGCCGCCGCGCGCGCCCGGCCGAAGCCGAGGTCCAGCGCGTATCCGATCATGGCCAGGACATACAGCAGGACGGTCGCCAGGATCAGCTGGTCGCTGAGCGTGGCGAGCCCGGAATTGACGTCAGTGGGCATCCTTTACTCCTTGACGCGAGGCGGACTCGCCGGCCTCGGGACCTCGAAGGGCCGTGACAATCTGGGAGAACTCATCGGTGAACGCCGGGCCGCCCTCGGTGCGCGTGAGCCCGCCCACCTCGACCGCGTCGCCCTCCTGCGCCACCCGCACCCAAAGGCGCCGGCGGCGGACGGTGAGCGACAGGACCAGGCCGAGCACGGCCAGGCCCGCGGCCAGCAGGGCGGGGACCCGGCCAGGGTCGTAGGCGATCTGCAGGCTGATCCACTCGCGTACGCCGGTGAGCCGGATCGACCCGGCCCCCCCAGGCAGCGGGAGGGTGGCGCCGACGCTGAGCGGCTTGGCGTCGGCGCCCATCACCAGCGGCTTGAGGCTCTTGGTGTCGAGCTGGTAGACCGACTGCGGCTGCCCGGACTTCAGCCCGAGGTCGCCGGAGAAGGCGAACACCTGGGCCGTCGGGTTGGCGGCGCCCGGGAAGACCGAGACGTAGGAGCCGTCCTGGGCGGGCACGGTCGTCGGCAGGAAGCGCACGAGGAACCCGAGCTGCTCCGGCTCGGCGTCCGGCACCTTGACGACGCATTCGGAGGTGTAGGTCATCTGGTCGGCGGCCAGGCATGGCACCGGCCCCTCGAAGGCCACCTGACCCTTGCCGTCCAGGACCGTGAACGTCGGGGCGTACCCGTGGCCGATCAGGTACGTCTGGGTGCCGCCGACGTCCAGCGGCTCGTTCACCCTCAGGTCGTAGGGCCGCTCGCGCGCCCCCGGGCGGTCGGTCACCTTCAGGCGGGCGGAGAAGTCGAGCGGCTGGCCGCGCCGCTCCCCCGTGGCGACGTAGGTCGCCTGGAAGTCCTCAAGGGTGAAGGAGAACGGCTCCAGCGACTCCGGCGACACCTTCTGCCCGGGGATGTACCGGTCGTAGGCGGCGACGGTGTTGGCGAACCCGTTGCCCTCCACGAGCAGCACGTTGCCCCGGTAGCCGTACAGGCCGCCCGCGCCGACCGCCACCAGCAGGGCGAGCAGGGCGAAGTGGAACAGCAGGTTGCCGGTCTCGCGGAGGTAGCCCTTCTCGGCGGCCACCCAGCCGGGGCCGGTGACCGTGCGGAACCGCTTCTTCCTGAGCGCGGCGGCGAGCGTCTCCACCGTGGCGCCGGGGGCCTGGAACGAGGCGTGGTGCGGGAGCCGGGACAGGTTGCGCGGGGCCGCGGGCGGCTTGCGCCGCATCTCGCGCAGGTGGGCCGCCGCCCGGGGGACGACGCAGCCCGCGAGGGAGATGAACAGCAGCAGGTAGGTCGCCGCGAACCACGGCGAGGTGTAGACGTCGAACAGCCACAGCCGGTCGAGCCAGCCCGCCAGGCCGGGGGTGTCCTTGAAGTACTGCGCGACCCTTTCCGGGCTGATCGACCGCTGGGGGTAGATCGACCCGGGCACGGAGGCGACCGCGAACAGGAACAACAGGATCAGCGCCGTGCGCATCGAGGTGAGCAGCCGCCACGCCCAGCGCAGCCAGCCCAGCGGGCCGAAGCCCGTCGGGCGCACCGGGTCGGCCCTGACCTCTTCGGTCGACGTCATCAGATCACCGGCTCGAATCCGCCGACCCAGCCTTGCATGTTGGCGATGACCTGACCCCACAGGCCGGTCACCAGCAGCACGCCGACCAGGACCAGCATCGCCCCGCCCACACGGGTGATCAGGCGGGAGTGGCGGCGCACCGCCTTGAACGTGTGGAGCGCCTTGCGGTAGGCCAGGGCGGCCAGGACGAACGGCAGTCCGAGGCCCAGCGCGTAGGCGAAGGCCAGCGTCGCGCCGCGCGCCGCGCTGGCCTGGTCGAGCGAGAGGGTCAGCACGGCGGAGAGCGTGGGGCCGATGCAGGGCGTCCAGCCGAGGCCGAACACGATGCCGAGCAGGGGCGCGCCCGCGATGCCCGCCGCCGGGAAGCGGTGGATGCGCACGTCGCGCTGGAGGCCGGGGACCAGGCCGAGGAAGGCCAGGCCGAGCACGATCGTCAGGCCGCCGAGCACGCGGGTGATCACCTCGGCGTTGCCGAGCAGCAGGGCGCCGAGCCCGCCGAAGAGCGCGCCGCCGAGGACGAACACCAGGGAGAAGCCCAGGACGAACAGCGCGCTGCCCGCGACCATGCGCCCGCGCCGGGGGTCGCCGCTCATGCCGGTGACGTAGGAGAGGTATCCGGGCACCAGGGGCAGCACGCACGGCGACAGGAAGGACACCAGACCGGCGGCCAGTGCGATGGGCAGAGCCACGACCAGCGAACCCGCGGCGACGGTGCCCGCCAGGTCGCTCACGGCGCACCCGGCCGGCGCGGGTCCTTCGGGGAGTGGCTACTTCTCATCGCTGACCTTGGTGACCACGTCGACGAGGTCGGAGTACTTGACCTGTCCGAGGGCGCGGGCGGCGACCCGGCCCCGCCGGTCGAGCACCAGGGTCGAGGGGATCGCGGCGGGGTTGACCATGCCGTGGAACGCCAGGGCGACCTTGCCCGGCTGGTCGAACAGGCTGGGGTACCCGGGTCGCTGCGTGCGCTGGAAGGCCAGGGCCTGCGCCTTGTCGTCCTTGAAGTCGACGCCGAGGAAGCTGACCCCCCGGCTCTTGGTCGTGGCCGCGATGTCCTTGAGCACCGGGGCCTCGCTGCGGCAGGGCGCGCACCAGGACGCCCAGAAGTTCAGCACCACGACGTCGCCCTTGTGGTCGGCGAGGCTCGCGGGCGTGCCCTCCAGCGTCTGTCCCTGGACCGCCGGGGCGGCCTGCCGCTCGGCGGCGGGGAAGAACTGCACGGCGCCGCTGCCCGCGACGAAGCGCGTGTCACCGGACTGCGGCTGGGTGCCCTGGCCTCCCGCGCAGCCCGCGACGACCACCATGGCCAGCGCCATGGGCAGGAGCAGGGCACGAGACTTCGGGGACACGGGGCAGGGATCTCCTTGCGCACTACAACCGGTAGAGCTCAAACCCTACCCAGCGCACCACGCGCCCTCGAAATCGGGGCGGAACGAGGTTGACTACCGCCGTTTGGCCGGTTTGAGCAGTTTAGGGGGTTTTATGAGGGCGCCCGCCGGTTCGCTGTAGCCGACGCTCGCCAGCCGCCCGCCCTCGAAGGTGAGGCTCGTCAGGCTCGCGAGCCCGCACTGCCGCTTGCGCGGGTCGTGCATCAGCCTGCGGCCCTCGGCCGCCAGCCGGATGATCCAGATCGGAAGCTGGTGGCTGACCAGGACGGCCTCGTGCCCCCGGGCCTCGGAACGCGCCTGGTCGATGACCGACCGCATCCGCTTGACGATCTCGGCGTACGGCTCGCCCCACGAGGGGCGGGTGGGGTTCCACAGGTGGCGGTAGTTGCCCGGCGAGCGGAACATGCCGCCGATGACCAGACCCTGGAACACGTTGTCGGCCTCGATCAGCCGGGGGTCGGTCTGGATCGGGAGCTCCAGCGCCTCCGCCAGGGGAGCCGCCGTCTCCTGCGCCCGCTCCAGCGGGGAGCTGTACAGCGCCACGATGTCGCGGCCCGTCAGCGCCTTCGCCACCATCTCGGCCATGGACCGGCCGTCCTCCGAGAGGTGATATCCGGGCAACCTGCCGTACAGGAGGCCTTGGGGATTATGCACCTCTCCGTGACGGAGCAGGTGAACAACGGTGCTTTCGCTCATGACACCTACCAGCCTACTGGCCCGGACGGGACAAAACGTGACGTGCCATGCCGGACTCGTCGGATTCCTGAGGTTCCTGGGAGATGGGCATCAGCCCCGAAGGCGGGCTCAACTGGCGCAGCACGTCCACGGCCGCCCGGATGGCCGGCCGCCGGGCCGCGTCGGTGCGCCACAGCGCGAAGATCCGGCGGGTCGGCCTCGGCAGGAGCGGCACGGTCCGGACGTCCGCCGGGAGCACGTCCCTGCCCAGGCGCGGCACCAGGGCGCAGCCGTGCTCGGCGCCGACCAGGGCGATCTGCGTCGCGTACTCGTCGGCCACGCAGGAGATCTCCGGCTCCAGCGACGCCGTCCTCAGCGTGAAGACCAGCCAGTCGTGGCAGACCGTGCCGGGCGAGGAGCTGATCCACCGCTCGCCGCTCAGCTCGGCCAGGTCGATCTCGCGCCGGCCGGCCAGCGGATGATCCGCCGGCAGGACCACGTCCACCACGTCGTCGAACAGCGGGGCCCGCGAAAGCCCCTCGGGCAGGGCCATCGGCCGGTTCAGCCAGTCCTGGACCAGGGCCAGGTCCAGCTCGCCCCGGGCCACCTCGCGCACCTGCCGCTCGGGCTCGCGCTCGTAGAGCATCAGGTCGAGCTCGGGATGGCGGCGCTTCAGTTCCTTGAGCGCGGCCGGGAGCAGGCCGCGGGCCGCCGTGGGGAACGCGGCGATCGACAGCCGCCCGACGACCGTGCCCCTGAGCGCCTCGAAGTCGGCCTCCGCCATCTCCACCAGCGCGAGGATGCGCTCTGCGTGCTCGGCGAGCAGGCCGGCGGCGTCGGTGAGCTTCACCCCGCGCCCGCTGCGCTCGATGAGCGTGGAACCGGTCTCCCGCTCCAGCTTGGCGATCTGCTGGGAGATGGCGGACGGGGTCACCATGAGCGCCTCGGCGGCGGCGCCGACCGACCCGTACACGGCGACCGCGTGCAGGGCCTTCAGGCGGTGGAGATCGAGCATATAGCGATGCTAAATGATTTACCGGCGATAGTCCCGTTCAGGCTGAAAGGTCGGAGCCCCACGACCCGCCGCGCGACGCTCAAGCCGAGGCGGCGGACGCGGCGGCCTTGGCGGCGGCGGGGAGCGCGTCGGTGATCCGGGCGAGCGCCTCCTCGTCGTGGGCCGCCGACAGGAACCACGCCTCGTACGCCGAGGGCGGCAGGTAGACGCCCTGGTCGAGCATGGAGTGGAAGAACGCGCGGTAGGCGCCGGTGTCCTGGTCGCGGGCACCGGAGAAGTCGGTGACCGCACGGTCGGTGAAGAAGACCGAGAACAGGCTGCCGGCCCGCTGCAGCCGATGGGGCACCCCCGCCGAGGTCAGCGCGTCCGAGGCGGCGCGGCCGACGGTCTCCGCCGCCGCGTCCACCCGGGCGTACACCTCGTCGTCGCAGGCCCGCAGGGTGGCCAGCCCGGCCGCGCAGGCCAGGGGGTTACCCGAGAGGGTGCCCGCCTGGTAGACCGGGCCCTCGGGCGCGAGGCGGCCCATGACCTCGGCCCGCCCGCCGAACGCCGCCGCCGGCAGGCCGCCGCCCATGACCTTGCCGAACGTCATCAGGTCGGCCTCCACGGGGTCCAGGCCGTACCAGCCGGACGCCGAGACCCGGAAGCCGGTGAGCACCTCGTCGACGACCAGCAGGGCGCCGGAGGCCGTGCACAGCTCGCGCAGCAGCGCGTTGAACCCCGGGCCCGGCGGCACCACGCCCATGTTCGCCGGGCACGCCTCGGTGATCACGCACGCGATCTCATCGCCGAATGCCCGGAACGCCTCGGTGACCGCTTCGGGCGAGTTGTACGGCAGGACGATGGTGTCCGCCGCCGACGCGCCCGTCACGCCCGGGGTGTCGGGCAGCCCGAAGGTCACCACACCGGAACCGGCGGCGGCCAGCAGGGCGTCCACGTGGCCGTGGTAGCAGCCGGCGAACTTGACGACCTTCGAGCGGCCGGTGAACCCGCGCGCCAGGCGGATCGCCGACATGGTGGCCTCGGTGCCTGAGCTGACCAGGCGGACCATCTCCACCGGGCCGACCCGGGAGACGATCTCCTCGGCCAGTTCGACCTCGCCGGGCGTGGCGGTGCCGAAGGACGTGCCGTGGACCAGCGCCTCGGTGAGCGCCGCCACCACGGAGGGATGGCGGTGGCCGAGGATCATCGGGCCCCAGGAGCAGACCAGGTCCACGTAGCGGTTGCCGTCGGCGTCGACGATGTAGGGGCCCTGGCCCGAGCGCATGAACCTCGGGGTGCCGCCGACGGCGCCGAAGGCGCGCACCGGGGAGTTGACGCCTCCGGGCACCACGGCCCGGGCACGGTCGAACAAGGACTCGGAGATCTCCGTACGGCTCACGCGTCAAGGTTAGCCCGCGTGGGCCCCGCCCTCCCGGTCGGCCGGGGAAGGACCCTGCAGACCTGCAGAGGGCCGTACGGGCATCTCGCCGGACGCGGAGCACCCCGGCCGGCGGCGGGCAGGCTCAGGGCAGGGCGTCGGCCAGCCGGTCGAGGACGTGCAGCGGGTCGGGGAGCGGGCGCCCGTCGGGGGGCCGCAGCCAGCGGGAATGGCTGCCGTCAGAGAGCGCCGACGGCGGGGCAAGGACGTAGCTGTCGCGGCAGTGCCAGCGCAGCCCGGGGCTGTCCTCGATCGTCTCGGGGCCGTAGTCGAGGTGGCAGGACCACCACTCGTCCTCGTCCTCGGGGGCCCCGCGCGTCGCGACATAAAAAAGGACCCGGTCGCCGCTTGCGGCGACCGGGCCCGTCGCGAAGCCGGAGGACTCCATCGTGGCGAGAGCCATCTGGCCCTCCGTGGCCGGTACGTCGAACACGTCGAACACCCGGCCGGTGGGAAGGATCACGTTCGCCTCGGGATTCTGCTCCCACCATCGGGTCAGCAGCGCCGGGTCGGTGGTCGCCATCATCTGCCAGGCCGGCGACAGCGGATGCGCCCCCGGGTCGGGACAGCCGAGGCGGTCACACGAGCAGGCACGCCGCCCTTCGCGCGGCGAATGGGCGCCCAGACAGCTCGCCCATCCCAGCTCGGCGTACTCCAGCACCGAGGCGATCGTGTGCGCTCTCCCATGGGAACGACCTCGCCTCTTCGCTCGGCGAGCCGCCAGTGGTACCCCCACCATCGTGTTTCCTCCCCCACCCTGCCTTCCCCTGATGATGCCCGATGAGGGGCGTCCAAGGTGAGGCGACCCCCGGAAATGGCCCGTCAGGATAGTCTCCTGGCCACTTCCGTAGCCCAGTAGGTGAGGATCATGTCGGCCCCGGCGCGCCGGATGGCGATGAGCGACTCCATGATGATGCGGTCGCGGTCGATCCAGCCGTTGGCCGCCGCCGCCTCCACCATGGCGTACTCGCCGCTCACCTGATAGGCCGCGACCGGCACGTCCACGCTGTCGCGGACCTGCCGCAGGATGTCCAGGTAGGCCAGTGCGGGCTTGACCATGACGGCGTCCGCGCCCTCGGCGAGGTCCAGGCGCACCTCGCGCAGCGCCTCGCCCACCGGGCCCGCGGGGTCCTGCTGGTAGCCGCTGCGGTCGCCGAACCTCGGCGCGCACTCCGCGGCCTCCCTGAACGGCCCGTAGAAGCCGGAGGCGTACTTGACCGAGTAGGCCAGGATCGGGATGTGCGGGAAGCCGGCGGCGTCCAGCGCGGCCCGGATCGCGCCCACCTGGCCGTCCATCATGCCGCTCGGGGCGATCACCTCCGACCCGGCCGCCGCCTGGGCGACGGCCACGGCCGCGTACCGCTCCAGCGTGGCGTCGTTGTCGACCTCGCCCTCGGGGGTGAGGATGCCGCAGTGCCCGTGGTCGGTGAACTCGTCCAGGCAGGTGTCGCTCATGACCACGATGGCGTCGCCGAGGTCGGCGCGCAGGTCGGCCAGCGCCACCTGGACGATTCCCTCGGGGTCGTCGCCCGCCGAGCCCCTGGCGTCCTTGACGGCCGGGATTCCGAACAGGATGAGACCGCCCACGCCCGCCTCGGCCGCGTCGTGCGCGGCCTTGCGGAGCGAGTCGCGGGTGTGCTGCACGACGCCGGGCATCGAGGAGACCGGCTGCGGGTCGCTCACGCCCTCCTTGACGAACATCGGCAGCACCAGCTCGGCCGGGTGCAGCCGGGTGCCCGCCACCATGCGGCGGATGGGCGCGGTACGGCGCAGCCTGCGGGGCCGCGCCACCGGGAATTGCGCGTCGCTCATCGTGCTCTCCCCTCCCCGACCCCGCCGGTGCCTTCGCACGTACGCGACGGCACCGGCGATGGGGGATCGACTGTCATCGGATCATCTGGCCCGGCGGCGCGCGCCCCTGCGGGTCTGCGAGGGCCTCCGGGGGACGTCGCCGGCCGCCAGGGCCGCCTGACGCTGCTTGGCGCCGTACTCCGCGAGAGCCGAGGCCAGCGCCGAGGCCGAGGGGGTCTCGGCCATGATGTCGACCCGCAGGTCGAACTCCGCCGCCGTCTTGGCGGTCTGCGGCCCGATGACCGCGATGACCGTCACCTTGTGCGGCTTGCCGGCGATGCCGACGAGGTTGCGTACGGTACTTGAGGAGGTGAACAGCACGGCGTCGAAGCCGCCGCCCTTGATCGCCTCGCGGATCGGCGCGGGCGGGGGTGCCGCGCGCACGGTCCGGTAGGCGGTGACGTCGTCGCACTCCCAGCCGAGCTCGGTGAGCCCGGCGATCAGCGTCTCGGTCGCGATGTCGGCGCGCGGCAGCAGGACCCGGTTGATCGGGTCGAGCATCGAGTCGTACGGCGGCCACTCGGCCAGCAGGCCCTCGGAGGAGTGCTCGCCGGCGGGCATCAGGTCGGGCTTGACACCGAACTCGACCAGCGCCCTGGCGGTCGCCTCACCGACGGCCGCGACCTTCAGCCCGGCGAACGCCCGCGCGTCCAGGCCGTACTCCTCGAACTTCTCCCTGATCGCCTTGACCGCGTTGGCCGAGGTGAAGGCCACCCACTCGTAGCGGCCGGTCACCAGGCCCTTGATGGCGCGGTCCATCTGCTGCGGGGTGCGCGGCGGCTCCACCGAGATCGTCGGCACCTCCTCGGGCACCGCGCCGTAGGACCGGAGCTGCTCCGACAGCCCGGCCGACTGCTCCTTGGTGCGGGGCACCAGGACGCGCCAGCCGAACAGCGGCTTGTTCTCGAACCACGACAGCCGGTCGCGCGTGCCGACGGCCTCGCCGACGACGATCAGCGCGGGCTCGGCGATGTCGGCGTGCTTGAGGTCGGCGGCGAGCCTGCCGAGCGAGGACACCACGGTGTACTGCTCGGTGGTGGTACCGCTCTGGGTCACCGCCACCGGTGTGGTGTCGGGCTTGCCCGCCGCGACGAGCGCCTTGCCGATCGCGACCGCGTCGGCGACGCCGTTGTAGATCACCACGGTGCCGGCGGACCCGGCGTGGACCGACCAGTCGTCGACCTGGGTTGCGTCCACGATGCGGAACTCCGGCACGGCCACGGCCGGGGCGATGCCCGCGTAGGTGAGCACCGCGGTGGCCGGGGGCACGCCGGGCACGATCTCGAAGTCCACCCCCGCCTTGGCGCAGGCCGCCACCTCTTCGGTGACCGAGGAGAACAACCCGGGGTCGCCGGCGCACAGGCGCACCACGCGGCATCCGGCCTTGGCCTCCTGCACGGCCTTCAGCGAGACCGCGCCCATGTCGTCGGCGACGTCGACGACCCTGACGTCCTGCGGGCAGTGGCGCAGCAGGGCGCCGTAGGTCTCCTTGTCCAGGACGACGACGTCGGCCCGCGACAGCAGGTCGGCCCCGCGCAGGGTGAGGAGGTTCTCGTCACCCGGCCCCGCCCCGACGAACGCGACGAACCCGGCTTCACGCCGGTGCCCGCCGTCCGTGACGATGTCCTCGGTGCCGTTCGCGCCGGTCTCCCCGGCCTCGCCCCCTGGCGTCGTGACGGTCTCGTCGGTCTTGCTGGTCTGGCTACCGGAGCTCAATGGGTCCGCTCCCCCATCAACGTGCCGGCTCCCTCGGCGATCATGGCGGTCGCGAGTTCGCGGCCGAGCTCCATGGCGGCGAAGGGATCACCGGCGGTGGACTTGCGCACCGACCGCGTGCCATCGAAGGCGACCACGGCGGCGGTCAGGCTGAGAATGTGCCCGTCATCGGTCGCGTACGCGCCGACGGGCGCGCTGCAACCGGCTTCCAGCGTGGCGAGCACGGCGCGCTCGGCGGTCACCGCGGTACGGGTGCGCGGGTCGTCGAGCAGGCCGAGCAGGTCGATCAGGTCGGCGTCGCCGGCCCGGCACTCGACGGCGAGCGCCCCCTGGCCGGGGGCGGGAAGCATGTCGGCGACGTCGAAGAACTGGGAGATCTCGGCCGCGCGGCCGATGCGCCCGAGCCCGGCGGCGGCCAGCACGACGGCCCGCAGCTCACCGGAGGCGACCTTGCCGATGCGGGTGTCGGCGTTGCCGCGGATCGGGACGTACTCGAGGTCGGGGCGCAGCGCGCGCAACTGGGCCACGCGGCGCGGCGAGCCGGTGCCCACCAGGCCGCCGGGCGCGAGGTCGGCCAGCTTCTCCGCGCCGACGAGCGCGTCCCTCGGGTCGTCGCGCGGCGGGATCGCGGCCAGGACCACGCGCGGGTCGGGCTTGGTCGGCAGGTCCTTCAGCGAGTGGACCGCGAAGTCGATCTCGCCCTCGATCAGCTTGTCGCGCAGCGCGCTGACGAACACGCCGGTGCCGCCGAGCTGGGCGAGCTGGGCCTTGGTGACGTCGCCGAAGGTCGTCACGCCGACGAGCTCGACCGTGCGGCCGGTCAGCGCGGCCAGCCGGTCGGCGACCTGCCCGGACTGGGTGGTCGCCATCAGGCTCCGCCGCGTGCCGAGCCGGAGGACGCCCCGCGCCGTGGCCGGTCCCAGGCTCTGGGTCATGCCTCCTCCTCGCCGGCTCGACGGGTCACATCGGTCTCCACGGCCACGTCGGCTCTGGTCACTGCCTCGGGCACCTTCGGGTTCAGGTCGAACAGTTCGCGCAGCGCCTCAGCATAATGATCGCCCGCCGGGGACGCCGCGAACCGCTTGACACGCACAGTCGGCTCGTGGAGCAGCTTGTCCACGACCCGGCGGACGGTCTGGGCGATCTCGCCCTTGAGCCGCCCGTCGATCTCGGGCACGCGGGTGACCAGGCGCCCGAGCTCGGCCTCGACCACGCCGGCGGCCTTGGCTCGCAGGGCCACCACGGTCGGCGTGACCTTGGCGGCACGCTCGGCCCGGAGATACTCGCACACCTCGGCCGCCACGATGGACCGGACCGCGACGACGTCGTCGGACCCCCCGTCGCCCTGCGCGCCGAGCCCGGCCTCCTGCATCGACTCCAGGTCGACCAGCGTGACGTTCGGAAGTGTGCGCACGCCCGGGTCCACGTCGTGCGGGAGCGCGAGGTCGAGCAGGAACAGCGGTCTGTCGCGCTCCGCCCGTGCCACCATTTCGGTGCCGATGACCACGCTACCCGCTCCCGTACAGGAGATGACCAGGTCGGCGCCGGCGAGCTCGCGGTGGACGTCGGCCAGTTCGACGGCGCGCCCGCCGACGGACTGGGCCAGCCGCGCGGCGCGCTCGAAGGTGCGGTTGGCGACCACGATGTCGGTGATCCCGGCCCTGCCGAGGGTGGCGGCGGACAGCGCGCTCATCGAGCCCGCGCCCACCACCAGCGCGCGCTTGCCCTTGATCGGGCCGAGGACCCGCTCGGCGAGGGTCAGCCCCACCCCGACGAGGGAGGCGCCCGCCCGGTCGATGCCCGTCTCGGTGTGGGCGCGCTTGCCGACGCGCAGCGCCTGCTGGGCCAGCTCGTTGAGCGTGGTGCCCGCGGTGCCCTGCTCCTGGGCCAGCCGCAGCGACTGGCGTACCTGGCCGAGGATCTGGCCCTCGCCGACCACCATGGAGTCGAGGCCGCAGACCATCGAGAAGAGGTGCTCGACGACCCGGTCCTCGTAGTGGACGTAAAGGTGGCGGGTGAGCTGCTCGTGCGGGACGCCGGTGTGGGTGCCGAGCAGGTCGGTCACCGCGGTCACGCCGCCGTGGAACCGGTCCACCTCGGCGTAGACCTCGACGCGGTTGCACGTGGAGACGATCATCACCTCGGACACGTGCGCGTCAGCGCGGATGTCGTGCAGAAGCTTGACCAGCGCGTCTCCGGTCACGGCGACGCGTTCGAGCAGCGCCACGGGTGCCGTCCGATGGCTGAGGCCGACCGCGAGAAGGCTCATGCGTCCATCACCTCGGCCCAGTCTCCAGCCATCATCGGACTCCCTGTGTCACGATCCGCTTTGCGCTGCTCATGGAACGCAAGAATCTGCAGTTCGGTCGATAGATCGACCTTGCGGACATCGACCCCGTCGGGCACCGTCAGCACAACGGGGGCAAAGTTCAAGATACTCGTGATCCCGGCGGCGATGACCCGGTCGGCCACCTGCTGGGCCGCCGCGCCCGGTGTCGCGATCACCACGATGGAGACCCCCCGGTCCTCGATCACGCTTTCCAGCGCGTCTATGTGGTCCACGGCCATCCCGACCAGCCGCTCGCCCACGACGGACCTGTCGGCGTCGAACAACGCGGCCACCCGGAACCCCCGGGAGACGAACCCGCCGTAGTTGGCGAGGGCGCGCCCGAGGTTGCCGACCCCCACTATGGCCACGGCCCAGTCCTGGGTCAGGCCAAGCTCCCTGGAGATCTGGTAGATCAGGTACTGCACGTCGTAGCCGACGCCGCGGGTGCCGTAGGACCCGAGATGGGACAGGTCCTTGCGGAGCTTCGCCGAGTTCACCCCCGCCGCGACCGCCAGGTCCTCGGAGCTGACGGTGGCGGTCCCCCGCTCCGCTAGCCCGTTCAGCGCGCGCAGGTAGAGCGGCAGCCGCGCGACCGTCGCATCGGGGATGCCACGTTCGCGCGCTTGAGACATGCGGCGGATCACTTTGGCCGGAACTCCAGGGGACGGGCGGCCGGTGCGCCCCGGCCGCGCTCGCGGTTGTGACGGATGTCGAGGAGAGGGCGCAGGCATTCAGGTTAGTACCTTTGTGAAGCTATGCACAAAGTGCGAGCGCGGCCTCTCGGGTCACCACTTTCCCAGGTAGGGGTGACGGTCCGGGATCCGGCCCTCCCGCTGTGATCCACGACACGCCGGGAGGGGCCGTTAGGCTGGGCGCATGGCTCCGCGAGACCACACGATCACGCTCCTCGGCAAGCCCGGCTGCCACCTGTGCGACGACGCCAGGGCCGTCATCCGGCGGGTCGCCGCCGAACTCGGGGTCAGCTGGGAGGAGCGCGACATCACCGCCTCCGAGGAGGACCAGCGGGCCTACGGGGAGATGATCCCCGTCACGCTGGTCGACGGCGTCCAGCACGACTTCTGGCGCGTGGACGAGACCCGCCTCCGCACCGCCCTCACCGCCTGACCCGTCCCGCCGGCCCGCCCGGCTCACCCGTTCGCGCGGGTCCGTTCTGGACGGCGGGTCAGACGTGGAAGGCCGTGGGCAGGGGGACCACCTTGGCGGCGTTCACGTTGAGCTCTATGACGTTGGCCGCCAGCACATGCGCGACCCGCTCGCGGGAGAACCGCTCCATGTGGGGCTGGCGCTGGTGCTCGGTGAAGGCCACCTCGTCGCGGTACAGCTCGTAGACGATGCGCTGGAGCGGCGCCGACTTCACGGCGTGGCAGATGAAGATCAGTGTGTCGGGCTCGCTGCGGCGCACGGCCTCGACCGTCTCCTCCGCCAGGCGGTCGAACGCCTCGCCCATCCCGTCCATCAGCGTGAAGACGGTGAGCAGGCCGTAGATGCTCGGCGACGGCCGCACCGGGCCGGCCGAGGCGAGCGGCATGTCGGTCCTGCGGACGGCGGACCCCTCGGGGTGCCCGAAGGGCGGCTTGATCTCGTTGCCGGGGAACAGCGCGCCGGTGGCGGGCATGGAGTACTCCGGCGGCTGCCCAGGGGCGCGGTGTGACCCGTTCTGACCGGCATGACCGGCCATGCCCGCGTCCAGCGGCCCCGGCCGTCCGTACTGGCCCTGGTCTCCGGGCATCGGGTTCCGGCCCTGCTGGGCCCAGCCACCGCTCTGGCCCGGCATGCCGGGCATGTTGGAGCCGAGCGCCAGCCCCTGCCCGGTCACGGGGCCGCCGGGCAGGCCCTGCCCCGGCAGGGGGCCGCCGGGCATTCCCTGCCCTGGCATCCCCTGCCCTGGCATCCCCTGCCCTGGCATTCCCTGGCCCGGCCTGCCCTGGCCGGCCAGGGGGTCGCCGGAACCGTCCGGTCCGATGAACTCGCCGGTCCTCGGGCCGCCGAAGGCGCCGGACGGCTGCATGCGCGCGGCGAAGTCAACGTCCCCCTGGTCCCCGGCGCGGTACTCCGCCACCAGGTCGCCGAGACCGGAGCGGCGCGGCGGGGGCGGCATCGCCGACGAGACGGTGGTGACCGGCAGGGGGCCGGACGGGAAGCCGGAGTCGGGATCGGCCGCCCTGCGGACGGGCGGGCGCTCGTCGTCCCAGTCGTCGTCGTCGGCGCCGTCCCGCTCCTCGTCGTACGGCGCGAGCGGGCGCGCGACGGCGTACCAGACGGCCCCCACCATGAGCGTGATCACCAGCGCCGCGAAGACGCCGGGGATCGCGAAGCGCACGGCGCCCACCAGGGCGAGTCCCGTGGGCGCCAGGACCACGCCCGCGTGCATGTTGTCGGCGTCGACGTCGTCGCCGCCGCGCCAGCGGAAGACCGCGAGGATCAGGCAGCCGATCAGGATCAGGTAGGTGAGGCCGTGGGCGGCGTTCAGCAGGGACGTCGGGATGATGGTCCAGTGGGTGTCGCCCAGCGGCAGCGTCTTGCCGAACTTCTCGGGTTCGCTGATGGGGTCCAGGACCATGATCACGACGGTGACCAGCGTGAAGGCGATGCCGAGCAGCCAGGAGGCGAACCTGGCGGCCGCCTTTTCGGCGATCATCTGGATCATGCCGATGGCGAGCCAGAACGGGGCCAGGAACGCGCCGGTGATCTGGTAGATCCGGAAGGTCGTGGGCCCGAATCCCATGAGATGGCCGATGGCCACGGCGCCCAGCGCGAGGCAGAGTGCCGAGGTGGTGATGGTCCAGGCGATCAGCCAGCCGCTCCGTTCATCCCGGAGACGTCCGACCAGGATGCCAGTGGTGATGGCGGCGAACAGTGCACCGGCGAAGGCGGTGACGGCAACGAGGACTTCCATGATGCCCCCAACTCTGCCGGACATTACCTCCAAACCGGTAGCCGATGCCCGAAGTGCCTCATCACTGCTGTTACGCGTGGTAGTTACTGAGGCAAAGTGGATTGTGTAATTTCCCGATGATTTCTAGAGTGTTCGAGCACGCACGCGCCCTTCCCTTTCCTCCCCAGGGATACCGGATGTCGAACTCATGGTCGGTCGCCGGGCTTTCC
This sequence comes from Sphaerisporangium corydalis, assembly GCF_025506355.1. Lineage (GTDB taxonomy): Bacteria > Actinomycetota > Actinomycetes > Streptosporangiales > Streptosporangiaceae > Sphaerisporangium > Sphaerisporangium corydalis. The sequence continues at coordinate 169,170 of NZ_JANZYP010000009.1, forward strand.
CCTCCAGGATCGGCCGACACTGTGAACCCCACGCGCGCCGCCGCTGACCAGCGCGAGCGCCTCTCCCCGGAGATCGACGAGCTCCGGCGGGTGGTCCTCCGCGCCAAAACCGGCGACGCCGACGCCTTCGCGGCGCTGTACGACCGCTATGTGGATCTTGTGTACCGCTATGTCTACTTCCGGGTCGGCTGTCACGCCCTCGCGGAGGACCTCACCAGCGAGACGTTCCTGCGGGCCCTTCGGCGCATCGCCGACTTCACCTGGCAGGGCAGGGACTTCGGCGCGTGGCTGGTGACGATCGCCAGGAACCTGGTGACCGACCACTTCAAGTCCGCGCGCCACCGCATGGAGGTCCCCACCGCCGAGGTACTCGACGTCCCGCTGGACGGGCCGCACATCCCGGAGAACGCCGTGGTCACGACCATGGTGAACGAGCGGATCCTGCGCGCCGTACGCGATCTCGGCCCCGAGCAGCAGGAATGCGTGGTCCTGCGCTTCCTGCACGGGATGTCGCTGGCCGAGACGGCACTGATCATGGGCAAGAAGAGCGGCGCGATCAAGGCACTGCAGTTCCGCGCGATCCGCGCCCTGGCCAGGGCCCTGCCGCAGGACCTCGGCTGATTCGGGGTGGCGCTCGGGAGGGGCCCGATTGAGGCGGGCGGCCGTAACCTGGAGGGTCCCCGCGTCGTTGGACGGGTAGCACCTATGGATCATCGGAGTGGGCGCGGCAGGGAGCTTTCATGAACAAGTGGGGGCCTTCGCGGTGGCTGCCCAGGTTCTGGGCCGCCATCACGCGGCGCAAGCCCCACACCCATTTCGTGGCCCGCCTGAACGAGATCGGCGGCGAGCCCGGCAACGGCCCGCGCCCCGACTTCCGCACCCGCCTGCGCGGTGAGCTGCTGGCCGCCCGCGCCGCCGGCGCCGATCCCGGCCCCGAGGCGACCGGGCGCAGGCGTCGTCCGCCCTTCCTGATGCGCCTGCGGCCAGGGGTGCTCATCGTGGTCGTGACGGGCCTGCTGCTGGTCGCCTGCGTCGGCGCCTACGCCTCGGTCCCCGGCGACCGCCTGTACCCGATCAAGCGCGCCGCGGAGGCCACCCTGCTCAGCCTCACCACCGACGACGCGGAGCGCGCCCAGCGGGAGCTGAACGCCGCGCACTCCCGCGCGACCGAGGCGGCGGCCTTGCTCGGCTACCCCGACTCCCGCCGCGCCCAGCTGATCGGGCCGACGCTGGACGAGATGGCCTCCACGACCCGCTCGGCCCTGTCCGCGCTCGGCCACGTCAAGCGCCAGGGCAGGCACGCGCCCGCGTTGAAGCGCTTCACCGACGAGCAGCGCGACGTCGTGGAGCCCATGATCCCCCAGCTCGGCGGCGACGACCGCATGAAGGCCAGCGCCTACCTGGACATGATCGACGACCTGACCCCGTGACCTGGCGGCCCCCACCGGGGCCTTCTCCGACGGCACCCCGGGCCACCCGGAACGGTGGGCCAGATGTCACGCCACGCTAACGCCGCGTACATCGGCCACATCCCCCGCCCCCCGTTAAGCTGAGGGGCTATGAGGCGGTTACTGCGACGGCGCACCGAGGCGGAGATGGCCGGGGAGGTCGCGGCCGCGGCCGCCATCACCTCGCCGGTCGCCGAGCCCGACCCGACCGCCGCGGCCTTCTTCGACGTCGACAACACGATGATGCGCGGCGCCTCGATCTACCACTTCGCCCGGGGCCTCGCCTCCCGCGGCCTGTTCACCACCAAGGACCTGGTGAGGTTCGCCCTCGGCCAGGCGGTGTTCCGCGTCCGAGGCAACGAGAACCCCGAGCACATCGCCCAGGCCAAGGAGACGGCGCTCGCCTTCGTCGTCGGGCTGAAGGTCGACGACATCGTCCGCCTCGGCGAGGAGATCTACGACGAGGTGATGGCCGAACGCATCTGGGCCGGCACCCGCGCGCTCGCCCAGAGCCACCTCGACGCCGGGCAGCGGGTGTGGCTGGTCACGGCCACGCCGGTCGAGCTGTCCCGGGTGATCGCCCAGCGCCTCGGCCTGACCGGCGCCCTCGGCACGGTCGCTGAGACCGAGAACGGCGTGTACACCGGGCGGCTGGTGGGCGACCTGCTGCACGGCCCGGCCAAGGCCGAGGCGGTGAAGGCGCTGGCCCGCCGCGAGGGCCTGGACCTGTCGCGCTGCACGGCCTACAGCGACTCGGCCAACGACCTGCCCCTGCTGCAACTCGTGGGCCACCCCTGCGCGATCAACCCCGACAGCGAGCTCATGGAGTACTCCAGGGAGCACGACTGGACGGTCAAGGACTTCCGCACCGGCCGCAAGGCCACGATGGCCGGTCTCCCCATCGCCGCCGCCGCGGGCGCCGTCGCCGGTGGCATAGCCGCGGCCATCGCCCTCAGGAAGCACTACCGCTCCGCCTGACCCCCCGTTCAGCGCCCGGCGAGGCGCTCTCAGACTCGGAAGAAGGCGGTCTCAGAAGAACGGCGGGAAGGCGTGGCCCCGCTGGAGGCGGAGCCGGTTGAGCTGCTGCTGGACGAGCTCGCGTACCTGGTCGGTGAGGTTGAAGACCAGCATCGGGTCGTCGGCCTCCTCGGGGTCGAACTCGTCGGTGCGCACGGGCTCACCGAACTGGATCATCCACTTGGACGGCAGCGGGAGCAGGCCAAGCGGCCCGAGCCACGGGAACAGCGGAGTGATCGGGACGTACGGCAGGCCGAACAGCCGGGCGATCGACCGGAGGTTCCCGATCTTGGGGTAGATCTCCTCGGCGCCGACGATCGAGCACGGGATGATCGGCACCTGCGCGCGGATCGCCGAGGCCACGAAGCCGCCACGGCCGAAGCGCTGCAGTTTGTAGCGCTCGGCGAACGGCTTGCCCACGCCCTTGAAGCCCTCGGGGAACACCCCCACCAGCTCGCCCTTGCGCATCAGCCGGTCGGCGTCCTCAGGGCAGGCGAGGGTGTGGCCCGACTTGCGGGAAAGATGGCCGAGCACCGGAAGCTGGTAGACCAGGTCGGCGCCGAGCAGGCGCAGCGGGCGGTGCGCGGGGTGGTCGTCGTGCAGCGCCACCTGGAGCATGAGGGCGTCGACCGGGACGGTGCCGGAGTGGTTGGCGACGACCAGCGCCCCCGCCTCGTCCGGCACGTTCTCAAGGCCGAGGGTCTCGACGCGGAACCAGTGGCGGTACAGGGGGCGGATCAGTTCGAGCAGCACCTTGTCGTTGAGCTCGGGGTCGAACCCGAACTCGTCGACCTCGTACTCGCCCGCGACGCGCCGGCGCAGGAAGGCCAGCAGGTCGGCCAGACGGTCCTCCACGTCGGCCTTGCCGGCCCCGCCTGCGGAGCGGCGGCGCGCGGCCGTGATGGGGATCACCTGGGCGGTCCCTGGCTCCTGCTCACCGAAGTCATGCGATGTGTCTGTGTGCTTCACCGTTTCATGCCCCCACCCCACACTGTCGCCAACCAGTCGATCACAGTGAGTGGCATACCACCAAACAAGCCACGCGACTGGAGGAAATCATCGAACGCGGCGGCGGTGGTGAGTTTGGGACGCCAGTCGAGCTCCTCCACCAGCCGTGCGGAGTCGACGGCGCGCCCGTAGCTCATCAGGGCGATCTGTTCGGGGGAGAAGTCGACCCGGCCGACCCCGCGGGCGAGGTCGCCGATGACGCGGAACGCGGTCGAGGGCACCGGGACCGTCGGGCGGCCGCTGCGGCGCACGCACTGCGACAGCAGCATGACGCCGTCGCCCGCCACGTTGAAGATGCCGGGGTGGTCCTCCACGGCGAAGCGCCGCAGCACCTCCACGCCGTCGTCCTCGTGGACGAACTGCAGGCGGGGGTCGAACCCGAGCACGGTCGGCAGCACCGGCTGGGCGAAGTAGCGGGTGAGGGGCGAGTCGACGCCCGGCCCCATGAAGTTCGCGAAGCGAAGGGCCGAGACGGACACATCAGGGCGCCGCCGCGCGAAGCCGCGCACGTACGCCTCGACTTCGGTGGCGTCCTTGGCGTAACCGGAGTTCGCCACCTCGATCGGCTCGGCGTCCTCGGTGAAGACCGCCGGGTCGTGCGAGGACGAGCCGTACACGGCGGTCGTGGAGCGCACCACGACCTTGCGCACCGTCGCGGACCGCTGGCAGGCGGCCAGCAGCTGCATGGTGCCGATGACGTTGTGCTCTTTCATGTACGTACGGCCCGCGCTCTTCGAGGGAGCGCTGACCAGGCTCATGTGCACGACGGTGTCGATGTCGGCGGCCGCGATGACCTGCGCGATGTCCGGGCTGCGCAGATCAACCCGGACGAACTCCATACGGCCGAGCGCGACGCCGCCGCCGCCTCGCGTGAGCGAGGACGGCGGCACGGTGTCCACTCCGATGACCCGGTCGATGTCCGGGTCCGCCGCGAGGACGCCCGCCACCCGGGCACCGATGTGCCGGGAGACCCCGGTGACGAGCACGGTGTGGGTCATCGGCGCCTCGCAGAATCACGTATGTGGGTCGCGCTTGCTCGGCTGCTCACCGGGGTTCGTGATCCCTCACCCCCGGTCCGCCGCTCTGCGTCGTCGGTCCGCGCTACTACTTCTTGTTACGCCGCTGGATGCGGGTCTTCTTCAGAAGCTTGCGGTGCTTCTTCTTCGCCATGCGCTTACGACGCTTCTTGATCACAGAGCCCACGGGACCCCCAGGTAAAGGTAGTTTTTGGCAAATCGGCGTGTACCCTCCGGCGAGTCAGCGCGCCGGCCCAGGCCCCGGGACGCACCGTTGCCACGGCACACTCCGAACCCTGCGCGGCGCCTCGCAAGAAGCACACCGATTCAACAGCCTACCGGCGATTCGCGGTCGATCGCCCCCCGGGGGGAACCCGCGTGGCCCGCCGAGGGGTCGCGCCCCACGACCGGCCACGACGCGAGCGGTCGCCCACCCACCCCGTTCCCGGACTGGTCCGCACCCCTGGCAAACCATGCGCTCATCGTCAGGCGGTATCCACAGAGACCGGTGATGTCGCTACTGGTCCAGTCAACCCGCTTCGATGAACGCATCCCTCAGGTAGTCGTGCACCGCTTGCTCAGGCACCCTGAAGGACCGCCCGACCCGGATGGCCGGTAATTCCCCTGAGTGGACGAGCCGGTACACCGTCATCTTGGACACCCGCATGACGGTGGCCACTTCTGCCACCGTCAGGAACTTCACCTCGCTGAGAGGTCTTTCGCCTGCACCCATCGGACGCCTCTTCCGCACGTGTTTCCGGGTTATCCCCACTGGTGCCATTGCTCACGCACGTGTACTGCTGTCAGCGTAGAACGCGTCTCCGATCGCGCAACCCCCCATTCCATCAGTCAGTGGAGACGCCTGCCACCAGAACGGGGAAAATCGCTGGCCAGCAGCCAAGCCGAGCCCTGATCCCGATCTTGTGAACGGTCTAACCGTGTCCCATTAGAGTCGCTCAGGATCATAAAAAAGTTGGCAAACGGTCGACGTCCGGCATCGAATGCGCGCGCGAAACACGGGTTAAGGTGAGACCGGATTAGCCTCAGGGCACATCACAGGCCACTCTCGACCCGGGAGATCAGATAACGGTTCATCGGATCGTAGTGACGCGGTAGCACATTGTCATCAAGAGGGACGGTAACGGCGATCTTGCCCTCCGCCTCTCCGACGAACAGCCCGGGGTCGTTGCTGTCGGCGAACCCGACCGTCTGGACCCCCGCCTCGCCCGCCGCGCCGGCCCAGCCGTGGTCGGCGATCACCAGATCCGGCAGCTGCCCCGCCAATTCCGCGATCATCGCCTGCATCGGCGCCGGGTCGTGGGTGTGCACCAGGCCGCCGCCGTCGTCGAGCATCGCCACGTCGTCCAGGTAGCGGATCCGGCGCTTGCGGCCGAGCCCCCCGCTGGCGAACGCCCGCTGCTCCCCCGGGGCCAGGAGCGTGCCACCACGGGCCCGTACGAGCCGGGCCAGGGCGAGGTGCGTGGTCAGCAGCCCGGTGGGGTGCCCGGTGGCGATCAGGATCCTCGGGGAGGGGCGCCCGAGCGCGGCGGCGATGACGTCGCCCATCGCGTCCAGGGCGTCGATGGTCCGCTCGGGGTCGATCGTGTCCTGCCCGTAACGGTGCTCGGCGTCGGCGACCACCCCGGCGGACTTGGCCATCAGCGCGAGGATGTCGCGGTAGGTCCAGTCGCCCTCCATGGTGAGGCCGAACATGTAGTGCGGGTCGCGTACGGCCAGTGAGCGGTAGTGGTCCAGGTTGTTCTCCCGGCTGGTGGCCACATCCCCGGCGATCTTCGTCCGGACCAGGTGGTCCCTCAGCTCGTCCCGCGAGAGAGCAGTCGCGGTCTCCATCGTTCACTCCGTCCACTTGGCGGGTTGTGCGACCTTCGTGCAACCGTCAAGGCACTACGCGCCGGCGGCCGCCATGCCTGGCGGGGTCAGGGCTGCGGATCAAGCCCGTGAAAGGGGAAGATCGCCTTCCGCGTCGCCATGATCGCTCGGTCTATAGCGTCCCCGGGGTCGTAACCTCCGGAGAAATCAGTGAATTCCGGGCTGCGGCCGTCGGTCATCGTCAGCGGCGGGATCTCGCCCGTCCGGGCGTGGGCGAACTCGCGCCAGGCCTGCGGCGTCGGCGTCCCCGGCTTGATCGGGTCGCCCGCCGCCTCGGCCATCAGGTGACTCCACGCGCGCGGCACCACCTGGACGAGCTCGTAGCCGCCCCCGCCGGTCGCCAGCCACCTGCCGCCCGCCGTCTCGTGCGCCAGCGCGTGCAGCGCGGCGTACGACCGGCGCTGCCCGTCCAGGCTCAGCATCATGTGCGCCAGCGGGTCCAGGGCGTGGCTGTCGCATCCGTGCTGGGTCACCAGCACCTCGGGCCGGAACTCCCTGAGCAGCGGCGGGACCACGGCGTGGAACGCCCGCAGCCACCCCTCGTCCCCGCAGCCGGCCGGCAGCGCCACATTGACGGCCGTGCCCTCCACGCCGGTCTCGCTCGGGTAGCCGGTGCCGGGGAAGAGCGTACGCGGGCTCTCGTGCAGGCTGATCGTCAGCACCCGCGGGTCGTCGTAGAAGATCGCCTGGACGCCGTCGCCGTGGTGGACGTCCACGTCGACGTAGGCGACGCGGCGCGCGCCCTGGGAGAGCATCCACGCGATGGCCATGGCCGGGTCGTTGTACACGCAGAAGCCGCTGGCCCTGTTCGGCATCGCGTGGTGCAGGCCGCCTGCGACGTTCAGCCCGTGCTCGGCCTCGCCGGTCCACACCGCGCGGGCGGCGGCGAGCGTGGCGCCCGCGACCAGGGCGGACGCCTCGTGCACCCCGGCGAAGGCCGGGTTGTCGGTCGTGCCGAGGCCGCAGGACAGATCGGGCATGCCGTCGGCGGAGACGCGCCTGACCGCGGCGATGTAGTCGCGCTCGTGCACCAGGGACAGCTCGTCGTCGGTGGCCGGGGCGCATCCGGACCGCTCGACCTTGTCCAGCACGCCCAGCTCGCGGGCCAGCGCCATCGTGAGCTCGACCCTGACGGGGGCGAGCGGATGCCCGGGCCCGAAGTCGTAGGAGACCAGCGCGTCATCCCAGACAACCCGTACGGACCGGCTCACGCCATCTCCTCGCCCACGACGGACCGGTCACGGCCGGGCTCAGGCCGGCGGCCGTGATGAGGGCGCGGGATCACCTTCTCACCGCGCGCACTCATGAAAACGACCGTACCGCACCCATTGTGATCATCCACCGACGACCTTCCCCCCAAAACAACAAACCCCCATCCCCCACCAAACCCCAGGACCCGAGA
>NZ_JANZYP010000090.1 GCF_025506355.1 Sphaerisporangium corydalis
CGACACCCACCCCCGCGACCCCGCCCGGCCCCGCGACCCCGCCCGGTGCGGAGACCGCCTTCGGTCCCGTGGACGCGGGGGCGCGTGTGGCGGCAGGGGAGTTGCGGGCCCACGTCGCCGCCGTGCTGCCCGAGCACATGGTCCCGGCGGCCTTCGTCGAGGTGCCGTCCCTGCCGAGGTCGATCAGCGGCAAGCTGGACCGCCGCGCGCTGCCCGCGCCGGAGGACCCGGCCGCGACGCCGGTCACCCAGGGACGCCGTCCCCGTGGCGCCCGCGAGGAGATCCTCGCCGAGCTGTTCGCGTCCGTGCTGGGCGTGGAGCGGGTCGGCGCCGACGACGACTTCTTCGCGCTCGGTGGCCACTCCCTGCTGGCGATGCGCCTGGTCAGCCGGGTCCGTACGGCACTCGGCGCCGAGGTCACCCTGCGCGGGGTCTTCGAGGCGCCCACCGTCGCCCGGCTCGCCGAACGCCTGCGGGACGGGCGGGGGGACGTGCCTGTCCTCGCGCCCGCCGAACGGCCGGAGTACCCGCCGCTGTCGTTCGCCCAGCAGCGGCTGTGGGTCCTGCACCGCCTGGAGGGCCCGGGCGCCACCTACAACCTCCCGGCCGCCTGGCGGCTGTCGGGCCCGCTCGACCCGGACGCCCTGGCCGCCGCCGTACGCGACCTGGTCGGCAGGCACGAGAGCCTGCGCACGGTGTTCCCCGAGCGTGACGGGCGCCCCCACCAGCTCGTCCTCGACCCGGACCAGGCGGGGGTCACCCCGCGCGCCGAGCAGGTCACCGAGGAGGAGCTGCCCGGGCGGCTGGCCGAAGCCGCCGCGCTCGGCTTCGAACTGGACCGCGAACCGCCGCTGCGGGCGTGGCTGTTCCAGGTCGCGCCCGAGGAGCACGTACTGCTCCTGGTGATCCACCACATCGCCGGCGACGAATGGTCGGACGGGCCCCTGTGGCGCGACCTCACCACCGCCTACCGGGCGCGCCTCGACGGGCGGGCGCCGGACTGGGCGCCGCTGCCGGTCCAGTACGCCGACTACACCCTCTGGCACCGCGAGATGCTCGGCGACGGACGTGACCCGGGCAGCCGGGAGGCCCGGCAGCTCGCCTACTGGCGGGACGCGCTGGCCGGGCTGCCCGAGGAGCTGCCGCTTCCGGCGGACCGGCCCCGCCCCCAGGAAAGCGGCCACCGCGGCGGCGCGGTCGCCCTGTCCCTCCGCCCCGAGCTGGGGCGCGCCCTGCGCGGTCTCGCTCGGAACCGTGGCGTCAGCATGTTCATGGTGGCCCAGGCCGCCGTGGCCGCGCTGCTCCACCGGATGGGCGCCGGGGACGACATCCCGCTCGGGTCGCCGATCTCGGGGCGCGCGGACGAGAACCTGGAGGACCTGGTCGGGTTCTTCGTCAACTCCCTGGTGCTGCGCACCGACCTGTCCGGCACCCCCACCTTCGCCGAGCTGCTCACCCGCGTGCGTGACACCGACCTGGCCGCGTACGAGCACCAGGACCTGCCGTTCGAACGCCTGGTGGAGGCGGTCAACCCGGCCCGCTCGCTGGCCAGGCACCCGCTGTTCCAGGTCATGGTCGTCTACCTGACCGGCCAGGGTGGTGCCCCCGCCTTCCCGGGGGTGACGGCCCGTCCCGAGCCGCTCGGCCAGGACACGGCCAAGTTCGACCTGAGCTTCGACTTCACCGAGCGCGGCGACGGGGACGGCATCGACGGCTGGATCGAGTACAGCGCCGACCTGTTCGACCACGACACGGCCGAGCGCATCGCGGGCCGTCTCGTCCGGCTGCTGGAGCAGGTCGCGGCCGACCCCGACCGCCTGGTACGCCACCTGGACGTGCTGGACGGGGACGAGCGGCGGCTGGTCGTCGAGGAGTGGAACGACACCGCCCACGCGGTCGAGGACACCACCCTGCCCGAGCTGTTCCGCGCCCAGGTGGCCAGGACGCCGGACGCGCTCGCCCTGGTCTCCGGCGACCTGCGCCTGACCTACGCCGAACTGGACGCCCGGGTCGAGCGGGCGGCGCGGGCGCTGGCCGCGATGGGGGCCGGGCCGGAGCGCACGGTGGCGGTGGCGCTGCCACGCTCGGCGGACCTGGTGGTCGCGCTGCTGGCCGTGCACCGGACCGGCGCCGCGTACCTGCCGCTGGACACCGGGTACCCGCCGGAGCGCATCGCCCTCATGCTGGAGGACGCCCGCCCGGTCTGCGTCCTACGCGACACCCTCCCCGACACCGCCACGCAGACCGAGCCCGCCGACCTGCCCGGGTCGTACGATCCGGCGCACCCCGCGTACGTGATCTACACCTCCGGGTCCACCGGCCGGCCGAAGGGCGTGGTGGTGCCGCACGCGGGCATCGTCAACCGCCTCCTGTGGATGCAGGAGCGGTACGGCCTGACCGCCGGGGACCGCGTGCTGCAGAAGACGCCGTCCAGCTTCGACGTGTCGGTGTGGGAGTTCTTCTGGCCGCTGATCACCGGGGCGGCGCTCGTGGTGGCGCGGCCCGACGGGCATCGGGACCCGGCGTACCTGGCCAGGCTGATTCAGGACGAAGGGGTGACGACGGCGCACTTCGTCCCGTCGATGCTGCGGGCGTTCCTGGACGAACCGGGCGCCGCCCGTTGCTCGGGGCTGCGCCGGGTCATGTGCTCCGGCGAGGCGCTGCCCGCCGACCTCGCGGCCCGCTTCCACTCCGTGCTCCTCGCCGAGCTGCACAACCTGTACGGCCCGACCGAGGCGTCGGTGGACGTCACCGCCGCCGAGGTGCCGCAGGGGGCGCTGAGCGTGCCGATCGGGCGGCCGGTGTGGAACACCCGGGCGTACGTGCTGGACGCGACGCTGCGCCCGGTGCCGCCGGGGGCGTCCGGCGAGCTGTACCTGGCGGGCGTCCAGCTCGCCCGGGGCTACCTGGACCGTCCAGGGCTGACCGGCGAGCGGTTCGTCGCCGACCCCTACGGCCCGCCCGGCACGCGGATGTACCGCACGGGCGACCTGGTCCGGTGGACCCGGGAGGGGACGCTGGAGTTCCTCGGCCGGGCCGACGACCAGGTCAAGATCCGCGGCTTCCGCGTCGAGCCGGGTGAGATCGAGGCGGTCCTCGCCCGGCACGAGACGATCGAGCACGCCACGATCGCCATCCAGAACGGCCGCCTCGTCGCCTACTACATCCCCGCAACCGTCGAGGGGAGCTTCGCGCTCGGGGTTTCCGGTGCCGAGGTTCTGCGGCGGTATGTCGCCGGTGTGCTGCCCGAGTACATGGTTCCGTCGGCGTTCGTGGCGATCGAAGCGTTCCCGCTCACCCCGAGCGGGAAGCTCGACCGCAGGGCGCTTCCCGCGTTCGACTTCGCCGCCGAGGCCGGCGGCACCCTCCCGCGCACCCCCCGCGAGGAACTGCTGTGCGCGCTGTTCGCCGACGTGCTCGGCCTGCCGCGCGTCGGTGCCGACGACGACTTCTTCACCCTCGGCGGGGACAGCATCATCGCGATGCGCCTGGTCAGCAGGGTTCGTGCGGCCGGTCTGGCGATCAGCCCGCGCGACGTGTTCCGGCACAAGACCGTCGCCGCGCTCGCCGCCGCCGCCGGGGCCTTGGACCCCTCGGACGGCGAAGCACCGTCCGCCGCGCTGATCACCCTGACCGAGGACGAGCGTGCCGAGACGGCGGGCCTGGGAGCCGCCGCGATCCTCCCGGTGACGCCGCTCCAGGCGGGCCTGCTGTTCCACGCCTCGCTCGACCCCGGCGACGACGGGCCGGACGTCTACACCGTCCAGGTGTCGTACGACCTCGACGGCCCGCTCGACGCCGCCCGGTTGCGCGAGGCGGGACAGGCGCTCCTCGACCGGCACGAGAACCTGCGGGCCGGCTTCCGGTACCTGTCCTCGGGACGCCCGGTCGCGGTCGTGCCGCGCACGGCTGTCCTGCCCTGGCGGCAGGTGGACCTCTCCGAGCTGGACGAGGCCGCCCGCGAGGACCGGTGGGGCCGTTACCTGGTCCAGGAACGGCGCCGGTTCAGGCCGGACGGCCCGCCGCTGCTCCGCCTGATGCTGGCGCGCGTCGCCCCCGGCCGCCACCGGCTGGCCCTGTCCCACCAGCACCTCCTCCTGGACGGCTGGTCCGTCCCCCTGCTGATGCGCGAACTGTCCGCCCTCTACGACCGATCCCCCTCCACCCTCCCCGCACCACCCCCCGCCTCGGCCCCGTCCGCCCTCCCCGCGCCGACCGCGCTCCCCGCGCCGACCGCGCAGGCCGTCGGGTCAGGCCGTGACACCGGGCAAGCAAGGCCGTATCGGGACTATCTGGGCTGGCTCGCGCGGCAGGACGACGAGGTGTCGGCCGCCGCCTGGGGCCGGGCCCTAGACGGCCTGGACGGGCCGACGCACCTGGCGCCCGTCGACCCGAACCGCCCCCCGATCGTCCCCGAGACGCACACCACGCACCTCAGTGAGGAGGCGACCGAGGCGCTGACGGCCCTCGCGCGCTCCCGGGGCCTGACGGTCAACACGCTGGTCCAGGGCGCCTGGAGCATCCTGCTGTCCCGGCTCACCGGCCGTGACGACGTGGTCTTCGGCGCGACCGTGTCCGGCCGCCCGCCCGAGCTGGACGGCGTCGAGTCCATGATCGGCCTGTTCATCAACACCGTGCCGGTCCGCGTCCGCGTACGTGACCAGGAGACCCTTTCGGCGTTCCTCGACCGGCTGCAGGACGAGCAGTCGCGGCTCATCGCCCACCAGCACCTCGGCCTGGCCGCGATCCAGCGCGGGGCCGGGCTGGGCGAGCTGTTCGACACGCTCGTGGTGTTCGAGTCCTACCCGGACGCGGGGGAGCCCGACCTCGGCGACGGCCTGCGCGCTTCGGTGCGTGACCACCAGGACTCGACCCACTACCCGTTCACCTGGGCGGTCGAGCCCGCCGGGCGTCTCACGCTGACCGCCGAGTACCGGCCCGACCTGTTCGACCGGGGGACCGCCGAGCGGATGGCGGCCTCGATGGCGGCGCTGCTGGAGGCGATGACGGCGGACGCCGGGCGGCTCGTCGGCCACGTCGACATCCTCAGCCCCGCCGACCGCCACACCATCCTCACCACCTGGAACAACCCCGTCCCCGCCGGGGAGCCGGGGACGGTGCCGGGCCTGTTCGAGGCGCGTGCCGCCGGGGAGCCGGGGACGGTGCCGGGCCTGTTCGAGGCGCGTGCCGCCGGGGAGCTGGGGACGGTGACGGGTCTGTTCGAGGCGCGGGCCGCCGAGGCGCCGGACGCCGTCGCGGTCGTGTCGGGCGAGGTCACCTGGACGTTCGCCGAGCTGAACGAGCGCGCCAACCGGCTCGCGCGCCTGCTCGCCGAGCACGGCGCGGGACCGGAGCGCATCGTCGCGCTCTCGCTGCCGCGCACGGCGGACTACATTCTGGCCATCCTGGCCGTGCTGAAGTCGGGCGCCGCCTACCTGCCCGTCGACGCCGACCTTCCCGCCGAGCGGCTGCTCGACATGCTGGCCGACGCCCGTCCCGTCCTGGTCCTGACCGGCGCCGAGCCCGGCGCCGCACTGGCGGACGGCGGGGTGCCGCTGCTGCGGCTCGGCACCCCTGACACGGCCGCGGTGCCGCTGTTGCGGCTCGACGTCCCGGAAACGGCCGCGGTGCCGCTGTTGCGGCTCGACGTCCCGGAAACGGCCGCGGTGCCGCTGTTGCAGCTCGGTGCCCCTGACACGGCCGCGGTGCCGCTGTTGCAGCTCGGCACCCCGGAAACGGCCGCGGTGCCGCTGCTGCGGCTCGGTGCCCCTGACACGTCCGCGCGGCTCGCCGCCCTGCCCGGGGACGACCTCGCCACCGCCCCGGACCCGAGGCACCCGGCGTACGTCATCTACACCTCGGGGTCCACCGGCCGGCCCAAGGGCGTGGTGGTCTGCCACGCCAGTGTGGTCAACCTCTTCCACAGCCACCGCCGGACGCTGCACGACCCGGCCAAGCGCGCCACCGGCCGCCGCCACCTGCGCGTCGGCCACGCCTGGTCGTTCTCCTTCGACGCGTCGTGGCAGCCGCAGCTCTGGCTGCTGGACGGGCACGCGCTGCACATCCTGGACGACGAGACGCGCCGCGACCCCGAGCTGACCGCCGCGGCCATCCGCGAGCAGGGGCTGGACTTCATCGAGGTCACGCCCTCGTTCCTCGCGCAGATGGCCGGCACCGGGCTGATCGAGGACGGGGAGTGCCCGCTCGCGGTCGTCGGCGTCGGCGGTGAGGCCGTACCGGACTCGCTCTGGCGCGAGCTGGCCGGCCTGCGCACCACGCGGGCGTTCAACCTCTACGGCCCGACCGAGGCCACCGTGGACGCCCTGGTCGCGCGGATCGGCGACAGCGAGTCCCCGCTGGTCGGCCGCCCGGTCGCGGGGACCCGCGCGTACGTGCTGGACGCCGGGCTGCGGCCCGTGCCGCCCGGGGTCACCGGCGAGCTGTACCTCGCCGGGGCCGGGCTGGCGCGCGGCTACCTCGGCCGCCCGGACCTGACCGCCGAGCGGTTCGTCGCCGACCCGTTCGGCACGTCGTTCGGCGAGGCCGGTGCGCGCATGTACCGCACCGGCGACCTGGCCAGGTGGAACCCCGCCGGGCAACTGGAGTACGGCGGCCGCGCCGACGACCAGGTGAAGATCCGGGGCTACCGGGTCGAACCCGCCGAAATCGAGGCCGTACTGGACCGGCACGACGGCGTCGCCCAGGCCGTGGTCATCGCCCGCGAAGACCACCCCCCGGTCAAACGCCTGGTCGCCTACGTGGTCCCCTCCCCCGACACCACCCCCCGCCCGCCCCCCCCCCCCCCCCCCCCCCCCCCCCGAACCCCCCCACACCACGACCCCTCCGGACACCCACTCAGACGCCCCTTCGGTCGACCGCTCGGACACCCGTCCGGACGCCATTTCGGACGCTCGCTCGGACACTTCTTCGGACGCCCGTCCGGACGCCCCCTCGGTCGCCTGCTCGGACGCCCCTTCGGTCGCCCGTCCGGATGGCTCTCCGCGTAGCCGCTTGGACGGTCCCGGGGTCAAGGTGGGTGGGCGGCGACCTCGGGTGCTGGAACCTGCGGAGCTGCGGGCGTTCGTGGCCGGGGTTTTGCCGGACTATATGGTTCCCTCGGCCGTGGTGGTCCTGGACGAGTTGCCGTTGCTGCCCAACGGCAAGCTGGATCGTAAGGCCCTCCCGGTGCCCGACTTCGCGGCCGTGGCCAAGGGGCGCGCGCCCGAGGGCGAGGCCGAGCGTGTGCTGGCGGACGCGTACGCCGAGGTGCTCGGCCTGCCGGAGACCGGTGCCGACGCCGACTTCTTCACCCTCGGCGGGGACAGCATCGTCGCGATGCGGCTGGTCAGCCGGGTGCGCGCGGCGGGCCTCCGCGTCACCCCGCGCCAGGTCTTCCAGCACAGGACGGTCGCGGCCCTGGCGTCCGCCGCCGTACCGGTGAACCCCGCGACCGGCGGCGGCGAGGACGCCAGCCAGGGAAGCGGACCGGTGCCGCTGACCCCGATCATGCACGCTCTGCGGGAGCTGGGCGGTCCGATCCGCGACTACCACCAGGCGGCCCTGGTGCGGACGCCCGGAGCGCTCACCGAACCCGGCCTCCGGTCCATCCTCCGTGCCCTGGTGGACCGCCACCCCATGCTCCGATCCCGCCTGGAGCGCACGCACTCCCCGGCCCCTGTGCCCGGAGGCCGTCCGCCCGTGCCCGGAGGCCGTCCGCCTGTGCCCGGAGGCCGTCCGCCCGTGCCCGGCGGCCGTCCGGGCGAACTGTGGTCGCTGCGGGTGGCGGACGCGGGCGCCGCCGACGTGGACTCCTGGGTCGCGCGGGCCGACGTGTCCGGGCTCGGCGACGCGGAACTGCGCGCCGCCATCACCGAACACGCGCACATCGCCCAGGCCGCCCTCGATCCGGACACCGGCGACATGATGCGTGCCGTCTGGTTCGACGCCGGGCCCGGCGTCCCCGGGCGGCTGCTGCTGCTGATCCACCACCTGGCGGTGGACGGCGTGTCCTGGCGGGTGCTGCTGCCCGACCTCGCCGCCGCCTGGCAGGACGTCGTGGCCGGTCGGCCCGTGAGTCCCGCGCCGGTGGACGTGTCGTTCCGCCGCTGGTCGGAGCTCCTGCGCGAGCGTGCCATCGACCCGGCCGTGGAGGACGAGCTGCCGCTGTGGACCTCGATCCTCTCCGGGGACGTGCCGTTCCCGGCGGCGCGCGCGCTCGACCCGGAGCGGGACGTGGCCGCCACCGCGCGGCACGTCTCGCTCACCCTGCCCCCCGGCCGCACCGAACCGCTGCTCGGCAGGGTGCCGGCCGCGTTCCGCGCGACGGTCAACGACGTCCTGCTGACCGCCCTGTCCCTGGCCGTCGCCACCTGGCGCCGCCGCACGCCCGCGCCCGCGCACCCGGCCGGTCCGGGGCAGGGGAACGCGGTGCTGGTGGACCTGGAGGGCCACGGGCGCGAGGAGGCGCTGGCGGGCGACGCGGACCTGTCGCGTACGGTCGGCTGGTTCACCAGCGTCGTCCCGGTCCGGCTGGACCCCGGCGCCGGGGACCTGGCCGGCGCGCTCGCGGGCGGGCCCGCGCTCGACCAGGCGGTGGCCCGGATCAAGGAGCAGCTCGCCGCCCTGCCCGCGTCGGGCATCGGCCACGGCATGCTGCGCCACCTGAACCCCGTCACCGGCCCCGAGCTCGCCAAGCTCGGCGATCCGCCGATCGAGTTCAACTACCTGGGCCGGTTCGGCCGGCCGGAGGCCACCGACTGGTCCTACGCGCCCGAGGACGACGCGGCGGACCTGGACGGCGATCCGGGCATGCGCCTGTCCCACGCCCTGACCGTCAACGCGATGACCGAGGACCACCCGGGCGGGCCGGAACTCGTCGCCCACTGGTCCTTCGCGTCCGGGTTGCTGTCGGAGGACGCCGTACGGGACCTGGCCGCCACCTGGTTCCAGGTGCTCGAAGCCCTCGTGGACCGCGCGGCGGCGCTGGAGGCGAGCCGCTGACGTAGCTCCACGCCACCCGAACAGGGCGTTCCGCCGGCCGGCGGAACGTCCCGTGCCTTCCCTTGTTCCCCACCTTCACCGGTAAAAAGGAGAGAATCGATCCCATGAGCAACCCGTTCGAGAACCCCGATGGCGTCTACTCGGTGCTCGTCAACGACGAGAACCAGCACAGCCTGTGGCCCGACTTCGCGGAGGTCCCGGCCGGCTGGACCGTCGCCTACGGTCCGGGCACGCGGCAGGAGTGCCTCGACCACATCGAGGCCAACTGGACCGACATGCGGCCGAAGAGCCTGATCGAGCGGAGCGGCTGACCACGAGCCGTGCGCACGCCCCACGGGCGCGAAAAAGGCCGGGCCGCGAAAGGGATTCGCGGCCCGGCCTTCGATCGTCCCGAGGTCGTCCCGAGGTCGTCCCGAGGTCGTCCCGAGGTCGACCTGAGGTCGTCCAGGTCGTCAGGTCGACCTGAGGTCGTCCCGAGGTCGTCCAGGTCTTCAGGTCGTCCTGAGGTCGTCCGGTCGTTCTGAGGTCGTTCAGAGATCGTCGGGAGGTCAGGAGGCGGGCTGGGTCACCTCGGTGCCCGGGTTCCCGTCGACAGCGGCCGTGAGCTGCGGCACCAGCCGGTCGAGCGTGTACGGCAGGCTCAGCACGGTGACGAACGAGTAGGCCTTGCCGTAGTCGGTGGACTCGCCGATGAAGACCTCCCGGCCCTCCTTGACCACCTTCAGATCCTTGTACACCTTCTCGGCGTGCAGCGCCGCCGGGCCCTTGTCCAGGTCGGGCACCGTCCACACGGTCACTCCCTGGTCGAGCAGGTCGCTGCGCTCCTTGCTGATGTTCGCGCCGTAGGTGTCACCGATGACCTTGTCGAGGTCGGCGGGCAGGGAGAACCCGAGCGCGGCCAGGGTGCGCGAGCGCGGGTCCTGGCTGCCGAAGACGAAGAACCCCTCGTACGGCGTGGCGACGACGGCGCTGACGCCGCCGAACTCCGGGTGCTGCTTCTTCAGGTCGGCGAACCTGGCCTCCACGCCGGAGACGAGCTTCTTGGCCTCGTCCTCCTTGCCGAGGGCCTTGCCGATGACCTCGGTCTGCTGCTGCCACGGGATGCCGTAGTCGTTGTACTCCTTCGGCTGCGCGACGACCGGCGCCAGCTTCGACAGCGTCTCGTACTGCTCCTTGGTGATGCCCCCGTACAGGGAGAGGATCAGGTCGGGCGCCAGGGCGGCGATCTTCTCCACCTGCGGCCCGGTGCCGGTGTCGGTCAGCATGGTCGGCACGGCGGCGCCGCCCAGCTTCGGGGTGGCCCACGGGCCGATGGCCCCCTTGTACCCGCCGACCCAGTCGGTGGTGCCGACCGGGACCTTGCCGAGGGCGAGCACGGCGTCCTGGTCGGTGAGGCCGACCGTGACAATGCGCTTGGGCTCCGACTTGATGGTGGTCTCGCCGAACTTGTGCGGGATCGTCACCGGGAAGGCGCTCTTGGTGGGCGCGGCGGCGCTGGGCGCGGTCGTGGCCGCGTCCGTGCCGGTGGCGGAGCCGGAACCGCAGGCGGCGACGGTGCCGCCGAGCAGCAGTACGGAGGTGAGCGCGACGGCGAGCCGGGCGCCCCGGAGGGAGAGGAACATCAAGGGTCCTTCGTGATCTCGTCAGATGGTGGGGGTGTCATGTGCGGGGGGTCGACCGGGTGCCCGACCACGCCTCCCAGAGGGCCGCGTAGGGCCCGCCGGCGGCGCGCAGCTCGTCGTGCGTGCCGCTCTCGACGATCCGGCCGCCGTCCATGACGACGACGCGGTCCGCGGTCGCCGCCTGGGTGAGCCGGTGCGCGACGATCAGCGCCGTGCGGCCCTCGATCGCCCGTTCGGTCGCCTTCTCCAGGACGCGCGCCCCGGTGCTGCCCGCCTCGGCCGTGGCCTCGTCGAGCACGGCGATCGGCGGGTCGGCCAGCACCAGCCGGGCGAGCGCGAGCTGCTGCACCTGCGCGGCGGTCAGCCGGTGGCCGCCCTCGCCGACGACGGTCAGCAGGCCGTCGGGTAACGCCTCGGCCCAGGTCAGCGCGTCCACGAGGTCGAGGGCGGCGCACAGGTCGTCGTCGGTGGCACCGGGTCGCGCGAGCCGCAGGTCGTCGGCGAGCGGCCCGGCGAAGACGTGCAGCTCCTGGGTGACCAGCGCCACCTCACGGCCGCCGTCCCCGCGCCGCGCGGCGACCGGGGGGTGGACGGAGCCGGTGGTGGGGTGGTGGATGCCGGCGATGAGCTTGGCGAGCGTGGTCTTGCCCGCCCCGCTGGCGCCGACCAGCGCCACCCGTTCCCCGGCCCGCAGGACGAGGTCGACGTCGTGCAGCACGGGCCGCCCAGGCTCGTACGCGTGCCCCACCCCGCGGACCGTGACCGCATTGTCCGTCTTCTGCGGCTCTCCGGCGGCGGGCGTCGACTCATAGGGGCGTGCGGCGGCGACGCCGACCAGGCGGGCCAGGCCCGCGAGGGCCGTCTGGGCGTCGTCCATGAGCACGAGCGCCGAGTTGATCGGCGCGAACAGGCTGTGGAAGTACAGTGCCGCCGCGGTGGCGGCGCCGATGGTCGCCGACCCGCTGCGGACCAGGAAGAACCCGGCCACCAGCACCGCCGCGAGGCCGGTGTACTCGGCGAGGTGCAGGCGGCTGTAGAACCGCAGCACCAGCCGCACGCCCTGCATCGTCAGATCGACCGCCGCCTGGGACCGCCGGGTGACCCGTCCGGTGTGCTCGGCCTCCAGCCGGAACGCCCGCACGGTGCCGGCGCCGCCGATGCTGTCCAGAAGCTGCTGCTGCTGGGCTCCGGCGGCGACGCGCTCCCTGGCGTACAGCGGCACGGCGTTGCGCACGTACCAGCGGGCGGTGTGCGCCTGGATCGGCACCGCCAGCAGCGCCGCGAGCAGGAAACGCCAGTCGATCACGGCGAGCGCGCCGAGGGTCAGCACGATGGCCAGCACCGAACGGGCCAGTTCCGGCAGGGCGGTACGAACCGCGTCGGCCACCTGGGAGACGTCGCCGGTGACCCGGGCGGTGAGGTCGCCGGAACCGGCCTTCTCGACCTGCCCCAGGGGCAGGCGCAGGGCCCGTTCGACGAACCGCTCGCGCAACCGGGCGAGCACGGTCTCCCCAAGACGCGAGATCAGCGACAGCCCGAGCGAGGTGGAGACGCCCTGCGCGACCGCGACGAGCACCAGCAGCACCGCCGGGAGCGTCAGCGCCGCCACCGGGGCGTGCGTGGCGACCAGGTCGACCATGTGTCCGAGCAGCGGCTGGGTCACCAGCCCGACGGCGGTCGCGCCGACCATGACGGTGAACCCGGCGGCGGCCAGCGTCCGGTGGGGCCGTACCAGCACGCGCAGGAACGCCCGCGTCTCCCGGGAGGTCGCGGTCGGCAGCAGCTCCCGGTCCTGGTCCTGGGCCCGGTCCTGAGCCTCGGGGCGCGTCACGCCAGCACCGCCGTCCGGTACGCGGTGTGGCGTTGGACGAGGTCGGCGTGGGAGGCGGTGTCGACGATCCGGCCCTGGTCGAGCAGGACGACCCGGTCGGCCATCGCGAGCAGGGAGGGGCTCGTGGTGACCAGGATCGTCGTGCGGCCCCGGCGGATCTCGCGGATGCCGGCGGCGATCCGCGCCTCGGTGACGGCGTCGACCGCCGTGGTGGGGTCGTGGACGACCAGCACCGGCCGGTCGGCGGCCAGGGCCCTGGCGAGCGCCACACGCTGACGCTGCCCGCCGGACAGCGACCGCCCGCGCTCGGTCACGGCCGTGTCCGCGCCCCGCGCCAGCGCCCGCGCGATCTCCTCCACCCCCGCCGCCCTCATCGCGTCTTCCTCACGGCCGGGGACGGCGGTTCGTCCGGTGCCGGCGGGATCGATTCGTTCAAGGTCGCCGAGGGCCGTTCGTTCGGGGGCGTCGGGGGCGGTTCGTCCGGGAGTGTCGAGGGCGGCGGTGATGTTGTCGCGGAGGGTGCCTTCGAACAGGTCCGCGTCGTGGTCGGCCACCAGGATCGCCATGCGGACGTCGGCCGGGTCCAGCTCGCGCAGCGGTACGCCGTCCAGCTCGACGGCCCCCGCGTCCGGGTCGGCCTGCCGGCCGAGGCAGCGCAGCAGGGCCGCCGCGTCCGCCGGGTCGGTCGCGGCGACGCCGAGCACCTCGCCGGGCCGGACGTCCAGGTCGATCTCGCGAAGCCCGCCGTGGCTGACCCCGCGCAGCCGTACCGCGCCGCGCACCGGAGCGGGCGGCGGCGCCCCGCCCGGGGCGACGTCCCTCGGCGCGGCGAGGACCCCGGCGATGCGCGCCGCCGACGCGCGGCCCTGGGCGAGGTCGGCGTTCACCCAGGAGAACACCTCCAGCGGCCCGAGCAGGAACAACGCGAGCCCGACCGCCGACACCAGCTCGCCCAGGGTGATGTCCCCCGCGATGGCGAGCCGCCCGCCGACCAGCGCCACGACGGCGATGAAGCCGCCGGTCAGCGCGAGCACCATGCCGCTCTGCAGTGCCTCGGCTCGCGCGGCCCGCAGCGTGGCCACCAGCGAGTCGCGGCTGGTGCGCCGGTAGCGGTCGACCGCCGCGGCCTCGGCGCCGATGCCCTTGAGCACTCGCAGCCCGGCCACCAGGTCGGCGGCGACGCCCGACGCGTGCGAGGCCCGTTCCTGCTCGGCCTCGCTGCGGTGTTCCAGCGGCTTGCTCAGCAGGTGCCCGAGCCAGAGGAGCACGGGGGTCCCGAGCAGCACGATCAGGCCGAGCGGCACCGAGATGCGCAGCAGGACGACGGCGCCGACGAGCAGCCCGGTCAGGGCCGCGACCCCGGACATCACCGCCATGTTCACCACGCCCACGCGCTTGGCGTCCTCGGTCGCGATGGTCGCGAGGGCCCCGGGCAGGCGTCCGTTCTCGGCGCCGCCGCCGGCGTCCAGCACGCGGCGTACGAGCGCCACGCGCAGCTTGTGGCCGGCCTGTTCGGCGGCCCGCTCCCCGGCGCGTGCGCCGAAGCGGAAGCTGAACGACAACCCGACGTAGACCACGGCGAGGACCGCGAGCCAGAGCAGCAACGCGCTCAGGTCGCCCTTGCCGACGGCCTGGTCGATCACGACGCCGATCAGTACCGGGACGGACGCCTCGCCCGCCTGGTGCCCGGCCCCGAGGAGCGAGCCGACCGCGACGCCCCGCCGCTGGCCCCTGATCGCTCCTCGCAGGACGTCCCGTCCCGAAGGATCCGACGCACCCATCCGCACCCCTTCGGAACAGCCCGACCAGCAAACTTAGGTAAGGCTACACTAAGCTGCTGGTCAAGAAACAGGCTGGACCTGCGTCACTGGGGTCACACGGCCACGGCGACCGCCGGGCCAGGTCAGGGTCGGTCGTCGTTCAGCTCGGTGATCGTCTTGTCGATGCGGCGCCGGCGCGTCTCGGGTGCCTTGGCGCCCTCGACCGCGAGCACGTACCGCCGCTTGTTGCTGTAGGACAGCGCGTCGAACCTCCGCCTGGCGGACGGGGCGCCGTCGAGCGCCTCGGCGAGGTCCTGCGGCACGGTGACCTCGCGGGGCTCGGTGTCCAGCTCGATCTCGACGTCCACCGCGTCCCCGGCGGCGACGCCCGCCTTCTCGCGGACCTCGGCGCTCACCGGGATGAGGAACTCCCCGCCCATGGGGGCCACCGTGGTCCGGTAGGTGTGTTCCCCCAGCGTGACGCGCACGGCGGGCCGCTTGCCCGACCCGAGGGCCGTCACGATCTCCGCCGGTACGGCGATGCCGGTGGCGGTCTTGCCGGCCGACCTGATCGTGGTGCTGAACCTCATTGAAGATCATCTCCGATCGCGGAACCTCGTCTTCGTACTACACACGCATCGATCGGGACACGCCCGATTCGACACACGGGACGAGAAAGGCGGGGACCATGTCGTACTCGGGGGGATCATGGGGGTGTGGGAGAAAATGTGGAATACGGTCCGCAGGGTGGCCAGGCCGTGGCCGACGACGCCGGGGACGAGGCGTCGCTGGACTATTACCTGATCTTCGCCGCCGAGGGTGACCGGGACCTGGGGAGGCCGGCGCTGGGGCTCCTGGTCGAGGAGTTCGTCCTGTGCGACGACTTCACCGCCGCCGGCATCGACGGTGCCGAATGGACGCCGCAGGCCGGTGACTGGCGTGGTTCCCCCGAGCTGAGCCGTGGGATCCGCGCCGATCCGCTGCTGCGCGAGCGGGTGGCCGTGGTGAGCCGCCGCGAGGCCGGTGACGCGTACACGATGCTCGGCGGGTCTCCTCTGCCGAGCGAGCGGAGCATCCGCGCCCGCTTCGACGACCGTCAGCCGCTGCCCGCCGCCAGCCCCCTGGACCTGGGCACGTCGGGTGGTAGTGAGACGCGTCGCTACCGCGTCCTGTTCGCCGGGGAGTTCGGCGAGCACGGCCTGGCGAACGTGGGGCCGGCGTTGAGGCTGCGGCCGGTCGGCGATCCGGCGGATCCGGACTCGCGCGTGATCGGTACCGCGACGGCCGACTTCGGCGGGCACACCTTCACCTGGGACCTGCGCCGGATCGGGCGCGGCATCGCCTGGTGCCTCGACGTGACCGTGCACCTGGGTACCGGCCCGGCCACCGCCGTCGGGAGGCTGCTCTCCCACCACCGGCGCGCGATCCGGGAGCAGGGCCTGATCCCGGTCACCATCGAGCGCTTCGCCTGACCACCCTGCTCCGTGACTTGTCCACAGGCGACCGGCCGGGGGCCGAGGACGTCGCCAGGGTTCGGCACAATGACTGATGTGCGAGTTGAACTGCTTGGACCGTTCGAGGTCAGGAACCGCGATGGCGCCGTGGTGGAGGTTCCTGGCGTCCGGCTGCGCGCGCTGCTGGCCGCGCTCGCCCTCGAACCCGGCCGCGTCCTCACGCGTACGAAGCTGGTGGACTGGATCTGGGGGGAGCAGCCGCCCGCGGACGAGGTGAACGCCCTGCAGGCGTTGGTGTCCCGGCTGCGCAGGGTGTTACCGGACGGTGTGATCGAGGCGGACTCCGGCGGATACCGGCTGGCCGTGGCTCCTGACGCCGTGGACGTGGCCCGGTTCGAACGCCTGGTCGGCCAGGCCCGTGCCGCCGAGCCCGCGGCGCGGGCGGACCTGCTGCGCTCGGCCCTGGCGTTGTGGCGGGGCACGGCCATGGAGGACATCGCCCTGCGCGGCAGCGACGCGTTCGACGCCGTGGTCGTGCGCCTGGACGAGCTCTACGTCGCCGCGCTCGGGGATCGGGTGGACGCGGACATCCGCCTCGGCGGCGGCGCGGAGCTGGTCTCCGAGCTGACCGAGCTGGTCGCCACCCATCCGCTGCGTGAGGGGTTCGTGGCGGCCCTGATGCGGGCACTCGCCGACGCGGGGCGCGGGACCGAGGCGTTGACCGTGTACCAGCGGACGCGCGAGCGGCTCGCCGAGGAGCTGGGCGCCGACCCGTCGGCCGAGCTGTCCGCGCTGCACACCGCCGTGCTGCGCGGCGAACTGGGCGGGCGGGCGGAGAACCGCAGGACGAACCTGCGCGCCGAGCTGACGAGTTTCGTCGGCAAGGACGACGACATCGCCGAGGTCGCCGTCCTGGCCATGGGACACCGGCTGGTCACCTTGACGGGGGCGGGCGGCTCCGGCAAGACGAGGCTGGCCACGGAGACCGCGCGGACGATGCTCGCCGAGCTGCCCGACGGGGCATGGCTGGTCGAGTTGGCCTCGGTGCGGGCGGGCGGTGATCTGGCGCAGGCCGCCCTCGCCGCGATCGGCCTGCGTGACCAGGCGATGCTCGGTGACGCGCGGGGCGGGGAACCGATGGACCGGCTCATCGCCGCGCTCCGGGAGCGCGCGATCCTGCTGATCCTGGACAACTGCGAGCACGTCATCGAGGCGGCCGCGGCGTTCGCCGACCGGCTTCTGGGGGAGTGCCGGAGGCTGCGGATCCTGGCCACGAGCAGGGAGGCGCTCGGCATCACCGGTGAGGTGCTGTGGCAGGTCGAGCCGCTCGCGCTGCCCGCGCAGGGAGCGGACCCCGCCGAGGCCGGGTCCTCGCCCGCGGTGCTGCTGCTGCGCGACCGCGCGGGCCTGGTGCGCAAGGACATCGGCTCCGACGCGCAGACCGTGTCGGCCATGGTGCGGATCTGCCGGGCGCTCGACGGGATACCGCTGGCGATCGAACTGGCCGCCGCGCGGCTGCGCACCATGTCCATCGACCAGCTCGCGCGCCGGCTCGACGACCGGTTCCGTCTGCTGACCGGCGGCAGCCGTACGGCGCTGGCCCGGCACCAGACGCTGCGCGCGGTCGTGGACTACAGCTGGGACCTGCTGAGCGAGGCCGAACGTGGCGTGCTGCGGCGGCTCTCGGTGTTCTCCGGCGGGGCGAGCCTGGAGGCGGCCGAACGGGTGTGCGGGGACAAGCCGCTCGCCGCCGAGCAGGTGCTCGACCTGCTGACCGCGCTGATGGAGAAGTCGCTGCTGCTCGCCGACGGCGAGGGCACGCCGCGTTACCGGATGCTCAACACCATCAGGGAGTACGCGGGACACCGGCTCGCCGAAGCCGGGGAGACCGAGTCGGCGCGCCGGGCGCACCTTGAATACTTCACCGAGCTGGCCGAGACGGCCGATCCTCACCTGCGCCGGGCCGAACAGCTGACCTGGCTGGCCATGCTCGAATCCGAGCACGACAACATCAGCGCGGCCCTGCGCGGGGCGATCGCCGAGGGCTGGGCCGAGGAGGCGATGCGGCTGGCCGGGGCCGTGGGCTGGTACTGGTTCCTCAGCGGGCACCGGACCGAGGGCACCGAACTGAGCGTGGCGGCGGCCTCCCTGGACGGTGAGGTGCCGGACGAGGTGCGGGCGGTGGCGTACACCGTCGTGACGATGTTCGTGACCTCCGGGGCCGGTCGCGACCAGTACCAGGCGCGGGAGTGGATCGAGGAGGCGCACCGGCTGACCCAGGGCAGAGGGTACGGCCATCCGCTGCTCGGGTTCGTCGCGCTGTGGGAGCGGATGCTGCATGGGCCCGCGGAGTTCCTGCCCGCGTTCGAGCCGCTCATCGCCGGGGACGATCCGTGGGTGCGCGCGCAGGCCAGGATCACTCGTGGCCGGCTCCGGCTCGTCCTCGGCGGCGACGAGACCGACGTGGACACCGACGCCGAGATCGCCCTCGCCGAGTTCCGCGGGCTGGGCGAACGGATGGGGATCTCGCTGGCGCTGACCTTCCTCGCCGACCGGCTCGCCATGCGCGGCGAGTTCGCACGCGCGTGTGAGCATTTTGAGGAGGCGATCGTGGCGCTGACCGAGGTCGGCGCGACCGAGGACGTGGTCGGCCCGCGAGCGCGGCAGGCCCAGCTGTACTGGCTGCTCGGCGACGAGCGATCCAGCGCCTTCGCCATGGCGGAGGCGCAGCGGTACGCGGACGGGATGGCGTGGCCGGACACGCTCGCCGAGCTGGCGCTTCTCGAAGGGCAGCTGGCGCGCTGGCGCGGCGAGCCGGACACGGCACACCAGCGCCTGGCCACCGTGCGGAAGATGCTGGACGAGTCGGAACTGGGCGGCTTGGCCCGCACCAGGGCCCTGGACCTGTACGGCTACCTCACCGAGGATCTCGACGCGGCCCGCGCGCACCGGAGCGAGGCGTTCCACGCGGCCGTGGAGATGATGTACCCGCCGCTGATCGCCGAAGTGCTGATCGGGATCGCGGATCTCGCGGTGCGCCAGGGACAGGACGAGCAGGCCGTGCGACTGCTCGCGGCGAGCGAGAGCGTGCGCGGCACGCCGGACCGTTCGCAGCCGGACGTCTCCAGGATCGCCGCGGACACGCGGAATCGCCTCGGTGAACTGGCGTTCACCGAGGCGACCCGTGCCGGTAGGCGGGGGGACTGGCGTGAGCTGGCCGAGATCACCCTTGCTTCGTGAAGGACGCTTGGCGTGAGGCGGCCGATTTCACTCTTGCTTCGTGAAGGACGCATGGCGTGAGCCGGCCGAGATCACCCCTGCTTCGTGAAGGACGCGCGCGACCACAGGTAGCCGACCGACGCGAGGCCCACGCACCAGGCGATCGCCGTGATGGTCGAGCTCGCCGACGGGGCGCCGGTCAGCAGCCCGCGCAGGCTTTCGATGATCGAGGTGAACGGCTGGTACTCCGCGAACTGCCGCGCGCCCGCCCCCATCTTGTCGGCCGGCACGAACGCGCTGCTCAGGAAGGGCAGGAGCATCAGCGGGACGGCGGCGATTCCCGCGCTTTCCGGCGACTTCGCCGCGAGGCCGAACCCCACGGTCAGCCAGCCGATCGCCACGATCGTCAAGACGACGATGCCGATCGCGCCGAGCCACTGCGCGAAGCTCGCCGACGGGCGGAAGCCCATCAGGAACGCGACCCCGACGATGAGCACGATGGCCACCAGGCTGCGCAGCAAGGTCGAGATCACGTGCGCGTTCAACACCGCGGCCCTGGACACCCGCATGACGCGAAGCCGGTTGATGAATCCGGTCGTCATATCGGAGTTCACCGCGATAGCGGTGGGGCTGATCCCGTAGCAGATGGTCGTCATGATCAACCCGGGGGTCGCGTAATCGGCGTAGTCGACGCCGACGCTGAACGCGCCGCCGAACACGTGGACCATGAGGAACATCATGAAGATCGGCACGAGGATGGCGTTGATCAGCGTCACGGGGTTCCGCATCGTGTGCCGGAAGTTGCGCCGCAACATGGTCGCGGAATCCGCCAGGGAGACTGAGATGGCACTCATTACGCGTTGACCTCCTTGTTACCGTGACCGGTGAGGGCGAGAAAGACGTCATCCAGGTCCGGGGTGTGCACCGACAGTTCCTCGACTTCGATGGAATGCGCGTCGAGCCGATCGAGCAGCGCGCGCCATGACCGCACCCCGCCGTCGCCGGGCACCCGCAGGGCCAGCTCTTCGTCGTCCCTCGTGGCCTCGTGCAGCACCTGTGCGGCGACGTCCAGTTCGTGCCGATCGGTGAACCGCAGCCGGATGTGGCTGCCGGGCACCCGGCGCTTCAGCTCGGCGGCGGTGCCCTCGGCGACCAGCCGGCCCTGGTCGAGTACGGCGATACGGTCGGCCAGGACGTCGGCCTCCTCGAGATACTGCGTCGTGAGGAAGATGGTGGTGCCGTCGGCGACCAGTTCCCGGATGATCTCCCACATCGTGCGGCGGCTGCGCGGGTCGAGTCCCGTCGTGGGCTCGTCCAGGAAGATGATCCGCGGCTTGCCGACCAGCGTCATGGCGAGGTCCAGCTTGCGGCGCATGCCGCCGGAGTAGGACGACGCGAGTTTGCCCGCCGCCTCCACCAGGTCGAACCGGTCGAGTAGCCGGGCCGTGACGCGTCTGCCCTCCGCTTTGGGCAGGTGCAGCAGGTCCGCGATCAGCAGCAGGTTCTCTTCACCGGTGAGGAGCTGATCCACCGAAGCGAACTGCCCGGTGACCCCGATCGCCGCGCGCACCGCCTTGGTCTCGGTGGCCACGTCGTGCCCGGCGACGACCGCCTTTCCGGCGTCGGGCCTCAGCAGCGTGGTCAGCACGTTCACCGTCGTGGTCTTGCCGGCGCCGTTGGGCCCGAGCAGGGCGAAGATCGTCCCGGTCCGGACCTCCAGGTCGATGCCATCGAGCACGACCTTGTCCTTGTAAGCCTTTCGCAGCCCCGAGGCCGCGATCGCTGATGCGTTCATGGCCCCAACGTTCGCCGACCGCCCTGATACCGGACCCCCGCCGCCCTGACACGCCCACTGACACGCGGCCCCCGACGGCAGCCCCGGCCACGCCAAGGCCCGCCACCTGCACGGCCACGTCCACGATCACTACCTGCGCGGTCAGGGGAGCAGGGTCGTGGCCTCGCGCCACATGCGGGTGATCACTTCGCCGGCGGGGTCGGGGGTGGCCAGGGCGGCGCTCTGCCCGGCCCAGTGGTTGCCCGGGTCCACGCTCTCGGCGTCGCCCCGGCGCCACTGGTTGACGAGCTGAAGCTGGTCGGGGAACCGGGCGGGACGGGGCGCGTCCGGCTCCGTCCACGCCTTCAGGTACGCGCTGGGCACCGCCCGGGCCAGCCGCCCCGAATAGGCCCGCGTGGTCATCGTGTCCTCGGGGGCCAGTCCGTCCAGCGAAGCCGCCCACCGCGCGCTGATCCCGGTCTCGGGGCAGCGCAGCAGGGCCGTGCCCACCTGGACGGCGCTCGCGCCGAGGGTGAGCGCGGCGGCCACCCCACGCCCGTCGGCGATCCCGCCCGCCGCCACGATCGGCACCCGCAGATGATCGGCGAACCAGGGGATCATTGCGAAAAGCCCGACATCGGTGCGCTCGGCGTCCTCCTGCCGGAACGCGCCCCGATGACCGCCGGCCTCCATGCCCTGGGCCACGACCGCGTCCGCCCCGGCCTCCTCGGCGGCCAGCGCGTCCTCCAGCGTGTTGGCGCAGGCGAACCAGGCGATGCCCTGGTCGTGCATCCGGCGGACGTACGCGGGCTCGAACAGGCCCATGATCGAGGAGATCACCGCCGGGCGGGCGGCCAGTATGGCCTCACACTGGTCAGGGAACGCCAGGGCGCCAGGCCCGCCCTCCTCGCCAGGGGCGCCGAAACGGGCGAGGAACATGCGGGCGTCGTCGGACCGCCGCCGCCGTTCCCCCTGGTCGGCGACGGGCGGCTCCGGGATCCAGATGTTCAGCTGCAGGGCGCCGGAGGACCCGGCCCGGAACCGCTCGGCCCACTCGGCGATGCGCTCCGGAGTGTCCCGCAGCACGCCCGCCGCGCCCATCCCGCCGGCCTCGGCCACCGCGACGGCCAGCTCCGGAGGGCTGGATCCCGACATCGGCGCCTGCAGAATCGGCAGTACCAGCCCGAACCTGTCACAAAAAGCCTGCGCCCGCTGCCGTGCCGTGGCCATCGGATCCCTCCATCGACGCTCGCTCTGGCCGCGCTCCGACCAGTGAGACCAGCCGTGGTCGACCAGCGAGACCATACGATCTCTCACCTGGAGTCTTTCAGTCCCCTCCCGCGGCGTTCGCCCTTGCCTCTTGTTCGATCGGGTCGTGTCCCGTTCGGCCTCAGGGGCGGGAGGCGGAGGTGAGCAGGTCGAGGGACAGACGCCAGAGGCGCTCGGCGGCTTCGGGGTCGAGAGCGTGCGCCGCGACGCCCCCGGAGGTTCCCGGGACGTGAGGCCGCGCTTCGGCGCAGTCCTCGAAATACCGGCCGCCCACCCCTTCAAGCAACGGCGACGTCGCCACCAGCACGGAGGTGGCCGCGCCCTGCTGGGGCGCCTTGAACACGTACCCCGAGTTCACCGCGGCGTCCAGCTCCTCCTCGCTCATGTGCCGCGTCAGGTCCGTCAAGATCGCCCCGGGATGCACCGCGTTGACGGTGATGCCGTCACCGGCCCAGCGCCGGTTCGCCTCGACGGCGAACAGGACGTTGGCGGTCTTGGACTGGTCGTAGGCGAGCCCGCCGTCGTATGGGCGCTCGCGGAAGTGGACGTCGTCGAAGTCCACCGAGCCGCGCAGATGCCCGACCGAGCTGAGCACCACGACCCGGGCGCGGCCGGCCGCCGCGAGCGCCGGGCGCAGGCCCGTGGCGAGCGCGAAATGCCCGAGGTGGTTGGTGGCGAACTGCAACTCCCAGCCCTCCGGCGTCCGGAGTTCGGGCGTCCTCATCACACCGGCGTTGTTGATCAGGATGTGCAGCGGGCCGTCCCACGCGGCGACGAAGGCCGCGACCGACCGCTGATCGGCCAGGTCCAGCGGCGCGACAAGGACGCGATCGTTCCCGGTGGTCGCCCTGACGTCGTCCGCGGCTCGCTGACCGGCCCCGACGTCGCGTACCGCCATGGTCACCTCGGCGCCGGCGCCGGCGAGCGCCCGGGAGGTCTCCAGGCCGATGCCGGAGGCGCCGCCGGTCACGATGGCGCGGCGGCCGGTGAGGTCGATGCCCGCCACGACCTCGGCGGCGGTGGACTGGGCGGTGAACGGCGTGGTGACGCGCGTCGATCCGGTCATGGGACTGCCTTCCTGTGGTGCTCCTCCTTCCAGCGAACCACCGGCCGGGACCCGCCCGGCGTCTGGGAGGGGCCCCGTCGGACCCGGGGTCCAGCCCACCGGGGGTCCAGCAGTGCCCCTCACCCGTAGGGGTATGGCGTCCTATTTGACCTAGCCTGGGGGCATGGGCGACACCACCTCCGGTGCCGGGGGCAACACTGAGCTGCGGGATTTCCTGCGTTCACGCCGCGCCCGGATCAGCCCGGAGGAGGTGGGGCTGTCCCCGCAGCCGGGCACCCGCCGGGTACCTGGCCTGCGCCGGGAAGAGGTCGCCCAGCTCGCCGGGGTGAGCGTGGACTACTACGTGCGCCTGGAGCGCGGCCACAACCTCAACGTCTCCGAGGCCGTGCTGGACGCGCTGGCCCGTGCCCTGCGGCTGAACGAGACCGAACGCGGCCACCTGTTCACCGTTGCCCGGCCCGCACGCGCGCGGCGCCGCCCGTTGCCGCCGCAGCGGGTGCGGCCAGGCCTGCACGAGGTGCTGAACGCGCTGACCACCGTCCCGGCCATGGTCATCGGCCGCCGCATGGACATCCTGGCCAGCAACCGCCTCGCCAGGGCCCTGTACACCGACTTCGACGCCCTGCCGTACCGCGAGCGCAACATGGCCCGCTACGTCTTCCTCGACGAGGGGGCCCGCGAGCTCTACGTCGACTGGGAACGGACCGGCCGCAGCACCGTCGCGGCCCTGCATCTGTACGCGGGGCGCCACCCCAACGACCCCCAGCTCGTCGAGCTGATCGGCGAGCTCTCCCTGCGGGACGAGGACTTCCGCCGCTGGTGGGCCGACCACGACGTCCACCGTCACGGCCACCGCACCAAGATGTACCACCACCCCGTTGTCGGCGAGATCACCCTGAGCTACGAGGCGCTCACTCCCACCGACGACCCCGACCAGATCCTCACCCTGCACACCGCCAAGCCCGGCTCCCCCTCCGAAACCGCCCTCCACCTCCTCGCCATGCCCAGCACCCCGTCCCCACCGGTCACCTCCGAGTCCCAGACCCCCGACGAGCTGTGACGCGGACCGGTACGGCGGGGACGTCCGCAGGGCTCCGCTGATCAAGGGGTCCAGGTGGGGGAGCGGCCCAGGAGGGCGAGGAGGCGGTCGAAGTCGGTCGCGTCGTCGGGGGCGGGCAGGCTGGGCCGGAACGCCGCGCCCGGTTCGAGGCGCTGCTCGTCGTCCGGGACCAGCTTGGCGACGGGCCAGGCGGCCTCCAGCAGGTCCGGCTCGGGAGCGAAGGCGACTCCCAGGGACCTGGCGACATCCCAGGAGTGCACCAGGTAGTCGATGAAGTGGAAGCTGATGGCCTGGGGCGCGGGGAACGTCATGCCTGTCACCACTTCGGGCAGCGAGAACTCGCGGTCCAGCACGCCGTCCGCCGCGAAGGCGGTCATCACGCGGCCGGCCGCCTTGATGTAGGCGGGCACGGCGTCGTCGCCGAGCGGTTCGGCGCGCCACGCGGCCAGATCGGCCCCACCCCCCTCCGCCGAGGCGGCGAATCCGTGATGCTGCGCCGTCATGTGGGCCAGCAGTTCGGCCAGCGTCCAGTCGGCACACGGGGTCGGCCGACCGAGATCCTCGACCGTCACCATCGCTACCAAGCCCATGCTCGCGCGCACCACACGCCGGTCCAACTCCCGAATGTCCACCATCACTCCTTGCTGGGTCGTCGCTTCATGTATTGATAAGCGTCTGCATATAATCTACCTCAGCTTATCATCTGTCAACGCGTATAGTGACTGAGCATGATCGACCGTCCTGACCTGGCGGCGATGATCAGCCCGCTGAGCAGGGCACTGATCGACGCTGAGTTGCCCGTCCTGCGTGAGCACGGCCTGTCGATGTGGGCCTACATGGTCCTGCTGGCGCTGGAAGCACGTCCGCTCCGCACCCAGGCCGCGCTCGCCGAGTCGATCGGCGCGGACAAGACACGCATCATCTCGGTCCTGGACGATCTCCAGCGGCGCGGTCTCATCGAACGGACCCCCGACCCCGCCGACCGCCGCGCCCGCCTCCTGTCCCTCACGGACGAGGGCCGCCGGGTACGCGACTCGGCTCAAACCGGCATCCAAGCCAAAGAGGAACGCCTCCTCTCCCGCCTCCCTCCTGAAGACCGGCAAGGCTTCCTCAACGCCCTCCGGACCCTCGCCGCCCTCCCCCCGGACCAGATAACCAACCCCTGACCCCATCCCTGACGTCGCTGACCAGAGCTGCGGGAGCAGGGCGAGGCGCTTCGCAGATGGCTCAGAGCGACCCGGCATGTGTTCAACCCACAAGCTCGGTGGGCACGGGCATTTCCCCCACCCGGCACCCACTTGGGTGGTGAGCCGTTTGATGTCCACCCAAGAACACACCCCCGGACCAGCAGTACCCTGCTTCCGGCTCAGCCGATGGGCTCGCGTGGTCGGGGTCAGGCGATGGACTGTCCCTCGCCAATCAGGCGTCCCGTAGCGGCGGTATGTCGAGGACCGCCTTTCCCGGTATGCGACGGGCGAACAGGGCGTCCGCCGCCTCTGCGACGAGATCCCAGGCGCCGCGCCAGCCGACCTCGGCGGAGAGCTCGCCGCGCGCGAGAAGACCGACGAGCGTGGCCAGGTCCGGACCGGTGTCCGTCACGTCCCCGAACGAGCTGAGTGTCCTGGCGGGCCCGAGGCCGAAGGTCGAGTTCGGCGGGAAGACGGCCGGTTCGCCGGAGGCCCAGCCGATGCTCTGCAGGTTGCCACCCGGCCCGAGCAGCCCCCATGCGGCGACCAGATGCGGCCCTCCCACATTCTCCAGGACCACGTCCACCGGCCGGCCGATCGTGTCCAGACCCACCACCACCTCGTCCGCACCGAGCTCCGCCAGGCCCGCACCCCTGGCGGGCGAACCCACCGAAGCGATGACATGAGCGCCACCGAGCCGGGCCAGTTGGACGGCGATCCTCCCGACACCGCCGGACGCGCCCGTGATCAGCACGCGCCTGCCCAGGATCGGACCGGCGGCCCGCAGCGTACGCAGAGCGGTGATCCCGGTCATGGGCAGCGCCGCCGCCTCTGCGAGATCCACCTGCTCGGGCACCTCGGCCACGCTGCCGGTGCCGAACACCGCCTGCTGCGCCCACGCACCGGGGCCGAACGCGACGACCCTGCTCCCGGCGGGCGGCCCGGTGCCGTCGGCTGCCGCCCGGAGTACGACCCCGGCCGCGTCGTGGCCCATGACCGTCCCCGGCGGCCGGTACGCGGCGTACCGCATCTCGCCGAAGTTCACCGACGCGTGCAGCACCTCGACCAGAACCTCATCCCGCTCCGGTACCGGCTCGGGGACCTCCCCCACCCGCACCCCCGCCGCCCCTTGCGCATCCGCGACCAGCGCTTTCACACCCACCGCTCCCCTTCCCGCCACCCCGGAACCCCGCCCCCCAATCGGACCGACGGTCCGCTTATGGCCGCGATAGTATGCGGACCCATGGTCCGTTTGCAACCCGATGAACCCCACCCATCCATCACCGGAGACCACACGAACGTGACCCCCGCCACCGGGGAGCGTGCGGACGCGGCGCGCAATCGGCGGGCGATCCTGGCTGCGGCCGAGAGGCTGCTCGCCGAACACGGCGCGCAGCACGTGTCATTGGACCGGGTCGCGGCCGTGGCGGGCGTGGGCAAGGGCACCGTCTTCCGCCGGTTCGGCAGCCGGACCGGCCTGTTCCATGCGCTGCTGGCCGAACGCGCCACCCGCCTGCGCGAGGCCATCGAGTCCGGCCCGCCACCACTCGGCCCGTCCGCCCCGCCCCGAGAACGCCTGCTGGCCTTCCTCGATGAGCTGTCCGGCTTGGCCGCGCGCAACATCGCGCTGATAGCGGCGCACGAGCGCGCCTGCGCCGACGACAAGTACGCGGACCCCACCTACCGCCGCTGGCACGACCACGTTCGCGCCCTGATCGCCGAGGCCAGACCCGACGCCGATGCCCACTTCCTCGGCCACATCCTGCTGGCGTCCTTCGACGGCGACCTTGTCCGCTACATGACCGCCCAGGGCGACGCGAACCGCCTCTCCCGCTCGATCCGCGCCCTCGCCACCACCCTGCTCAACAGCTGACATCCCGGAGACCGGCTCACAGAAGCGACAGTTCACACCACACGATCTTCCCGCCCTCAGGCGGCCACCACGTCCCCCACCCAACGGCGATCCGGCTGACAATAAGCAGCCCCCGGCCATTCTCATCGTCCTGTTCCGGGACGATCGTTATCGGCGGAGCCGGGTCGGCATCCCAGACCTCGATCCGAATGGCACCGGACTTAAGAGACAGGCTTAGGCAAATGCCACCCTCCTCGCCCTGAGTCGGATTCTCGGACGCCCCATCCACCAGGACGAGATTCGCCTTCACGGCATTGCCTACCAGTTCGGACACCACAAGTTCGGCGTCCTCGATTTTCGCTTCGAGCCCCATTTCCAGAAGATTCCGGCGAATGTAGCGACGCGCGGTTCCGGCTGTGGACAACACTGGCGGCAATATCAGGCAATTCGGTCCCATGAGCGTGTACACGATTCTCCTGTCCACAGGTTCCCGTAAAGGCGTACGTCGAGAAATCCAGCGTCGTACGCTCCGGAACAAGAGGCCGCACGTACCCCCGATACGTGAATGCGGCAGCCGCCTCGGGAAAGCAGGTGAGGGATCGTGAACGGCAACCGGATGTCACCCTTGGAGTTCTTCGCCAGGGAGCTACGGCAGGCCCGAGAGTCCGCCGGCCTGAGTCAGGCCCAGCTCGCCACGGCGATCGTGGGCTACTCGCCGTCCTTCGTCGCGATGGTGGAGACCAGCCGTCGCGTGCCCAAACCCGACTTCGCCGAACGCTGCGACCGCATCCTGGACACGGGCGGCATCTTCTCCCGCCTGGTCGACGACCTGGTCTGCCGAGGCATGCCCCCCGAATGGCTCGGCAAATGGCTCACAGTCGAAGCCAAGGCCACATCCCTGCTGTCGTACGAGCCTCTCGTCATACCAGGCCTGTTGCAGACCGAGGCGTACGCGCGCGAGGTGATCGAGCACTCAGGAAGACCCTTCGACGTCGATGATCAGGTGGAAGCGCGGCTTGCGCGACAGCGGATCCTCACCACCGACAAGCGGCCTATGCTCGTCGTCCTGTTGGACGAGGGCGTGCTACGCCGTCCAGTTGGCGGACCCCAGGTCATGAGCGATCAGCTCGTCCATCTACTGGACGTGGCGGAGCGCCGAGATGTCGTTATCCAGATTGTGCCGCTGGAAGTGGGTGCCTATTCTGGCCTGGCGGGAGCCTTTGTCATCGCCAGTTTCGACGGAGGCCAGGTCGTCTACGTGGACAACGCGCTGAGCGGAGACGTCATCGAACGGTCCGCCGACGTGGTGGCCGTGCGACGTCTGTGGGAGTCCCTGCGAGCCGAGGCGCTACCGACGAAGCAATCGATCGAGCTGATGGCAAAGGTGGCCGAGACATGGAAATGATCGATCCGAGCTGGCGGAAGTCCTCGTACAGCAGCGGCAACGGCGGCAACTGCCTGGAGATCGCGATCTATTCCGCCGATCTCGCGGTAAGAGACAGCAAACGCCCCACAGGCCCCACTCTCCGCGTCTCCCCCAGTGAATGGCAGACCTTCCTTCACGCCATCAAAACTCACAACTTCACATCCTGAACCTCCCGTCCCGTAGCCCACAGCAGAGCCCCCACAAGCAATGCGCCTCCACCACACGCGATCAAGGGTCATCACCGACCAAGTCGTGATGGACAGGACTCGGTTCACGGCACTCTTGCCAGTTGAACAAGGCCCAAAACCGCCCGCCGGAGCCGGATCTTGCGAGTCCGTCGGCTGGGCCGAGGGTTGCACGTCCGTCGTCTGGCCTGGACCGTGCGAGTCCGTCGGCTGGGCCGGAGGCTGGGTGCTGCTGGTTCGGGGGGTGTGTTTTGGGTGGGCATCAACTGCTTCACCACCCAAGTGGGTGCCGGGTGGGGAGATCCCCCTGCCCACCGACCGTCCGGGGCCGGGAGTGGTATGGGTCAGAGTTGGTGGGGCCAAGGGGGGTTGGCGCCGGGGACTTTGCAGGTTTCGGCGGCGGCTCGGGTGGCGAAGTGGATCGCGGACTCTATGTCGGCCGCTGTCAGGGTGTCCAGGCGTCCGCCGAGCCTGCCGCGTTCGCGCAGTACGTGCAGTAGTCCGGCGGTGAACGTGTCGCCCGCGCCCACGGTGTCGACCGCCGCGACCTGGACGGCCGGGACCGTGATCCGCAGGCCGTCGAGTGAGGCGAGGACGTCCTCGGCGCCCCGGGTCACGACGACGAGGCGTACGCCAAGCTCGTGCCAGGTGTCGCACGCCTCGTCGGCTGACAGTCCCAGGTGGGCGAGGTCCTCGTCGCTGAGCCGGAGGATGTCGGCGATGCGCGCCCACCGGGGGAGGGCCTCGCGGTAGGTGGCGGGCGGGACCAGGGCGGTCCGCACGTTCGGATCGATGGAGATCGTCGCCCGCGCCCGCATGGTCTCCAGCAGCCGCTCGACGCGGGGGCCGCCGGGCTCCAGGACCAGCGCGAGGGAGCCCGCGTGCACGCAGCAGGCGTCGTACGGGGCCCGTTCGGTGAGCTCCTCGTCGGTCCAGAACCAGTCGGCGGTGCCCTCGGTGTAGAAGTCGTAGGACGCGCGCCCGGCCGCGTCGAGCGCCGTGATCGCCAGGGTGGCGCGCCGGGTGGCGGTGACGCAGGCGCTCAGGTCGACCCCGGAACCGGTCAGGTGGTCGCGGATGAGACGCCCGAGGGTGTCGTCCGACAGGCGGCCGAGGAACCGGGTCGGGGTGCCGAGCCGCCCGAGCGCGACCGCCGTGTTGACCGGGCCCCCTCCGGGGCGCACCTGGAGGTCCAGCATGCCCTCGCCGGGGATCACGAAAGCGTCCGCGACCGCCTCCCCGATCACCGCGATGTGCTCGTCCATAAGGACCGATTCTCTCCCCTGAACGCCGCGCCCGGAGACGACCACCAGGTCGTCGCCGTGCCTGGAGGCGAATACCAGGTCGTCGCCGTGTCCGGAGGTGACCACCAGGTCACCGCCGCGCCCTGGGCGCGGTGGGAGGTTCTGGTGTCGAAGGCCGGCGCGGTAGGGGTGCTCCTGGGACGTGGCCGCCGTGCAAGGGGCCGATGCGATCATGCCGATGGGTGTCCGGGACCGGAGGAAACCCAGATGACACGCCAGGCCGGGCACCGCGATCATCATCGCGTTGACTTACCGAGGAGGAATGTGATGGTGCACCGGATGATCGCCGCGGGTCTGTTCCCGCCGCCGGACTACGCGCACGCGGCCGTGATCGAAGCGGGTGAGCGCCTGGCGTTCATGGCCGGGGCGGTGCCTCTGGACGGGGACGGCGGGCTCGTCGGGGCCGGTGATCACGTGGCTCAGACCCGGCAGGTCATCGCCAACCTGCGGACGGCGTTGGAAGCGGTCGGCAGTGATCTGAGCCGGGTGCTCTCCACCACCGTGTACGTTGTCGCGGACACCCCCGAAGCGCTTGGCCGGGTGTGGGACGTCGTGCGCCGTTCCGAGCTTTCCGCCGGCCCGCATGCTTCGACCTTGCTGGGCGTGTCCTGCCTGGGATACACGGGCCAGCTTGTTGAGATCACTGCCATTGCCGCAGTTCCCTGACGTGCCGCCCCCGAAGGGGATCGGGGGGCCAACCCGGCCGGTAGGCCCTTGGAAAACCGCCCGAGCCGAAGGCGAGGACCTTTCAGTGGAAGTGGGGGAGGATTTCCTTGGTGTAGAAGGTGAAGAAGGCGTCTTGGTCGGGGCCGATCTGGCTGATGTGGATCTCGTCGACGCCGGCGTCGACGTACTGCTGGATGGCCTTGATGTGGTCCTCTGGGTCGGGGCCGCAGGGGGTGGTGGCGGTGGCGTCCTGTTCGGAGACCATTTCGGCGAGTTGCTCGAAGTGCCGGGGGAGGGGCAGGAGTTGTGCGGACTCGCCCTTGATGCCCTGGGTCGGCCACAGCCGGTGGACGGTCTCGCGGGCCTGGGCGGTGTCGTCGGCGTAGCAGACCTTCAGGCCGCCCTGGACGGGTTTGCCGCCTCCGCCGGAGGCGCGGAACTTCTCCACCATGTCGGCGTTCGGCCCGGTGAGGATGTAGCCGTCGCCGATCCGCCCGGCAAGTTCGATTGACTTGTCCCCGAAGCCGGAGATGTAGACGGGCGGCGGCTGGTCGGGCAGCGAGTACAGGCGGGCGGTGTCCACCTTGTAGTGGGTGCCCCGGTGGGTGACGAGCTTGCCGGACCACAGCTCGCGCATCACCTCGATGGCCTCCTCCAGCATCTCCCGCCGCTCGGCGGCAGGCGGCCACCGCGTGTCGATGATGTGCTCGTTGAGCGCCTCCCCGGTGCCGACGCCGAGCCGGAACCGGCCCTCGGTGAGGAGCGCGCTGGTGGCGGCGGCCT
This sequence comes from Sphaerisporangium corydalis, assembly GCF_025506355.1. Taxonomy (GTDB): domain Bacteria; phylum Actinomycetota; class Actinomycetes; order Streptosporangiales; family Streptosporangiaceae; genus Sphaerisporangium; species Sphaerisporangium corydalis. Next base: position 31,459 of record NZ_JANZYP010000090.1, read on the forward strand.
GGGCGATGACCGCGGGGTGGATGCGGACGAGAGGGCAGGTCACGGCGGTGGTGACGGGCAGGGACGTGGCCTCGGCGATGGCGCCGATCACCGACCAGACGAACGGGCTCTGCCCCTGGGCGTCCAGCCAGGGGTGGTAGTGGTCGGAGATCCACAGGCTCTCGAACCCGGCCCGCTCGGCCAGCTTGGCCTGGCGTACCAGTTCGCGGGGCCCGTGCTCCTCGCTCGACAGGAAATATCCGAAAGTGGTCATCGCCGCCTCCACGTCAGCTTCGCGTGCACGCCCGATCCCTACCCGGGGCTCGACCCGCAAACGGACTCGGGATACGCGCGGTCCGCCCGCGAAGGGACCGGGATATGTGCGGTCCGGCCCGTAAACGGACCCGGGGCCTGGCCTCAGGGGGTTCGGGGTGGTG
>NZ_JANZYP010000091.1 GCF_025506355.1 Sphaerisporangium corydalis
GGTGGGGGGTGGGTAGAGGGGTGGGGGTGGGGGCGTCGTCAGTCAACTGTCGCCCTCGAAGAGGCTGGTGACGGAGCCGTCGTTGTGGGGGGTGGGTAGAGGGGTGGGGGTGGGGGCGTCGTCAGTCAACTGTCGCCCTCGAAGAGGCTGGTGACGGAGCCGTCGTTGAAGACCTCGCTGATGGCGCGGGCGATCAGCGGCGCGATCGACAGGACGGTCAGCTTGTCGAACCGCTTCTCCTCGGGGATGGGCAGCGTGTTGGTGACGACCACCTCGGAGATGCGCGAGTTCTTCAGCCGGTCCACCGCCGGCGAGGAGAAGATCGCGTGCGTGGCGGCCACGATGATGTTCGTCGCGCCCTGTTCGTACAGCGCGTCGGCCGCCTTGCAGATGGAGCCGCCGGTGTCGATCATGTCGTCGATCAGCACACAGGTGCGGTCCTTGACCTGGCCGACGACCTCGTGGACCTTCACCGAGTTGGCCACGTCGAGGTCGCGCCGCTTGTGGATGAACGCGACCGGGGTGCCGAGCTGGTCGGCCCAGCGCTCCGCGAGGCGCACGCGGCCGGTGTCGGGGGACACGATGGTGGTGGTGTCGGGGTCGAGCTTGCCGCTGAGGTAGCGGTGCAGCACCGGCAGGGCGAAAAGGTGGTCGACGGGCCCGTCGAAGAAGCCCTGGATCTGCGGCGTGTGCAGGTCGACCGACATGAGCCGGTCGGCGCCCGCCGTCTTGAACAGGTCGGCCATCAGCCGCGCGGTGATCGGCTCGCGGCCCCGGCCCTTCTTGTCCTGGCGGGCGTAGCCGAAGAACGGCAGGACCACGGTGATCCGCTTGGCCGACGCCCGCTTGAGGGCGTCCACCATGATGAGCTGTTCCATGATCCAGGTGTTGATCGGCTCGGTGTGGCTCTGCATGACGAACGCGTCGCTGCCCCGGACCGATTCGAGGTACCGGGCGTAGATCTCGCCGTTGGCGAAGTCGTGCAGCTTCGTCGGCGTGATCTCCATGCCGAGGTGCTGCGCCACCTCCTCCGCCAGCTCGGGGTACGCCCGCCCCGATATGAACATCAGGTGCTTCTCGCCGGTGGTCTTCTTGCCGCTCATGCCCTACTCCTTGCCTGGCGGTTCGCCGGGCACGCCCGGGACACACCGCCGTGCCTTCCGGTTCGCTCGCCACGCCTGTTCATCGTGCTGCTCCCCCAGTGTTCTCCGGCCTGATCAGGCCGGACGCTCCGGCCGGCCTCACCCGCCCGGCCGGCCTGTTCACTCTCACTCATGCCCGGCCTGGCCGCTCTGACCGGACCCTTCGGCCGGGGCCGCCGAGCGTTCCGCGGCGTCCGCCGAGGAGGTGCCCGGGCGCTTGCGCGCGACCCACCCCTCCACGTTGCGCTGCTTGGCCCGGCCCACCGCCATCGCCCCCGGGGGAACGTCGTTGGTGATGACCGACCCCGCGGCCGTGTAGGCCCCGTCGCCGATCGTGATCGGGGCGATCAGCATGTTGTCGCTGCCCACCCGGACGTGGTCGCCGACGGTCGTGTGGTGCTTGGACACGCCGTCGTAGTTCACGAAGACGCTCGACGCGCCGATGTTGCTGCCCTCGCCGATGGTGGCGTCGCCGACGTAGGTGAGGTGCGGCACCTTGGAGCCGTCGCCGACGCGGGCGTTCTTCATCTCGACGTAGGTGCCGGCCTTGGACCCCTTTCCGAGCACGGTGCCCGGCCGGAGGTAGGCGAACGGCCCGACCGACGCGCCGGGGCCGATCTCGGCGCCCTCGCAGACGGCGTTGCGCACCACGGCGCCCGCACCGACGACCGTGTCGGTGAGCGTGCTCGCGGGCCCGACCTCGGCGCCGGTGGCGATGGACGTACGCCCGTGGAGCTGGGTGCCGGGGCGGACCACGGCGTCGGGCTCGATGGTCACGGTCACGTCGACCCAGGTGGTGGCGGGGTCGACGATCGTGACCCCGGCCCGCATGTGCGCCTCGACGACGCGGGTGTTCAGCACCGAGCGGGCGAAGGCGAGCTGGACCCGGTCGTTGACGCCCTCGACCTCGACGTGGTCGGCGGCGACGTGGGCCCCCACGCGGTGGCCGTCCTCGCGCAGGATCGACAGCACGTCGGTGAGGTACTCCTCGCCCTGGGAGTTGGCGGTCGAGACCCGCTTGACGGCGTCGGCGAGCAGGAGCCCGTCGAAGGCGTACACGCCGGAGTTCATCTCCTTGATCGCCCGCTGCTCGGGCGAGGCGTCCTTCTCCTCGACGATCGCGAGGACGGCGCCGGTCGTGTCGCGGATGATGCGGCCGTACCCGGTCGGGTCGGGCACCTCGGCGGTGAGCACGGTGACCGCGCTGCCCTCGGCGGCGTGGGAGGTGAGCAGGGCGGCGAGGGTCTCGGTGCGCAGCAACGGCGTGTCGCCGTAGGTGACCAGGACCGTGCCATTGATCGTGCCGACCGACTCGAGGACGGTGCGGACGGCGTGGCCCGTGCCGTTCTGCTCTGCCTGGACCACGGCGCGGGCGCCGGGGACGGCGGTGGCGAGGTGGGCCTGGACCTGCTCGCGAGCGTGACCGATCACGACGATCAGGCGCTCGGGGGCGAGGCCCTCGGCGGCGGCGAGCATGTGGTCGACCAGGGCGCGACCGCATAGCTCGTGGAGGACTTTGGGCTTGGTGGACTTCATCCGGGTCCCCTCGCCTGCGGCGAGGACGATGACGGCTGCCGGGCGCGGCACACTCACGGACTGAGGCTCCCTCGGCGTCGCGGCTGAGACATGACGGCGTGGATGACGCACGGCCACCGTCCCGGCGCCACACCGCCACCCACCCGACACCGTGAGAATACCTGCCGCCTGCGGGGACGGGTCCAGCCCCCTCGGGGAAGTGCGTGGGGACTAGGGGGCTGTGGTGAGACGAGAGAAAAGTTCCGGCGCCTGGACTCGAACCAGGACAACCCTGCTCCAAAGGCAGGTGGGCTGCCAATTACCCAACGCCGGACCGATCAGACCTTCAGCAAACCGCGCTGACAAGAATACCCACCACAGCCCCTCACCGCTCAACGCATTACTCCAGCCGGTACGGTCCTCCCGTACCCTGGCGGGCGTCCCGGGCCGGACGGCGGGCGTGACGAGGGCGGACGGCGCCCACCCGGCGGACGCCCACGCCCCCACAGCGGGTGTCCCACCCAGGCCGGGCGGCACCGATCACGCGGGCGGGACGCGGGCGCGCCGTCCCGGACGATCCCGCTGGTCACGGCTCTGGACCGGCGGGAGCGGGCATCCATCTTTGGCACATCTCGGCCCGCCTCTTGGCCTTACAGGCGCGTCCCAATAACAGATACGGGCATGAATGCGCAAGGCGTGGATCCGCCACCGGATGCCGCCCGAAGCGTCATCTTCTCCACATTACAAACTTAGGGATTCCTAACTTACGATGGCGTAGGTTACGGTTACGTAGCTCCGGAACGCCCGTAGTACTTGATCCTCGATCTCGTGAGGTAGCCCATGACCGTCGTCGAAGACCGCGCGACCCCGCCGCCACCCAGGCCGGATCTCGAGCCCGATCCCAAGAGCAACTTCGAGCGGGTCCTGCTCGTCATCTTCGTCACGCTGCCGTTCATCGCCCTGCTCGCCGCCATTCCCATGGCCTGGGGACACTTCCTGGGCTGGAGCGACGTCGCCATCAGCGCCGTCTTCTACGTCTTCACGGGGCTCGGCGTCACGGTCGGGCTCCACCGCTACTTCACGCACGGGTCCTTCAAGGCCAACCGGCCCCTGAAGATCGTGCTGGCCATCGCGGGCAGCATGTCGCTGGAGATGGGCGTCATCGACTGGGTGGCCACGCACCGCCGCCACCACAAGTACTCCGACAAGGAGGGCGACCCGCACTCGCCGTGGCGCTTCGGCAACGACTGGAAGGCGCTGACCAAGGGCCTGATCTTCGCGCACATCGGCTGGATGTTCTCCTCCGAGCGCACCAACCGTGAGCGGTTCGCCAAGGACCTCATGAACGACAAGGACGTCTACCGCATCCACCTGGCGTTCCCCTGGCTGGTGTTCGCGTCCATGGCGCTGCCCCCGCTGATCGGCGGCCTGGTGACCTGGTCCTTCTCGGGCGCGCTGACGGCGTTCTTCTGGGGCAGCCTGGTGCGCGTCGCGCTGCTGCACCACGTGACCTGGTCGATCAACTCGGTGTGTCACGTCTTCGGCGACGAGACCTTCGAGGTCCGCGACAAGTCCCGCAACGTGTGGTGGCTGGCCATCCCGTCCTTCGGCGAGTCGTGGCACAACCTGCACCACTCCGACCCCACCTCGGCCCGGCACGGCGCCCTCAAGGGGCAGCTCGACCCGAGCGCACGGGTGATCCGCTGGTTCGAGCAGGCCGGCTGGGCGACCGACGTCAGGTGGCCCAACGCTGAGCGTCTGGCGGCGAAGCGGCTTGGCTGACTCAGCCCCTATGTCGGGCCGCCGGTCGGCGGCCCGAACCCCTGTCCTCACCCCCTCCGCCCCTTCAAATCTTGATTTAGGCGGCCAAACAGGCACGTTGGCGGTTGCCGTGAACGAGGCTCCGGCCATTATTAGACCCATGACCGAACCCCGCTCGCGCGTACGCATGACCGGCAAGGAACGCCGCGAGCAACTGATTCGCGTCAGCCGCACCCTGTTCGCCGAGAAGGGGTTCGACGGCACCTCCATCGAGGAGATCGCCGCCAGCGCCCGGGTCTCGAAGCCGGTCGTGTACGAGCATTTCGGCGGCAAGGAAGGCATCTACGCCGTCGTCGTCGACCGTGAGATGCAGCGCCTGCTGAGCCTGGTCGGCGTGGCCCTGACCGCGGGCCACCCGAAGATCCGGCTGGAGCGCGCCGCGCTGGCCCTGCTCCAGTACGTCGAGGAGTCCAGCGAGGGCTTCCGCATCCTGGTGCGCGACTCCCACGCCGCCTCGGGCACCGGCACGTTCGCCAGCCTGATCAACGACATCGCCAGCCAGGTCGAGGACGTGCTCGCCGACCAGTTCGCCGACCGGGGGTACGCGCCCACTCTGGCCCCGATGTACGCCCAGATGCTCGTCGGGATGGTCGCGCTGACCGGGCAGTGGTGGCTGGACGCGCGCAAGCCCGACCGCGAGGAGGTCGCCGCCCACCTGGTCAACCTCGCGTGGAACGGCCTGACCGGGCTGGAGCCGCGCCCGGGGCTCACCGCCGCGTCCACGCGCACGCGCATCGAGCTCCCGGCGGTCGTCGAGTTGCGCAGCGTCGCCCGGCCCACCGAGAAGGAGCTCAAGGAGCAGGAGCGGGCGCGCGAGAAGGAGGCCAGGGAGCAGGAGAAGGCCAGGGAACGCGAGCTCAAGGAGCAGGAGAAGGAGCTCAAGGAGCAGGAGAAGCTGCGCCTCCGCGAGCAGCGCGAGCAGGAGAAGCTCCAGCGGGAGCAGGAGAAGGCGCGGGCACGCGAGCTGCGCGAGCAGGAACGGCTGCTGGAGCAGGAGCGCCGTGAGCAGGAGAAGGCACGGGCCCTGGAACTGCGCGAGCAGGAGAAGGCACGGGCCCTGGAGCTGCGCGAGCAGGAGAAGATCCAGGCGCAGGAGCTGCGCGAGCAGGAGCGGCTGCGCGCCCAGGAGGCCAAGCAGGCGGAACAGGCCGGACGGGCCGAGGAGGACCCCGAAAAGGGCCAGGAGCGCGCGGACGGCGGCGAAGTCGCCCGGCGGCACCTCGGAGTCCCCGAGTAAGTAAAACCGTCGTTGCTGAAAAGTTAACGTGCCGTTCAAGTAAGTAGGGCATTTTGGACATATGTCCGCCGAGATCGTGCCACCGACCCCTGAAGGACACGACGACCTTCCCGCCTCGCAGGAGCGCTTCCTCAATCGTGAGGAGAGCTGGCTCCATTTCAACGAACGGGTACTGGAACTGGCCGAGGACTCCACCGTTCCCCTGCTGGAACGGGTGCGCTTCCTCGCCATCTTCGCCAGCAACCTCGACGAGTTCTTCAGGGTCCGGGTCGCCGGCCTGAAACGCCGCATGGCCACCGGCCTGCTGCTACGCACCAAAAGCGGACTCAAGCCCCGCGAGGAGCTGGCCAGGATCGCCGCCATCGCGGACGACCTGGCGCTGCGCCACGCGGCCGCGTACCACAAACAGGTCTGCCCCCAGCTCGCCGGCGTGGGCATCGAGATCGTGCGCTGGGAGGACCTGGACAGGGACGAGCGGACGGCGATGCGCAAGCTGTTCCGCGAGCGGGTGCGGCCGGTGCTGACCCCGCTGGCCGTGGATCCGGCTCACCCGTTTCCCTATATTTCGGGCCTATCACTCAACCTCGCCGTGACGGTGCGCAACCCGAGCACGGGGCACACCGTCTTCGCCCGGGTGAAGGTGCCCTCACAGCTCCCCCGGTTCGTGTCCGCCTCCAAGGACCGTTTCGTCCCGCTAGAGGATGTGATCGCCGCCCACTTGGGCCAGCTCTTCAAGGGCATGGAGGTGGTCGAGCACCATGTGTTCAGGGTGACCCGCAACGAGGACCTCGACGTGGACGAGGACGTCACCGAGAACCTCATGCAGGCGCTGGAGAAGGAGCTCCTGATGCGGCGCTTCGGGCCTCCGGTGCGGCTGGAGGTGGAGGACACGATCAGCCAGGCGGTCCTGGACCTGCTGGTGGACGAGCTGGACGTGTCCGACCACGAGATCTACCGGCTGCCCGGCCCGCTCGACCTCACCGGCCTGCACGCCATCGCCGACCTGGACCGGGGCGAGCTGACCTTTCCGCCCTTCGTCCCGGCCGAGGCCGTGCACGCCGAGGACGACATCTTCTCGGTCCTCCGCGAACGGGACATCCTGGTCCACCACCCGTACGACTCCTTCTCCACGAGCGTGCAGCGGTTCATCGAGCAGGCGGCGGCCGACCCCAGCGTGCTGGCCATCAAGCAGACGCTCTACCGCACCAGCGGCGACTCGCCGATCGTGGACGCGCTGATCGACGCCGCCGAGGCCGGCAAGCAGGTCGTGGTCGTGGTCGAGATCAAGGCCAGGTTCGACGAGCACGCCAACATCACCTGGGCGCGGAAGCTGGAGCGGGCCGGCTGCCACGTGGTCTACGGCGTGCTCGGCCTGAAGACCCACGCCAAGCTCGCGCTGGTCGTCCGGCAGGAGCCCTCCGGGGAGCTGCGCCAGTACTGCCACATCGGCACCGGCAACTACAACCCCAAGACCGCCAGGCAGTACGAGGACTTCGGCCTGCTCACGGCGGACCCGCTGGTGGGCGAGGACCTCACCGACCTGTTCATCCACCTGACCGGCTACTCCCACCACTCGGCCTACCGCCGGCTGCTGGTCGCCCCGCACTCGATGCGCGGCGGGCTGCTGGCCAGGATCGAGCGGGAGATCACCCACCACATGGCGGGCCGCCCCGCGCGGATCAGGGTCAAGACGAACTCGCTGGTCGACGAGCCGCTGATCGACGCGCTGTACGCGGCGTCGAGGGCCGGCGTCCAGGTGGACCTGATCGTCCGAGGGGTGTGCACGCTCCGTCCGGGCATCCCAGGTTTGTCGGAGAACATCAGGGTGAGAAGCATTCTGGGGCGGTTCCTCGAACACTCGCGGATCTACGAGTTCGGCGGCGGCAGGCGGCCGGAGATCTGGATCGGGAGCGCCGACCTGATGCGCCGCAACATCGAACGCCGCGTGGAGTCGCTGGTGAAGGTCAGCAGCGCGCAGCACCGCGCCTACCTCTCCGAGATCCTCGACATCTCGATGGCCGACACCACCAGCAGCTGGTGGCTGAACGGCGACGGCACGTGGGTGCGGCGGCACCGTGGCGCCGACGACGAGCCGCTCGTCGACCTGCAGTCCCATCTGGTCGGGACCCGGCGGTGGAGGACGATCGATGACTGAACCCCATGTGCATCCCACGGACGTGGTCCGGGCCGGCGGGGCGATCGTGTGGCGGGGCGACGCCCTCGATCCCGAGGTCGCCGTGGTCCACCGCCCGAAGTACGACGACTGGTCGTTCCCGAAGGGCAAGCTGAAGCCCGGCGAGCACGTGATCGCCGGGGCGCTGCGGGAGGTGGCCGAGGAGACCGGGCTCAGCGTCGCCCTCGGCCGCCACCTGCCTCCCGTCCACTATTTGAAGAGCGGGCGGCTCAAACGGGTCGACTACTGGGTGGCACAGGTCATCGAGGAGGTGGCCCAGGAGCCCTCCGACGAGGTGGACGAGCTCGTGTGGCTCCCGGTCGCCGAGGCGCGGGCCCGGCTCACCTACGAGTGGGACGCGGGGCTGCTCAGGGCGCTGACGGCCGCCCCGCTGGAGACCACGCCGTTCGTGCTGGTCAGGCACGCGTACGCGGGCTCGCGCCAGGACTGGGGCGGCGATGACGACCTGCGTCCCCTGGACGAGGAGGGCGAGGCGCAGGCGAGGACCGTCGCCGACCTGCTGTACGGCTACCGGCCGTCGGCGCTGGTCAGCTCGCCGAGCAGGCGGTGCGTGCAGACGCTGCTGCCGTACGCGGCCAGGGAGGCCCTGAAGATCCGCACCGAGCGGCTGCTGACCGAGACCGAGTACGACACCGCGCAGTCGCTGGCGCTCGCGCTGGCCCTGCTGGACGACGGCGCTCCCGTGGCGCTCTGCGGTCACGGCAAGGTGCTGCCCGAGCTGATCACCGGCCTCTGCGAGAACCGTTTCGACGGCTTCGCCGAGGACACCCACCTCCGCAAGGGCGCGATCGCGGTCCTGCACCACGTCGGCGGCCGTGTCACCGCCGTCGAGCGCTACCTCACCTAGCGAGCACGGATTTCACGCGGCACCGACCGCCGCCGGGCGTCGTCTCATCGCGACCGGCGGCGTCGGGCGTCGTCTCATCGCGACCGGCGGCGTCGGGCGTCGTCTCATCGCGACCGGCGGCGTCGGGCGTCGTCTCATCGCGACCGGCGGCGTCGGGCGTCGTCTCATCGCGACCGGCGGCACCGGGCGGTGGGCTCAGGTGTCCTCGGCGGTCACCCGGGCCCAGACGGCGGGGAACTCCAGGTGGGACCGGTCGGCGGCGGCACGCTCCAGCCCGGCGAGCAGGCCGTAGGTGAAGGTGTCCTCGCCCGCCTCCCGGGCCCGCTGGGCCTCGTCGAGCAGGATCTGCTGGGCGATCACGCCGTCCTGGTACAGGCCGAGGACCTCCTGCACGTCCTTGGCCCGCTTGGCGATCACGGCGGCGGGCTCGCCGAGCAGGGGCCTGAGCGCGTCGGCCGTGTAGCGGGCGCGCTTGGCCGCCTTGCGCACGTCGTGCATGGCGATCTCGCGCCGCTCGGCGTCCTCGATCGCCTGGGCGGCCTCGTACCTCCTGACCACGCGCCGCCAGCCCTTGCGGGCGACGGGGGCGAGCGTCCTGTCCGCCCTCTTGATCGCGAGCGGGGTGAGCGGCGGGTTCGCCACCAGGGCGTCGAGCCGGTCGAGCAGGGCGAAGTACCGCTGCCCGCTCATCACCTCGTTCACGCGCGCGAGCGCCTCGTGCTCGCGCTCGGCCAGGTCGTCGACGAGCCGGGCGCGGACCGGGCCGGTGACCAGGACGGGGTCGAGCGTCTCCATGAGCCGGGAGAAGCGCTCGCGGATGACCTCCAGGTCGCGCGCCTCGCCGAGCACGTTCGCGATCCAGCGCAGTTCGTCCTGGATACCTGAGGTGCCGGTGACCACGTCGGAGAAGGACCTCAGCGCGCTGCGCAGGCGGCGGCTCGCCACCCGCATCTGGTGGACGGCGTCGTCGCCCGCGCGCCGCACGTAGGGGTCCTGGGCGACCAGGGCGGCCACCTGGTCCTTGAGGTAGCCGACCACGACCGCGCCGGCCGAGCCGTCGTCAGGGGCGGGGATGGCGGCGGGCGGGATCCGGGGGCCCAGCAGGCGGGCGAGCTTGTTCTGCGAGGAGGCGGGGACCGCGCCGGCCTTGCGCAGGAGCTTTCCGGTCCGTTTCAGGACGGCGGCGTCCCCGCCGATCAGCTCGGCCTCGATCTCGCGCCAGCGGTCGACGTGCCGGTCCGCGCCGAAGACGGCGCCGAACACGGTGCCCTTGACGTGGTCGTCGGCGACCTCCAGCAGCGGCCGCCCGCCGGCGTCGCGCAGGCTGGTCACCTTGCGGAGCGTCTCCAGCTCGGCGACCGGGTGGAGCGTCTCGCCCCGGGTGTACGCCTGGACCAGGTCGGCCAGCTCGCGCGGCACGATCTTGGCGCTGCGCGTGAGGGGGTGGGCGATCTCGTCGCGCACCCCTCTGGCCTTCGGGAGCTTGAGGTGCCAGCCGGCGTCCTCGCCCCCGCGCCGCCTCCGCAGCGTGATCCCGCGCGCGGCCAGGCGCAGGTCGGCGGTGTCGAAGTACAGGGCGGTCAGCCGGTGGGTGACCATGTCGACGACCTCGGCGCAGCCGGGGACCCCGGTGAGCGCGGGCACCTCGTAGTCTCGCGGCACATCGAACTTGTCCTCGATCTCGATCGCCATGCCCACCCCGCAATCAGCCGACTTTCGCCCATAATGTCACGTTTAACTGGGCAAGGGCCGCCGCGCCACGACGAAGATCCGGCGGAAGGGGAAGGCCGTGCCGTACGGCTCGCGCGGATATGCCGTGGTCAGCGCCACAGCGCAGTCGTCCAGGAAGGCGTCGCGCCTTTCCTGATCGGGGCCGAAATGGTCCAGCATGGGCCGCAGGGCCGTGCCCATGATCCAGTTGAGCGCGGCGTTCTCGCCGGACAGCAGATGGACGTAGGTCGTCTCCCAGGCGTCGACCTCGCAGCCGAGCCCGGCCAGCAGCGCGAGATAGCTCGCGGGGTCGCCCGCGGGCTGGTACCGGACGAGGTCGCTCAGTTCGTCCCGCCAGGCCGCCGAGTCGCAGACCCGCCGGATGATCTGGTGGCTCGGGGCGTCGAAGTTGCCCGGCATCTGGAAGGCCAGCCAGCCACCCGGCCGGAGGTGCCCGACCCAGCGGGGCAGCAGCTCGCGGTGCTCGGGTATCCACTGGAGCACGGCGTTGGAGACGATCACGTCGACCGGGCGCCCGGGGTCCCACGTGCGGGCGTCGCCCACGCTGAACTCGGGTCCTGGCGGGGCCTTGGCGATCATCGCGGGCGAGGAGTCGACACCGTGGACGGTGGCCTGCGGCCAGCGGCGGGCCAGCTCGGCGGTCAGCTCGCCGGTGCCGCAGCCGATGTCCACGACGTACTCGGGGTCGTCGGCGCCGATCCTGGCGACGAGATCGAAGAAGGGGCGGGCACGCTCTCCGGCGTACCGGCCATAGACGGCGGGATCCCACATATCTCTTGACATCAAGATACTTTTTATCGGGAGAGATGTCTCGATGTCAAGAGAGCTAGACTCGGCGCCATGACGACGACGCGCCGAAGCGACGGGTCCGCCGAAGACTCCGCGCGGGGGTCCGCCGAGGACTTCGCGCGGGGGTCCGCCGGAGACTTCGCGCGGGGGTCCGCCGGCGACTCCGCGCGGGACGAGGTGGACGAGCTCGTCATGTCGTGGCGCCAGGAGCGTCCCGACCTCGACGTGTCGCCCCTCCAGGTGCTCAGCCGGGTGTCCCGGCTGGCGCGGCACCTCGACCGGGCCCGGCGCGCGTCCTTCGCCGAGCACGACCTGGAGCCCTGGGAGTTCGACGTGCTCACCACCCTGCGCAGGTCAGGGGAGCCGTACGAGCTGAGCCCCGGCGCCCTGCTCCGCGCCACCCTGGTCACCTCCGGGACGATGACCAACCGCATCGACCGGCTCACCGCCGCCCGGCTGGTCCGCCGCCGGCCCGACCCCGAGGACCGGCGCGGGGTGCTGGTGTCGCTCACCGAACTGGGACGGGCGCGCGTGGACGAGGCCTTCGCCGACCTGCTGCGGCGCGAGCGGGAGCTGCTCGCGAGCCTGGACGCCGACGAGCAGCGCACACTGGCCGCCCTGCTCCGCACCATGCTGGTCCCGTTCGACTCGGCCGCCAACGGCGCCTGACCGACCCGCCTCCCGGCCGCGACCGACCTCTGGACGGTCCGTCCGACCCGGAACGACCCCTGGAGGTCCGTCCGACCCGGAACGACCCGGGGACGGCGCCGAGCCCCGGGCGCCTCCGGACCGCGCTAGAGGGTCACTCGCCGAGCTTCTCGGCCAGGTCCATCCATTCGAGCTCGACGGACTCCTTCTGCGCCTGAAGATCTTTCAGCTCGGCGTCCAGGGACGCCAGCCGGCCGTAGTCGGAGGCCGCGTCCGCCATGGCGGCGTGCAGCGTGGCCTCACGCCCGCTGATCTTGTCGAGCTGGCGTTCCAGCCGGGACAGCTCCTTCTGGGACTCGCGCAGCTCCTTGGCCGACGGCCCCTGCGCCGGCGCGGCCTCCCGCGGCTCGGCGGGCGACCCCGCTGAGGCGGAACCGGCCCGCGCCGTCAGCGCCGCGCCCGCCGACCGCCGCTGGAGGTACTCGTCGACCCCGCCGGGCAGCAGCGACAGGCTGCCGTCGCCCAGCAGGGCCACGCTGCGGTCGGTCACCCGCTCCAGGAAGTAGCGGTCGTGGCTGACCAGGATCAGCGTGCCCGGCCAGGCGTCGAGCAGGTCCTCCAGCTCGTTCAGCGTCTCGATGTCGAGGTCGTTGGTGGGCTCGTCCAGCAGCAGGACGTTCGGGTCGTCCATGAGCAGCCGCAGGAGCTGCAGGCGGCGCCGCTCGCCGCCAGAAAGGTCGCCGACCACCTTCCACTGGGCGTCGCCACGGAAGCCGAGACGCTCCAGCAACTGGGAGGCGGTCCACTCACGCTTGCCGACCTGGATGAACTTGCGGATCTCCTCGACGGTCTCCAGGACCCGCCGCCCGGGGTCCAGCTCGGCCAGCTCCTGGGACAGGTGGGCCAGCCGCACGGTCTTGCCCTGGACGAGCCTGCCGGAGTCGGGGCGCACCGACCCGGCGAGCAGCCGCAGCACCGTCGACTTGCCCGAGCCGTTCACCCCGATGAGCCCGACGCGGTCGCCGGGGCCGAACTGCCAGCTGCACCGGTCGAGCACGAGCGGGCCCTCGCCGGGGCCGCCGGCGTGCAGGGTGACGTCGGCGAGGTCGTAGACGGTCTTGCCGAGGCGCGCGGAGGCGAACTTCACCAGCTCGACGGTGTTACGCGCCGGCGGCTCGTTGGCGATCAGCGCCTGGGCGGCGTCGATGCGGAACTTGGGCTTGGACGTGCGCGCGGGCGGGCCGCGGCGCAGCCAGGCGATCTCCTTGCGCATGAGGTTCTGGCGGCGGTCCTCGGTGGCCTGGGCGACGCGCGCCCGCTCGGCCTTCGCCAGGACGTACGCCGCGTAACCGCCCTCGTAGCGCTGGACGGTGCCGTCCACGACCTCCCAGGTGCGGGTGGACACCGCGTCGAGGAACCACCGGTCGTGGGTGACGGCCAGCAGGGCCGACCTGCGGGCCGAGAGGTGGCCGGCCAGCCAGGCGATGGCCTCGATGTCGAGGTGGTTGGTCGGCTCGTCGAGGATGACCAGGTCGTGCTCCTCGATCAGCAGCCGGGCCAGGGCGGTGCGGCGGCGCTCGCCACCGGACAGCTCACCGGCCCTGGCCTCCAGCTCGATGTCGCCGAGGAGGTTGGCCAGGATCTCCCGGGTCGCCTGGTCGCCGGCCCATTCGTGCTCGGCGCGGTCGCCGAGCACGACCTGCCGCACGGTCATGGCGGGATCGAGGTCGTCGCCCTGGGACAGAAAGCCGATGCGCAGGCCGCGGGTGTGGGTCACCCGGCCGCCGTGCGGTTTCACCGTGCCGGCGATCACGGAGATGAGGGTGGTCTTGCCGTCGCCGTTACGGCCGACGACGCCGACTCGGTCACTCGCCTCGATGCCGAGGGAGACGTCACCGAGCAGGGGCTTCGGACCGTAGGCATGGGAGACCGATTCGAGGTTTACCAGATTCATCGCCCCCAAAGCCTATCCGCAGCCCACCCACGCCAGGGCACGCCACCGGGGACGCGGCGTCAGGGGCGGGCGGGGATGATGGCGGCTCCGGGGACGGGGCCGTAGGCGGTGACGACCGAGCGGCAGACGCCCGCGACCTCCAACGCCATCGCCAGCGCGGCCGCCTGGTCCGCCGACCCGGCGAGGAAGGCGCAGGTCGGCCCGGATCCCGACACGAGCGCGCCGAGCGCGCCCTGCTCCCGGCCCGCTTCGAGCGTGCGCGCCAGCGGCCGGCACAGCATCAGCGCGGCGGGCTGGAGGTCGTTCACCAGCGCCCCGCCGAGCGCCTCGGCGTCCCCGGCGGCGAGCGCGGCCATCAGGGTCTCGCCGGCCTGGGACCAGCCGACCTGCTCGCCGTTGGCCTCGCGCATGCGGTCGCACTCGGAGTACACCTTGGCGGTCGACAGGCCGCCCTCGGCGAGCGCGAAGACCCAGTGGAACCGGCCGGTGACCTCGACGGGCACCAGCCTCTCCCCCCGCCCGGTGCCCACGGCGGTGCAGCCGAGCAGGGCGAACGGGACGTCGCTGCCGAGGTCGGCGGCGATGTCCATCAGGTCCTCGCGGGCCAGTCCGAGACCCCACAGCGCGTCGCAGGCCACCAGGGCGGCGGCGGCGTCGGCGCTGCCCCCGGCCATCCCGCCGGCGACCGGGATCGTCTTGCGGATCAGCAGGCGGACGCCCGGCGGCCGTCCGGCGCGGGCGGCGAGCGCGAGGGCGGCCCGCACCGCGAGGTTGCCGCCGTCGAGCGGGACCTGGTCGGCGGACTCGCCCTCGACGGCGACCGTGACCGAGCAGCCGCCGGACACGACGGCGGGCGCGTCACCCGGGCGGGCCGCCAGGTCGTCGGAGGCGGTGACCTCGTCGAACAGGGAGACGGCGTGGAAGACGTTCACGAGGTCGTGATAGCCGTCGTCGCGCGGCGGGCCCACGGAGAGCTGCAGATTGACCTTGGCGGGCACACGGACGGTCACGGAAGTCACGGGACCCGATGGTAACCCTCCGCCCCGGCGGATCCGGCGAACGACTCCGCGACGGCCCCTGCCGGTCACCCGGGAGCCCCCGCCGCACCGCACGGTACAGACTGCCAGATATGCGACAAGTCCCTATCACTAGGACAAACGACCGGACAGCCGAGATCGAATGTCTGTACCGTGACCGTCCGGGGCTACGGGGTGACGGGTGAAGGAGAGCACCATCGACGGGCAGAGCATCGCCTCCCCGCTGAAAGACGGCGATCCCACCGAGATAGGGCCCTACACGCTGGTCGGGCGCCTGGGCGAGGGCGGCATGGGCACCGTCTACCTGGGCACGTCCTCGACCGGCCTCCAGGTGGCCGTGAAGGTGGTCAAACGGCAGTTCACCGAGGACAAGGGGTTCGCCGCCCGGTTCCGCTCCGAGGTCGCCAGCGCGCGCAGGGTGGCGTCCTTCTGCACGGCCAGGGTGCTCGACGACGGGATCGCCGAGGACGGCCGGCCCTACATGGCCACGGCCTTCATCTCCGGCACCCCGCTGTCCGCGCAGATAGCCGAGTACGGCCCGCTGGAGGAGTCCCCCCTGGTCGGCGTGGCCTTCGGGGTCTGCGCCGCGCTCGCCGCCATCCACGCCGCCGGGCTGGTCCACCGCGACCTCAAGCCCGGGAACGTGATCCTCTCGACGACCGGGCCGCGCGTCATCGACTTCGGCATCGCCCGCGTCCTGGACGGCCTCACCGGCCCGACCCTGACCGGCGAGGTCGTCGGCACCCCCGGCTGGTGGGCCCCCGAGCAGATCGACGGCCGGCCGGTCACCCCGGCGACCGACGTGTACGCCTGGGGGTGCCTGGTCGCCCACGCGGGCAGCGGGCGCCACCCCTTCGGCACCGGCGACCCGATGACGGTGGCGTACCGCACCATGCACGAGGAACCCGACGTGCGCGGCCTGCCCGAGCAGCTCGACCGTCTGGTCCGCCGCGCCCTGGACCGCGACCCCGCCGCCCGCCCCACGGCGCAGGAGCTCCTGCTCGCCCTCATCGGGGGCGACTCCGCCTCCGACGGCCCCGCCACCCACGTGCTGGAGGAGATGTGGGAGCCGCCCGAGAACCTGCGCGCGGCGGGCACCCCGCCGGCGCCCGCCGCCCGGGGACGCCGGCGCGGGTCGCGGTGGGCCGCCGCGACGGTCGCCCTGGGCGCCGCGCTCGCCCTGGTGGCCGCGGTCCTGTGGGTACGCGGGCATCCCCTGGACGGCGAGGCGGCGGGCCCGCTCCGCGCCGACGACGTCGGGCGGCGCGTCCTGGTGGGCGACCAGGGCCTGCAGATCGTCCTGCACGACCCTCCCGGGTGCGGCGGGCCGGCCTACGAGGACGGTCACCTGGCGGCCGGCATGCAGACCTGCCACGCGGAGTGGTTCGTCCTGAACCTGGGCGGGTCGACGATCAGGCTCGCGGGCCCGCTCGACCTCGTCGACGACCGGGCCGGGCGCCACAAGGTGAGCCGCGTCGTCCGGGCCGGCGACCCGCTTCCCGGGGCGGGCGGCGCGGTCCCGGCGGGCGGGGTGGCCGACGTCCGGCCCGGCCAGACGCTCGTCTTCGGCGGCGAGTACGTCATCGCCGCCGGGCTGCGCGCCGTCGCCCTC
The DNA here is from genome assembly GCF_025506355.1 of Sphaerisporangium corydalis. Taxonomy (GTDB): domain Bacteria; phylum Actinomycetota; class Actinomycetes; order Streptosporangiales; family Streptosporangiaceae; genus Sphaerisporangium; species Sphaerisporangium corydalis. The sequence continues at coordinate 16,528 of NZ_JANZYP010000091.1, forward strand.
GCGGGGCCGGTCGTCAGCGGCGGCGAGACCATCGAGGTGCGCGTGTGAGGCGGCTCCTGCTCGCCCTGGCCATACTGGCGGGCACCCTCACCACTGCCCCCGCGCACGAAGCCACCACCCCGCACGGATCACAGACCTCCGCGCCCGGCGACTGCGCGAACGCGGGGACGGCCGACTTCGACGGGGACGGCAGGAACGACGTCGTCGCCGGCGACCCCTTCGGCGACCCGCCGGGCACGTGGGCCGGCGGCGGGCACCTGTTCTTCCTGCGCGGCACCGCCAACGGGTTCCCCGAGGTGAGCGGCGCGCCGTTCGACCGGGTCGGCGGCCTGGGCGGCTGGGTGGCCCGCGCGGGCCACATCGACGGCGACCGCTGCCTGGACCTGGTGGTCGCGTCCCCGTACTGGACGGGCCAGGTCACCGAGGGCGCCGGCGGCCGGGCGACCCCGGTGCCCGGGGCCGGTGACGCCTACATCTACTGGGGCGGACGCGACTTCGGCCGCGCGAACGCGGGCAGGATCGAACTGCGCGCCCCCGAGCAGCGCAACGGCGCCCATTTCGGCTGGTCGCTGGCCGTCTCCCCCGGCGCGGTCGCCGTGGGCGCGCCGTACGAGGACGGCGACGGGATCCCCGACTCCGGCGCGGTCTACGTGTACGCCTTCGGCGGCCCCGACGGGCGGCGGCCGGCACCGCCGCGCCGGTTCACCCAGCAGACCCCCGGCGTGCCGGGCGACGGCGAGGCGGGCGACCTGTTCGGCTGGTCGGTCGCCCTGGGCTCGCTCGGCGCGGGGCCCGCCCAGGACCTGGCCGTCGGCGCGCCGTACGAGGACAGGGGCGTCGGAGGGGCGCCCACGCCCGACTCGGGCGCGGTGACCGTCGTGTACGACGCCCTGGCCGGCCAGGGGACCTTCTACCGGGGCGACGGCTGGGATCTGTCTGAGCTGGCCGGCGGCACCCTGACGGCCAAGGCGGGCGACCTGTTCGGCTACTCCCTGGCCTACGGGCAGGACGGCACCTCGGCCTACCTGGCCGCCGGGGCCCCGCACGCCGACGCGGCCGGTCAGCGCGACGCCGGGGCCGTCCAGCTCATCACGGGCGGCCGTGCCGGGGGCGGACTGCGGCCGGCGGGCATCCTCGTCCAGGGCGCCGGCGGTATGGCGGACACCTCCGAGCCGGGCGACCAGTTCGGGTTCTCGCTGGCGTTCTCCGGACCCGATCTCGTCGTGGGCGCCCCGTTCGACGGCGACGGCACGCGTCCCGAGACCGGCGCGGTGCACGTCATCGCGCTCTCGGCGACCGGTGCCCAGACGGGACGCCCGCCCGGCTCCCCGGCGCCCGTGCCGGCCGCCGGGCGGCTGGTCAGGGCGAGCGGCGCACAGACCTACGACCACTTCGGGTGGGCGGTCAGCGGGGCGGGTGACGGGTGGCTGGTCGTCGGCGTGCCGGACCGGAACAGGACCGGCGCCGCCGCGCTCGTCCCGCCCCGCGACGGCCCGGTGCGGATGCTGGCCCCAGGCGACGGGCGCGTCGCCCTGTTCGGCCGGACGGAGCACGGCGCGACCCAGGGAGTCGACTTCGGCGCCGCCGTCGCCGGATGACCAGGGCCCCAGGGGCGGCGGGAGTCCCGGGGGATGCCGGGGGGCGGCGGGAATGCCCGGGCGGATGCCCCCGGTCCGGTGGGTCAGGGGCGGTTCTCGGCGATCCTGGCGAAGTCCTCGACGCGGAGTTGCTCTCCGCGTTCCGACGGGTCGATGCCCGCGGCGCGCAACGCCGTCTCGGCCGCGGCGGCCGTGCCCGCCCACGAGGCCAGGGCGGCCCGCAGGGTCTTACGGCGCTGCGCGAACGCCCCGTCGATCACCGCGAACACCTCCTCGCGGGAGGCGGTCGTGCTCGGCGGCTCCCTGCGGGTCATCGCCACGAGCCCGGAGTCGACGTTGGGCGCCGGCCAGAAGACCGTGCGGCCGACGGGCCCGGCGCGACGCACGTCGGCGTACCAGGCCGCCTTCACCGAGGGCACGCCGTACACCTTGGAGCCCGGGCCCGCCGCCATGCGGTCGGCCACCTCGGCCTGGACCATCACCAGCCCCCTGCGCAGCGAGGGAAGGTGCTCCAGCAGGTGGAGCACCACGGGCACGGCCACGTTGTACGGCAGGTTGGCCACCAGCGCCGTGGGCTCGGGGCCGAGCTCCTCGGGCCGTACGCGCATCGCGTCGGCGCGCACGACGGTCAGCCGCCCGGCCAGCGAGGGGGCCCGCTCGGCGACCGTCAGCGGGAGCTGGGCGGCCAGGGCGGGATCGATCTCGACCGCGACCACCCGCCGCACCTCGGGGAGCAGCGCGAGCGTCAGCGACCCGAGGCCGGGCCCGACCTCGATCACCACGTCGTCGGGCGACAGTTCGGCCACCCGGACGATGCGCCGGACCGTTCCGCCGTCGATGACGAAGTTCTGCCCGAGCCGTTTGGTCGGACGAAGATCGAGCTTGTCCGCCAAATTACGTATTTCTACCGGACCAAGCAGGTTAACAATTGAACTGCCCATCCACACAGTGTCCCGCACCGAACAGTCTCCAGAGGAAGGTGACAGATCACCTCAAGTAGGACAGCGCAGTCGTTACCGATCTTCAAGTGGGAGGAAAGTGGGCATGGGTAATGTGGCCGCGCCGGGAAGTGAGGAGGCGTCGTCAATGGACCGTGCCGGTATAGAACCGTTACGCCCGAGCGATCCTCCGCGGATCGGGCCCTACCGGCTGCTCGGCCGGCTCGGCCAGGGCGGCATGGGCACGGTGTATCTGGCCGAGGCCCCCACCGGCCGCTCCGTGGCCGTCAAGGTGGTCAAGGCCGAGTTCACCGTGGACGAGGGCTTCGCCAAGCGATTCCACGCCGAGGTGTCGAACGCCCGGCGGGTCGCGTCGTTCTGCACGGCGCAGGTGCTCGACAACGGCAACGCCGACGACGGCACGCCCTACATGGTCACCGAGTACATCGCCGGGACCCCGCTCTCCGCCCAGATCACCCGATACGGCGCGCTGGAGGCCGGAACGCTGCACGGCGTCGCGCTGGGCGTGGCGGCGGCCCTGGCGGCCATCCACGTCGCCGGGCTGGTCCACCGCGACCTCAAGCCCGCCAACGTGATCCTCTCGATGTCGGGGCCCCGCGTGATCGACTTCGGCATCGCCCGCGCCCTCGACGCGACGCACGGCGTCACGCAGTCGGGCGAGCTGCTCGGCAGCCCCGGCTGGTGGGCGCCCGAGCAGGTACGCGGCGAGGACATCACCCCCGCGGCCGACATCTTCGCCTGGGGCTGCCTGGTGGCCTACGCCGGCAACGGCCGGCACCCGTACGGGCGCGGCGACATGATCACCCTCGCGGGCCGCGTGCTGACCGGCAAGCCGGATCTCGGCACCCTGCCCGCGCCCCTCGACCGGCTGGTGCGGCTGGCCACCCACGGCGACCCCCAGCGGCGGCCGTCCGCCCAGGACCTGCTGATCGCGCTGGTGGGCGGCGACCTCGGACGCCCTGAGTTCGCCGACCCGCCGACTTTGGCCGCGCCCGTCGACCCGCCGACGCTCGTGGCGACCGAGATGCTCAACGAGTCCTGGGAGCCGCCCGCCAACGTCGCGGCGGCCGCCGTCGACGACGCGGTCAAGGCCCCCGGCGGCGACGCCGCGAAGGGCACCGGAAGTGACGCCGCGAAGGCCCCCGGTGGTGACCGGACCCCCGGCGGCGCCGAGAGCGGCGCTGCCAAGAGCATCCCGGGGGTCGGGAGCGGCGGTGCCAAGAGCGTCCCGGACGGGAAGGGCGCCGACGCCGCGGGCGGCACGATCGCCGAGTCCGGTTCCATCGCCGACACCGACGACACCCAGCCGGGCCTGGTGATCCCCGGCATGGCCTACCGGCCCAAGCTCACCTCCCTGCCGAACCCCGCGAGCCCCCTCCGCCCGGAGGCCTCCCGGCCGGCCCCCGCCGGCACCGCCCGCCCCACGGCCCCGGCGCCCGGCGGCACGACCGGTGAGACCTCTTCGCCCGCCGTCGCGGCCGGTGAGACCCCCTCGTCCGGCGTCACGACCGGTGAGACCCCCTCGCCGGAAGTCCCCGACGCCGCGAACCAGGGCCTAGCCGACACGGACGTCTCCACGCGCGGCCTGCTCACCCCGGACGCGCCCACCCAGGACCTCCCCGAGAGCGCGGCGGCCACCCAGGGGCTCGCGGGGAACGAAGCGGCCACCCGAGGTCTCCCCGACACGGGCGCGGCCACCCGTGACCTTCCCGGTCCGGACGGCTCAGGCCGGGGCGGATCGGGCACGAAGGTCATCGACCCTCGTGCCCGGGACGGGCAGACCAACGCGGGCCCGCCTGCGGGCCTTCTCGACCCGGGACCGGGCGACACACGGCCGCCGGTGGGGACGGACGCCGTCACGATGCCGTCCCCGGTGCCCGCCCAGCAGGGCGCGCCCCCGAGCCGCTCCCGCAAGTGGCTGATCCCCGCGCTGACGGTGCTCGTGGGGCTCCTGGTCACCGGCGGCGTGCTGGCCGTCGTGGCGAACAACCGGTCGACGGTACGGGCCACCGACGTCTCCGCCGTCTCCGCGCGCCCCACGCCCGCGCCGACCCACGAGAACGACGTGGGCAGGCGCTACACGGCCGGTTCCTTCATCGAGGACCCTCAGTTCGTCGTCCCCCGCCCGGCCCGGTGCGGCCTGACCTCCTACCCGGGCGCCGACGCGCCGCAGGGCCTGTTCTGCGAGGTCAGGTGGACGCTGGTCAACCCCGGCGGCACGCCCGCGACGACCGCCGCGACGGCGCCGACGCTGGTGGACGACGCCGGTGGCGAGCACGAGGCCGCCGGGGTCTCCACGGCGGTGCCCGGCACGCTGGAACCCGGCGCGAAGGTCGACGGCGTCTTCGTGTACGACCTGCCCAAGGGACGCGGCGCGGCGACGCTCAAGATGCGCATCTCCGACTCGCAAACGATCGAGGTACGGCTGTGACGTGGCGTTCGGCTCTCGTGTCCCCGCTGCTCGCGGGGCTTCTCGCGACATCCTTCGCGGGGGTGGTGGTGCCGCGCGCCGAGGCCGCCGCCGACTGCTCCAACGCCGGCCCGAACGACTTCGACGGTGACGGCCGCGACGACGTCGCCGTGGGCGACCCGCTGGCGGACGCCGGGAACGTCCAGGGGGCCGGGTCGGTGCACATCCTGCCCACCGGCGGCGAGGGCACCGGCAACGGCGTCGTGGTGACCGCCCCGGACGGCAAGGCGGGCGACGCCTTCGGGTGGACGGTGCGCACGGCGCACGTCGACGGCGACCGCTGCCTCGACGTCATCGTCGGCGCGCCCTACGCGGACGCCGGTGGGACCGCCGACGCGGGCATCGCGTACGTCATCCGCGGCGGCGCCTACGACGGGCGGGTGCCCCCGGAGGCGATCACCACGATCACGCCACCCCGGCCGGAGCGGAACGCGCACTTCGGCTGGGCCCTGGCCGCCGCCAGGTCCCCGTCCCGGCCGGGCGGGACGATCGTGGTGTCCGCGCCGTACGAGGACGCCGACGCCACCACCGACTCGGGCGCGATCTACGCCTACGCCGCCGACGCCGACGGGGCTCCCGGCGCGGCGCACCGCGTCACCCAGGAGTCCGACGGCGTGGTCGGCAACGGCGAGGGCGGGGACATGTTCGGCTGGTCGCTGGTGCTGGGCCGCCTCGGCGGGTCGGCCGACGCGCTCGACGTGGCCATCGGCTCCCCGTACGAGAACGACGACGGGGCGGGCAAGCAGAGCGGGGACGCCGGCAAGGCCGACACCGGCTCGGTCGAGATCATCTACGACGTCGCCGAGGCGGGGCAGACGTTCACCAGTACGAAGTGGGGGATCCCGGACTCGGTGCGGGACGTCACCGAGCATGCGGGCGACCGCTACGGGTACGCCATCGCCTACGCGGAGTTCGAGGGCAAGCCCTACCTGGCGGCCAGTGCCCCCCTCGCCGACATGGCGGGCGTGCCGGACTCCGGGCTGGTGCAGACGTTCGAGCTCGACCCGAGCGGCGCGGTGAAGCCCGCCAAGAGCATCCGCCTCGGCGCCGGTGGCCTGGCCGGCCAGCCCGCGCAGCAGAAGGCGGCGCTCGGCTGGTCGCTGGCCATGGTGGGGAAGGCCGGTTCCCTGTGCCTGGCGATCGGCAGCCCCTTCGGCTCCCAGGGCGGGGCCGAGGCGGGCACGATCTTCGAGGTCTACCTGAACGGCGACCAGGCCGGGCGGCTGCTCGGCAAGGAGAAGCCGCAGGCCTACGACCACCTCGGCTGGTCGGTCGCCGCGTTCGGCGCGCCCGACGCTTTCGCGCCCGGCGCCGGGCTGGTGGCCGGGGTGCCGGACGAGCGCACCTCACCCGGCGGCGCCGTCGCGATCATCCTGGACGGCGGCCCGGCCAAATTGCTGATCCCCGGCCGGGCGGGCGTCCCCGCCGTCCCCGGCGGCTCCTCCGCCGACTTCGGCGCCTCCGTCAGCGGGTGATCTCCCCACGTCGCCCCCCTCGGAGGGACACTCCCGCCACCGGGTCACCCGGGCGGCCCCGCTGACACCGAGTGACGCGGGCCGCCCGCCGGCCGTCAGCGGGTGATCACGCCGCCGGCGGCCTGGGGCCTGTTCTTGGGCTTGACGGTGGTCCCGCCGGCGAACAGGCGGGCGCCGCACGCGGGCCACTGGCCGCGCCAGCGGCCCGCGACCCGCTGGTAGAGGAGCTGGGCGCGGTAGGTCTGCTCGGTGGCCGGCCAGTCGATCGGCCGCCCGGTGCCACCGACCGCCTGCCACATGGCCAGGCTGAACTGGTACATCCCGTAGTAGGGCCCCCTGGGGTTGACCGACCTCGGGTTGGCGTACGACTCGCAGCGCGCCAGGGCGGTCCAGTTGAGGGCCGTGACCGAGTGCCTGACCGCCACGGTGTGCAGCGGGCGGGGCGGCGCGGCCTGCCGGACGGGGGTGAGCGGACGCCCGGCGCCCGAGGGCGCGAGGGGCCGCGCCGGGCGCGGCGGCAGCGCCGGGATGATCCTGATCACCGCGTTCTCCTCGGGGAAGGTGCCCATCGACGGGCGCACCCTGTCCCCCCTCGCCAGGGTGATCTTCTGCTGGGCGAGCACGGAACGCACCGTGCGCCCGGTGGTCAGCGCGTCCAGCCGCACCCGCCCCCGCACGACCGTCACGCGCCGCTGGGTGCGTACGTCCAGCGCGAAGCCCGACACCGGGATCTGCCGCATCCAGGACGCGGACAGCATGGCCCGCCGGTCGCTCAGGTTGAGCTCCTGGAGGGCCTCGCCCACGTTGAGCGCGGTGACGGTGTGGGTGCTCCGCCTGCCGTCCACGATGAGGACCAGCGGCCGGGCGTGCCGTACGACGATCGAGCCGCCGTCGGCCACCTCGTCGTCCCTGGCGGGATAGACCTCGTCACCGGGGCCGACGTCGACCCGCACCTCGGCGAGCACGTCGCGGACGGTGCCGCCGAAGCTGCGGACCGTCGTCTCGCCGCCGTCGACGGCCAGACGCACCTCCTTGGTCAGGACGCCGCCGCTGAACAGGCCGATCGACACGCCCGCCACGGCGGCGCCCGTCATGACCGTCCACGGGGAGGCCGCACCGGACCGCAGGGCGGACCGGAGGCGGCATGGGCGTCGCGGAGCACGGCGCGTCCCGGCGCGCCGGGTGGCCGGTCTCGGGGGCGGGGCTGGATCCACTGCGCGTCCTTCGGGGTAGACCGGCTGCCGACGGTAGCGCCGACCTCAGGACCCCCTCAACCAGATCACCGAAACCAGTCTGTTACATAGCCCGCGCTTGGGTCACTGAAGTCCGCGCCTGTCCGCGCGTGTCCGGGGTCACCAGGCGCCGAAGACGCGCTCGCCGTTGGCGCTGACGGCGCGGGCCAGGTCGTCGGCGTCCACGGCCTTGACCTCGGCCAGGCAGCGCAGCGTCAGCGGAATGAGGTAGGGCGCGTTGGGCCTGCCCCGGTGCGGGGTGGGCGGCAGGTAGGGGGCGTCGGTCTCGACCAGCAGGAGCTCCACCGGCGCCACCTGGGCGGCCTCGCGGAGGTACCCGGCGTTCTTGTAGGTGACGGGCCCGGAGAAGGACATGAAATATCCGGCGTCGACGCACTGGCGTGCCATTTCGGCGTCGCCGGAGAAGCTGTGGAACACCACCACCTCCGGCGCGCCCTCCTCGGCCAGGATCCGGAGCACCTCGTCGTGCGCGTCCCGGTCGTGGATCACCAGCGCCTTGCCCGTGCGCTTGGCGATCTCGATGTGCGCGCGGAAGGAGGCGGCCTGGTCGTCGTGGGAGGCCCACTCGCGGAAGTGGTCCAGGCCGGTCTCCCCGACGGCCCGTACGCGCGGCTCACGCGCCAGCCGCTCGATCTCGGCCAGCGTCTCGGGCGTCGCGGCGTGCGCCTCGTTGGGGTGGATCGCCACGCCCGCGTACACGCCTTCGTGCTCGCGGGCGGTCGCGGCGTTCCACTCCGAGGAGCGCAGGTCGTAGCCGATGGTCACCAGCCGGGTGACGCCCACCGCCCGCGCGTCGGCGAGGATCCGCTCGACGCCCGAGGCGGCCGACTGCGCGGCGAGCGCCACCTGGTCGCCGGACGACGCCTTGCGGTCGCCGACCATGATGTCCAGGTGGCAGTGGCTGTCGAACACCTCGGCGCCCAGGGGCGGCGGGGCGGCGGGAAGAGTGGTCACGCGTGAATCCCTGTCGGTGGGTCAGTCGGTGAAGCGGGCGAGCTCCTCGTCGACCACCTTGGGGTCGAGCTTGCGGAACAGCGGGGTCGGCGGAGCGAGCGGGACGCCCGGGCGGATGGGCCTGGACTCCCAGGTGGCCGCCCCGTCGTACTCGCCGGTGATCACCGGGTACGGCGTGCCGCCGTTCTCGTCGACCTCGCGGATCTCCGGCATCCCCGACCACAGGCCCTCGCCGCCGAGCATGGCGTGCACCTTGTTGGAGGAACCGGGCAGGAACGGGGTGAGCAGGGTCTTGGCGTCGTCGACGACCTGCAGGGCGACGTGCAGGATCGACGCCACCCGCTCGGGGTCGTCCTTGAGCTTCCACGGCTCCTGCTCGGCCAGGTAGCGGTTCGCGTCGCGGACCACGTCGAAGGCCTCGGTGACGGCGTTCTTGAACCGGGACCTGCCCAGCTCGGCGCCGACGGCCGGGAAGGCCGCCTTGCTCCGCTGGAGCAGGATCCGGTCGGCGTCGGTGAACTCGCCCGCCGACGGCACCGCGCCGATCGTCTTGGCGGCCATGGAGATCGAACGGTTGACCAGGTTGCCCCAGGCGGCGACCAGCTCGCCGTTGTTCCGGTTCACGAACTCCGACCAGGTGAAGTCGGTGTCCTGGTTCTCCGGCCCGGCCACCGCGATGTAGTAGCGCAGGGCGTCGGCGTCGTACCGCTCGAGGAAGTCGCGCACGTAGATGACGACCTGGCGGCTGGAGGAGAACTTGCGGCCCTCCATGGTCAGGAACTCGCTGGAGACCACCTCCGACGGCAGCCCGAGCCTGCCGAGCGACCCCGGCGTGCCGCCGCGCGCCCCCTCCCCGTTGTAGCCGAGCAGCATCGCCGGCCAGATCTCGGAGTGGAAGACGATGTTGTCCTTGCCCATGAAGTAGTACGCCCGGGCGTCGGGGTTCTGCCACCACTGCCGCCAGGCGTCGGGGTTTCCCGACCTGCGCGCCCACTCGATGGAGGCGCTGAGGTAGCCGATGACCGCGTCGAACCACACGTAGAGCCGCTTGTCGCCCCGGTCGCTCCAGCCGTCGAGCGGGATCGGCACGCCCCAGTCGAGGTCGCGGCTGATCGCCCTCGGCTGCATGTCGCCGAGGAGGTTGAGGGAGAACTTCAGCACGTTGGGCCGCCACTCGCCCTGCTTGGACTGCAGCCAGGTGCCCAGCACCTCGGTGAAGGCCGGCAGGTCGAGCATGAAGTGCTCGGTCTCGATGAACTTGGGCGTCTCGCCGTTGACCTTGCTCTTGGGGTTGATCAGCTCGATCGGGTCGAGCTGGTTGCCGCAGTTGTCGCACTGGTCGCCGCGCGCGCCGTCGTACCCGCAGATGGGGCAGGTGCCCTCGATGTAGCGGTCGGGCAGGGTGCGGCCGGTGGTCGGGGAGACCGCGCCCATCGTGGTCTTCGGGAAGATGTACCCGTTCGCGTAAAGGCCCTTGAAGATCTCCTGGGAGATCGCGTAGTGGTTGTCGGTCGTGGTCCGGGTGAACAGGTCGTACGACAGGCCGAGGGCGGTGAGGTCCTCGGCGATCACCCGGTTGTAGCGGTCGGCGAGCTCGCGGGCGGTCACGCCCTCCTTGTCGGCCTGGACCTGGATGGGCGTGCCGTGCTCGTCGGTGCCGCTGACCATCAGCACGTTGTTGCCCGCCATCCGCTGGTAGCGGCTGAACACGTCGGACGGCACGCCGAATCCGGAGACGTGCCCGATGTGGCGGGGGCCGTTGGCGTAGGGCCACGCGACGGCGGTCAAAATGTGCTGGGACATGACCCAAGCCTAGAGGGCCGCGCGCGGCGTCTCGAACCGATTACGAAGGATGCGCCGAACCCCTCTCGGTCAGAGCCTCATGAGGGCCCTGGACGCCCGTGCGATCAGGCCGGCACGGCGTCCCCGGACCCCGGAAGCATCAGGCCGGCGTTGACTCCTTCGTGACGGCCTCGGGCTCGGCGGGGCCGGACGCCGGGGTGGACTCCCGCGTGACGGCCTCTGCGGCCTCCTCGGCGGCGGAGGCGGCCACGTCGACCGGCGTCTCCTTGGTGCGGCGGATGCCGAGGATGCTGATGAACAGCGACGCGAAGATCGTCTGGAAGCTGATCACCAGGGCGGTCGCGGACGGCACGACCAGGCGGAGCGACTCGGCGGGGATCAGCTCGCCGAAGTTGCGCACCTGCCAGTGGGCCAGCGACGCGACCATGCCCGCGAGGCCGGCGAGCGCGAGGACGCTGCCCGCGACCAGGCCCTTCTCCAGGGTGACCACGTCGACGAGGCGCTTGATGCGCCGGTCCTCGGGCAGGAAGCCCTCCTCGGCCGCGTACACCTTGGTGAACAGGCCGAACAGCACCGCCTGGAAGCCGATCACCACCATCGCCGAGGCGCCGACCAGCGTGTCGATGTCGAAGGCGAGCTTGCCGATGTAGACCGGGCCGAAGGTCAGCGCGGCGCCCGCGACGAGGCCGAGGGCCATCAGCACGGCGCCGGGGATCAGGAACAGCCAGCGGGGGCTGTAGAGCAGCAGGAAGCGGAGGTGGCGCCAGCCGTCCCGCCAGGAGCGGAGGTGCGGCGGGCGGGTGCGGCCGTCGGGGCTGAGGGTCGTCGGCACCTCGCGCACGTCCAGGCCCTGCAGCGTCGCCTTGACGACCATCTCGCTGGCGAACTCCATGCCCCCGGTCTGCAGGCCGAGGTTGATGATCGAGTCGCGGCGGAACCCGCGCAGGCCGCAGTGGAAGTCGCGGATGGCGCTCGGGAAGAACAGCCGGCCGATGAACGACAGCACAGGGTTGCCGAGATATCTGTGCAGCTTGGGCATGGCGCCGGGCTCGATGCCGCCGCGGAAACGGTTGCCCATGACCAGGTCGGCGCCGGAACGCAGCTCCTCGACGAAGGGGAGCAACGCGGTGAAGTCGTAGGAGTCGTCGGCGTCTCCCATGATCACGTAACGGCCGCGCGCGGCGCGGATGCCACCGATCAAGGCGTTGCCGTACCCCTTCTCGTCAATGTGGACCACGCGGGCTCCGGCGTCGCGCGCGAGCTGCTGGGATCCGTCGGTGCTGCCGTTGTCGGCGATCACCACTTCACCCTCGATGCCGTGCTCCACCATGCAGGCAAGTGCTTTACGGACACACGTCTCGACGGTCTCCGCCTCGTTCAGGCATGGCATGACCACGGTCAGTTCCACGACGAAACCCCTCGTTTTGCGCCTCGATCATCCGGTGCGTAGTTCCACCATGATGCCCTCTGCCCCCAGGTGCTCGGGTCAAGTCCGCGAAAGGGCTGGCATCCTGTAAACCATGGTGACCGTTGCCGAACCGGCGCAGGCCGACGTGCCCACGCCGGGCAGAGGTGCGCGTGTCCTCGGGTTCCTGGGGAAGCGCCGCCTGTTCGTGATCGCCTTCATCCTCGGCTCGGCGCTCAGGGTGGTCACGATGCTGGGCAACCGCCCGGCGATGTGGTTCAACGACTCCTACGAGTACGTTTCGGTCGCCCTGCACCCCCGCCCGCACCCCATCCGGCCGGACGGGTACGGGTTCTGGCTGCTGATCCTCAAGCCGTTCCACAGCTTCGCGCTGGTGGTCCTCACTCAGCACCTCATGGGCCTGGCGACCGCAGTGCTGATCTACGTCCTGCTGAGACGCCGGTTCGGCCTGCCCGACTGGGGCGCGACCCTGGCGGCCGTGCCGGTGCTGTTCGACGCGTACGAGATCCAGCTCGAACAGATGATCATGTCGGACACCATGTTCACGCTGCTGATCGTGGGCGTGGTCACTCTGGTCCTGTGGCATCGGACGATGTCGTGGAAGGCGGGCGCCGCCGTCGGCCTGCTGCTGGCGCTCACCGCGCTCACCCGCAGCATCGGCCTGCCGATCCTCGCGGTCGTGGTGGCCTTCCTGCTGATCAAGCGCACCCACTGGAAGCCGATCCTCGCGGTCGTGGTGGCCTGCGGGGTGCCCGTCGTGGCCTACATGGGGTGGTTCGCGACCGCCAACGGCCAGTTCGCCATGACGCAGAGCGACGGGCTCATCCTCTACATGCGGACCGCCAAGTTCGCCGACTGCAAGAAGATCAAGCCCGACCTCCAGCGCGAGCAGGACCTGATCCCGCTGTGCAACAACTCCAGCATCGACCGCCACCCCTTCTCCCAGATCTACCTCTGGTACAGCGGCGAGGGCGAGGTCCTGCACCGCTGGGGCGGCGATAAGTTCGACAGATCGGTCAACGACACCGCGAGCCGGTTCGCCAAGCGCGCGATCCTCGCCCAGCCCGGCGACTACCTCTCCGCGGTCGCCGGCGACCTGCTGCGCAGCTTCCGGTGGGACCGGCCGGTCTTCCCCGACCCGCTGACCTGGAAGCAGTACCAGTTCTCCGGCAACGGGGTCAGCAGGAAGGACCCGGTAAGGCTGCTCACGTCCCTGCCGAAGTGGCCGAGCTACCTGGGCACCACCGACCGCGACATGGTGGCCTACGAGCAGGGACGGGCCAGCACCAGGGTCTACTGGCCCTGGGCGACCATCATGGAGCGCTACCAGCGGGTCTTCTTCCTGCCGGGCCTCGTCCTCGGGCTGGCCCTGCTGGTGGGAGCGGCCGGCGCCGTGGCCCGCTGGCGGGAGCTGGGCGGGCCGACGCTCCTGCCACTGGTCGCCGCGGCGGCCCTGGTGGTCGCGCCGGCCGCGACGGCGGAGTTCGACTACCGCTATCTGCTGCCGGCGGCGCCGCTGGCCTTCCTGTCCGCCGCGATCGCCCTGCGCAACGGGGTACGCGCGCGCCGCCGCGCCCCCGCCCCGGAACCGGCCGCCTAGATCCAGCTCCGGAACAGCATCCGCCGGTTCCAGTCGTCGAACGGGATCACCTCAGCGGTCAGCACAGGGTGCAGCCACCAGAAGTTGACCAGGGCCAGCAGCATGAACGCCCCGACGACCGCCGCCCCGACGGGCCTGCGCGTCGAGTCGCCCATGGCGGGTCCGATGAGGAGTCCGGCGGCCAGGGTGAGGGCGAGGATCATGAAGGGGAGCATGGGGGCGACGTAGAACAGGAACATGGTGCGGTGGTCGGCGATGGCGTAGTAGAACCAGGGCAGCCATCCCACGGCGTAGGCCAGCAGGACCGCGCCGGCCCGCCAGTCGCGGGTGGCGACGTACCAGGCGATCAGCGCGATCAGGGCGATCACCGCCCCGTACCAGATCACCGGCGTCCCCACCCCCAGCACGGCCTCCGAGCACCTGGCGGCCCCGCAGCCCTTGCTGTCGGTCGGGTAGTAGAAGGCGACCGGCCGGATCAGCAGCGGCCACTGCCAGGGCCAGGACTGGTAGTCGTGCGGGTCGGACAGGCCGGTGTGGAACGAGAGCACCTGCACCTGGTAGTCCAGCCACGACCGCAGCGAGCTGAACACCCAGTAACCCCAGCCGCTTGAGGTGGCTTGGGCCCAGTTGCGGCCGTATCCGTAGGCCGAGGCGAACCACCCGGTCCACGACGCCATGTACGCCACCGCCGGCACCAGACCCATCGCGGCCAAAGCCGTCGGCAC
>NZ_JANZYP010000092.1 GCF_025506355.1 Sphaerisporangium corydalis
GAGCGGCCCCGCGTCGAGGCCGCGCCGCCCCGCCGCCGGCAGCGCCCCCGCGCGCCGCCAGGCCGGCGGCGCCACGGCGCCGGGCGACGGACTGCTCCCTCGGCGGGTCCGCCAGGCCAACATGGCCCCCCAGCTCAGGCAGTCGCCGGGCGACACCGTGCCCGCGCCGGAGGTTCCGGACGCGGCCGGGGCGCCGGACCAGGCCGCAGGAGAAAGATCCCCAGAACAATCCAGGGCTCTCCTGGACTCCCTGCAATCGGGCTGGCGGCGAGGCCGGGCCGACAGCGAACGAGACGGCGAGGAGGTGTGACGGTGTCGACCGAGCTGAACTGGCTGCTGGACGACTTCGTGACCCGCGTGACCGATGTCCGGCACGCGATCATCCTGTCCAACGACGGACTGCGCGTCGCCGCCTCAGGCAGCCTCTCGCGCGAGGACGCGGAACACCTGTCGGCCGTCGCCGCCGGGTTCCAAAGCCTGGCCAAGGGCGCGAGCCTGCGTTTCGGCGGCGGCGCCGTACGGCAGACGATCGTGGAGATGGAGGCGGCCCTGCTCTTCGTCACCTCGGCGGGGAACGGGAGCTGCCTCGCGGTGATGAGCATGATGGAGGCCGACGCGGGCCTGATCGCCTACGAGATGGCCCGCCTGGTCGGCCGCGTCGGCCAGCACCTCACCACGCACCCCAGAGGCACGGTGTGATGCTGACAGGCACGGTGTGATGGACGAGCCGGAGCTGATCGACGACGGCCCTGTGCTCCGTCCCTACGCGCTCGTGCGGGGCAGGACCCCGCCGTCCGCGAAGGCGTTCGATCTGCTCAGCGTGGTCGCGGCGACCGGCACGCCGGTCCCGCCGAACGCCGACCTGGGCCCCGAGCACCTGCGCCTCCTGGCGCTCGTGCGCCGGGCCCGGCCGGTGGTCGAGGTGGCCTCCGACGTCGACCTGCCCATCGGCGTCATCCGCCTCCTCCTGGACGACCTCCTGACCCTCGGCCTCATCCTGAACCGCCCCCCCGCCCCCGTCGCCACCACCCCGCACGTCACCCTCCTCCAAGAGGTGCTCAAGGGCCTCCAGTCGCTCTAGACGTGGCGGTGTGCTTGCCCCTCCGCTGCGCGCCGGGCCAGGGCGATGACCTGTCGAATCCCGGCCCGTCCGGCCCGCCGTAAGGGTCGTTGTGATCCTCCGGACCCCGGTACGGTTCCTCTATGAGGCCGTATCTGGAGGTGTTGCGTCTTTCGCATTTCAAGACGTTCCACGATGAAGATCTGCGGCTCCGGCCCATGACGGTGCTCATCGGCCGCAACAGCAGCGGCAAGTCGAACGCTCTGGACGGTCTCGAAGTGCTGTCGCGGCTCGCGACCGGTGCCGACCTGGTCGACGCTCTGGACAGCCGCCGAGGTGACGAGGGGCCATTGCGCGGCGGACTCGAAAGCTGTCCGCCTCACGGCAGCGACCATTTCACTCTGGGTTGCGAGATCGTGTCTCCCGAGGGGTCGCCCGCCGGGGGATACCGGATCATCGAGCTCGACCTCACCATCAAGGTGCGACCCGAGCCGGAGATCGTCTATGAGTCCCTCCGCGGATACTCGGGAGAACCGCGGGCGAAGGACGCGGAGGGCCGCGCCTCTCAGAGCATTTTGGTCACGCATGAGCCCATCCCAGGCATGGGTAGCATCGACGCGACCATGTTCCGCGGCCTGAAGAGGCGGTCGGCTCGGGGGAGTTTCCGGTCGACCAGACTGCTCACCGCCCAGTTGCCGCTGCGCATGGCGGGCGAGAACGAAGCCGAACTGGGCGTGGTCAGGGCCGCCGAGACCGTTCTGGAGGTGCTGCGCGGCGTCTTCCACCTCGATCCCGTCCCTCACCTGATGCGCCAGTACGTGCCCGGCAGGGACATCAAGCTCCGCCGTACCGCCGAGAATCTCTCAGCGGTCATCGGTCAGATGGCGAGGCGTGACCCCGAGAGGTTCCGCCAGTTGCTGGGCCTCGTTCAGAAGCTCGTCGAGCACCAGGTCACGGGCCTGGACATCATCCGCTCCGAGCTGAACGACGTCATGCTCGCCCTCGACGAGGGAGACGCCAAGACCTCGGCACGCGAGATGAGCGACGGGCTTCTGCGCTTTGTCGCCATCGCCACCGCGCTCCTGGGCAAAGGCAGTGACCTCGACGTCGGTGGCCGGGAGACCGGTGACGCCGAGCATCCGGTCACGGTGGTCATCGAAGAGCTGGAGAACGGTCTCCATCCCTCGCAGGCGAGGAAGCTGCTGGAGCTGGTCGAGGACTACTGCGACGATGACGGTGCCCGGGCACTCTTCACCACTCACAGCCCTGCGCTGCTGTCAGCCCTCGGCCCACGCGACCACGATGGTGTGGTGGTCTGCTCCCGGGACCCGGAATCCGGCCGCTCACGACTCCGCAGGCTGCCCGAGATCGATGGCTACCCAAGCCTGATGGCCCAGGGGCAGCTCGGCGAGATAGTCACGTCCGGCCTGCTGGAGGAGACCATGGAGCCCGGCAGGGACTTCAGCGAGTTCGACCGCCTGATGGGGCTCGAATGAGCACCCGGCGCACGGTCGAGTTCGTCGACACGTCCGTTCTCTGCAACCTGCTGGACATCCCCGGCAAGAACCAGGACCGCCTGGCGGTCCTGGAAGAGTTACAGCGGAAGAGAACGGCGGGCGACCTCATCCTGCCCGTCACCACGGTGATCGAGACGGGTAACCACATCGCTCAGCTCAAGGACGGCCATCATCGCCGTGATCGTGCCACACGCCTTCACGAGCTGCTCGTACTGGTCATCGATGGCAAAGCCCCATGGGTCCTGCACACGGTCGAATGGGGTGAGGGCTTCCTGCGCCAGCTCCTGTCGGGAGCCGGCACGAAGGTGCCCTTCACCGAGCACGCCATGTCAGGGGTGGGGGTCGGCGACCTGTGCATCCTGGCCGAACGCGCGCTGTACCGGCAGCGGGTCACAGGTGTCGATGTCCTCATATGGACGCTCGATCGCCACCTCGGCGCCTACTCCTAGCGCGATCGACGAAGACGTGTCTCGACGGCTGTTTCGGACACCTGCGCGGCGCCTGGCGAGATCCTCCAGGCGCAGCCGGCTCAGGATGGCCGTACGGACGCAAAGGCGGCCGACCGCGGGGAGGTCTCGTTCAGGGGCCGGCGCAGAGGGGTGGTGAGGGCTCCTATCCGGCGGCCGGGGTGAGGGTGCGGAGGGCGTGTTCGACCAGGGTGACGAGGACGACCTTGGCCGAGGCGCGGCGGCGCACGTCGCAGAGGATCACCGGGATCTCCGGGTCCAGGTCGAGCGCGATGCGGACGTCCTCCGCCTCGTGCTGCTCGGCTCCGTCGAAGCAGTTGACGGCGACGATGAACGGCGTGCCGCGCTGCTCGAAGTAGTCGATGGACGGAAAGCAGTCGGTGAGGCGCCGCGTGTCGGCGAGGACGACCGCGCCCAGGGCGCCGTAGGACAGCTCATCCCACATGAACCAGAATCGCTCCTGGCCCGGCGTGCCGAACAGGTAGACCACGAGACCCTCGCGGATCGTGATCCGCCCGAAGTCCATGGCCACCGTGGTGGTCGTCTTCCCTTCCACGCCGTCGATGTCGTCGACGCCGATCCCGCGGTCGGAGAGGACCTCCTCCGTGCGCAGGGGACGGATCTCGCTGATCGCACCGACCAGCGTGGTCTTCCCCACGCCGAAGCCGCCCGCCACCAGGATCTTGAGGGCGACGGGCTCTTCAGAGGGCTCGTAGGCCATTGATCACTTCCTTGAGAATGCGCTCGTTTGGGCGCGGTCCCGTTTGGGCGGGAGCCCGTACGCTGATCATGCCCTGGTCCTGGAGATCGCCGAGGAGAACGCGGACCACGCCGAGCGGCAGGTCGATCTCGGAGGCGATGTCCACGACCGACATCGACCGTTCGGCCAGCTCAAGGATGCGCTGATCCTCAGGGCCGAGACCGGCCTCGCCAGTGTACGGAGACCCGGTCGTCGTGACCATAGCGATCAGGTCCAGATTGTCACCCGACGATCGCGTACGGCCACGAATAAGTGCGTAAGGCCGAACGATCGGCCCGGCCTCCTCATCGAGCCACTGCTCGCCACGGGTCGTCATGACTGCGTCCGCCGGGGGTTGGTGGAGATGTGCTGGCCGACCCGTTTGACGAGCATGGCCATTTCGTAGGCGATATGGCCCACGTCGGCGTCCGAGCTGCTCAGCACGGCGAGGCAGGTGCCGGTGCCGGCGGCGGTGACGAACAGGAACGCGGACTCCATCTCGACGATGGTCTGCCGGACCTCGCCGCCGCCGAAGTGGCGGCCCGCCCCTCGGGCGAGGCTCTGGAAGCCGGACGCCACCGCGGACAGGTGCTCGGCGTCCTCCCTGCTGAAGCCCTTGGACGCTCCGACCACGAGGCCGTCGGTGGACAGGATGACCGCCTGGCGCACGGCGGCGACCCTGCTGATGAGATCGTCGAGGAGCCAGTTGAGTTCGCCGCTAGACGACACTTTGCCGGTCATTCGTCACCCTTCTCGCCAGTCGTCTGATGTACGTAACCCTCACTATGGTTGCGCAGCTCGTGCCTTTGGTCACCCTGACTCGGCTGCGTGCCGGCTCCCTCGTCATCCTCGGATGCCCTGTCCCGCAAGGAGTTCTCGTCGTCGTCCCTGTTCAGGCGCTCGTCCGGACGGTCGTGTTCCTCCGCCGCCTCGTCCTGCTCGGCTTCGATGCGTCCCCGGCGCCCACCCTGCTGGAAGGCGGAGAACATCGCGCGGGCCTCGTCCGGGGTCCGTTCGGTCCCGGTGGGGCCGGTGTGCCCCTCTGAGGCCTCCTGGACGGTGGCGGGCTCGGCCGGCGCCGGCGGCGGCGTGGGGGCCGCCAGGGGGCCGGTGGTGTCCCGGAGCTGTGGGGCCATGTTCGCCTGGCGTACCCGGCGCGGCAGGCCGCGGTGGTTGCCCTTGGTGGTGGAGGTGCGCGACGGGAGCCCGGAGGGCGGCCGCTCCTCCTGCCGCGTCCCCTGTCCTGAAAGGTCGATCGGCCCGGTGTCGGAGATGTTCGGCACCACCGTGAGCGACGGCGTCACCTCGGCGCGCGTGCTCGGCGGGGTGAAGTAGAACGAGGTCTCGGCGGGCGGCTCTTCCGCGGGCCCGGCGGCGACCGCCTGTGCCTGCTGCGCCGTCCGGCCGGGGCGCGGCTCACGGGGGCGCGGCGGCGCGGACTCGGCCAGCGAGCCCTGGACCGGGACCGGGTCGCCGTCGTCGACGACCAGGCCCTTCGGGATGAGCGCGATGGCCGTCGTGCCCCCGTAGGGCGACGCGCGCAGCGTCACGCTGACGCCGTTGCGCACGGCGAGCTGGCCGACCACGAACAGGCCGAGCCGGTCGCTGTCGGCGAGGTCGAACTCCGGCGGGCTGGCGAGCCGCTGGTTGATCGCCTCGTATTCGTCGGAGGACAGGCCGAGGCCGCGGTCCTCGATCTCGACGACGAAGCCGTTGGCCACCGAGTCGCCGCGGACCTGGACCTTCGTCTGCGGCGGCGAGAAGATCGTCGCGTTCTCGATCAGCTCGGCGATCAGGTGGATGAGGTCGGTGACCGCCGTGCCGTTGAGGAAGGCACTCGGCAGGGGCGCGACGTTGACCCGGGTGTAGTCCTCGACCTCCGCGACCGCGGCGCGCACGATGTCCAGGACGGGCACCGGCTTGCGCCAGGCACGCCCGGGCGCCGCCCCGGACAGGATGATCAGGCTCTCCGCGTGGCGGCGCATGCGGGTGGTCAGGTGGTCGAGCTGGAACAGGTCCTCCAGCGCGTCCGGCTCCCTGGCGCGGCGCTGCATGCTGTCGAGCAGGGTGAGCTGGCGGTGCAGCAGCCCCTGCTTGCGGCGGGCGAGGTTGAGGAAGACCTGGCTGATGCCCTTGCGCAGGTTGGCCTGGCCGACGGCCGCCTCCACGGCGGTGTGCTGTACCGAGCTGAACGCCTGAGCCACGTCCGCGACCTCGACGGAGTCGCCTCCGACGATCGGCGGCGCCTCGGTCTCGACGTCGACCTCGTCGCCCCTGCGCAGCCGCTCGACGACCCTCGGCAGCCGTACGTCGGCCAGGTCGCGGGCGGAGTTGCGCAGGTCGGCGAGCTCGCGGACGAGGCGGCGGCCGAAGCGCACGGAGATGATGATCGAGGCGACCACCGCGATGAGCCCGAGCCCGCCGGCCAGGCCGATGCGGACCAGGATGCCGGTCGCGACGACCTTCGCGCGCTCGGCGACGGCGGCCGACGCCTTGATGCCCACCTGGTCGAACGAGGCCGCCAGGTTGTCGGTGATCGGCTGCCACCTGTCGAGCGAGTCCGGCAGCGGGCCGGCTCCCCTGGCCCTGGTGAGGATGTCCTGTTCCATGGCGGTGAAGCGCTTGAAGGTCGGGGAGTCCATGACCTCCGCGAACGGCTTGCGCAGGCTCTCGTCGAGGGTCGACATCCCCTTGGCGTACTGGAAGCGCCGGTTGGCGCTCCACTCGCTGAAGGCGATGTACTCGGCGTCGGTGAGGCCGCCCGTGGCCAGGGCTCCGTTGACCAGGGCGTTCTCCCTGGCCGTGATCTCGCGGGCGTTGCCCATGGACAGCATCGCGCTGGCCTGCTCGGCGATGTCCAGGTCGGGAACGGAGTCGATGCGGTCGTACAGGCGGAAGAGCGTGTCCATCACGCGGCTGTAGGCCTGGGTGGCCTGCAGGCGGTTGGACTGCGCGGTGTCCACGTTGGCCCGGATGCCCGGCAGTTGCTCCAGTTCGTTGAGCAGCGTGGTGAGCGCGGTGCGCACCGGAGGGCTGAGCGCCGCCTGGGTGTCGGGCTCGGCCTGGGCGGCCTGGAACTTCGCGAGCGAGGTGTCGGTCGCGTGCCGTTGTGCGGCGAGCCGGTTCTGGTCGTTGGACTTCACGCTGAGGGCGGCGGCGGACAGCGCCCGCTCGGCCTGCATCTGGATCCCCAGGTCGGTCGATGTGACACCGATGCTCTGGTAGATCGTGTTGGCCCTCATGAGGGAGAGGCCATCGCCAACCGTGAGATTAAGGACAAATCCCCACAAAGCACTAAGCGACAGCAGTGGAAGGAGTAGCAAGGAAAAGATCTTGAAGCGAATCGACCGCTTTCCAGAACCCATGGTCACTCCCGCATCGCTCGGAGGCTCTTACCGCATTAAGGGAGAAATGCACCTCCGGAAGATCGCACAGAAGGCTAGCACCGATAGAGTTCCGGCGTACGGGAGGATCGGATGATTACTGTGATTACTGGGGCCAGTGCCGGTATCGGCGCGGCCGCCGCAGAGGGTCTCGCACGGGCCGGGCACGACGTCGTCCTGGTCGGGCGATCCCGCCCAAGGCTCGAAATCGTGGCAGAACGCATCGTGGGCGCGACAGGCCGCCGCCCCGACGTCGCCACCGCCGACTTCGCGTCGTTCGAGGAGGTCACCCGGCTCGCCGCCGACCTGCTGGACAGGTACGAGCGCATCGACGTGCTCGCCAACAACGCCGGCGTCATGTCCACCAAGAGGCGGCTGACCCGGGACGGTCACGAGACGATGATCCAGGTGAACCACCTGTCACCGTTCCTCCTGACCAACCTGTTGCTCGACCGGGTCACCTCCTCGGGCGGCCGGGTGGTGACCACCTCCTCCGGCGCGGCGAGGTCCGGACGGCTCAACCCCTCCGACCTCGACCGGTCGGGACGGCGGTGGAGCGCGTGGCTGCAGTACGGCGACACCAAGCAGGCCAACGCGTTGTTCACGGTCGCGCTGGCCGGGCGCGGCGTGGCCGCCACCTGCTTCCACCCCGGGGTGATCAGGACGGGGTTCGCCCCCGACAGCCTCTACATGAAGCTGCTGATGACGATCCCCGGCGCCGCGGGGACGCCCGAGCAGGGCGCGAGCACGCTGGTCCACCTGGCGACCTCGCCCGACGGCGCCGAGCAGTCCGGGCGCTACTTCGCCAAGAGCGCGCCGGCGCCCGCCACCAAGCGGATGACCGACCCCGCGCTCGCCGCCGCCCTGTGGGAGCGGAGCGTCGCCGCCACGGGCCTGTCCGCCGCCTAGCCCGGCACGGCCCCCCGCGCGTTCCTGAGGTCGCGCACGGCCCGGCAGGCGGCGCTGACGGCCGCGTCGGCGTCCGCTCCCGGCACCGAGTCGGCGTTGGCGATCGCGATGCGCCCGAAGCGCCGCCTGGCGGTGTCGGCGGGGAACGGGCCGTGCGGGTGGAACGCGTCCCACGGGCGCGCGTACTCGGGCGCGTACCCGTGACCCCAGCGGTTGACGGTGAGCCCCTCGATGTCCCTCGCCGGGTCGAAGCCCCACGGCCCGAGCAGCCGCGTGAGCTGTTCCCGCACGCCGTACTCCAGCCGGTCGTACGGCGTGCCGGACAGCCTGCGGCGCCCGGCCACCGCCGCGTCCCTCGGCGCCATCCCCGGCACGGCGGGCGTGTGGACCAGGTGGACGTTGATCGGCTCCGCCGGGCCGCGCGGGCAGCGGTAGGAGCCGGCGCTGACCGGCGGGGCCAGTTCGGCGGTGACCCAGTACGCCCCGGTGAAACGGGCGCGGCGGATCCCCGCGCGCTGGAACGCGTGCCAGCCGCGCAGCTGCGCCGTCGCCGACACCACCGGCAGCTTCACCGCCTGCCGCATCGCCTCCTTCTGCTCGTCGGGCAGGTCCTCGACCAGGTAGGGGATCACCGCGTTCCAGCAGGCCATGACCACCGCGCCCGCCCGCACGGTGCGCACGCGGTGGCCGTCGAAGTAGCCGACGGTGGCGGTCGCCGCCGCGTCGGGCGGTCCGTCGTTGCGCACGAGCACGACCGGGCTCGACAGGCGCACCCGCACCTGGTTGGCCGGCCGGTCCAGCCTGCCGTAGTCGAACGAGGTGGTGGTGATCTCCTCCATCGAGGTCGCCCCCGCGAACCCGGGCACCAGCCGGCCGACCATCATGCGCACCAGGGCCTGGTTCCCCTCAGGGAAGCAGTACACCTCGCCGTCGGGCGCGGCCCACCGGCGGGCGACCCTGCGCGCGTTGTACGCCGACGGCCTGGTCCCGTCCAGCCCCATCCCCGCGAAGCCCGGGTAGGTGAAGCGGTCGGCGCCCGCCCACGCGTCGATGGCGCCCAGCGCGTCCGATCCGTAGGCCCAGGCGGCGTTCGGCATCGTCTGGCAGAACCGGACGGCGTCGGGATGGACGCGGCAGACGTCGCGCAGGAAGCCCGCGTAGGTCAGCCCGGCGAGCCGCTCCTTCTTGCCCGTGTCGGACAGGCCGGGGAACCAGTCGGGCGGATCGTCGAAGAGCATGACCAGGTCCCGCCGGGCCTGGGCGGCGATGGGCAGTTCGCCGACCCACTGGGCGGTAGTGGCGCCCGGGTCGAGCACGACGAGCCTGTCGGTCCCGAAGGACTCCCGGTCGCAGAAGACGCCGTCGTGCATCCGCAGCCCGGGGTAGAGCCCGGCGTCGCCGTGCTCGTCCTGCCGCCGCGCCTCGACGCCGAGGCGGGCCAGCAGGTCCCTGCCGTCGGGGGACCACGCCGAGGGCGCGTACAGCGCGCGCGAGCCGCCGTGCCCGATGAGCGGGCCGCTCCGTCCCGCCGGGTGGAACTCGTTGCGCCGGGCGTGGCCGCCGACGTCGTCGTGGTTGTCCAGGACGAGCACGCGCGCCCGGGGGTCGTGGCGCACCCAGGTGTAGGCGGCGGTGACGCCGCTGATGCCGGCGCCGACCACGACGAGGTCGTAGGACTCCCCGGTGGGCTCGGGCGTGCCGGCCCGCTCCCAGAACCGGCCGTCGCGAAGGGCGTGCGCCACGCCCAGCGAGTCCGGGGTGTTCCCCCTGAGCCCTTGCGAGCGCGCGGGTTGGTGGAGGCCGCGGGCCGTGAGCGCGTCACCCACCGTGACGCCTCCGGCCGCGGCGGCGGCCGCGCCGGGGTGCCTGCCGAGCGCCGCGCACGCGGCCACCGCCGCCACCCCGTCGAACAGGTCGCGGCGGCTGATCTGCCGGTCCATTCCCAGCTCGCGCCCCGGCGTTCCCGGTAAATCTCCGCCAAGCGGGAAATGAGCCGTCATTCCGCGATCATCACCCTCCGTGAAAAGGAAAAGGAGCGTGTCGCGGGGGGCGGGCCGAGTCTTTTGGGTTTTATTGCGTGGGCAGTACGGGGGGGAGGATGCTGTTCAGGGGCGATTCGCGCCTCTTGACGGGAACGCGAGGATCGGGTCGGTCGTTGGCCCCGTGAAGGCGAAACGCGCGGTAGTACGGAGTCGCGGTGAAGTGCTGAAGAGTGCTCTCCCGTTCGACGAAGTGACCGGGGCAAACGGGGTAACGTTCGCGTTCACGGTGGATGTACGACGACGGGGTGTTGAACGGGTGGTCGGCAGGCAGGGCAGGGTCACGGGCCGGATAGGGCCGGGCCTTGTGGGCGAGGTGATGGTGCCGATACGCGGGGGCGTTGAGGCCTTCTACGCCCATCCGACGATTCCCGACGAGGAGATCCCGGTAGGGACGATCATCATCGTCGTCGAATATTCGCCGCCACGAACGGTCTACGTGGCACGCGCGATCGTCTGACCTTCCTCTCTCCCTCATTCCGGAGGTCTCATGACCACCACAGAGCTGGCGTTCTGGGCCGGCGGCATCGTCGCCCTGCTCGTCATCATCATCCTTCTCTTCAAAGCCGTATGGCGGGTCGCCGAGCCCAACGAGGCTCTGATCATCTCCGGTCTCGGCGCGCACACCAGGAACGAGCTGGCCGACAGTCTCGGGTTCAAGATCATCACCGGGAAGGGCACCGCGGTGCTGCCCGGCTTCCAGACGGCCCGGCGGCTCAGGCTCGACAGCAGGGCGACCAACCTCCAGGTGAACTGCGTGACCCAGCAGGGCATCCCCGTCCAGGTCCGCGGTGTGATCATCTACAAGGTCGGCGACGATTTCACCTCCATCGCCAACGCGGCCCGCCGCTTCCTCGACCAGCAGGACAGCATGAGCGGGGCCATCCACGAGCTGTTCACCGGCCACCTGCGCTCGATCATCGGCAACCTGACCGTCGAGGACCTCATCCTCAACCGCGAGCGGCTGACCGGCGAGACCCGCAGCAGCGCCGCCGACGAGATGAGCAAGCTCGGCCTGGTGGTCGACTCCCTGCAGATACAGGAGATCGACGACGAGACCGGCTACATCCTCAACCTCGGCAAGCCGCACGCCGCCAGGGTCGCCGCCTCGGCCCGCATCGCCGAGGCCCAGCGCGACCAGGAGGCCACCGAGGCCGAGCAGGTCGCCGCCGCGAAGAAGGCCGCGGCCATCCGGGAGTCCCAGATCCAGCAGTCCGGGTACACGGCCGAGGTCGACCAGGCCGCCGCCAAGGCACGCCAGGCGGGCCCGCTGTCCGAGGCGACCTCCCGCCAGGAGGTCGTCGTCCAGGAGACCCGCGCGGCCGAGCTGGAGGCCCAGCTCGCCGAGCAGCGGCTGCAGTCGCAGGTGCGCAAGCCGGCCGACGCCCGGGCGTACGAGACGGTGACGCTGTCCCAGGCCGAGCGCGACGCGCGCATCGCCCAGGCGGAGGCCGAGGCGCGGGAGACCGAGCTGCGCGCCGTGGCCCAGGCGTCCCAGGTCAAGCAGGCCGCGGCGGCCGAGGCGGAGTCCGTGCGGCTGCGCGCCGAGGCGGCGGGTGCCGCCGCGCGCGCCACCGGTGAGGGCGAGGCCGCCGCCGCGCAGGCGCGAGGACTCGCCGACGCCGAGGCGGCCAAGGCGCGCGGTCTCGCCGAGGCGGAGTCCGCCAGGGCGAGAGGCCTCGCCGAGGCCGACGCCATCCGGGCGCGCTCGCAGGCCCTGGCCGAGAACCAGGAGGCGGTCATCGCCCAGCAGCTCGCCGAGAACTGGCCCGCGATCGTCGAGGCCGGCGCGAAGGCGTTCGGCAACATCGACCACATGGTGGTCCTGAACGGCGCCCAGGGCGTCGAGGAGCTGCTCGCCAAGGCGCTCACGCTGGGTGGCACGGGCCTCGGCCTGGCCCGCTCCCTGCTGAACGGCGCGACGCCCGCCGCGCTGAACGGCACCGACCCGCTGGCGGGCAAGTCACACGACGCGAGTTGACGACCGAGGCCGGAACAGACGTGTCGTCTCGGGGCCCAGGTCGCGGGGCCCCGGGGCGACACCGGCACGTCGTCCCGAGGCTCCCGGCAACGCCCCGAGCCGCGCGGCCCCGTAAGGCCCTTGTGCACCCCGAGGTTGGGCTTCCCCTGTGTGGGGGAGGTACGGGCACATAGTGCTGTGCGCCCCCCGGAGGCAACTGGATCGCCCGGCTGAAGCGGGCGGGGGGCGTAAATGGGGATAAGTGGGTTTCTGGGACGATGGCCGGTGCTGCGGCAGCTCACCGGCCCCGACCCGCGCGGGCTGGGTACCTCGGTCAGATCGCCGGGGACCGCCGCGCTGAGGTCGCGCGTCGCCACCGCCGACCGCGTCGTGAAATCGATCTGCCCCTTCTGCGCCGTCGGCTGCGGGCAGAACGTCTACGTCTCCGGTGAGAAGGTCGTCCAGATCGAGGGCGACCCGGACTCCCCGATCAGCAGGGGCAGGCTCTGCCCGAAGGGCTCGGCGACCCTCCAGCTCACCACAGGCCCCGGGCGCGAGCACCACGTCCTGTACCGCCCGCCGTACGCCCCCGAATGGGAGCGGCTCGACCTCGACACCGCCATGCGGATGGTCGCCGACCGGGTGGTGCGGACCCGCAGGGACACCTGGCAGGAGCACCACGACGGCCGCCGCGTGGCCAGGACCATGGGCATCGCGAGCCTCGGCGGCGCCACGCTGGACAACGAGGAGAACTACCTCATCAAGAAGCTGATGACCGGACTCGGCGTCGTCCAGGTGGAGAACCAGGCCCGGGTCTGCCACAGCTCGACGGTGACCGGGCTCGGCACCTCCTTCGGCCGGGGAGGCTCGACCACGTTCCTGCAGGACCTCCAGCACGCCGACTGCATCATCATCGAGGGCTCCAACTTCGCGGAGGCCCACCCGGTCGGCTTCCAGTGGGTGATGGAGGCCAAGTCGCGCGGCGCCACGATCATCCACGTGGACCCGCGCTTCAGCCGCACGAGCGCCATGGCCGACCTGTACGTGCCGATCCGCGCGGGCACCGACATCGCGTTCCTCGGCGCGATCATCAACCGTGTGCTGACCCGGAAGCAGGACTTCCGCGAGTACGTCCTGAACTACACCAACGCCGCGACCATCGTCTCCGACGACTACGTGGACAGCGAGGACCTGGACGGGGTCTTCTCGGGCTGGGACCCCGAGTCGCGCACGTACGACGTCAGCACCTGGCAGTACAGGGGCCCCGCCATGCGGGCCGCCTCGGGACGCAGGCACACCACCGGCGGGTACCACGCGCCCGGCCGAGGCGAGACGCACGGCTCGGGCGGCGCCCCGGTGACGCCCTACCCCGAGCGGGACGAGACGCTCACCGACCCGAGGTGCGTCTACCAGATACTCAAGCGGCACTTCGCCCGCTACACCCCCGAGGCCGTCGAGGAGATCTGCGGCATCCCGCCCGAGACGTTCGAGCGGGTCTGCGACGCGCTGATCTCGAACTCCGGGCGCGACCGCACCACCGCCTTCGCCTATGCCGTGGGATGGACGCAGCACACCGTCGGCACGCAGTACATCCGCACGGCGAGCATCCTGCAACTGCTGCTCGGCAACATCGGGCGCCCCGGCGGCGGCATCATGGCGCTGCGCGGCCACGCGAGCATCCAGGGCTCCAGCGACATCCCCACCCTGTACAACCTGCTGCCCGGCTACATCCCGATGCCGTACGCGCACCTCGACGAGGACCTCGGCGGGTTCGCCGACGCCATCAGCACGCGCAAGGGGTTCTGGGCCGACGCCCGCGCCTACGTCGTCAGCCTGCTCAAGGCGTACTACGGCGACGCCGCCACCCCGGAGAACGACTTCTGCTTCGGGCACCTGCCCCGGCTGACCGGCTCGCACAGCACCTACGAGACGGTCATGGCGCAGCTCGAAGGCACGTGCAAGGGGTACTTCCTGTTCGGCGAGAACCCCGCCGTGGGGTCGGCCAACACCCGGTTGCAGCGGCTCGGCATGGCGAACCTGGAATGGCTCGTGGTCAGGGACTTCTCGCTCATCGAGTCGGCCACCTGGTGGCGGGACGGCCAGGAGGTGCGGAACGGCGAGCTGCGCACCGACCAGATCGCCACCGAGGTCTTCTTCTTCCCCGCCGCCTCGCACACCGAGAAGAGCGGCACGTTCACCAACACCAACCGGCTCCTTCAGTGGCACCACAAGGCCGTCGAGCCCACCGGCGACTGCCGCAGCGACCTGTGGTTCGTCCACCATCTCGGCCGGCTGGTCAAGAAGCGGCTCGCGGGTTCCACCGAGGCGAGTGACCGCGCGTTCCTCGACCTGACCTGGGACCGCCCGGTGGAGGGGGAGCTGGCCGAGCCCAGCGCCGAGGCCGTGCTGCGGGAGATCAACGGGTACGGCCCGGAGGGGCGTCCCCTGTCGTCGTACACCGAGCTGCGCGGCGACGGGTCCACCTCGTGCGGGTGCTGGATCTACTGCGGGGTGTTCGCCGAAGGGACCAACCAGGCGGCCCGCCGCCGCCCGCACACCGAGCAGAGCTGGGTGTCGCCCGAGTGGGGCTGGGCGTGGCCGCTGAACCGGCGCGTGCTCTACAACCGCGCCTCGGCCGACCCGGACGGCAAACCGTGGAGCGCCCGCAAGGCGTACGTCTGGTGGGACTTCGGGCGGGGCAGGTGGACCGGTCACGACGTCCCCGACTTCATCGCCGACCGCCCGCCCGGCCACCGGCCCGCCGACGACGCGGTGGGCACCGACGCGTTGTCCGGGATCGACCCGTTCATCATGCAGGGCGACGGCAAGGGCTGGCTGTACGCCCCTGCGGGACTCATGGACGGCCCGCTGCCCACGCACTACGAGCCGCAGGACACCCCGTGCGAGAACTCGCTCCACCGCGCGCACCGCAGCAGCCCCGCGCGGCTGACCTACGACCGGCCGGGCAACCGGTACCACCCGCCGGACAGCCAGGTGTACCCGTACGTGGTCACGACGTACCGGCTCACCGAGCACTTCACCGCCGGGGGCATGAGCCGCTGGCTTCCCTACCTGGCCGAGCTGCAGCCGGAGATGTTCTGCGAGGTCTCGCCCGAGCTGGCCGAGGAACGCCTCCTGGAGCACGGCGCCTGGGCCACGATCATCACGGCCAGGGGCGCGATCGAGGCCAAGGTCCTGGTGACCAGGCGGATCCCCTCGCTGCGCCTCAACGGGCGGGTCGTCCACCAGATCGGCCTGCCGTTCCACTGGGGACCGAACGGGTGCACCACCGGCGACCCGGCGAACGAGCTGGCGCCCATCGTGCTCGACCCGAATGCCGACATCCAGGAGGACAAGGCGTTCACGGCCGACATCCAGCCGGGCCGCCGCCCCCGTGGCCCTGGGCTGGCCCGCCTGGTGGAGACCTTCCGGCGCCGCGCCGGCATCACCGAGCCCGCCCATCAGGAGGCCTGAGATGACCGTGCGGCCGATCCGCGCGCCCGAGGTCCAGGACACGACCGGCTACCCGCCGGGGCATCCACCCCGGATGGGGTTCTTCACCGACACCTCGGTCTGCATCGGGTGCAAGGCGTGCGAGGTGGCGTGCAAGGAGTGGAACCAGCTCCCCGCCGACCAGCCGTTCGCGCTCACCGGCCTGTCCTTCGACAACACCGAGCAGCTCTCCGGGTCCACCTGGCGGCACGTCGCGTTCATCGAGCAGAACAAGCCGATCAGGACGCCGCAGGACCCCGGCGACGGGGCGGGTGGCGACCTCCGCTGGCTGATGGCCTCGGACGTGTGCAAGCACTGCACCGACGCCGCCTGCCTCGACGTCTGCCCGACCGGCTCGCTGTTCCGCACCGAGTTCGGCACGGTGGTGGTCCAGCAGGACATCTGCAACGGGTGCGGCTACTGCGTGTCGGCCTGCCCGTACGGGGTGATCGCCAAGCGCGAGGACGACGGCCGGGTGTTCAAGTGCACCCTCTGCTACGACCGGCTGCTCGACGACATGACCCCCGCCTGCGCCAAGGCCTGCCCGACCGAGTCCATCCAGTACGGGCCGCTGGACGAGCTGCTCGAACGCGCCGCCGCCCGCGTCCAGGAACTGCACGGCGACGGGGTCGAGGACGCCCGGCTCTACGGCCACGACCCCGAGGACGGGGTGGGGGGCAACGGCGCGTTCTTCCTGCTGCTCGACAGGCCCGAGGTGTACGGGCTGCCGCCGGCCCCGAAGGCCACGACCCGCGACCTTCCCTCGATGTGGCGGCACGCGGCCGTCGCCGCCCTGGCGCTGGTCTGCGGCGTCACCGCCGCGTTCGCCGCCGCCCACCACCCTCTCGCACAGGCAGGAGCGAAATGGTCACGCCAGTCGCCGCTCATGACGCGGACGAGGTCTTCTCGTACTACGACCGCCCGATCCTGAAGCCGCCGACCTGGCGCGAGGCGAACATCGGCGGCTACCTCTACCTCGGCGGGCTGGCCGGGGCCTCGTCCGTGCTCGCCGCCGGGGCGCAGCTCACCGGGCGCCCGGGGCTCGCGCGGGCCGGGAAGATCGCCGCCCTCGCGGGGATCGCGTTGTCGCTGGGCGCGCTCGTCGAGGACCTCGGGCGGCCCGAGCGCTTCATCAACATGCTGCGGACGTTCAAGCCGACCTCGCCGATGAACATGGGCTCGTGGCTGCTGGCCGCGTACACGCCACTCGCCGGCGTCAGCGCCCTCAGCGACGTCACCGGCCGGCTGCCGCTTGCCGGGCGGGCGGCCTGCTACGGCGCCGCGGTGCTCGGCCCGGCGGTCGCGACGTACACGGCCGTGCTGGTGAGCGACACCGCCGTGCCCGCCTGGCACGAAGGCCACCGGGAGATGCCGTTCCTGTTCGCCGGCTCCGCGACGGCCACCGCCGCGGGCGCCGCCATGATCGCGGCCCCGTCGGCGGAGAACGCGCCCGCGCGGCACGCCGCCGTCTTCGGCGCGGCCCTCGAACTGGCCGCCGGCCGGCTGATGCGCCGCCGCATCGGCATGATCGCCGAGGCGTACGAGAGCGGGCGGGCGGGGACCCTGCTGCGGGCCGCCGAGGCGCTGTCGGTCGCCGGCGCGGCGGGCGCCCTGCTCGCCGGGCGGCGGCGCGGCCTGGCCGTGCTGTCGGGGGCGGCCCTCATGGCGGCCTCGGCCTGCGTGCGGCTCGGCGTGTTCTCGGCGGGGGTCGCCTCGGCCGAGGACCCCCGGTACACGGTCCTTCCCCAGCGGGCCCGCGCCCTGGCGGCGAACGCTTCCGGTACCTGACGCCCGCGGCGGCACGGTCGGCCGTCCGCGGCCGGCCCCGCCCCGGGATTCGCGGGCCGGTCACCATCAATTCGTGATCAGTCCTTAAAGGTCGCCACGAATGGCACATTAACGTGGATGCCTGATCCGAACACACTTTGGCGGCGCACTTCTGTGATTCGGCACCACATTTTCCTTGTCGTGTGACTTATTTACCTTGTCGCAAGGTCTCCCCTCACATGCCTCCCGTGGGCGAAGGGATAGTTTCGAGCCATCTCCCGTCGACAGGGTAGAGAAAATGTCCGATCACGCGAAAATCAACGACATCTGGACCAAGATGATTACTCCTGATATCCCCAACACCTCCTTTATCGACATGCGCAGACGCCGATCGGAGTGGACGGTCGCGGTGCTGACCGGCGCGCTCCTGGCGCTGTCATCTCCCGCGATGGCCGGCAGCGCGACCAGGACCTCCGATCCCGGCACCCCGCACGGATCGTCGCTCCAGGGGCCGCCGACCGAGAAGAACACCGGCAGGCGACCCGGCAAGAAGGCATCCCCCTGCCACCGGAAGTGCTGCCGCCACCACACGGAGTGCGTCGCGGGACCACCTGGACCTCCCGGTCCTCCAGGCCCGCCCGGACCTCCTGGACCTCCTGGACCGGCGGGCGGGGGGCCCGCCGGTCCGGCCGGTCCGGTCGGCCCGGTCGGCATCACGGGACCCGCCGGACCCGCGGGGCCGCCGGGGCCGCTGGGACCGGCAGGGCCGGGAGGACTGGCTGGGCCGGGAGGACCGGCTGGACCGGGAGGACCGGCCGGGCCGGGAGGACCGGCAGGACCGGCGGGACCGGCGGGACCGGCAGGACCGGCGGGGCCGGTGGGACCGGCCGTGGACGTCAACTCGACGGTCGTCACCCAGTTCAGCGCGCCCCAGTTCGTCGCGTTCGTCAAAGCGGGTGTGACGTTCCTCCGGGACTCGCGAAGCACCGCGACCTACAACCTGTCGACCGTGCCCGGCTATCCCACGGGTGCGATCTCCGTCGCACTGGCCCCGTCGCCGGTGTCGCTCAGCACCAAGCTCAACGTGACCGTGTCCACCCTCAACGAGGTGTTCCAGTCGACGTGCCTCGTCCAGCCGCAACCGGGGCAGGGGACCAATCCACTGTGGCCGAACAACTGCGGGGCCTTCATCAAAATCATCCAGCCGTGATCGATCTCAAGCGCGTCCTCTGCCGCCATGCCCGGAATTTCGGTGATAGCGGCAGAAGATGGCACAATGAGCGTGAGAACCGTCATGACGGAGCCATTCCCGGCTCCGGGAATTCGCCTTCTTGATGTGATTCCGTCGTCTGTGCCTCACTCTGCGACGGCCTGAATGGTGCCGCACCGTCGTGCGGTCCCCGGCCCGGACACGGAAATGCCCCGGGTCGTCCACGCGGACGGCCCGGGGCAGGGGATGAAGAACTTACTTCACGGCCCAGTCGACGGTGTCGACCGTGTCGTTGGTGGCCACCGGCTCCTCCAGGGAACGGCCGGCCTTCAGCGACCGGATGCGCCCGGGGGTGTCGATGTTGATCAGCTTCGCCTTGGCGTCGGTGTTGTTGACCCAGGAGGAGACGTTGTTGGCCTCGTTGGATCCACCGGCGATGGGCAGCTTGGTGAGGTCGACCTGGTAGCCCGCCCCGATGCCGTAGGCCGGTCCCTTGTGGCCGTAGTCGCGGTAGACACAGAGCGTCTTGATCGGGCACAGCTCGCCGTCGTTCAGCTTGACCACGCCCGAGGGCAGCGGCGCGTCGGCGGCCGGGGGGTTGTCCCCGGCGGGCGTGGCGGCGGCCACGTCCGTGGTGGTCGCGGCGGCCGGTGCGGCGGCGATGGGGTCGTCGCCGGTCACGGCGCCGGCCATGGGCATCTTGTCCGACGTGCCGGCGGCCGGGGTCGCGGCGGGCACATCGGCGACGGCCGGGACGGGCGCTTCGGCGACGGCCGGGATGGGCGCCTCGGCGACGGCCGGGACGGGCGCCTCGGCGGCCGGGGCGATGGGAGCCTCGGCGTCCGTAGTGGTGGCGGCCGGCGCGTCGATGGCGGCGGCCGGCTTGTCACTCACGGGCGTGTCGGTGACGGCGGCCGGCTTGTCACTCGCGGGCTCGTCGGTCGGGGCGGCCGGCTTGTCGCTCGCGGGCGTGTCGATGATGGCGGCGGGCGTGACGACGACCGGGGCGCCGATCGTCGCGCTGTCGGCGACGGGCGTCGTCTCGGTGGCCGGCACGTCGGTCTTGGGAGATTCGGCCACGTCGGTCTTGGGCGACTCGACGACCGGCGCGGGCGCGTCAGGGGCGCCGGCGACCGGCGCGGTCGCGGCCGGGGCCTCGGTCACCGGCGCGGCGACGGCCGGAGCGTCGGTCACTGGCGAGGCGACGGCCGGGGCCTCGGTCTCGGGCGTGGTGGCGGCCGGTGCGTCGACGGCGGCCGGGACGTCAATGGCGGGCGTGGCGGCCGGGACGTCGATGGCGGGCGTGGTCGCGGCCGGGGCCTCGGTCTCGGGCGTGATGGCGGCCGGTGCGTCGACGGCGGGCGTGGCGGCCGGGGCGTCGATGGCGGGCGCCGGCACGGCCGGGGCTTCGGTCACGGGTGGCGCCTCGGTCACGGGCGCGGCGACGGCCGGGACATCGGTGGCGGGCGTGGCCGCCGCCGGGGCGTCGGCGACCGGGGCCGAGGGCGGGCCGCCGGCGGTCGCGGCATCGGGGGCCGGAGGGTTGTCGGTGGTGGTGGCGCCGGTGGACGGGGTGTCCGTCGCCTTGGCGTCGGCGGCGGGTGCGTCGACGGCCGGTGCGCTGGTGATCGGAGCCTCGGCGACCGGTGTGCCGGTGGCCGGTGCACTGGCGACGGGTGTGCCGGTGGCGGGCGAGTCGGCGACGGGGTTGTCGTCGACCGTCGAGGCCAGGGCCGTCGCGGCCGGGAGCGAGAACGCGGTCGTGGCCGCGACTGCGGCCATTCCCAAATAGATCACGACGCGATTGGTCATGATTCCTCCCCAAGTATCGATGACGTGGTCCGGTCGAGTCGTCTGGGTCTGGCCCACGGCCGACCCGGCCGCACTTCATGCGTCAGCCATTAGACACGGGAAGTAACGACCCGCACACGGAGAGTTGGCGCGACTTGGAGATGTTTGCCGGGGCCAGCATCGCCATTGGGGCGGGTCTGACGTCGGTGAACCCTCGTTCCCGGCGAATGCCCGCAACTCGCCGCCGAGGCTTGGCCGACACGTTAGGTGGCCACGGCCGTGTCGCCCTCAGGACGAACCGGGAACGCGGCACGTCTCATGCGGAATCCGACCTACGACGGCGCCCACGCGGCACGATCCCGCCCCGCCGGCCGTACGCTCCCGCCGGTCAGGCGCTGGTGCGAGGGCCGGTGGACTCGCGCAGGACCAGGCGGCCGGGGTGGCGGATGACGCCCGTGCGCCGGTCGCCGTCCAGGGCCGCGATCAGATGCTCGGCCGCGATGGCCCCGAGCTGCTCCAGGTTGAGGTCGACGGTGGTGAGCGGTGTGCGGCACTCGGCGGCGAAGATCTCCCAGTTGTCGTAGCCGACGACCGCCACGTCCTCGGGCACCCGCCTGCCGAAGTCCCACAGGGTCTCCATGACGCCGCTGGCGATCTGGTCGCTACCGCACAGGATCGCGTCCACGTCGGGGTGCGCGCTCAGCAGCATGCTCGCCGCGTGCCGTCCCCACCTCTGCGACCACGCGCCGTACATCGGGACGCCGCCCACGAGCGGCAGGCCCGCCTCGCCGAGCACGGCCCCGAGCCCGGCGGCGCGGTCGCGCGCGGCGCGGTAGCCCTCCTCGCCGGTGATGTGCGCGACGCGCCGCCGGCCCAGCGCGACGAGGTGCTCGGCGGCCAGCCGCGCGCCGCCCTCGTCGTCGGCGAGGATCGACAGGTCGTCCGGGTCGTCCGACTCGCCGTACACGTAGACGACGGGCACGGGGATGCCCTCGGTGAGCGAGGGGCGCATGTCGTTCTTGTCGCCGACGATGAGCAGGCCGTCGACCTGCCGGCTCAGGAGGGTGCGGATGTAGTGCCGTCGCCGGAAGGTGTCGCCGCGCGTGTCGCACAGCAGGACCGACATCTGGCCGTTGCCCAGGGCGTTCTCCGCGCCGAGCAGGACGGGCATGGCGAAGCGCCCGGCCAGCTCGTCGGTCAGCAGGCCGACCGTGCGGCTGGTCCCCGAGATCAGGCCCCGCGCGAGCGCGTTGGGTTGGAACGCCAGCTCCTCGGCCGCCTGCTGGACGCGGTGCCGGGTGTCGGCCGCGACGTCGTCGCGCGCGTTGAGCGCCTTGGAGGCGGTGGCCACCGAGACACCGGCGCGCCGGGCCACGTCGGTGAGCGTCACGGCGCTCGAACGTCGTCTGGCCACCGAAATCCTTTCGATCAATTTCGGCGGAACTTGCACGCCGGAGAACAGAGGGGGGACCTTCCTAGCAGCGACTATAGCGTCTCATGTTAACTCCATGGAACGGACTCTTGACGTTCGGCGCACTTCGTGTCTAGTCTGCCGAAAAGGTTTTCGAAGGCCGGGGGGCAAACCAGCGGACCCAGAAACGACCTCTTCGTTCCCGTCCCTTCCTGCACCGAGGTGACCCATGAGACGAAAAGCCCGCTCCATCGCGGCGGCCTGCCTGGCCGTCTGCGCCGGAATGGCCGCGCAGGCCGCCGCCCTCCCCGCGTACGCCGCCGGCGCGACGCTCGTCGTCAACGTCGCCGCGCCGTTCCGGCCGGTGACGCACGCGGCGTCCGGCGGCCTCTACGGCCTGGCCGAGGGCAATAGGCCCCCGGACTCCATGCTGCTGCCGGTCCACCCGCGCAACTTCACCCAGCCCGCCCCCGGCGTCCAGCAGCGGCCGAACGGTCAGCCGCCCGGCGGCGACTCGCTCCTGGTCGCCCCCCAGGCCGACAGGACGGGCGCGGGCGTGGTCATCCGGATGCCCGACATCTACCCCGACTTCCCCTACCGCTGGGTGAGCTGGAACGACTGGCTCGCGAAGGTGGACACCCAGGTCAGCGCCCGGCTGGCGGCCACCTCCGTCAGCAACATCGAGGGCTACGAGCTGTGGAACGAGCCCGACTACACCTGGAACACCTCGGCCGCAGGGGCGTTCAACGCCGGGTGGGTGCGGACCTTCCAGCGGGTGCGCGCCCGTGACCCGATCACCCCCATCGTCGGGCCCAGCACCAGCTACTACAACGCCACCTACTTACGCTCGTTCCTGACATACGCGCGTGACAACAACGCCCTCCCGGACGTGGTCTGCTGGCACGAACTCGGCCAGAACCCCTCGTCCATCGCGGCCGACATCGCCGCCTACCGCGCCATGGAGCAGTCTTTGGGCATCTCGCCCCGGCCGATCGCCATCAACGAGTACGCGGGCACCGCCGCCGTGGACGTCCCCGGCACGGTCGCCGGGTTCGTCGCCAAGCTCGAACGCGGCGGCGTCGACTCGGCCGACCGCGCCTTCTGGTACGAGTACGGGACCATGAACGGGCTCGTGGTGAACGGCGGCCAGCCGACCGGCACCTGGTGGCTCTACAAGTGGTACGGCGACATGTCCGGCAACATGGTCACCACCACACCGCCCTCCCAGACGGGCCTCGACGGCTTCGCGTCGTACGACCCGACCCGCAAGATCGTCAACGTCGTCTTCGGCGGCGAGTCGGGCGCGAACACCGTCAGGCTGACCGGGCTCGGCGCTCTCGGGAGCACGGTCAGGGTGCGGCTGGAGTCGACGCCGAGCTCCGGCAGGTTCACGCAGGTCGCGGCGCCGACGACGCTGTCGGACACCACCTACGCGGTCTCCGGCGGTCAGGTGAGCGTCGCCGTGCCGTCCATGGCCGCGGGAAGCGCCTACCACCTGGTGGTCCAGCCGACCTCCGGGGTGCCCTCCTACCAGCAGCGTTACGAGGCCGAGAACGCCTCGGTCTTCCGGGCCGCCCGGCTGGGCGCCACCAGCGCCTCCAGCGGCGCCTACGTCGGGCGGATCGACAACACGGGCGACTTCCGCACCGACAGCTACGTGGACTTCGCGGTCAACGTCCCCGCCGCCCGCGCGTACACGATGCGGATCGGGTACGCGAACGGGTCGGGGGCCACGGCCACACAGGGGCTCGCCTACAACGGCGGGGCCTGGTCGACGGTCAGCTACCCGGCCACCGGCGCGTGGGGACAGTTCGGCTCGACCGTCTCCACCAGCGTCAACCTGCGTGCGGGCTTCAACGTGATCCGGCTGGCCAAGGGGTCGCCCTACTTCGCCGGCGGGACCGGATACGCGGAACTGGACTACATCGAACTGACCTGACCCTCCACGGCCCCTCCGGCGCCGGGTCCGCGGCGCCGGAGGAGCCGGGTACGGCTTGGTCAGCGGTGACAGGTACGGCGGGTCAGCGGTGACGGGTCCGGCGGGTCAGCGGTGACAGGTACGGCGTGGTCAGCGGTGCCAGGCGGCTCGGGCGGTGGCGGCGCAGGCCGCGCCGCCGACGAGCAGCAGGGCGATGGCGGCCGTCGTCCAGGCCAGGCCGGCCGCCAGGTAGAGGCCGCCGAGGCCCGCGATGGCGCCGACCGAGGCCAGCACCGGGCCGGTGGAGTTCAGCGCCGACAGCGCCGACGCCCGCTCAGGGCCGAGGACGGACGACACCCCCGCGATCAGCGGGCCGTACCCGGCCGCGTGCCCGGCACCGGCTACGAACAGCAGCGGAACGGTCATTTCCGGCCGCCAGCCGTCGCCCGACACCGCGACCACCACGACGGCGGCGAGGGCGAACAGCGCCGGTCCGACGACCGGGAGGGCCGCCCGTACCCGGCCCGGCAGCCGCGTCCAGGTGAGGCTGAGCGCGGCGAACCCGACGGCGTACGGCACGAAGGCCAGCCCCGCGCCGAACGGCCCGAAGCCCAGATGCCCCTGGAGGTGCAGCGTGAGCGCGAACAGGAACGCCGCGTAGCAGCCCATCACCACGAAGCAGGCGGCCAGCGCGGGCCGCACCCCCGCCGGTCGCAGGACGTCCAGGTCGAGCAGCGGGTGCCCGCCGCGCTCGGCGATCCGGCGTTCGACCCGGGCGAACACCACCAGCAGGACCGCGCCCGCGAGCAGCGACGCCCAGGCCCACGGCCGCCACCCGTGCTCCCTGCCGAAGATCAGCGGGGTGACCAGGGCGGTCATCGCCGTGGTGAGCAACCCGACCCCCGCGAGGTCGAGCCGCCGCACCACCCCGGCGGCCGCCGGCAGCGCCCGCGCGCCGGCGACCAGCAGGACCACGCCCGCCGGGACGTTGATCAGGAACGCCGGGCGCCACGTGAGCCCGAACAGGTCGGCCCCGATCACCAGGCCGCCGACGAACTGGCCGAGGGCCACCCCGAGGGCGAGCACCATCGAGTACAAGGCGATCGCCCGGTCACGCGCCGTGCCGTCGAAGCGGAGCTGGATCAGGGAGAAGACCTGCGGCACCATCAGCGCCGCCGCCCCGGCCTGCAGCACGCGCGCCGCGACCAGCACCGGCACCGACGGCGCCAGCCCGCACAGCAGCGACGCCACGGTGAAGCCGGCCAGGCCCGCGAGGAAGGCGCGCCGGTACCCGAGCACGTCGCCCAGGCGGGCGCCGGTCACGATGAGCAGGCCGAGGGTGAGCAGGTACGCCGAGGCGACCAGTTGCAGCGCGGCGCCGTCGGCTCCGAGGTCGCGCTGGATCGACGGGAGCGCGACCGTGACGATCGAGCCGTCCATCGACGCCATCGTCTGGCCGGCCAGCAGCACCGCCAGCAGCGTGCCCGGCCGACGCCGGGTCAGGGGGATGACCATGGCCGCCAGAGTGGGCGACGAACCACCACCCGGTCTTGAAGATCCTTGCCCACCCTCTTTCCAGGGTGGGGCGACGCGCACGTCTTCTAGGGTGGGACGGTGCGCACGTCGAGATCGGTGGTGCGGACGCCGGACTTCTCCGTGAGCGTGGTGTCGTGCACCGAACGGCATGAAGGCTGGTCGCCGCCTGAGGAGGGCCGGGCGTACGGCATCGTGCTCGTGCACCGGGGGATGTTCCGGATCAGCGGCGACGGCCGCCGTCTCACGGCGGACCCCACGATGGGCTACGTGCAGACACCGGGCCGCGAGTACGCGTTCGCGCACCCCGCCGGCGGCGACGTGTGCACGTTCATCATGGTGCGGGACGTTCTGTGGCACGCCGTCGTCGGGGACAAGCCACCGGGGCCGCCGGTCGCGGTGGACGGCCGGGTCGAGCTGGCGCACCGGCTGCTCCTGCGCGCCGGGCATGACGCGGCCGATCCCGCCGAGCGGCTCGTGCACACCCTCGCCGCCGCGCTCCGCCCGGACGACGCGTCGCACACGCCGCACACCCCGCACACCCCGCGCGCCGACCTGGCCGACCGGGCGCGGGAGGCCATCCTGGCCGGCGACCCCGAGTCGGCCGACCTCGTACGGCTGGCGCGGGCGCTGGGGGTGTCCCCGTCCCACCTGAGCCGCACCTTCCGGAGGCACGCCGGCATGACGGTCAGCCGGTACCGCAACCGGGTCAGGGTGAGCCGCGCGCTCGCACGCATCGAGCAGGGGGAGACCGATCTCGCGGGTCTCGCCGCCACCCTGGGATTCGCCGACCAGGCCCATCTGACCCGGACGGTCAAGGCCGATTCCGGCCACGCTCCCGGCCATCTTCGTCGGCTGTTCTCGCCCACCGGGAATGGCATCCGTGATAAGTCACGAGGGTGATCGGAGTTTCCCAGGGGCGTTCGCGCCCGCTCCCATACCACGTGCCGAAAACCACCGCTGACCACCGCCGGGTCGCCGAACCGTTATTCGCGGGCGCTTATAAAAGTTTTTGTTTTGTGATATGATAAAGAAAACTATATGTAGTCTCTCCTTTCGTGAAACTCGATGGAGAACCAAGCCGCACCGCCCTCATGGCGGCCGCCGCGCGAGCCGCGCATCTGATCGTCGATGACAGCCCTCCGATCTTCGCCGACACGCTGGCGTACGCGCTGCTGGGAGATCGGGCCGAGGAGCTCGTCAACTACCACCGCGCCCACGGCACTCACCCCGTCCTGTCGGGCGCCCGGGCCGCGGCCGTCGTCCGGAGCCGCTACACCGAGGACCGCCTCGCCGCGGCGGCCCGCCGGGGCATCGGCCAGTACGTGATCCTCGGCGCGGGCCTCGACTCGTACGCCTACCGGCCCGGCAGGGCCCCCCAGGTGCGGGTCTTCGAGGTCGACCACCCTGACACCCAGAAGTGGAAACGCCAGGTGCTGGGGGAGGAAGGCCTCGCGATACCGGACACCGTCACCTTCGTCCCCTTCGATTTCGAGGCGGGATCGCCGCTCGACCGGCTCGTCCATCACGGGTTCGACCCGGCCAGGCCGGCGTTCGTGAGCTGGCTCGGCGTCACCATGTACCTCAGCCGCGAGGCCATCGGGCACACCCTCGCGGTGATCGGCGGCCTCGCGCCGGGCACCGAGCTCGTCGCCGACAGCATGCTTCCCGAGGAGCTGCGGGACGAGGCGGGCCAGGTGTACGTCCAGGCCGTCATGCCGGTGTCCGCCGAGGGGGGCGAACCCTGGCTGACCTTTCTCGGACCTGAGGACATGTCGTCCCTCCTTGCGGAACACGGCCTGGAGGTGGTCGAGCACGCCCGCCAGCGCGAGGCGGTCGACGCCCCCCTGTGGACCCGCACCGACGCCCTGCGCCCCTCGGCCCTGTCCTTGCTCACCCACGCCAGGGTCCACCCCTGACCTGCGCCTGGGAGAGCCCGAGCCCGGGAGCGCTGACGTCGGGACTGAGATCCGGACTGAGTCGTTCGGGGAACTCTGGCGGGGAACTCTGGCGGGGAGCTCTGGCGGGAAGCCGGGTGAGGGCGCCCGGGTGACGGGCGCCCTCACCAGAGAGCTGGCTACCAGGAGCCGGCTACCGGGGCCTGGCTACCGAAGCAGTCCGAGAATCTGGTTCAGCAGATTCAGGAGAGCGGTGAGCTGGAAGGGGTCGAGCAGGTGGGCCACGGCGCACAGCAGGTTGCCGAGCAGGCCACCGGGGACCGCCGAGGCGACGATGTCCAGGACGACCCGGTTCAGGTGCACCTGGAGGCCGAGCAGGTTCAGATCCAGCGGCCCGAGGTCGAGGTTCAGGATGTCGCAGGTCGCCAGGGCCACGGTCGTCGGGACCGTGCTCTGCTGGTTCACCGTGCCGAGGGTCTTGCCGGCCGAGTCGGTGAGCGTTCCGGTCAGCGTGCCCACGGTCGCGAGCTTGCCCGCGTCGCCGACGAACTGGGTCGGGGTGAAGAGGCCGGTGAAGGCACCGGTGCCGCCGGCCGCGTCGGTGAACGTACCGCTGACGGGGGTCTCCAGCACGGAGGAGGGGGCTGCGCTCTGGGTCTTCGCCGAGGGCGCCTGGGCCGTTGTGGCGGACGCCGGACCGGCAGCGGTGAGCACCAAGACGGCGCCTGTCGCCGCGGTGGCGAGTACGGAGATGAATCGCTGTAACTTCATCTCACACCTCATTTCACATATCGGGGATTTCGGACTTCAGCCTCCTACCCCTTTACTTTGGACGAAACACGATCTAACAGATTCGTCACCCCCACTCCCCACATCAACTCCCCCAATTACCCACCTTGACCTGCACCTAAAAGACCCGATCAATCCCCCCATTTTTTCTCCCCACCTCCCGCCCTCTCGGTCCCCGTTCCCCTCGCTCCCGCTCCCCGTGCCCCCACGCTCCCGCGACCCCGAGAAGGTCCTCGCCTTCGGCTCGGGCAGTCTTCCCAGGGCCTACCGGCTCTGCCGACATCCCCAGGCCTACCGGCTCCCGACCCCCCGACCCCGCGCCCCCGACCCCGGCCCCGGCCCCGCGATCATCTCCTTGCACCCGCTGGCATGTAGTGGGCGCCGACGCGGTGGGACGGGGTACGGCGAGGCCGGCGCCCTGTGCGGCGCCGGGCCGGGGGGAGAAGGTCCTCGCCTTCGGCTCGGGCAGCTCTCCCAAGGCCTACCGGCTCTGCCGACATCCCCAAGCCCACCGGCTCCCGACCCCGTCTCCTCGCGCACGCCGGCAGGTAGTGGGCGCCGATGTGGTGGGACGGGAAGTACGGCGAGGCCGGTTCTCCACCACACCCCGCCCCCGCGTAGGCGCCTCCTGCGGAAGCACTGTGAGACGGAGAAGAGGGGTGAATGCCGTGCGGAAGGGGGCTACGGAAGGCCGACCGGGCCCGGCGCCGCGCAGGGCGACGGCGCCCTGGGCGGCGGGGGCCGGGGGAAGGTGGTGGCTCTTGTGCGGAAGGGCTGGGGGCCTCGTGCGGGACGGGTGGGGGAGGTCCCGTACGGGCGTTGGGCTGGGCCCGCGTTGGGCTGGGAATTCAGCCGGGGAGCGGGCGGTGGCCGTGGACGGTGCTGCGGGCCGACGTTCGTACGGAACGCAGCACCGCTGAGACGAACACTATGCCCAGGACCCCTCCACAGGCGACGACCAGATGCACCGGAAAGGCCTCGGCGGCCGCGCCCGCGAGGGTCATGCCGAGACCCTGGGCCGTCATCAGCCCGGCCGTCATCAAGGTCATCGCC
The DNA here is from genome assembly GCF_025506355.1 of Sphaerisporangium corydalis. Lineage (GTDB taxonomy): Bacteria > Actinomycetota > Actinomycetes > Streptosporangiales > Streptosporangiaceae > Sphaerisporangium > Sphaerisporangium corydalis. The sequence goes on from NZ_JANZYP010000092.1 coordinate 28,937, forward strand.
CGACCGCGAAGCTCATCGGGGACGGCCGCGATGAACCACTGGTCCAGCCCGAGACTGTACGAGATGCCGCATCCGGTCAGGATCTGGCACACCAGCGCCCCGCCTAGTGAGGGCTCGAAAACGTACCCGATGGACGGCACCATCGCGAGGACCGCGACCGGGACCGTCAACCGTGCCCGGCCGCGCGGGCCGAGCAGCGTACCGGCCAGGACTTCGCTGGTGATCGCGCCGATCGGCATGCCGCACATGAGCAGCCCGAGCCCCGCCGGGCTGAGGTCGAGCGCGGCCGCGTACGGGGTCAGCAGGGCTTCGGACACCACCACGAACATCGGCGGCACCCAGGCCAGCAGAAGCAGCCCCCGAATCCGCCGATCCCCCCAAAGCGACCGCACCCCAGCGATCGACGCCCCCACCAACGTCCCCCCAACACCCACCACCACCCCATCACCCGACCCGCTACCACCGCCCAGCCCGGTTCCGTCCACCTCGTCACCCGGCCCGGTGTTGTGGTTGGGCAGGGTTCGGGCGGGGCGGGGGTGGGTGCCGAGGCGGAGGAGGAGGGCGGACGCCAGGAACGTCGCGACCGTGAGCGCGAGGACCGTGCGTGCCGGTACGAGGGCCAGCAGCAGTCCGCCCATCGCGAATCCGGCCAGTTGCGCGGTCTGCGAGACGATTCGGAGAACCGAGCGGCCGAGGACGAAGAGGTCGCCCTGCCCGAGGATGTCGCCGAGGGTCGAGGCGCGGGTGCCGGTGAAGACCGGCGCGATGGCGGCGATCACGCAGCGCAGGACGAGCAGCAGGGCGACGGGCACGCCCGGCAGCACCATCGCCGCCGCGCACGCGGCGCACACCAGGTCACAGATGATCAGCACCCGGCGCGCCGGGAACCGGTCGGCCACGGCCGACAGCAGCGTGCCGCCGACCACGTACGGCAACAGGCCGAACGCGAACGTCAGGGCGCTGAGCAGCGGCGACCCGGTGAGCCGGTAGACCAGCACCGCCAGAGCGATCTCCCCGACGACGCTGCCCAATGTCGACATCGCATGCGCGGCGAACACCGCCCGGAACTCCCCAACCGCAAAAACCCCCCAATACCCCCGCCCCCCGGTCTCCGCCACCCCCGGCCCGGTGGTCTTGGACGTTCGCTGTGGGGGCTCAGACGTCTGGCGCGTGGGCTTCGCGGGTTG
>NZ_JANZYP010000093.1 GCF_025506355.1 Sphaerisporangium corydalis
GGTGTGGGGGTGGGTCAGCGGAGGAAGGCGGCGGCCACGCCGGCGTCCACGGGGATGTGCAGGCCGGTGGTGAGCGAGAGGTCTCCCCCGGTGAGGGCGAAGACCGCCGCCGCGATGTGCTCGGGCAGCACCTCCCGCTTCAGCAGGGTCCGCTGGGCGTAGAACTCGCCCAGCCGCTCCTCGGGCACCCCGTACACCGCCGCCCGGTTGGCGCCCCAGCCGGACGCGAAGATCCCGGAGCCCCGGACCACGCCGTCGGGGTTGATCCCGTTGACCCGGATCCCGTACGGCCCGAGCTCGGCGGCCAGCAGGCGGACCTGGTGGGCCTGGTCGGCCTTGGCCGCCCCGTACGCCACGTTGTTCGGCCCGGCGAACACGGAGTTCTTGGAGGAGATGTAGACCAGGTCCCCGCCCATCGCCTGGTCCATCATGACCCGCGCCGCCTCACGGGACACCAGGAACGACCCCCGGGCCATGACGTCGTGCTGCAGGTCCCAGTCGGCGGCGGTCGTCTCCAGCAGCGACCGCGACAGCGACAGCCCGGCGTTGTTGACCACCAGGTCCACCCCGCCGTACGCGAGGACCGCGCGGCGCAGGGCCTCGGTGATCCGCTCCTCCGACGTCACGTCCACCTCGACGGCCAGCGCGACGTCGGCGGTGCCGAGCTCGGCGGCGACCTTCTCCGCCGACCCGAGGTCGCGGTCGGCGACCACGACGCACGCGCCCTCGGCGGCCAGCCTGCGCGCGGTGGCCGCGCCGATGCCCGACCCGCCGCCGGTCACGAAGGCGACGCGGGTGGCCAGCGGCCTGGGCTTCGGCAGCCGCCTGAGCTTGGCCTCCTCCAGCTCCCAGTACTCGATGCGGAACTTCTCGGACTCCTCGATGGGCCGGTAGCCCGACAGCGCCTCGGCGCCCCGCATCACGTTGATCGCGTTGACGTAGAACTCGCCGGCCACGCGGGCCGTCTGCTTGTCCTTGCCGAAGCTGAACATGCCGACGCCGGGCAGAAGGACGATCGCCGGGTCGGCGCCGCGCATCGCGGGCGAGCCGGGCCCGGCGTGCCGCTCGTAGTAGGCCCGGTAGTCCTCGCGGTAGGCGGCGTGCAGCTCGCGCAGCCGGGTGACGACGTCGGCGAGCGGCGTGTCCGGTGGCAGGTCGAGGACCAGCGGCGCGACCTTGGTGCGCAGGAAGTGGTCCGGGCAGGAGGTGCCCAGGGCGGCCAGGCGGGGGTGCTCGGCGCGGGACAGGAAGTCCAGCACCTCCGGCGTGGCGGTGTAGTGGCCCACCTGGCGCGCGTCGGTGGAGCACAAGCCCCTGACCAGAGGGAACAGGGTCGCGGCCCGTTCGGCGCGCTCCCGCTCGGGCAGCGGCCGGTGCAGGACCGGGCCGAACGGCTCGGGCCTGCCGTGCTCGGCGATGTACCGCTCGGCGGTCCGGATGATCTCCAGGGACCGGGCCTCGCACTCCTCGCCGGTGTCGCCCCAAGCGGTGATGCCGTGGCCGCCGAGGATGACCCCGATGGCGCCGGGGTTGGCGTCCTTCAGCGCGGCGATGTCCAGGCCGAGCTGGAACCCCGGGCGCCGCCAGGGCACCCACAGCACCCGGCCGCCGAAGATCCGCCGGGTCAGCTCCTCGCCGCCGTCGGCCGTGGCCACGGCGATGCCGGCGTCGGGGTGCAGGTGGTCGACGTGGGCGGCGTCGACCAGGCCGTGCATGGCGGTGTCGATGCTCGGGGCCGCGCCGCCCTTCCCGAAGGCGCAGTGGTCGAACGCGGCGACCATCTCGTCCTCGCGCTCCGGCCCGGGGTAGACCCGGGTCAGCGACCGCAGCGTGGCGAGCCGGAGCACGGCGAGGCCGGCCTCGGTGAGGGTGCCGAGGTCGCCGCCTGAGCCCTTCACCCACATCAGCTCGACGTCGTCGCCGGTGACGGGGTCGGTGGCGGTGCCCTTGGCGGAGGCGTTCCCGCCGGCGTAGTTGGTGTTGCGCGGGTCGGCGCCGAGGGCGTGCGCGCGGCGCAGCAGCTCGGTGACGGTCGTGCCGGTCATGTCAGGCCCCCCATCCGGCCTGGGCGCCGCCCACGCGCTCGGCGACGATCTTCTCGGCGTAGCCCGAGCGCCGGTAGGCGGCCATCGGGTCGGGGTCCAGGCCCGACTCCTCGCGCAGCTCGGCGAGCAGCGGGCGGACGTCGGTGTTGTAGGCGTCCATGAACGCGGCGCTGGCGCCGAGCACGTCGCCCTCGGCCTGGGCGCCCGCCAGCGCGTCCGCGTCGACGAGCAGCGCCTTGGCCGTCGCCTCCTGGACGTTCATCACCGAGCGGATCTGGCCGGGGATCTTGGGTTCGATGTTGTGGCACTGGTCGAGCATGAACGCGATGTGCTCGCCGTACCCGCCGCCCCTGATCACCTCGTACATGATGCGGAAGAGCTGGAACGGGTCGGCGGCCCCGACCATGAGGTCGTCGTCGGCGTAGAAGCGGGAGTTGAAGTCGAACCCGCCGAGCCGCTCCTCGCGGAGCAGGAACGCGACGATGAACTCGATGTTGGTGCCCGGCGCGTGGTGGCCGGTGTCCACGACGACCTGCGCCTTGGGGCCGAGCTTGAGGCAGTGGGCGTAGGCGGTGCCCCAGTCGGGCACGTCGGTCGCGTAGAAGGCCGGCTCGAACAGCTTGTACTCCAGCAGGAACCGCTGCCCGTCGCCGAGCCGGTCGTACACCGCGGCCAGCGCCTCGGCGAGCCGGTCCTGGCGGGCGCGCAGGTCGTCCTGGCCGGGGTAGTTGGTGCCGTCGGAGAACCACAGCTTGAGCGTCGCCGACCCGGTGAGGTCCATGATGTCGACGCACTCCAGCAGGTGGCCGAGCGCCTTGCGGCGCACGCCGGGGTCGGGGTTGGTGACGCTGCCCAGCATGTAGTCGTCGTCCTGGAAGACGTTGGAGTTGATCGCGCCGATGCCGACCCCGAGGTCGCGCGCGTGCCTGGCCAGGCCGGCGTAGTCGTCCACCTTGTCCCAGGGGATGTGCAGGGCGACGGTCGGCGCGACGCCGGTGAACCGGTGCACCTGGGCGGCGTCGGCCAGCTTCTCGTACGGGTCGCGGGGCACGCCCTTCTGGGCGAACACCTTGAACCGGGTGCCGGAGTTGCCGAAAGCCCAGGAGGGCGTCTCGATGCGCTGCCTCCGCAGCGCCGCCTTGATGTCCGTTGCCATGGGGATCCCCGATCAGTCGAGATGGAATACTTCGTCGAGCGTGAACATGCCTTCGTCGGGACCGCGCCCGTCGAGTTCCTCGAAGAACGGCGCCATCTCCGCCTGCCAGCGGGCGTTGACGTCCGTCGCGGCCATGGCCGCGCGGGCGGCGTCGAAGTCGGGGGTCTCCAGGTAGCCGACGAGCAGGCCGTCGTCCCGAAGGAACAGCGAGTAGTTGTGCCATCCGGCCGAGCTCAGCGCGCCGAGCATCTCCGGCCAGACCGCCGTGTGGCGCAGGCGGTACTCCGCGAGGCGGCCGGGCCTGACCTTCAGCAGGAAGCACACACGCTTCATGATCGATCGCTCCTCACGTACGGCTCGCGCGGGCCGCCCCCGGTGCGGGAGCGGTGCGCCGCGCGAGCCGTGCACGATGGTCTGGAGACGCCGGCCGGATCGTGGCCCGGCGGCTCAGAAGTCGAACTGGTCGATGTTGGACGCCTCGAAGGTGAACGGCGGGCCGAGGATGACCTCACCGTCCTTGCCGATCGTCTTCTCGCCGAGCTTGCCGGCCTTGAACGTCTCGCCCTCGGTGCCGGTGATCTGCCCGGAGGACAGCGCCGCGGCGGCGTAGGCGGCCAGGTAGCCGAGGTCCTTGGGGTTCCACAGCGCGAACTTCTGGACGGTGCCGTCCTTGACGAACTGCTTCATCTGGTTCGGCGTGCCGAGCCCGGTCAGCACGACCTTGCCCTTGTACTTGGAGCCGGAGATGTAGCGGGCGCCCGCCGAGATGCCGACCGTGGTCGGGGAGATGATGCCCTTGAGGTCGGGGTAGGCCTGCAGGAGCCCCTGGGTCTGCTGGAAGGACTTCTGGTCGTCGTCGTCACCGTAGGCGACCTTGACCAGCTTCATGTCCTTGTACTCGGGCTTGGTCAGCTCGTCCTTCATGAAGCCGATCCAGGTGTTCTGGTTGGTGGCGTTCGCGGTGGCCGACAGGATCGCGATGTCGCCCTTGTGGCCGATCATGTCCGCGAGCAGCTTGACCTGGCTGCGGCCGACCTCCTCCGAGCTGGCCTGGTTGATGAACAGGTTCCGGCAGTCCTTGGCGGCGTCGGAGTCGTAGGCGACGACCTTGATGCCCTTGGCCATGGCCTGCTTGAGCGGGCCGCAGACCGCGTTGGCGTCGTTGGCCGCGATGAGGATGGCGTCCTGGCCCTGCTGGGTGAGCGTGTTGATGTAGGAGATCTGGGACGACGCCGAGGCGTCGGACGGGCCGACCTCCTTGGCGGTGCCCGCGAACTCCTTGGTGGCCTCGATGCCCGCGTCGTCGACGATCGTCTCGTAGGGGTTGTTGATCTGCTTGGGGAGGAAGGCGAGCTTCAGCCCCTGCTTGACCGGGGCGTTCGGGTCGGCCTTGGCGGGCGCCGCGGCCGACGACTGGGCCGGGGCCGCCGAGGTCGCCGGGGAGTCCTTGGTGGTGCCGCCGCAGGCCGCCAGGCCGAGCGCGAGGACGCTCGTGGCGATCGCCGCGGAGGCGAACCGCAATGAGGAATGCGTCATCATCGATTACTTTCTGCTTCGGAGGAGAGGGGGGTGTGCGGAGCCGGGGAGCGGCGTCGCTGTCGCACGACGGCCGCGAGGCGCGGGGTGAGCACCGAGACGATGAGGAGCAGCCCGGTGACGATCGACTGGATCTCGGTCGCGACGTCGTTGAGCATGAGCAGGTTGCGCAGCAGCCCGATCAGCAGCACTCCGGCGATGACGCCGCCGAGCGTGCCCTTGCCGCCGTCGAAGTCGACCCCGCCGAGCAGCACGGCCGCGATGACGGCCAGCTCGACGCCGAACCCGTTGTCGGCCCGTGCGCTGCCGTACCGCAGGGTGTAGACGACGCCGGCGAAGGCCGCCATCGTGCCGGACACCACGAAGAGCACCAGCTTGATCCGTTTGACCCGGATGCCGGCGAAGAAGGCCGCCTCCTCCTGCGATCCGATGGCGAACAGCGCGCGGCCGGCGCCGGTGGCGTGCAGGACGACGCCGGTGATGATCGCGAGCAGCACGAACAGGGCGACGGGGTAGGGGATCGGCGTGCCGGGCACGTCGCCGGTCACCAGGTCGGTGTACCGCTGGGGGAACTCCGCCACCGCCTTGTCGCCGAGCACCACGTACGCGAGGCCGCGGTAGAGCGCCAGGGTGCCGATGGTGACGGCCAGCGAGGGCAGGCCGAGGCGGGTGACCAGCAGCCCGTTCACCAGGCCGCACACCGCGCCCACGACCACCACCAGCGGGATGATGGTCTCGATCGCCCAGCCGGCGTCCCACAGGGCCCCGATCATGGCGCTGGACAGGCCGAGCACCGAGGCGACCGACAGGTCCACCTCCGCGGCGACGACGAGCAGGGTCATGGCGAGCGCGATCAGCGCGATCTCGCCGAGGTCGCCCAGCGCGAACGACAGGTTGCCGGCGTTGGCGAAGTCGGGGGAACCGGCCGCGCCGGCCAGGAACACGGCGATGAGCAGCGCGGTGACCAGCACGTCCCAGCGGACGAAGCGGCCGAGGGGCGACCGGCCCGCCGCGCCGCCCTTGGGGGCGCTGCCGGTGCCGGGGGTCGTCATGAGGTCATGCGCCATGGCGGACGCTCCTCTTGCGCAGCAGCCGTGTGACCCGCACCGCGAGCACCCGGTCGACGGTGATGGCCAGCAGCAGCAGCGCCCCGGTGAGGGCCTGCTGCCAGAACGAGTTCACCTTCAGCACGACCAGGGCGCTGCCGATGGTGGTGAGCAGCAGGGCGCCGAGCACGGCCCCGTACACGGTGCCGACGCCGCCGACGATGGCCACGCCGCCCACGACGACGGCGCTGACCACGATCAGCTCCCAGCCGCGCGCCGGGTCGGCGACGACGGTGCCGAACCTGGCCAGCCAGAGCACCCCGCCCAGCCCGGCGAGCGCGCCGCTGAACAGGTAGGCGGCCAGGACGCGGCGCCGCACCGGGACCCCGGCGAGGCGGGCCGCCTCGGGGCTGGAGCCGATCGCGTAGAAGTCGCGCCCCGAGGGGTAGGAGCGCAGGTAGTAGCCGACGGCGAGCATGACCACGACGGTGATGACCGGCAGGTACGGGACGCCGAGCACGCCCTCGTTGCCGAGGTGGAGCAGGGCGGGCGGCAGGTCGACGGCGTTGATCTGCTGGCCGTGGGCGATGTAGTGGTCAAGGCCCTGGATGACGTACAGCGTGCCGAGGGTGACGACCAGGGCCGGGACGCGGCAGAAGCTCACCAGCAGGCCGTTGAGCAGCCCGCACACCGCGCCGATCGCGACGCCGAAGACCAGGGCCGTCAGCACGCCGCGCCCGGTGGGGTCGGCGGAGACGAACTTGCCGGTGCAGAAGGCGACCAGCCCGACGACCGACCCCACCGACAGGTCGATGTTCCTGGTGATGACGACCAGGGACTGGCCGACGGCGAGCAGGGCCAGGATCGAGGTGTTGAGGAAGATGTCCTTCACACCCTGGCCGGACAGGAAGTTCGGGTTGACGGCGGTGGTCACCAGCACCAGGACGGCGAGCGCGGCCACCAGGCTGAGCTCGCGGGCCCGGAAGACCAGTTCCACCAGGCCGCGCGCGCTGCGCCCGCCGGGGGTGGCGTCCGCGGTGACGGCGGTCACGCGGCGGCCCCGTCGCGCCCGGTCGCCGCGGACATGACGCTTTCCTCGGTGGCCCGCTCGCGCGGGATCTCCGCGGCGAGCCGGCCCTCGTGCATGACGAGCACGCGATCGGCCATGCCCAGCACCTCCGGCAGGTCAGAAGAGATCATCAGGATCGCGATGCCGCGCCCGGCGAGTTCGGAGAGCAGGCGGTGCACCTCGGCCTTGGTGCCGATGTCGATGCCCCGGGTGGGTTCGTCCACGATCAGCACGGCGGGGTCGGTGGCCAGCCACTTGGCGAGTACGACCTTCTGCTGGTTGCCGCCGGACAGGACGTTCACGGCGTCGCCGAGGCGGGTGAACTTCAGTTGCAGGCGGGCCGCCCAGTCGCGCGCCCGGTCGCGCTCGGCGGCCCGGGAGATCACCGGGCCGCGGCGCACGCTCTTCAGGCCGGTCAGGCCGATGTTGCGCTCGATGGACAGGTCCATGACCAGGCCCTGCTGGCGCCGGTCCTCGGGGACCAGGGCCAGGCCGGCCGCCATGGCGGCGGTCGGGCTGCCGGGGGGCAGGCGCCGGCCGCCGACCTCGACGGTGCCGGCGTCCCAGCGGTCGACCCCGAAGATCGCGCGGGCGACCTCGCTGCGCCCGGCGCCGACCAGGCCGGCCAGGGCGACGATCTCGCCCCGGCGCACCTCGAAGGAGACGTCGGTGAACACGCCTTCGCGGGTGAGGCGGCCGACGGTGAGCGCCACCTCGCCGGGCAGGGTGTCCTGCTTGGGGTACAGGGTGTCGAGGTCGCGGCCGACCATCCGCCTGACCAGGTCGTCGGGGGTGAGCGCGGAGATGGGCTCGCCGGCCACCCACGCCCCGTCGCGCAGGATCGTCACCCGCTGGCAGAGCTCGAAGATCTCGTCGAGCCGGTGGGAGATGAACAGCACCGCGCAGCCCTGCTCGCGCAGGGTCTTGACCACGTTGAACAGCCGGGCGACCTCGTTGCCCGACAGGGCGGCGGTGGGCTCGTCCATGATGAGCACGCGCGCCCGCCGCGACAGGGCCTTGGCGATCTCGACGAGCTGCTGGTCGGCGATGGACAGGCCGCGTGCGGGCCTGCCGGGGTCGATGGCGACGCCCAGCCCGGTGAACAGCTCGGTGGCCTCGGCGTGCATGGCGCGCCGGTCGATGCGCCCGAAGCGGGCACGCGGCTGGCGTCCCATGAAGATGTTCTCCGCGACCGACAGGTCGGGGAACAGCGTCGGCTCCTGGTAGATCACGGCCACGCCCGCCTCCTGGGCGGCGGCCGGGCCGCCGAACTCCACGGGCGCGCCATCGAGCAGCACCTCGCCCTCGTCGGGGCGGTGCACCCCCGACAGGGTCTTGACCAGCGTGGACTTACCGGCGCCGTTCTCGCCCGCGAGGGCGTGCGCCTCGCCGGCGAACAGCTCGAGCGAGACCTCCCGCAGCGCGCGGACCGCGCCGAAGGACTTGCCGGCCTTCCTCAGTGCGAGCACCGGCGGCGGCGCCGTGCCGGGCGCCGGCCCTCGCGGGGCTTCGGCCTCACCGGGATCCCTCACGCTGACCCGCCCCTTCCCAAGCGCTTGGCATGCGGGGCCAAAAACGTTTTAATGGCCTTGCCCGGACGCTAAGGCCGGTCCAGCGACCATGTCAATGGGGGGTGAAGTCGCTGTTTCCAATGCGTTACCGGGGCTCCTTCCCCCGGCATCCGCACCGCCGCCCGCTCCCTGTGCGATTTTGGTACCAGGGCTGGTGCGCGCCACGGCTGGCACGTTTTAATGAACGCCGACAACTGAAGGAGTCCGGATGAGCACGGGGAGCACCGGAGGCACGGTGAGCATCAAGGAGGTCGCCGCGCGGGCCGGGGTCTCCCCCGGCACGGTTTCCAACGTGCTCAACCGCCCGCACAAGGTGGCGGCCGAGACGCGCACCCGCGTCGAGAAGGTCATCCGCGAGCTCGGGTTCGTCCGGCACGGCTCGGCGTCCACCCTGCGGGCCGGCCACAGCCGCACGATCGGCCTGTCGGTGATCGACATCGGCAACCCGTTCTTCACCGACGTCGCGGCCGGGGTCGAGGACGTGGCCAGCGACCTCGGCTACGCGGTGATCCTCGGCAACTCCTCGGGGGACCACGCCAAGGAGGAGCGCAACCTGCGCGTCTTCGCCGAGCAGCGGGTGCGCGGCCTGCTGATCACCCCCTCGGGCGAGGACCCCGCCCGCCTGGACGCGATCCGCGACCGGGGCATCAGCCTGGTGCTCGTCGACCACCCCGCCCACCGCTCCGACCAGTGCTCGGTCGCGGTCAACGACATCACCGGCGGGCGCACGGCGGCGGACCACCTCATCGCCGGCGGCGCCGCCCGCCTCGCGTACGTCACCGGCCCGCTGACCATCCGCCAGTGCCTCGACCGCATGACCGGGGCCGGGCAGGCGGTGGCGGCGGCCGGGCTCGACCCGGTCGCGGGGCTGGAGGTCGTCGAGATGCCCGCCATGAACGCCAGGGCCGGGCAGCGGGCGGCCGAGAAGATGGTCGCCGAGGGGCGCCTGCCGGACGCGATCTTCTGCGCCAACGACCTGCTGGCCCTCGGCCTGCTGCGCGGGCTGCTCCAGGCGGGCGTGCGGGTGCCCGACGACGTCGCGCTGATCGGCTACGACGACATCGACTTCGCGGCGGCCTCGGCGGTGTCGCTCAGCTCGATCCGCCAGCCGACCTACAAGCTCGGGCGCATCGCCACCGAACTGCTGCTCGACGAGTGCGACAACCCCGAGAGTCACGCCCACCAGCAGATCATGTTCCAGCCCGAGCTGGTCGCGCGCGAGTCCACCCGGCGCGACCGGTGACCGCCCGCTCCCCGGCGGCGCCCGCCACGTTCGCGGCCGTCGACCTCGGGGCCTCCAGCGGGCGGGTGATGACCGCGCGCGTCCATCCCGGCGGGGTCGAGCTGTCGGAGGCGCACCGCTTCGCCAACCGGCCGGTCCGGGCCGGGGGCACCCTGCACTGGGACATCCTGTCGCTCTACCAGGGCGTCCTCGACGGGCTGCGCGCGGCCGGCCCGGTGGACTCGATCGGCATCGACTCCTGGGCGGTCGACTACGGCCTGCTCGACGCGTCCGGGCGGCTGATCGGCAACCCGGTCCACTACCGCGACGAACGCACCTCCGGGGTGATGGAGCGGGTGGTGGACCAGGTCGGCGCCGCGTCGCTGTACGGCGTGAGCGGCCTGCAGTTCCTCCCGTTCAACACCGTCTACCAGCTCCTCGCCGACCCGGCGGCCCTGGAACGCGCCGAGACGCTCCTGATGATCCCCGACCTGCTCACGCACTGGCTGACCGGGTCGATCGGCGCCGAGACCACCAACGCCTCCACCACCGGGCTGTACGACGTGCGGGCCGGCGACTGGGCGCGCCCGCTGATGGACCGCCTCGGCGTCCCCTCGGGGATCTTCCCCGCCCTGCGCGCGCCCGGCGCCCCCGCCGGGACGCTCCGCCCCGACGTCGCCGCCGAGACCGCCGCCCCCGGCGGGACCCCGGTGGTCGCGGTCGCCTCGCACGACACCGCCTCGGCCGTGGCCGCCGTGCCCGCCGCCACCCCGGAGTTCGCCTACATCTCCTCCGGCACCTGGTCCCTGGTCGGCGTCGAGCTGCCCGCGCCCGTGCTGTCCGAGGAGAGCCGGCTGGCGAACTTCACCAACGAGGGCGGGCTGGACGGCACCACCCGCTACCTGCGCAACGTCATGGGCCTGTGGATCCTCTCCGAGTGCCTGCGCGCCTGGGACCACCCCGCGCTGCCCGGCCTGCTGGACGCCGCCGGGCGGGCCCGGCCGTTCGGCGCCCTGGTCGACCCCGACGACCCCGCCTTCCTGCCGCCCGGCGACATGCCGGGGCGCGTCGCCGCGTACTGCGAGCGCACCGGCCAGCGCCCGCCGTCCGGCCCGCCCGAGGTCGTGCGGTGCGTGCTCGAAAGCCTCGCCCTGGCCTACCGGCGCACCGTGCGGGACGCCGCGCGCCTCAGCGGCCAGGCGGTGAAGGTGATCCACATCGTGGGCGGCGGGGCGCGCAACGCGCTGCTGTGCCAGATGACCGCCGACGCCACCGGCCTGCCCGTGCACGCGGGGCCGGTGGAGGCCGCCGCGCTCGGCAACGCGCTGGTCCAGGCCCGGGCCCTCGGCCTGGTCGGCGACATCCGCGAGCTGGTACGGCGCAGCGAGCCGATCGTCGCCTACGAGCCCCGGGGCGACCAGACGGCCTGGGACACCGCCGCCACCCGCCTCGCGACCACCTCGACCTGAGCGACCGGCCACCCGCTGCAGGCGAGGCCGGTCGGGCCGGTGCCGCGCGTCGGCGTTGCCCGGGGGCCCGGCGCGCCCGAGACTGATCATGTGAGTCCTTGCGTCCGTGCCGAGATCCGGGTGGACGGCATCGTCCAGGGGGTGGGTTTCCGCCCGTTCGTCCACCGGCTCGCGACGCGGCTGGAGCTGCGCGGCGTCGTCGGCAACGACGAGCGGGGCGTGTTCATCGAGGTCGAGGGCGGCTCGGCCGCCGTGGCCGCCTTCCTCGCGGCCGTGCGCGACAGCCCGCCGCCGCTCGCCGTCGTCGACCGGGTCACCGCCCGGGACATCCCGGTCACCGGCGCCCCCGGGTTCTCCATCGCGCCGAGCACCGGCCCTGGACGCGGCCGGGCGCTCATCTCCCCCGACGTCGCGACGTGCGACGACTGCCTGCGCGAGCTGGACGACCCGGCCGACCGCAGGTTCGGCTACCCGTTCGTCAACTGCACCGCCTGCGGGCCGAGGTTCACGATCGTGCGGGCCTCGCCGTACGACCGGGCCGCCACGACGATGGCGGGGTTCCCGATGTGCGGGGCGTGCGCGGCCGAGTACCACGACCCGGCGAGCCGGCGGTTCCACGCCCAGCCGGTGTGCTGCCCGGCCTGCGGCCCGCGCCTGCGGCTCCTCCACAGCTCCCGGCCTGCGGCCCCGGGCGACCAAGGCGACCCGGGCGACCGGGTGGAGGCGGCGGGCGACCCGGTGGAGGGGGCGGCGGCCGTGCTGGCGGGGGGTGGGATCCTCGCGGTCAAGGGCATCGGCGGTTACCACCTGGCCGTGCGCGCCGACCTGGAGCGGGCCGTCACGGCGCTGCGGGCGCGCAAGCACCGCGAGGACCGGCCGTTCGCGCTCATGGCGGCGGACCTGGCCGGGGCGCGGCGGCTGTGCGACATCGGCCCCGGCGAGGAACGGGCGCTCACCGGCCCGCGGCGGCCGATCGTGCTGATGCGCCGCCGCGCGGACGCCCCCGTGGCCGCGTCCGTCGCCCCGGGCGCCCGGGAGCTCGGCGTGATGCTGCCCTACTCCCCCGTCCACCACCTGCTGCTCCGCCGCTGCCCAGGGCCGATCGTGCTGACCAGCGGGAACGTCTCCGACGAGCCGATCGCCTACCTGGACGAGGCCGCGCTCGCGCGGCTGGGCGGCATCGCCGACGCGTTCCTGATCCACGACCGGCCGATCCACACCCGCACCGACGACTCGGTGGTCCGGGTGTTCCGGGGGCGGGAGTCGCCGATCCGGCGCTCGCGGGGCCACGTCCCGCGCCCGGTGCCGCTGGTGCGCGCGGCGCGGCGGCCGGTCCTCGGGTGCGGGGCCGAGCTGAAGCACACCTTCTGCCTGGCCGAGGGCGGCCGCGCGTTCGTGTCGCACCACATCGGCGACCTGGAGAACCACGAGACGCTGCGGTCGTTCACCGAGGGCGTCCGGCACTTCGAGCGGCTGTTCGGCATCCGGCCCGACGTGGTGGCCTACGACCCGCACCCGGAGTACCTCTCGACCAAGTACGCGCTGGACCGGGAGGACGCCGCGCTGGTGGCCGTGCAGCACCACCACGCGCACGTCGCGTCCTGCCTGACCGACAACGGCGAGGCGGGGCCGGTGATCGGCGTCGCCTTCGACGGGCTGGGCCACGGCCCGGACGGCACCCTGTGGGGCGGTGAGTTCCTGGTCGCCGGCCTGGCCGGGTTCGAGCGGGCCGGGCACCTGGCGGTGGTGCCGATGCCCGGCGGGGCGGCGGCGGTCCGGCAGCCCTGGCGGATGGCCGCCTCCTACCTGGGCGCGCGGGCTCCGGAGGGCTTGGCGGTCCGCGAGCGCAACGCCGGGCGCTGGGACGCCGTCGTCGCCATGGCCTCCCGGGGGGTGAACGCGCCGCTGACCTCCAGCGCGGGCCGCCTGTTCGACGCCGTCGCCGCGCTGACGACGGGCCGCGACACGGTCACCTACGAGGGACAGGCGGCCATCGAGCTGGAGCGGATCGCCGACCCGGGCGAACGGGGCGCCTACCCCTGCCGCCTGGTGGACCCCGGCGGCGGGGCGCCGTTCATGGTGGCAGGGACCGATCTCGTCGAGGCGGTGCTGGCGGACGCGGCGGCGGGCGTGGACCCGCCGGTGATCTCGGCGCGGTTCCACAACGGGGTCGCCCTGCTCATCGCGCGCGGCTGCCTGCGGGTCCGCGACGGCACGGGCCTGACGGCGGTGGCGCTGTCGGGCGGGGTGTTCCAGAACGTGCTGCTCACCGAGCGGGCGGCCGCCCTGCTGGAGGGGCACGGGTTCAGGGTGCTGCTGCACACCGGCGTGCCGCCCAACGACGGCGGCGTCAGCCTCGGCCAGGCGGCGGTCGCCGCCGCCCGCGACGCCGAACCCGGCGGCCTCCCCGGATGAGGGACGGCGTGGCCGGGTGACGGGCGTACTGGTGATGGGCGCGCCGGGTGACGGGGAGCCGGGGTGACGGGAGGGCGAGCCCGGGGTGACGGGCGGCGTGACCGGGTGACCGGGACGGTCAGGTGGGCGGGGTGGTACCGGTGGCGGCGTTCCTGGCGGCGCGGGCCTGCTCGACCTTCGCGCTCGCGGCGTACTTGTCCACGTACTCCTGCCCGGACAGCTCCATCAGCGCGTACATGATCTCGTCGGTGACGGCGCGCAGGACCAGCCGGTCCTCCTCCATGCCGTAGTACCGGGAGAAGTCCAGCGGCTTGCCGTACTTCACGCCGGGCCGGATGCCGAGCTTGGGGAGCGGGTGCCCGGGAGGCATCATCTCGAAGGTGTTGATCATCGCCCAGGGGATGACCGGCACCCGGGACTCCAGCGCCAGGCGGGCGACCCCGGTCTTGCCCTTGTACAGGCGGCCGTCGGGCGAGCGCGTGCCCTCGGGGTAGATGCCGAGGACGTGGCCCTCGCGCAGGATGCGCAGGCCGGTGCGAAGCGCGGCCTCGCTGGCCTTGCCGCCGGACCTGTCGATGGGGACGGTGCCGACGCCGGTGAAGAAGGCCCGGCTCAGCAGGCCCTTCAGCCCGCGCCCGGTGAAGTATTCCGCCTTGCCGAGCGAGATGACCTTGCGGGGCAGCGGCAGCGCGCCGAAGAAATGGTCGGCGAACGACAGGTGGTTGCCCGCGAGGATCATCGGGCCCTTCCTCGGGACGTGCTCTTTGCCCTCGGCCCAGGGACGGAACACCAGATGGAGTAACGGCGCGAGAATGGCCTTCACCACCCAGTAGAACACTCGGGCACCTCTTCTCTGGTCCGCTGGCGTGTCTTTTCGTTCACGGCGCTGTAACCGGCGTGGCGTCATCTTCGCACGCCCGGCGCGCCGCACCTACACCTCCGCGCCTCCCGGTCACGACACCGGGCCCGTGGATCTCGCGGGACGGCACCCGAACGTGCGACGATCAGGCGAGCCGCATCAGGAAGAGGAACCCATCATGCCGCTCATGCCCGGCTCCGAGCCCTACCAGCACGAAGGTGGCCAGGTCGGGGTCCTGCTCTGCCACGGTTTCACCGGGACGCCGCAGTCGCTGCGCCCCTGGGCCGAGCACCTGGCGGCGGCCGGCCTGACCGTCTCCCTGCCCCGCCTCCCCGGGCACGGCACCACCTGGCAGGAGATGAACCGCACCCGGTGGGAGGACTGGTACGCCGAGCTGGAACGCGCCTTCGAGAGCCTGCGGAGCCGGTGCTCGGAGGTCTTCGTCACGGGCCTGTCGCTCGGCGGGTGCATGGCGCTGCGGCTGGCGGAGGTGCACGGCGCGTCGGTGCGCGGCCTGGTCGTGGTGAACCCCTCGATCGTGAACGACACGCCCCTGCTGTCGCTCGCCCCCGTGCTGAAGTTCGTGCTGCCCTCGGTCGCCGGGGTCGCCGGGGACATCAAGCGCGAGGGCGTGACCGAACTGGGCTACACCCGCACGCCGGTGCGGGCCGCCGCCACGCTCCCCAAGCTGTGGTCGCTGGTCCGTTCGGAACTGGGCCGCGTCACCCAGCCGGTGCTGGTCTACCACAGCCCCGAGGACCACGTCGTGAAGCCGCAGAGCGTTGAGCTGCTGAAAGAGGTGCTCGGGGACAATCTGACGGTCCGCGAGTGCGCCGACAGCTACCACGTGGCGACGCTCGACAACGATGCTCCGACGATTTTCGAGGGCAGCCTCGACTTCATCAGGACCCACGCGTCGGTACCCTTGCAGAGAGACTGATCCGACCTCAGCGGCTAGCCGCGTGCGAGGCGGCGGGGCATGAGCCGGCCGGCCACCGAGCGAGCGACGAGCCACCCAGCGGGCGCGATCGTCCTCACCAGCGATCCCAGCAAGCGCAGCAGCCCTGACGACCAGCGAACATCACCACCAGCGACCCAGCGTACGCAGCACCGTGAGCGACCAGCAGGCGTGATCATGATTAGAGGAACGAATCGAAGTGACCGGTGACGCCGCAGAGCGATGAGGACGAGGTCTGGCGTCAGATCGTCGCCTCCTTCAACGAAACCGCCGAAGCGACCTCGGCCGGCCAGCCATGGCCGGACCGCGAGAACGTCCCCGCCGACGACGCCCCGCAGCAGGTGAAGGCGGAGACGCCGGCGGAGACCCGCGAGGAGGAGCGGCCCGCCGCCCCCGAGGACGACGACGGCGACCACTACATCCCGCCTCCCCCGCCGCCGCTCCCCAAGATGGACGCCGGCACCAGGATCGCCTGGCTCGCGCTGTTCGGCGGCCCCGCCTACCTGCTGCTCGCCGCCCTGCTCACCTGGCCGATGGACGGCTGGATCGTGTTCGCCGCCATCGCCGCCTTCATCGGCGGCTTCGTGGCCCTGATCGTCCGCATGGGCGACGGCCCCCCTCCCGACTCCGGCTGGGACGACGGCGCGATCATCTAAGGCCCTCGGCGGGCCCCGGCGGCCCGGACCTCAGGCCGGCCGCCCCACCGGGCTGTTCCATGGTCAAGGAGCGCCGTTGGCGCACGCTCTCCCAAGGGCGCCCCTCACCGCTGATCCCCTTCACCGACCCGCACGCCGGCCACTATTACGACATGAACCCTCCTTAATCTTGGATGGATGGGGATGTCTGCCGGCTTGGAATCCCTCGGCGGCGCGGTTGTCAGACCTTGCGACGCTGCGGAGGAATGCGAACACAGTCATCTCGACGAGCATCAGACCCCGGCCACCTTCAGCGAGCAGATCCCCGCACACACGCGGAGCCGTCTCGCCCCCCGCGTCCACCACGTCGACCTCAATGAGATCGACGCAATCGGCTATGGCGAGCGTGACTGTTCCGCCGTCCCGCGAGTCGGAATGAACACAAGCGTTGGTGACGACTTCGGAAGTCAGAAGGATCACGTCGTCCAGAGCCGGGTGTTTGTCACCAAGCTTCTGTCTCACGTATTCACGTGCCAAGGAGACCGACTCGGGAGAACCGATCAGATCGGTAACACCCAGCAGACTTCCTGCCCTCATGCGCTCGCCTTTTCGCCTCGCCGGGAATGGTCCATGCGTCGTTGAGACGCCACCGAAGCGCACTGTGGGCTGTCAGGCGGGTTCATCATCGCGGAACGGAGCGGGTCCGCCTACGCGGCGTACACGGACAGTCAGCCCATCGGGCGGACGCTGGAAGACCGTCGGACAATCGCAGAGTTGGCGCTCCGGTATGACGCGATCAGAGCGGAGGCCCTACCGTTCAAGCAGTCGGTCAAGCTGATCAAGGAAGTGGTGAGCCGAAATGACCTCTGACCTTCAGGGCGCCCAGTGGCGCAAGAGCACTTTCAGCGCGGACACGGGGAACTGCGTGGAGGTCGCGTCGAACCTGTCCGGCCTCGTCGCAGTCCGTGACAGCAAGAATCCGACCGGTCCGGCGCTGGTATCGGCGCCCGGTGAGTGGCGTGGATTCGTGACGAGTATCAAGGGCGGCACCCTGAGCACGTGAGCATCCACATCTGAGGGCCCTCGCAACGCAGCGGGGGCTCTCCCGTTCCGGGTCACTCGCGTTGCCTCCCGCAGGGGACTCGGCGGTTACACGTCCATCTGGGCTTCCCCGGTGCCATCGGAGGCGGAGGCGGGCCTTGGCTGGGTCAGCGTGCGGCGGGGGTGGGTTGGGGGGTGGGGTCTGCTGTGCCGGGTTTGCCGGGTTGGAAGCGTTCGACCACGTCGGTGTAGCGGTCGTTGGCATCGACGACGTGCCCGACGGCCAGGGTGAGGTCGCCGACGTGGGTGACGGCCTGGAGGCGTACGGTGCGGGGCTTGGGGGAGGTCTCGCCGCGGACCACCCGCCAGCCGGAGTCGCCGGAGCGCAGCAGGAACGCCTCGCCCGGGTGGCCGGGGTCGAACCCCGACGCCCAGTAGTGCCCCTTGCCGTCGCCGGTGATGCCGTACAGCTCGGCGTGGCGCTGGGGCACGGCGCTGCGGCTCCAGTGCCTGCCGTTCCAGGTCAGGACCAGCGGGGCGATCTTCCCGCCGTCGTGGTAGACCCCGCCCACGGCGACCGCGCGCTTGGGGCCGTCGATGTGGACGTCGCGCAGGAACCCGCCGGTGACGGCGGGCACGTCGACGGGCTTCCACGTGGACCCCGACAGCCGCATGATCACCGGCTCGGTGCCGGTGTCGCCGACCGCCCAGCCGTCGGTCCTGCCCGCCAGCGCCACGCCGTACAGGGTGCCCTGGACGTCGCCCTTGACGGCGGTCCAGCCCTTGGAGGTGACCGTGGCGATGAGGGCCTTCTGGACGGTACGGCGGCGGACCTCGTCGAACTCGGCCCGGCTGCCCACCGCGACCGTCTTGCGTGGCACCGAGGCCACCCCGCCGAGCCAGTCGCCCGACCCGAGCTGGGGCACGCTGACCCGGTCGAACACCGACCCGTCGCCGCGCACGACGTACGGCAGGCCGTCGTGGCCGTCGCCGACCGCCCAGATCTCGCGGGGCGAGGCCGCGGCCACCGACCGCAGGTGCCCGGCGCTCGAGGCGTCGTTGCGGATGCCGATCTCGGTCCAGGTGCCGCCGTCCCAGTGCGTGATCACGCTGCGGTTCTGCCAGGCCTCCCAGACGTCCTCCTGGCCGACCGCCCACACGTTGGTCCTGGACAGGCCCACCACGTCCGACAGGGAGCCGTCGGCCTGGAGACGCGCGGTCGCCGACTCCTGGACCAAGCCCGTCGTGCCGCGCTCGGCGGCGCGGGGACGAGGCGGGTCGGCGTGGGCGTGCGCGGCGGACGAGGCGCGGATGAGGGCACAGGACAGGACGCCGATCAGCATCACGCACAGCGACAGCGCGCGCCTTGACAGGCGGCGGGACATGACCAAATCGTACGTGTCCTGTCATCCCGCGCGTGGCAGGTACCCGACTGTTGACCAAACGTCACCAGAACGCAGCCCGTTCGTCAACCGGTGTCCCCTCATGCCACGGACCCCACGGAACCGCCCGATTCCACCCGGGCACCCAGGCCCACGGACCCCGGCGGACGGGCCCTTTCGCCCGAGCCCAAGGACCCGGCGGCCGGGCACACGGGCATGACGGACGGGCACACGGGCATGACGGACGAGTCAGCCGGCCAGGAGTTCGGCGATGACGGGCAGGTGGTCGGTGGCCGCTTCCAGGTCGGCGGCGGCGGCCTGGACGCCGCCGCAGGAACGGACCGTGAGCCCGGTGGCAGCCAGGACCACGTCCAGCCGCTTGCCCGGCCGCCTGGCCGTGAAGGTCAGCCCGTCGCCCCGGGGCGCCAGCGGATAGCAGTCGGCGAGGCGCCGGGTGAGGTACCCGAAGGCGGGCCCGCCGGGCTGCTCGTTGACGTCGCCCGCCAGCACGACGGGCGCGCCGAAGCGCCCGGCGACGTCCTCGACCAGGTCCATGATCTCGACCGCGTGGCACAGGCGGGCGGCGGCCACCAGGTCGAGGTGGACCGAGGCGACGGTGATCCGGGTGCCGCCGCGCTCCACCACGGCGATCGCGACCCCGCGCCGCTCCAGCCCGAGGAACGGCCGCAGAAGGTGGCTCTCGGCGTGCAGCACCCGCGTCCCCGGGGCGGCCAGCACCGCGACGCCGCCGAAGCGGCGCCCGGTGACCAGCCGCAGGCCCGAGGCGCGGGCCAGGCTCGCCCGCCGGCGCCGCCACCGCAGCAGGCGCGGCGCCTCCTGGACGCACAGCACGTCCGGGTCCATGGCCCTGATGACCCGCGCCAGCGCGGCGTTGTCGTCGTACATCGAGCGCACGTTGTACGTGCCGACGCGGATCACCATGGAGCCGTGCTTCCCCCCGGTTCCCGGCCCTCAGGGGTGCCGGGCGAGGTCCGCGGCGCCGACCAGGCCCGCCGACGGCCCGAGCTCGGCCGGGCGGATGTCGGCGTGCGGCCGGTGCTCGCGCGCGGTCAGCGCGCGGATGAACGCCGTGCGGGCCTGCTCGATCCACAGGTCGGCGGCGCGCGAGACGCCGCCGCCGAGGATGAAGCAGCCCGGGTCGAGCACGGCGGCGAGGTCGGCCATGCCCTGGCCGAGCCACTCCGCCATGGTCGCGAAGGCGGCCAGCGCGGCGGGGTCGCCCTCGCGCGCGGCCTGGGTGACGTGCTCGCCCTCGATGTCGGACACCGAGCCGCCCGCGAGCTCCAGCATGCGGGCCGCGCGGTCCGGCCCGGCGGCGGCGACCACCCTGGCCTCGTGGACCAGGGCGTTGCCGCTGGCGTACTGCTCCCAGCAGCCGAGGTTGCCGCACCCGCACAGCCGGCCCTTGGGGACGACCTGCATGTGGCCCATCTCGGCGCCCATGCCCCACCGGCCGCGGAACAGGGTGCCGCCGAAGACCAGGCCGCCGCCGATGCCGGTGCCGACGGTCACGCACACGACGTGGCTCTCGCCGCGCCCGGCTCCGAAGCGGTACTCGCCCCAGGCCATCGCGTTGGCGTCGTTCTCCACGACCACCGGCAGGTTGACCCGTTCCGCGACCTTCTTCTGCAACGGTTCCTCGCGCCAGGCGAGGTTCGGGGCGAACCGGACGATCGACCGGGTCTCGTCGACGAAGCCCGCGGCGCCCAGCCCGACGGCCTCGACGTCGTGGCGTCCCGCGAGTTCGAGCACCGCCTCGGCGATCGTCTCGGCCACCTCGTCGGGACTGTCAGCGGGCGTCGGCCGCAGGAGGTTCTCCACGATGTGGCCGTCCTCGTCGACGACTCCCGCGGCGATCTTCGTACCACCGACGTCCACGCCGATCGTCAGCGCCATTTCTCATTCCTTCCCCCCGAGAATCCCACCAGGCTCTCAGCCCAGGTCGATGTGCTCTACTCGGGTGTCCGTGTCGCCGGGGCGCCGTGGCGGCGCGGGGCGCGACACCGCGTCCACCGCCTGGCGGAACGCGGCGAACAGCTCGCCGCCCGCCGAGATCAGGTGGTCGGTGACGTCGCCGCCTGCGTCGCGCCTGGCGGCCTTCATGCGGCAGACGGGGCAGGCGCGGCAGATGTACTCGCCGTCGTCGTGCCCGGCCACCGCCTCGCTCCACACGTCCCCGGCCGCGCGCCCGCCGCCGCCGAAGGCCTGGCCGAGGCCGCTCACGCCGCCCTTGACCACGCCTTTGCCGATCTCCCGGCCGACCCGCTGCTGCAGCGAGTCGAAAAGCCTGCGCGCCTCCTGCGTCACCGACGCCAGGGGGTCGGGCCGGTCGTCGCGGGCGTCGTCCGCACGCTCGGCCGGGCGGCCGGGCCCGGGGCGGTCCTCGCGGCGTCCCGGCCGCTCGTCCCCGGTCGCGGCGCGCTCGCGGTCCCGCTCCCTCAGCCACTCGTCGCGGCCGGCCGAAGGCCCGGCCACGCCCTGGCCGCCGGTGCCGGCGGCGTCCTCGTGCCGGTCGTCCCGCCCGTCGCCGGGCAGGTCGCCGTTGGTCTCGTTCATTTCGGTCATCAGGCCCCTCCTGCCTCGAACCGTACCCGGAGGTGGCCGTCGCGGAGCGCCGCGTCGCGGATGGATCTGCGGGCGAGGGCGGCGGGCAGCGCGAGGACGCGGCGGTAGGAGCCGGCGGTGACGATCAGCTCGTCGCCCTTCCTGGCGAGGTCGACCTCGCTCTTGTCGGCGAGCGGCAGGGCCAGGGTCAGCTCGTGGATCTCGCCCTCGGAGCGGATGGTGAGCGGCGGCTCGCCCGCAGGCGGGGCGAAGGGGTCCTCGTCGCCGTACAGCTCCGCGGCCAGGGCGGCGAGCGCCTCGGGGCCGACCGGCTCCGCGGGCAGGTAGGGCACCTTGTGGACGGGCAGCGGGGCGAACGACTCCTCGACCGACGCGAGGTGGCGGGACTGCGCCCGCACCCAGCCGCTCCGCCACTCGTCGGAGCCGCCCTCGGGGAAGACCCGGTTGGCGACGACCCCGTCGACGCGGTAGCCGTACAGGCTGAGGGAGGTGAAGGTGCGACGGGCCTCGGCGACCACGACGGCCTCGGGGGTGAGCACGAGGCGCACTGAGGAGTTGTCGCCGGTCAGCAGCTCGCGGACGCCCATCAGGCCGGCGTGCAGCCGCTCGCCCGCGTTCACCACGCTGTCGTCGGGGACGCTGAACTTGGCGACGTGCCTGATCACCGGGGCCAGGGCCCGCATGAGTTTGCGCCCGGCGGGCAGCAGACGGCTGACGTGCCAGTCGAGGGCCTCGGGCAGGGCGAGCAGCCGCAGCGTCTCGGCGGTCGGGGCGCAGTCGACCACGACCACGTCCCACCGGCCGGTGCGCACCTGCTCGCGCAGCTCCAGCAGGGCGATGACCTCCTCGGCGCCCGGCAGCACCGTGAGCTCCTCGGAGGTGACCTCGTCCAGGCCCAGCTCGGCGAGCACGCCCCTGGCGTACTCCTGGAGGTCGCCCCAGTGGCGTTCCAGGGCCCGCTGGGTGTCGACCTGCTGCAGGTAGAGGCCGGGCGCCGCCTCGGCGGGCTCGGCCGAGCCCGGAACGCCGAGCGCGTCGGCCAGGGAGTGGGCGGTGTCGGTGGAGACCACGAGCGTCTTGAGCCCACGGCGGGCGGCGAGCGTGGCGGTGGCCGCGGCGACGGTGGTCTTGCCCACTCCCCCCTTGCCGGTGAAGAGCAGGATCCTCGGGCTCTGCGCGCTCATCGTCCCTCGACGCGCTTCTTGAGCCCCTTGAGCGCGGTGTCGACGATGACCTTCTCGGCCTTGCGCTTGATCATGCCGATCATCGGGACCTTCAGCTCCACGGCCAGCTCGTAGGTCACGTCGGTGCGCCCGTTCGCGCCGGCCAGCCGGTAGCTGCCGTCCAGGGCGGAGAGCATCCTGCCCGGCTCGGCGATGGCCCAGTCGACGGCCTCGTCGCCGGTCCAGCGGTAGGCCAGGGTGTACTCGTCGCGGATGACCCCGGCGTCCAGGACGAACCGGACCGTCGCCGGGCGGCCGTCGTCCCCGACCGTCAGGACCTCCGCGGACCTCACCTGGCCGGCCCATTCGGGGTAGGAGGCGAAGTCGGCGATGACCGCCGTGACGCTCGGCGGATCGGCGCCGATCACGATGCTGGAGGTGGTGCGATCAGCCATGGGCTTACCGTACTCGTTCGCGGTCGCCGAGCGAACGTCCGCACGGCCGGGTGTGCGAAGTCGTGAGACCCGCGCCGGGCGGGGCTCACAGGTCGAGCGCGAAGGGGCGCCCCCTGCCGCGGAAGTGGCCGACGTTGACGCATTCGGTGCGGCCGATGCGGGTGCGCGCGGAAAGCGGCTGGTGGACGTGGCCGAACAGCGCGTATCTCGGCTGGGTGGCGCGGATCGCCTCCAGCGTGGCCTCGCTCCCGCGTTCGAACCGCCGCGCCACCACGTCGTACAGCAGGTCGGGCACGGCGGGCGGGATGTGGCAGCAGAGCACGTCGACCGCGCCCACGGCCGCGACCTTGCGGGCGAACTCCTCGTCGTCGACCTCGTTCGGGGTGCGGTAGCGGGTGCGCAGGCCGCCGCCGACGAACCCGAACGTCAGGCCGCCGATCTCGGCGGTCTGCCCGTCGAGCACGTGGTGGCCGTCCCGCAGGTGGTCGCCCCACATGGCGGGCAGGTCGACGTTGCCGTAGGTGAGGTAGGCGGGGGTGGGCATGGCCGCGAAGATGCGGGTGTACTGCTCGCGCACGGCGCGCTCGACGTGCTCGCGCGGCTCGCCGCCGAGCGAGCTCCACAGCGCGGCGGACATCCGGCGGGCCTCGTCGAAGCGGCCGGCGGTGCGCAGCCG
Organism: Sphaerisporangium corydalis; assembly: GCF_025506355.1. Taxonomy (GTDB): domain Bacteria; phylum Actinomycetota; class Actinomycetes; order Streptosporangiales; family Streptosporangiaceae; genus Sphaerisporangium; species Sphaerisporangium corydalis. The sequence continues at coordinate 23,285 of NZ_JANZYP010000093.1, forward strand.
GATGAACTCCGTGGTCCGCTCCGCGCCGAACATCTCGGCGAAGATGCCCTGGGAGTGGTCGTCGTAGTCGACGAACAGCAGCAGGTCGCCGAGGCAGACGAGCACGTCGGCGCCGTCTCCGGCGCGAGCGAGGGCGTCCGCGCGCCCGTGGACGTCACTGACGACATGGACCCGCATATCGGACATGCTAGTACCCACCGGATACCCAACCTAGCGCTTGGCCGTGGGCGGGGGCGCGCGGCCGGGAGCCCCCGGCCGGTCCGGCGACGCTGATAGCGTGGTCACTCGCTCGTGACCGGCCGGATCTACCCTCGCGTGACCCGGCGCGGTAGCGTCCAGGCAGCCTCCGGCCATGGACGGCCTTCCTACGTGCCCCAGAGGAGTGACCGTGCGCGAGTACAGCGTTCCCGTGCTGGTGGACGTACCCGCGTCCGCCAACTGCGCCGACACCGTGTTCCGGCGCGGCGAGCAGGAGCCCGGCGCCGTGGTGATCAGCCGCAAGAGCGGCGACGCCTGGGTGCCGGTGACCGCCGCCGAGTTCCGCGACCAGGTCGCCGGGGTCGCCAGGGGCCTGGTCGCGGCGGGCGTCGAGCCGGGCGACCGGGTGGCCCTGATGTCGCGCACCCGCTACGAGTGGACGGTCGCCGACTACGCCATCTGGGCCGCGGGCGGCGTCGGGGTGCCGATCTACGAGACCTCCTCGGCCGGGCAGGTCGAGTGGATCATCTCCGACAGCGGCGCCAAGTGCGTGATCGTCGAGACCGAGGACCACGAGAAGACCGTGGGGCAGGCCGCCGGCGACGCCGCAGGGTGGCCGGCGGTGTGGCGCATCGACGGCGGCGCGTTCGCCGAGCTGACCGAGGCGGGCGCGGAGGTGCCCGAGGAGGTGCTCAAGGAGCGCCGCCTGGCCAGGGGCGGCGGTGACCTCGCCACGATCATCTACACCTCCGGCACGACGGGCCGGCCCAAGGGCTGCCGGCTCACCCACGACAACCTGCTGTTCACCGCGCGCAACGTCGCCGGGGGCCCGCTCGAGGCGCTGTTCGACGTGGACGGCCGGGCCGCGCTGCTGTTCCTGCCGCTGGCGCACAGCTTCGCCCGCCTGATCGAGATCGTGCTGATCGAGACCGGCACCGTCCTCGCGCACACCCCCAACATGAAGAACGTCGCCCCCGACCTTCAGGCGTTCCGGCCGACCTTCCTGCTCGGCGTGCCGCGCGTGTTCGAGAAGGTGTACAACTCCGCCGAGCAGAAGGCCGCGGCCGGCGGCGGGCTCAAGAGCAGGATCTTCCACCAGGCCGTGGGCGTGGCCACCGAATGGAGCCGCGCCGAGAGCTCCGGCGGGGCCGGGCTCGGCCTGCGCCTGCGGCGGGCCGCGTTCGACCGGCTCGTGTACTCCAAGCTGCGCGCGGCGACCGGCGGCCGGCTCAGCGCGGCGGTGTCCGGCGGCTCCGCGCTGGGCGAGCGCCTCGGCGACTTCTTCAAGGGCGCGGGCATCGAGGTCTTCGAGGGCTGGGGCCTCACCGAGACCTCCGCGCCCTCGACGGTGAACATCCCGGGCGCCAACAAGATCGGCACGGTCGGCAAGCCGTTCCCCGGCGTGACGATCGGCGTGGCCGACGACGGCGAGGTCCTGGTCAAGGGCCGGCACGTCTTCGACGGCTACTGGAACAACCCCGAGGCCACGGCCGAGGCGGTCGACGCGGACGGCTGGTTCCACACCGGCGACGTGGGCGAGCTGGACAAGGACGGCTACCTGCGGATCACCGGCAGGAAGAAGGAGCTCATCGTCACCGCCGCGGGCAAGAACGTCGCGCCCGCGCCCCTGGAGGACCGCATCCGCGCCCACCCGCTGGTCAGCCAGGCCATGGTGGTCGGCGACGACCGGCCGTTCGTCGCGGCCCTGGTGACGCTGGACCCCGAGGCCCTTACCCAGTGGCGGGAGGCCAACGGCAGGGCCGGCGCCCCGATCGCGGAGCTGGCCGCCGACCCGGCGATCACCGCCGCCGTCCAGAGCGCCGTGGACGACGCCAACACCCTGGTCTCCAAGGCCGAGCAGGTGAAGAAGTTCGTCGTCCTGGACACCGACTTCACCGAGGAGAGCGGCCACCTCACCCCGTCCCTGAAGGTCAAGCGCAACCTGGTGACCCGCGACTTCGCCCCCTCCATCGAGGCCCTGTACGGCTGACCCGCCACTCCCCCGCCAAGGCCCCGCGCGTCCGGCCTCGGTCCGCTCACGGACAGGCCCGGCGTATCGAACGGATGGCCTGCCCGGCTCGCTGACGGCCCGGCTCGCGAACGGCCCAGCTCATGAGCGGAGCGGCCCCGCTCGGGGTGTCGTCTCTCCCAGGCACGCTCTATACGATGGCTTGGCCGGTTGTTGGCGCGGACTCCCCAAGGGTGGACATGGTTGAGAGCGTAGGCACCGTCAAGCGCGGCCGTACGGGCAGGAGCGGCGGGGAAGGGCCGGAGGTCGACCTCCGGCAGTTGCTGGCGGGGCTCACCGCCGTCCGCGACGGCGACTTCGGCACCCGGCTGCCCGACGAGGGCGACGGGCTGTACAAGGAGATCGCGACCGTCTTCAACGGCATGGTCGACCAGCTCTCGCTGTTCACCTCCGAGGTCACCCGCGTCGCCCGCGAGGTCGGCACCGAGGGCCAGCTCGGCGGCCAGGCCGAGGTGCCGGGCGTGTCGGGCACCTGGAAGGACCTCACCGACTCGGTGAACGCCATGGCGGGCAACCTCACCGACCAGGTCCGCAGCATCGCCCAGGTCACCACCGCCGTCGCCAGGGGCGACCTGTCGCAGAAGATCACCGTCTCGGCGCGCGGCGAGATCCTGGAGCTCAAGAACACCATCAACACGATGGTCGACCAGCTCTCCTCGTTCGCCGACGAGGTCACCCGCGTGGCCCGCGAGGTCGGCACCGAGGGCCGCCTCGGCGGCCAGGCCCAGGTCACCGAGGTGGCGGGCACCTGGCGCGATCTGACCGACTCGGTCAACTCCATGGCGGGCAACCTCACCGACCAGGTCCGCAACATCTCACAGGTCGCCACGGCCGTGGCGCGCGGCGACCTGTCGCAGAAGATCACCGTCTCGGCGCGCGGCGAGATCCTGGAGCTCAAGAACACGCTCAACACGATGGTCGACCAGCTCTCCTCGTTCGCCGACGAGGTCACCCGCGTGGCCCGCGAGGTCGGCACCGAGGGCCGCCTCGGCGGCCAGGCGGACGTGAAGGGCGTCTCGGGCACCTGGAAGGCGCTCACCGAGTCGGTGAACGTCATGGCCGACAACCTGACGGCCCAGGTGCGCAGCATCGCCGAGGTGACCACGGCGGTGGCCAAGGGCGACCTGTCGCAGAAGATCCGGGTGGACGCCCGCGGCGAGATCCTGGAGCTGAAGGAGACCATCAACACGATGGTCGACCAGCTCTCGGCGTTCGCCGACGAGGTCACCCGCGTGGCCCGCGAGGTCGGCACCGAAGGCAACCTGGGCGGTCAGGCGACCGTGCGGGGCGTGTCGGGCACCTGGAAGGACCTCACCGACAACGTCAACGTCATGGGCTCCAACCTGACCAGCCAGGTGCGGTCGATCGCCCAGGTGGCGACCGCCGTGGCCAGGGGCGACCTCTCCCAGAAGATCACGGTCGAGGCCAAGGGCGAGGTGGCCGCGCTGGCGCAGACGATCAACACGATGGTGGAGACGCTGAGCGCCTTCGCCGACGAGGTCACCCGCGTGGCCCGCGAGGTCGGCACCGAGGGCGAGCTGGGCGGCCAGGCCCGCGTGCCGAACGTCGCCGGCACCTGGAAGGACCTGACCGACAACGTCAACTCCATGGCCAACAACCTGACCAGCCAGGTCCGCAACATCGCCCAGGTCACCACGGCGGTGGCCCAGGGCGACCTCACCAAGAAGATCGACGTCGACGCGCGCGGCGAGATCCTGGAGCTGAAGACGACCATCAACACGATGGTCGACCAGCTCTCCTCGTTCGCGGCCGAGGTCACCCGCGTGGCCCGCGAGGTCGGCAGCGAGGGCAGGCTCGGCGGCCAGGCCGAGGTCGAGGGCGTGTCGGGCACCTGGAAGCGGCTCACCGAGAACGTCAACGAGCTGGCGGGCAACCTCACCCGGCAGGTCCGTGCCATCGCCGAGGTGACCAGCGCGGTGACCTCAGGCGACCTCACGCGCTCGATCAACGTCGACGCCTCCGGCGAGGTGGCCGAGCTCAAGGACAACATCAACTCCATGGTGAAGTCCCTGCGGGAGACCACCCGCGCCAACCAGGAGCAGGACTGGCTGAAGACCAACCTGGCCCGGGTCTCGGGGCTCATGCAGGGCCACCGCGACCTCGCGGTCGTCGCCGAGCTGGTCATGAACGAGCTGGCGCCCCTGGTCTCCGCCCAGCACGGCACCTTCCTGCTCGCCGAGGAGACCCCGAGCGCCACCGAACTGCGCGTGGTCGGCAGTTACGGCCACCAGGAGGTGACCCGCCGCCACGCGCTCGGCGACTCCCTGGTCGGCCAGGCCGCGCTCGCCCGGCGCACCATCCTGGTGCAGGACGTGCCCCCCGGCTACCTGACGATCTCCTCCAGCCTGGGCCAGGCCGGGCCGGTCAACCTGATCGTGCTGCCCATCGTGGTGGAGGACCAGGTCCTCGGCGTCATCGAGCTGGCCAGCCTCAACAGGTTCACGCAGGTCCACCGCGACTTCCTCGAACAGCTCGTGGAGACCATCGGCGTCAACGTCAACACGATCGTCGCCAACGCCCGCACCGACGCCCTGCTGACCGAGTCGCAGCGCCTCGCGACCGAGCTCCAGGTCGGCCAGGAGGAACTCCAGCGCTCCAACGCCGAGCTGGAGGAGAAGGCCGAGCTGCTGGCCCAGCAGAACCGCGACATCGAGACCAAGAACATCGAGATCGAGCAGGCCCGCCAGGAGCTGGAGGACCGCGCCCAGCAGCTCGCGCTGGCCTCCAAGTACAAGAGCGAGTTCCTGGCCAACATGAGCCACGAGCTGCGCACCCCGTTGAACTCGCTGCTCATCCTCGCCCAGCTCCTGGCGCAGAACCCGGCGCGCAACCTCACCGCCAAGCAGGTGGAGTACGCCAACGTCATCCACTCGGCGGGCACCGACCTGCTCCAGCTCATCAACGACATCCTCGACCTGTCCAAGATCGAGGCCGGGAAGATGGACCTCACCCTGGAGCCGTTCCACATGCGGCAGCTCCTGGACTACGTCGAGGCGACGTTCCGCCCGCTGACCACCGAGAAGGGGCTGACGTTCGAGGTGAGCGTGGCGCCCGACGTGCCCACGCAGCTCATGATGGACGAGCAGCGGCTGCGGCAGGTCCTGCGCAACCTGCTGTCCAACGCGGTGAAGTTCACCGAGGCGGGGTCGGTGCGGCTCCGGGTCGAGCGGGCCGGCCAGATGGACCTGCCGGCCGGGCGCCGGCAGGAGGCCCTGGCCTTCCACGTGGTGGACACCGGCATCGGCATCGCCGAGGAGAACCTCTCCCAGATCTTCGACGCCTTCCAGCAGGCCGACGGCACCACCAGCCGCAAGTACGGCGGCACCGGCCTCGGCCTGTCCATCAGCAGGGAGATCGCCACCCTGTTCAACGGCGGGATCCGCGCGGTGAGCACCTTCGGCGAGGGCAGCACGTTCACCCTCTACCTGCCGATGACGCACTTCTCGGAGTACCCGATGGGCGCGAACCCCCCGGCGGCGCCGGCCCTGCCGCAGGCCGCCGAGCCCGCGGCGCCCGAGCCGGAGCCCGCGCCCGCCGCGCCGGGCGGCGAGGGCGAGG
>NZ_JANZYP010000094.1 GCF_025506355.1 Sphaerisporangium corydalis
GCCACCCCCAAGTCCGGGTGGGTCTCACTCAAGGACTTCACCACCGTCCCCTACAACGGCCGCCAACTGGTCTACGCCACCACCCACGACACCGGCACCCGATGGGGCTCAATGAACTTCGCCCCCTTCACCACCTGGCCCGACATGGCCAACGCCACCCAGAACACCATGAACTCCGCCACCGTCGCCCCCACCCTGTTCTACTTCGCCCCCAAAAACACCTGGGTCCTCACCTACCAATGGGGCGCCACCGCCTTCTCCTACCGCACCACCACCGACCCCACCAACCCCAACGGCTGGTCCGCACAACAAACCCTGTTCTCCGGGAGCATCACCGGCTCCGGAACCGGACCCATCGACCAAACCGTCATCGGTGACAGCACCACCATGTACCTGTTCTTCGCCGGCGACAACGGCAAGATCTACCGCGCCACCATGCCCATCGGGAACTTCCCCGGCAACTTCGGCACCACCTCAACCGTCATCATGAGCGACTCGACCAACAACCTGTTCGAAGCCGTCCAGGTCTACAAACTCCAAGGCCAGAACCGCTACCTCATGCTGGTGGAAGCCATCGGCTCCCAAGGCCGCTACTTCCGCTCCTTCACCGCCACCACCCTCAACGGCACCTGGACCCCCCAAGCCACCACCGAAAGCAACCCCTTCGCCGGCAAGACCAACAGCGGCGCCACCTGGACCAACGACATCAGCCACGGCGAACTCATCCGCACCACCCCCGACCAGACCATGACCATCGACCCCTGCAACCTCCAACTCCTCTACCAAGGACGCAACCCCAGCTCCGGCGGCGACTACGGCCTCCTGCCCTACCGCCCAGGACTCCTCACCCAGCAACACTGACCGACGGAATCACGCAGAGAGCCCTCAGGGTGGGAGGGGGCCCGGCGGCGAGACCTTCGCCGCCGGGTCGTTCCGCGTGTCCGCTCACCCCCGGGCCTCGTGGGCGGCGGCGAGGATCAGGTAGGCGCTGGCCGTCCAGGTATAGGCGCGGTCCCTGAGCCCCGCGCCGCTGCGGGCGTCGAAGTTCTCGGCGAACCCCGACTTCTCGCACAGCGCACGGAACCGGGCGCTGATCTCGTCGGCCAGGTCCGCGTACCCCGCCCGGCGGAGACCGTCTTCGACCAGGACCGTGGCGGGCGCCCAGATGGGCCCTCGCCAGTAACCGTCGTCCTGGTAGTGCTCCGACGTGGGCAGTTCGGTGGCCGGCCCGTACTCGGTCAGGTGCTCCTCGATGCGGGCGGCGAGCGCCGCGCTCACCGGGGCGGGAAGCTCCTCGCCCAGCACGATCGGCATCAGGTCGAGCAGGCCGGAGGTGGACCAGGTCTTCCCCGACCGCACGCCGCGGGCGACGAACCGGTCACCGGTCCACAGCTCCGCGAGCAGCGCCTCCCGCATGCGGTCGGCCTCCAGCGACCAGCGGGCCTCGTCCGCCGGCAGGGCGAGCTCTCCGGCCAGGCGGGCGAGCTCGCGCATCTGGAGCACGAGGAAGGCCGCGAGGTCGGCGGTCTCCACAATGCGCTCGGGGTCGAAGATGGTCGCGTTGTCCCAGCCGCTGTCGTTGCCGTGCTGGTAGTGGGCGAACCGGTGGCCGGGCACGCGCCGGGACACCAGCCAGAAGGTGGTCCACCGTTCCAGCAGCCGGTAGACCTCGGCGACCTCGTGGCGCGGCAGCGGACGCAGCCGCCGCAGGGCCCAGCCGTGGATGGGCGGCTTGACGAAGTTGTAGAGGATCTCGGAGTGGGTGATGGAGTCCGGCAGCGCGCCGGCGGCGTCCTGGTGGTCGAACACGAGCCGGAACTGGTCCCACGCCAGGTCCGGCAGGCCGCCGGCCAGGGCGATGGCGTTGAAGCAGTGGTCCCAGCTCCAGACTTTGTCCATCCAGTGCTTGGACATCAGCACCGCGGGGCGGGTGACGAACCCGGCCGGGCGCACACTGGCCGACCACAGCACGTAGGCGGCCAGGTCGGCGGCGGGCGTCCGGTCGCCGCGCCAGGGCGCCACGGCGTCGCGGAAGCCGTCGAACGCGGCCCGCGCGGCCGAGGTCACGCGCTCGAAGCCGTCCACGCGGGCGTAGGGGGCACGGGCGGTCTCGTATTCCTCCACGGCGATCTCCCAGTGCCCCTCCTCACCGGATATCACGATGGCGCGCTCGGCGGTGCCGAGCGCCTGGGCGCCGAGTTCCTCGGCCACCCGCCCTTCGAGGAGCGTGACGCGGTAGCGGCGCCCGGTCTGGTACACGGTGAAGACCCACGAGCCGTCGCACGGGTCCTGGTAGAAGTACGGGCCGCTGAACGGGGTCAGGACGTCGTCGGCCGCCCGCAGGCGCAGGCCGAGGCCCTGACCGCGTATCCGGGCCGTGTCCGGGTTCTCGTAGGCGAGGTCGATCCGGCCCGTGCCGGAGGCCCAGGTGAGCAGGTTCGGCGTGGCGGTGACGGTCGTGTCGGCGCGAGCGCCCGCCACAGTGGGGATCAGCCGCAGGATCGGATGCATGCCGGTCTGGTGCGACACCAGATGCACGTCCTGCGCGTAGCTGTTCTCGGCGATCACCGGCGAGAAGCCGAACCAGGATCCACCGAAGCTGAAGGGGATCTCGTGCGGGGAGAACACCGGGCCTGCGGCGACGGTCATGGAGCGGAAGTCCCTTCTGCCGGGGGGGCGCCGGCTGGTCAGTTCTTCACCGCACCTGCGGTGATACCGGCGGCGACGTAGCGTTGCGCGATGACGAGGAGAACGGCCGTGGGAATGGAGGCGATCACGGCGGTGGCCATGATGGCGTTCCACTGCTGGTTGTTGTTACCGATGTAGTGGTAGATGCCCAGGGTGATCGGCTGGCCGCGGCCACCGCCGTCCAGGGTGCTGGCGAGGATGAAGTCCGACCAGGCCCACAGGAACGCGAACAGCGACACCGTGATGATCGCGTTGCGGCTGACCGGCAGCACCACCGACCAGAAGGTGCGCACCGCGCCCGCGCCGTCCACGCGCGCCGCCTGCATGAGCTCCTCGGGGATCCCGGACATGAACGCGGTGAGGATCAGCACCGCGAACGGCACGGCCAGCGTGGAGTCCGCCACGATCAGCCCGGGGACCGTGTTCAGCACCCCGGCGCCCAGGAAGATCGCGTAGAAGCCCATCGCCATGATGATCCCCGGGATCATCTGCGCGATCAGCAGGACGAAGCTCAGCGTCCCGCCGCCGCGCGGCCGCAGCTTCGCCAGCGAGAAGGCCGCGGGCGCCGCGACCAGCAGGGTGAGGGCCACCGTGCCCAGGCCCACGATCACGCTGACCCCGAGGTAGGGCAACTGCTGGTCGAGGACGGCCCGGTAGCCCTCCAGGGTGCCGTGGACGGGGAACCAGGACGGCGGGCTGTCGCGCATGTCCTGCTCGCGGGTGAAGGACACGTTGATCATCCAGTAGACCGGGAACAGCATCACGCCGGTCAGCACCACCCCGATCGCCGTCCTCCCCCGGCCGCGCGTGTTCCTCATGAGAAGGTCTGCCTTCGCTGGAGGCGGATGTAGATCAGCCCGAAGGTCAGCGCCGCGACGATCAGCAGGTTGCCGACCGCGGCCCCGGGGCCGAAGGCCGGCAGCAGGTTGCCGAACCCGAGCCGGTAGGACCAGGTGGCGAACGTGGTGGAGGATCCGCTCGGGCCGCCCTTCGTCATGATCCAGATGATGTCGAACACCTTCAGCGTGTACACCAGCCCGAGCAGCAGCGTGATCGCCGACACCGGGCGCAGCAGCGGGAAGGTCACCCGCCGGAACCGCGTCCAGCCGGCCGCGCCGTCCATCTCGGCCGCCTCGTGGATGGCCGGATCGATGGCCTGGAGACCGGAGTACAGCACCACCAGGTTGAACGGGACCCCGATCCAGATGTTGGCGATGGTGACCGACCACAGCGACCAGCCGGGCGAGGTCAGCCAGTGAACCGGTCCGGCGCCGACCGCGCCGAGCACGGCGTTGACGACACCGGAGTCGCTGTTGAGCATCCACGACCAGGTGGAGGACGACACGATGAGCGGGAGCAGCCACGGCACCAGGAACAGCGCACGCAAGGTGGCCGACAGCGGGAAGTTCCTGATAAAGAACATGGCCAGGGCGAGGCCGATGGTGAACTGGAAGGCCAGCGACACCAGCGTGAACACCGCCGTGTGCCACAGCGCGGGCCCGAACGTCGCGTCGCCCAGGATCGTGGCGTAGTTGGCGAACCCGGTGAAGGGCGCGTCCCCCTGGACGAAGGAGCGCACGGTGTAGTGCCGCAGGCTCAGCTCGACGTTGCGGTACATGGGGTAGGCGTAGAACAGCAGCAGGTAGACGGCCACCGGCGCCAGGAAGGCCCAGGCCGCCCACTGCCCGGACCGGGCGCGTGGTGTCGCCCGGCGGGTCCGGCCCGCCGCCGGCGAGGACCCGGCCGCCTGGGGGACCCGGTTCACGCTCCGCTGTGAGACTCGGTTCATGCGCGTGGCTACTGCGTGGCGCTCGCCGCCGCGGCCTGCGCGGCGGCCATCGCCTCGGGCGGGGGCGTGGAACCGCTGAGCGCCGCCTGCACCGCGCCCCACATCGGCTCGGAGATCTTCGGATACTTGGTGCCCAGGTCGTCGCTGGTCCGGCCCCTGGCGGCCTTGACCGCCTCCACCCACACCTTCAGACCGGGGTTCCGCTTCACCTGCTCGGCCTGCACCTGCTCGGTGGGCGCGATGTAGGACAGGGCGGTCGTCGTGATCAGGGAGTTGCCGGTGCTGGTCAGGCAGGTGACCAGTTTCCGGGAGGTCGCGTAGCGGGCGGTGTCCTTCTGCACCGGGATGCCGACGAACTCGCCGCCCGTCGGCGCCGGCGCGGGCCCGCCGTCCTTGCCGGGGATCGGGATGATGCCGTAGCCGAAGCCGGCCTTCTCGGCGCCGGCCAGTTGCCAGGTGCCGTTCTCGGCGAAGGCGTAGCCGCCGCCGGCGAACTCCTGCCAGCTCGTGGTCTGGGTGTTGTTGATAACCGAGTCGGGGGCGTACCCCTTCTTCAGCCAGTCGGTCCACAGCGTCACCGCCGAGACCCCCTCGGGGGAGTCCAGCTTGGTGAGCCGGGCGCCCGACCCCCAGAACCAGGGCAGGAACTGGAAACTGCCCTCCTCTGTGCCGATCGCGGAGAACGTGATGCCCTTCCCGCCCGACGCCTTGACCTTCGCCAGCGCGGCGGTCAGCGACGCCCAGTCCTTGACCGAGGCGATGTCCACCCCGCTCTTCTTGAGCACTTCCTTGTTGTAGTAGAGGGCCAGGGTGTTGGCCCCGATCGGAACGCCATAGGTCTTGCCCTGGCTCTGCCCCGCGGCCAGCAGGTTCGGCGCGATGGCCGAGGTGTCGAGTTGGTTCTCCTCGGTCGTCGTGAGGACCCCGGCCTCGGCGAGCGTGGACACCACCGGGTTGTCGACGATGAGCACGTCCGGCGCGTTGCCCTGCTGCGCCGCGAGCAGCGCCTTGTTCGTCAGGTCGCTGGTGTCGTACGCCGCGCGCTCGACCTTGACGCCCGCCTGCGTGCCACAGGTCTCCAGCAGCTTGACCCATTCGGAGTTCTTGTCGTGCTGGGGGTAGGGGTCCCAGATGGTGTAGTCCCCGCCACCGGCCGCCTGGCTCGTACCGGCCTGGCCGCCGGTGCCGCCGGACGGCGACGAGCACGCGACCAGGCCGCCCACGGCCGCCAATGACGCCAGACCCAGGCCGGCCGCACGCCGGTTCACCACCGCTGATCCCATGATTGTGACCTCCGCCGAAGGTTACGCGGCTCTCTCGCGATCCGATGTCGAATCGGTTCGATTGAAGATAGGTCTGCGCGTTGCGTCCGTCAATGGGGCCGCACGAAAACCGGGCCCCTCTCACACGGAAGCGATTCGACTTACGATGGGGAGTGTGTCGTCCGACCGTGAGGAGCGCGCCAGGTGGACATCGGGGAGATCGCCAGGCGGTCCGGCGTGTCGCGCAGTACCGTCTCCTACGCCCTGAGCGGCAAGCGACGGGTGTCGGAGGGCACCCGCCGGCGCATCCAGGCGGTGATAGACGAGCTCGGATACCGCCCCAACGCCACCGCCAGGGCGCTCAAGGAGGGCAGGACGCGCACGATCGGCCTGGTCATCCCGCCGGCCGGCCGGCGGCTGACCGACATGCAGCTCGGCTTCGTGGCCAGCGTCGTCGACGCCGCCGGCCGCGCCGACCTGGACGTCCTGCTTTCGCCCTCGGGCGGCGAGCACGACCGGTCGTTCGAGCGCGTGGTCGTCGGCAGGCGGGTGGACGGGGTCATCCTGATGGAGATCCGGATGCGGGACGACCGCGTCGCCAGCCTGGGGCAGGCCGGGCTGCCGTTCGTCGGGATCGGCCGCACCGGCAGCCCCGAGCGGATGTCCTGGGTGGACATCGACTACGAGACGCTGATCGCCAGGTGCGTCCACCACCTGGCCGACCTGGGTCACCGCCGTATCGCCTTCGTGGACCGCTCCGCCGAGCTGGCGGCGACCGGATACGGCCCCAGCCACCGGGCCCGTGCCGGTTTCGCGCGCGCGGTCTCCGAACGGGGCGTGGAGGGCGTGCACGCGTGCTGCGCCGACGACGCCACGTCCGGGGTGTCGTGCGTCGGGCGGCTCCTCGAGGACCACCCCGGGCTGACCGCGATCGCCACCATCAACGAGGCCGCCGTCCCCGGCATGTACCGCGGGCTCGCCCTGGCGGGCCTCACGGTGCCCCGTGACTTCTCCATCGCCGGGGTCGCCGGCCGGTACCTGGCCGAGAACCTGCACCCCCCGCTCACCGCCGCCGACGTCCCCGCCGTCGAGCTCGGCACGAGCGCCGTGGAGCTGCTCATCGGGCGCATCGCCGATCCGGCGACCCCGCACCGCAACCTGCTCGTCAGCCCGCCGATCTCCCTGCGCGGGACGACGGGACCCGCACGCCCCCGCGACTGATCGGCGACGCGCGCCCGCCGTGACCCCGGCGGGCGCGCGTCGTCACCAGGCGTCAGGTGCGGGTCCATTTCTGGCTGTTCTGGCCGTTGCAGGTGCGGATCTGTGCCTTGGTGCCGTTGGCGGTGCCGCCGCTTGCGAGGTCCAGGCACTTGTTCGCGCCGATCGCGGTGATCGTGCCGTCGGAGTTGAGGCGCCACTTCTGGTTGTTCTGGCCGTTGCAGTCCCAGATGAGCACCGCGGTACCGTCGGCGGTGCCGGCGCCGCTCACGTCCAGGCACTTGCCGCCGTACACCCGCAGCTCAGTGGAACTCGTCGACGTCCACTGCTGGTTGGCGCCGCCGTTGCAGTCCCAGATCTGCGCGAGCGCGCCATTGGCCTGCGAGGCGCCGCTCACGTCCAGGCACCGCCCCGACGCCGCGCCCCGGATCGCGCCCGTGGGCGGCGGGGTCGTACCGCCGAGTTCCTTGATCCGGATGTTGCGGTACGCCACCTCGTCGCCGGATCCGTGGTTCTGGATGCCGATGTACCCCTGCTGCAGGGACCGGGCGGAGTCGGCGTTGGTGAAGTCGTTGATCTTCACGCCGTTGAGGTACACCTGCAGCCGCTCCCCCTCGACGAGCACCTCATAGGTGTTCCACTGTCCCGGCGGGTTCAGCGCAGCGTCGCGGGCGGTGAGGTCGGCGGACTGGAAGCCGTAGATCGCGCCGGTCGTCTTGTCCGAGGTGTCGGTGGCGTCGATCTGAACCTCGTAGCCGGTGTTCATGGCCGCGTCGGGGTCGCTGGTGGCCGGGAATCCGACGATGATCCCGGAGTTGGAGTCGCCGGTGAGCCTCCAGTCGAGTTTGAGCGAGTAGGAGTGATATTCCTTGGCGTTGTACCAGAGCATGCCCAGCCCGCCCTGCGAGGTCAGCGTGGCGTCGCTGTTGGTGAACGACCCCGGACCGGCCTGGGACCAGCCGGTGGTGGAGCCGTTGTACAGCGTCGTGTAGCCGGTCTCGGGACGGCAGTCGGCATTGACGGCCTTGGCCGCGTAGCGGATGCCGCCGAGCAGCAGGGTGCGGAAGGCGCCGTCGGAGTAGGACGCGATGCTGTGCCCCATGCCGGTGTAGAACGAGCGGCCGGACGACTGCGGGTGGCACCACGTGATGGGGTGGTCGCCCATGGTGCCGCCGCTGTAGCTGCCCTCGTTCAGGTTCTGCAGCACGTGCGCGGTCGAGCGCGGGTTGGTGCGGTAGTTGTACCACTCGTCGGTGCGGGTCCAGTTCGCCCCCAGGTGGGCGGTGGCGGCGTTCGCGCGGTCCTCGGTGCGCACGGTGGCCTGCTGGATCGCGGGATGGTTGTTGAACCAGGCTCCGACGAGCTGGCCGTAGTAGGACCAGTTGTACTCGGTGTCGGCGGCGGAGTGCACGCCCACGTAGCCGCCACCGCCGTCGACGTAGCTCTGGAAGGCGCTCTGCTGGGTGTCGTTGAGCACGTCACCGGTGGTGCTGAGGAACACGACGGCCTTGTACTGGGCGAGGTTGCCCGAGGTGAACGCGCTGGCGTCCTCGGTCGCGTCCACCGAGAAGTCGTTGGCCGAGCCGAGGTCGCGGATGGCCTGGACGCCGGCGGAGATGGAGTCGTGCCGGAACGCCGCCGTCTTGGAGAAGACCAGCACCTTGAACGCGGCGGCGTCGGCGGGGGTGGCGGCGATGGCCGGGATCACGGTCGCGGCGGCGATGAGCGACGCGACGGCCAGTGACAGGCGCCGCGGGATCGATCTCCCGCGGTCGCTTCCCGCGCGCGCGGCGGGGGTCGGATGGCGCAGCATGGGGAGTCCTTCCGGTCCGCGGCGCCGTGGCGTGGGCCCGAGGGCCGCGCCACGGCGCCGCATCACTTGGTGAGGATGGGCGCGTCAGGCACGGGCCCACTTCTGGCTGGTCGCGCCGGAGCACGACCGGATCTGCGCCTTGGTGCCGTTGGCGGTGCCGCCGCTCGCGAGGTCCAGGCACTTGTTCGCGCCGATCGCGGTGATCGTGCCGTCGGAGTTGAGGCGCCACTTCTGGTTGTTCTGGCCGTTGCAGTCCCAGATGAGCACCGCGGTACCGTCGGCGGTACCGGCGCCGCTCACGTCCAGGCACTTGCCGCCGTACACCCGCAGCTCGGTGGAACTCGTCGACGTCCACTGCTGGTTGGCCTGCCCGTTGCAGTCCCAGATCTGCGCGAGCGCGCCATTGGCCTGCGAGGCCCCGTTCACGTCCAGGCACCGCCCCGACGCCGCGCCCCGGATCGCGCTCTGGCTCGTCCCGGAGGAGGTGTCGAGGGTGAACGCGTCCAGGTCGAAGAGGCTGGTCTGACCGGTCGCCCCGCGGAAGACCAGGTAAAGCGTGGTCGCGCCGCCGGGGGCGCCGCTGAGGCTCGCCGTGGCGTCGGCGAAGGTCTCCCAGTCTCCGGTGACCGGCACGGTGACCGTGCCGAGCAGGGTGCCGGTCGCCGAGCCGGCCCGCACCTCGATCGTGCCGCCCGCCCCGGCGGAGGACACCCGTGCCGTGATCTTCGTGGCGCCGCTCAGGTTGTACGGGGTGAAGGAGATCCAGTCGCCACTCTCGATGAAGCCGACGGTCTGGGCGCCTTCGGCGGTGGTGTGGGAGGCGAGCTGGACGCCCTGCATGGCGCCGTAGTGCTCGGCCTGGCGGTGGCGCGGCTGCAGGATACGGGTGCTGGTGGAGGTCAGGCCGCCCGCGTCGGTGTAGGAGGCCTCGAACACGCCGTACACGTTGGCGGCGGCGTCGTGCTCACCGTCGGTGGGCACGGCCAGCGAGCCGCCGCATCCGGACTGGGAGGTGATCTGGTGGCGGTGGCTGTCGTGACCCAGCAGGTAGGTCACGGTGACCTTCGAGCAGTCCAGCGCCCCGTCCTCGGGGTCGCTTCCGGTGACGGTGTAGGACACGGTGTCGCCGAAGGAGAACAGCTGGCCGTCGCCGGGGGTGGTCAGGTTGACCGTCGGCGCGGTGTTGCCCACCGAGACGACCAGGCTGGCCGTGCCGGTCAGGCCCTGGGGGTCGCTGACGGTGAGGGTCGGGGTGTAGGTGCCGTTGGTGGTGTAGGTGTGGGAGGGGTTGGCGGCGGTGGAGGTGCCGCCGTCGCCGAAGTTCCACGAGTAGCCCAGCGTGCCGCCCTCGGGGTCGGCGCTGCCGGACGAGGAGAAGGTCACCGTCAGCGGCGACGCCCCGGAGGTCTTGTCGGCGGCCGCCTTGGCGATCGGGTTGCGGTTGGCCGAGCCGATGTATTCGACGCGGTACAGCGCCTGGTTGTTGGATCCGGTGCCGTAGTCGAGCACGTACAGGGCGCCGTCGGGACCGAAGGCCATGTCCATGACCTGGGTGCCGCTCCACGGGAAGGCGGAGATCTCTCCCCGCGAGCCGTCGCTCTTGACCTCGATCGCCTTGATCCAGCGGCGGCCGTACTCACCGGCGAAGAACCGCCCGTCGAGCGTCTGCGGGAACTTGACGCGGGAGTTCAGGTTCGCGTCATAGCGGTAGACCGGGCCGCCCATCGGCGACTCCGAGCCGCTGCCGAACTCCGACGGGGAGCCGGAGTCGCCGGCGTACTTGATCCAGGCCGGCCTGGCCGCGGGGAGCGTGGTCAGGCCGGTGTTGCGGAACGAGTTGTTGGTCGGGCCGCCCGAGCAGTTGTACTTCGAGCCGGTGCCGTTGGTCGCGAAGTTCCACTCGTTGTAGGTCTCGCTGGAGGTGTTGCCGCCGGTGCAGTACGGCCAGCCGTAGTTGCCCGCGCTGGTGATCCGGTCGAACTCCACCTGGCCGCTCGGCCCGCGAGCGGAGTTGCTGGAGCCGGCGTCCGGCCCGTAGTCACCGAGGTAGACGACGCCCGTCGCCTTGTCCACGCTCATGCGGAACGGGTTGCGGAACCCCATCCCGTAGATCTCCGGCCGGGTCTTGGACGTGCCCGGCGGGAACAGGTTGCCGCTGGGGATGGTGTAGGTGCCGTCCGCCTCGGGGTGGATCCGCAGCAGCTTGCCGCGCAGGTCGTTGGTGTTGCCGGCGGACCGCTGGGCGTCGAACTGCGGGTTGCGGTCGGTGCGCTCGTCGAGCGGGGAGTACCCGGCCGACTCGAACGGGTTGGTGTCGTCGCCCGTGGTCAGGTACAGGTTGCCCTGGGCGTCGAAGTCCAGGTCGCCGCCGACGTGGCAGCACTGGCCGCGGTCGTTCTGCACGGCCAGCACGACCTTCTCGCTGCCCGTGTTGAGCGTGTCGTCGGAGTTGAGGGTGAACCGCGACAGGTGCAGCTCGCCCTTCCACGCGTCGAACTGCGACTGGCTGCCGCTGGTGGGGGCGTCACCGCTCGGGGTGCTCAGCCGGGGTGAGTAGTACAGGTAGATGTACCTGTTGCTCGCGAAGCCGGGGTCGACCGCGACGCCCTGCAGGCCCTCTTCGTCGTGGCTGTAGACGTTGAGCCTGCCGGACACCTTGGTGTTACCGCTAACATCTGTGACGCGCAACGTACCGTCACGGGCGGTGTGCAGGACCGAGCGGTTCGGGAGCACCGCCAGGGACATGGCCTCGCCGAGCTCCGAAGCGCCGACGGCCAGCTGGACCTGCTGGTAGTCGGACGCGGGGATGGTCAGCGCGCCGGCCGCCGGAGCCGAGAGAACCAGGGCTCCTGGAATGACGAGAACCATCGTGGCCAGCTTTGAGAGCCACGAACGTCGGGACATGGGGACTCTTCCTCCCGTGCTGTGGAGAGCTCACTCAGGCAAGACGAACCCACCCGCGGTCACCCGCCGATTCATCGGCTGCCGTGTCACCTCCGGTGCCACCCGCGAGAGGCCCACCGAATTCCCCACACAGTCGCAATCCCCTCACCCATCGGTCAACTACGCATCGATTCGATTTAGGAACCCCGCCCGCCACCCGCGCACGTCAACGGCCAGAAATAGCGCATCATCCCAGGTCGAAGCATCGCCACTCGCCATGAAACTTTCACCATCGCCCCACACGGTAAGGCCACCTATCGTCCGATGAAATCGAAATTAGGGATCGGTTCGATTCACTCGCCCGCGAGGGCCCACTCGGATCCGTCGCGGCACGGCGGGACAGGAGAAGCCATGACGTTCGAACGGACGAGAGGCGGGCCGGGCGCCTTTGAGGCGCCCGGCCCGCCGTAGGGGGGAGGGGGCGGGGGGGTGTGGCGCCCCGCCCGTCGGCCGGGGCGGGGGGGGGGGGGGGCGGCGGGCGCCCCCCCCCCCCCGCCGTAGGGGTCAGGGGCCGGGGTGGTGTGGCGCCCGGCCCGGTGTGGGGGTCAGCTTCCGTAGACCTCGAAGCTGAACAGGGAGTAGCCGTACCCCGTGGCCCGGGTGGTGCCGTAGATGCGCACGTACCGGGCGGAGGCGCTCAGGCCGGTGTTGTCGTCCTCGCCGCCGTTGCCGCCGGTCACCGAACGGGCGGTGGTCCAGGTGGTTCCGTTGGGCGAGGTCTGGATCTGGTACGCCGACCCGTAGGCGGCCTCCCACAGCAGACGCACCCGGTTGACGGTGTAGGTGGCGCCCAGGTCGACCTGGATCCACTGCGGGTCGGAGAACGCGCTCGACCACCGGGTGGTCGCCGAGCCGTCCACCGCGGCCGAGGCCGGGGTTCCGGCGTTCTCCACGCTGGAGGCCGTCGCCGTCTTGTTCAGCGCGAGGTCCGACGACGGCGGTGTCGTCGTGCCGCTGGTGAACGTGAAGGAGTCGATGTCGAACAGCGACCCCGCCCCGCCGGTGAAGACCAGGTACAGGGTCGTCGTCCCGGACGGCGGTGTCACCGTGCCGGTGACGTTGGCCCAGGTCTCCCAGCCGCCGGTCGGCGCGACCGCGGCCGTGCCGATCACCGTCCCGGTCGGTGAGCCGGCCCGCAGGGTGAGCGTGCCGCCGACGCCCGCGGACGCGACCCGCGCGGTGAACGAGTTGACCCCGGTCAGGTTGTAGGGCGTGAACGAGATCCAGTCGCCGTTCTCGATGTACCCGACCGCGTTGCCGCCGGTCGCCGACGGTTTGGCCACGACCATCACCCCCTGCTGGGCACCGTAGTGCTCGGCCTGGCGGGTGCGCGGCTGCAGGGTGGCCTGGGCGTGGACCGCCGTGGTCGACCCGACCGGGGTGTACTCGGCGTCGAAGACGCCGAAGATGTTCGCGGCGGAGTCGTGCTCACCGTCCACGGTGGTCTGTATGGTGCCCGAGCAGCCGTTCACGCTGGTCAGCGGGTGACCGTGGCTGTCGTGGCCGAGGACGTAGGTGATCTTCACCCGGGTGCAGTCGATGGTCGAGGCGTTCGGGTCGGTGACGCTGATCTGGAACGGGACCGCGTCGCCGAAGCTGAACACCCGCCCGTTGATCGGTAGGTTGAGGGTGACCGTCGGCCGGCCGATGTCTATGGTGGTGCTCGCCGTGGCGCTGCGGCCGGTGTTGTCGCTGACCGTCAGCGTCGCCGTGAACGAGCCGTTGGCCGTGTAGGTGAACGTCGGGTTGGCCGCGGTCGAGTCGGTGCTGCCGTTCGTCGTGAAGTCCCACGCGTAGGTGATCGGGTCGCCGTCCGGGTCGGTGCTCCCGGCCGAGCTGAACTGCACGGTGAGCGGCGCGTTCCCGGCGCTCGGATTCGCGTTGATCACCGGGATCGGGGCCCGGCCGGTGCCGGTGTTGTACTCGATCCTGTACAGGGCCGAGTTGGCGTCACCGCCGAAGTTGCCGGTGCCGTAGTCGAGCACGTACAGCGCGCCGTCCGGCCCGAACTCCATGTCCATCACCTGGGTGCCGGTGTAGGTCGGGAAGGGGTCGATGCTGCCCACCCCGCCGGAGCCGTTCAGGGTGACCGTCCTGACCCACCGCCGGCCGAACTCGCCGATGAAGACCTTGCCGTTCATCGACGCCGGGAACTTCACGTCCGAGGCGAGGGCGGCGTTGTAGTTGTAGACGGGGCCGCCCATCGGCGACCAGCTGCCGCAGCACAGCTCCGGCCGGTCGTTTCCGGGAGCGTAGGGCAGCCAGCCGGGCTGCGAGGGCGGCAACTTGGTGAGACCGGTGTTGTTGGGCGAGTTGTTCGTCGGCCCGCCCGCGCAGTCGTACGCGGACTGCGAGGGGCCGTCCGGGAACGTGAACTCGATGTACGGCGCGTTGAACTGCGAGCAGTACGGCCAGCCGTAGTTGCCGGGCTGGGTGATGCGCTCGAACGCGACCGAGCCCCTCGGGCCCCGGGTCGCGCTGTCGCCCCCCGAGTCCGGCCCGTAGTCACCGAGGTAGACCACGCCGGTCGCCCGGTCGACGCTCATCCGGAACGGGTTGCGGAAGCCCATCGCGTAGATCTCGGGCTTGGTCTTCGCGGTGCCGGGCGGGAACATGTTGCCCGACGGGATGGTGTAGCCGCCGCCCGCGCTCGGCGTGATCCGCAGCACCTTGCCGCGCAGGTCGTTGGTGTTGCCGGAGCTGCGCTGCGCGTCGTAGGCGGGGTAGCGGGTGCTCCGCTCGTCGATCGGCGTGTAGCCGCTGGACTCGAACGGGTTGCTGTCGTCGCCGGTGGACAGGTAGAGGTTGCCCGCCGCGTCGAAGTCGATGTCGCCGCCGACGTGGCAGCACATGCCCCGGCTGGTGGGGACGTCGAGGACGGTGACCGCCGAGGCCGCGTTGAGCGTGTAGTCCGCGTTGACCGTGTACCGGGCCAGCCGGTTCAGGCCGGCGAACGGGGCGAACTGGGCCGCGGTCCCGTTGGCCGGCGCGTCGCCGCCCGGAGTGGACAGCGGCGGCGCGTAGTAGACGTACACCCACCGGTTCGACGCGAAGTTCGGGTCGGCCTTGATGCTCTGCAGGCCTTCCTCGTCGTGGGAGTACACCGGGATGGTGAGCGCCACCTTGGTGTTGCCGAGCACGTCGGTGTACCGGATGGTGCCGTCACGCGAGGTGTGCAGGGCGCCCCGGTTGGGCAGGACGGTCAGGCCCATCGGCTCGCCGACCTCCGCCACGCCCTTGGCCAGCGTCACCTGGGTGTAGCCGGGCGCCGCGAGCGCCGCGGCTTCGGAGGCGGTGGCCTGTGCCGGTGGAGGGGCCATACTGAGGGCGGCCGTGAGCACGGCGGCCCATAGGGCCAGTTTTCGCAGCATGATCGGTGGTCTCGCTTCCTGTCGTACGAGTCCAGACAGGCGTGCGCCGATCACGCCAACGACGCGGGGACGTGAGAAGGTCTCCGGTGCCGTCGTTCGGGACAAACTGGGTATTGCCGTGGTGGAACAGTCAACAGATGCCGGTCAGGGGTGTGCAGTCACCTCGCCTTCACGCGCGGTCACCGAACCCGGACAGCGACCCCTCGGGGGCGCAGGGACGAACAGTGCAGCGCTGCGGTCGCAAATCGCTGCACCTCCTGAATTTACGCCATTTTTACGGCTTGTTCTAAGCCTAGAATGTCCGGTACACACTGTCCAGACGTCACGGTTCGCCGACCGGTTCCGGCGGGCCGGGTCCCAGGGCGATCACGAAGAGTGATCAGATTGACTGGTGTCCACGGGCCGACTCGCCGCCGGACGCCGCTTCCGCGGCGGTGATCGGCGCCGCTACCAAGGAGACGGCGACAGTGTCCATCGCGGGAGAGCTCGTCACCGAGCGGTTCACCTACGACGGCGGCCGGGAGGTCACGGTGTACGTCCCGCCGGATCCGCCCGAGGCGGTCGTGTTCGCCGGCGACGGCCGGCTCATATCGCGATGGGGAGAGGTCCTCGAGACGGCCGCCGTACCGTCCACGATGATCGTCGGCGTACACCGGTCGGACGATGAGACGCTGCGCCTCCATGAGTACTCACCGGGATTCGCCCCGAACCG
Source organism: Sphaerisporangium corydalis (assembly GCF_025506355.1). Lineage (GTDB taxonomy): Bacteria > Actinomycetota > Actinomycetes > Streptosporangiales > Streptosporangiaceae > Sphaerisporangium > Sphaerisporangium corydalis. Next base: position 15,797 of record NZ_JANZYP010000094.1, read on the forward strand.
GTTCGCGGCACACGAGACGTTCTTCGTCGGCGAGGTCCGCCGATGGGCGCGGTCGCGTTTCGGAGTCTCGCTGCCCGCCGAACGCACCGCCGTGTCCGGTGTCTCAGCGAGTGGCGAGCTCGCGCTCGCCCTCGGGCTCCGGCACCCGGAGGTCTACGGCGCGGTCTTCTGCGCCTCGCCCGGCGCCGGCCACCGGCCGCCTGACGTGATGCCGGTCCCGCTTCCGCGCGTGTACCTCGTCGCCGGCACGCTGGAGCCGTTCTTCCACGAGAACGCGACCCGGTGGGCGAAGGCGCTCCGCGACGCGGGCGCGGACGTCGTGATGACCGAGCGTCCCGGATCGCACGGCGACGCGTTCTGGCGAGAGGAGTTCCCGCTGATGGTGGCATGGGCGTTCGCACGATGAGACCCCGCCAGGTCGGGATTCTCGGCCTCGGCGTCCACCGCGTCCCAGAACCGGTAGTACTCCTCTTACGGCGACGGGGCGAGCGGGACGCCGTCGAGGAGGCTCACGCCGAGTGGGGTGAGGATATGGATCACGGCCTGGTGGAGCCGCCGGGTGGTGATCAGGCCGGCCTCGCGGAGGATGGCCGCCTGGCGGCTGGCGGTGGGCTGGGGGATGCGCAGGCGCCGTGCCAGTTCGGTGGTCGTGCACTCGCCCTCGGCCACGGCTTCGAGCACGCTGGCCCTGGTGCGCCCGAGCAGGGCGGGCAGCGCGGCGTTGCGCGCGGGGTCCTGACCGCCGCTCGCCCAGCCGAGCTGGTGCTCGATCGGATACACCAGCCGGGGCGGCAGGCCGGTGTCGAGCAGGGTCGTGGGCGTCCCCCAGCAGAAGAAGGCCGGTTGCGGCAGCAGGCCCCGCCCGTCCAGGGGGACGTCGTGGTCGGCGGGGAAGTCCAGTTCGAGCACCGGATAGCTCCAGCGCGCCGACGGATGCAAGGTGGCGAAGACCGACTCCCAGCCCTCCGCGGCCAACGTGCGCGACCTGCGGACGCGGTCGTGGTCGACCTGGGCGCGGATGTGCGCCCAGTGGGGACGCAGGGCGGCGGCGAAGTAGCCGTCGATGGCGTCCGCCACCCTGGTCAGCTCGCCGGCCTCGCCGTCCGCCAGCGCCCGCGTCCACCTGCGTAACGGGCGTCCCGGGTGGCGCCGGGCCAGTTCGGCGACGTCGTCGCGCAGCCGGGTGCGCGGGGTGCTCCGCACCGCCTCCACGCCGTCCCTGATGGAGGTCACGTGCCGGGTGGGCGTCAGGAAGTCGGCGGAGTAGCCCTTCGGAGGCGCCAGCTCGGACAGCAGGTGGGCGGAGGCGGGGATGTCCGGCCGAACCTGGTCGCGCCACGCCGAGAAGAACATCCCGCCACCGGAGTTGCGCAGCCGGTAAAGGCTGAGCAGCGTCTCCCACAGCGGATCGGGCCCCGGGGCGATCGTCGTCCTGGCCAGGTCCTCACTGGTGAAGTGGATTCTCAGCACTCGCGCCACCTCCGCCTTTTCGGCCTGATGGAAAGGTGGTTCTCCAGCCGCCGGACCCCGAGGAAACTCATGCCGACGGAGGGTTCGACAACCGCGGGCGTCTTCCCATCGGCGATGCGCGCATTGGGGACGGTCGTCTCCTATACGTCTTTCGTGAGCGTTAATTCTACAAACGATGATAACCAGCTCGGCGCGCCCCTTCCGCGTCGAACCCCCACATATACCGAAATATGCCGGTAAACGCGGTCAAGGCGATTGTCTGGAGACGTGATGCGCCGCTTCCCCCACGTGTTCGTCCTGGCCGTGGCCGTGTCCCTGGCGACCGGATCGCTGGTGACCGGCGGCGCCGTACGTCCCGCCGCGGCCGCCGCGCCCACCGCGCCCCCTGCGGCGACAACGGCCGACCCGCCTGCCATGACCGGGGGTGAGGCGCTGTCCCGCGCGCGGAGCGAGGGAAGGCGCGTCGAGGTGTCGGCCGCGCGCACCGAGAATCGCCAGGTGTTCGCCAACCCGGACGGCTCGTTCACCTCCGAGACCTCGGCCCTGCCCGAGCGGGTGCGGCGGGACGGCGGCTGGGCGGAGGTCGACACGACCTTGGCGTTCGCCGCCGACGGCACCGTGCGTCCCGCGGCGACCCCGCTCGACCTGGCCTTCTCCGGCGGCGGGCCCGCTCCGCTGGCCTCCATCGGGCAGGACGGCCGCTCGGTCGCCATAACATGGCCGGGGCCGCTGCCGAAGCCGGTGCTCGAAGGGGACACCGCGACGTACGGCTCGGTGCTGCCCGGCGTGGACCTGAAGCTCACCGCCTCGGTGCTCGGGTTCTCCGAGGTGCTGGTGGTCAAGAACCGGAAGGCCGCCGCCGATCCCGCCCTGGCGAAGATCGCCTTCGGGACACGGGTGAAGGGCCTGTCGGTGCGCGGGACCGCGAGCGGCGGCCTCAGCGCGGTGACCGACGCCGGAACGGAGGTGTTCCACTCCCCCGCGCCGCGGATGTGGGACTCCTCGGGCGCGACCCCGCTGCCGACGCTCGCGCAGGGCCCGGAGCGCCAGAGCAGGCAGGCCGTGATGGGCGTCGACGTCTCCGCCGGCCGCATCGCCCTCACCCCCGACCCCGGACTGCTGACCGGCCCCGGCACCACGTACCCGGTGTACATCGACCCGCAGTGGTCGGGCGGCAAGCAGCACTGGACCTACGTCGACAAGTCCTACCCGTCGGAGTCCTACTGGGACTCCGGCCACAGCCCGGAGGTCGGATACTACGGCGGCGGGGTGAAGCGGTCCTTCTTCCGGATGGACTCCGACAACGTCAACGGCAAGCACATCCTGAAGGGGACCTTCCGCATCACCCAGAACAAGTCGTGGGGGTGCACCTCCGATCCCCAGGTCGTGCAGCTGTGGCTGACCGGCTCCATCTCCACGTCCACGACGTGGAGCCACCAGCCGTCCTGGAAGGATCACCTGGGCAGCGTGGCCTCCGACGCCGGCTACAGCTCCTCCTGCCCCGACAAGGGCATCGAGTTCGACGTCACGGCCTCGATCGTCGCGGCGGCCAAGGGCGGCTGGCCGAACACCACGTTCGGGCTCAGGGACTACGACGACGACGCCGGCAGCGTGTGGGGCTGGAAGGGATTCAGCGGCTCACCGAAGCTCGTCGTCGACTACAACACCCCGCCCGCCGTGCCCACGGGGGTGAGCACCTACCCGGCCACGCCGTGCGTGACAGGGGCGGGCCGCCCGTACCTCAACGGCGGCGACCCCCAGCACCCGATCAAGCTCATCGCCAGGATCTACGACCCGGACAAGGCCAACGACGGCGTGCGGGCCGAGTTCCAGATGAACCACTACGACACCGCCGCCGGAACCTGGGAGGCCATCACCTCCACGCTGCCCGGCGGGGGCAAGACCGCGTACGCGTACACGACCAAGGCCACCGACCACGCGGTCTCCCTCACCGGCCTGGCCGACGGCGAGACCTACTCCTACAAGGTGCGGGCCTACGACGGCACGGACGGCAGCGCGTGGAGCCCGTGGTGCGAGTTCACGCTCGACAACGTGCGGCCCGAGCAGTTGCCGAAGGTCGGCTCGGCCGACTATCCCTCCGGCACCACCGACGACTGGCGGGGCGGGGTCGGCCTGGCCGGCACGTTCACCTTCGCGCCCGGCGACGGCGAGACCGACGTGAGCGGTTTCAGGTACGCCCTGGACGACGCGGGCACCGGCACGCCCGCGACCCAGGTGAGCCTGCCGGCCGGGCAGGCCTCGGTGCCGGTCTCCATCGCCCCCCGGCACGACTGGGTGAACACCCTGTGGGTGTGGCCGGTGGACAAGGCGGGCAACGTCGGCACCACCCCCGCCGCCTACACCTTCTACGTCAAGGCCGGCGCGGACCCCGCCGGGCGGTGGACCCTGGACGAGACCTCCGGCGCCACGGCCGCCGACTCCGGCACGACCCCGCACGCGGCGGCACTGGGCGGCGGCACCGGCTGGACGGCCGGCCGGGCGCAGGGGGCCCTGCACCTCGACGGGGCCACCGGGTATGGCGCCACGAGCGGGCCCGTGGTGCGCACCGACCGGGGGTTCAGCGTGTCGGCGTGGGCGCGCCTGACCTCCAACGCCAAGAACGCCACGGTGGTGAGCCAGTCCGGCGTCCACGCCTCCGGCTTCTCGCTCTACTACTCCTCCTCCTACAAGCGGTGGATCTTCAACCGCCACGACACCGACACCGACGATCCTGCGATCACCCGGGCCGTCGGGGACGCCGAACCGCAACTGGGCGTGTGGACCCACCTCACCGGGGTGTACGACGCTCCGGCCAGGCAGCTCCGGCTGTACGTCAACGGGACCCGGCAGTCCACCTCCGGCGCCTTCACGGCGATGCCATGGAACGCGGGCGGCCCGCTGCAGATCGGGCGGGTGACCTGGAACGGCGACCTCACCGAGTACTTCGCCGGCGACCTCGACGAGGTGCGGGTCTGGGACCGCATCCTGTCCGACGACCCTCGGACGGCCGCCGACCTCGACCTCGGCGACGAGATCGCCGCCATGGCCACCTGAGCTACCGCGTCTACACCGAGAACGGCGTCCAGGTGCCCCGCTGGGGGTTCTCGACTCCGAGCGACGACACCGACACCGAGAAGATGACGGTGGCCAAGTCCGCCGACCCGATCGACTGCTCCGCGCTCAACTCCTGGACGCAGCTGACCGGGGTGTACGACGAGGTGGCCAAGCAGATCCGGCTGTACGTCAACGGGTACCTGTCCGACTTCCGGCCCTCGACCGGCTGGCACGCCGGCGGCGGGCTGCAACTCGGCCGGGCCAAGTACCGGGGCGCCTACACCGACTACTTCACCGGGGACATCGACGACGTCCACGTCTATACCGGGGTCCTCACCGGCGCCGAGATCGCCGCCCTCGCCCAGGGCCCGCCCGTGGACGGCTGAAGCGGCCTGGCGTGTCCCCCCGTTCGTCGACGTTCTCGCGGAGGTAGTCGTGCTCGCTGAGTGGCGAGGTTGGGTCCGGATCGCCGGAGTGCTGGCGGTCGTGGTGCCGGCCACGCTGGCCGTCGCCGCGCCGGACGTGCGGGCGTCCGGCGGGCCGGGGTGGCACGCGGCCCAGGAGCAGCGGGCGGTGCCGGGCCACACGGCCACGGCCAGGCCCGCACCGGCCGACCCCGGGGCGCGTTTCGACCTCAGGGACGCCCCGCCGGTGTCCTGGCCCAAGCCGGGCACGGCGCTGGCCGACCCGGCTCCGGCGGGCCGGGCCGCGACGGCTCCGCCCAAGGCGCGGGCCGGGGACCTGCCGGTCTGGATCGGCCCACCGTCCTCCGCCGCCGGCACGTCCGCCGGGGCCGCGAAGCCGCCGGCCCCCGCCATCCAGGTACGCGTGCTGGACGCGCGGGCCGCCGCCCGGTCGCAGATCACCGGGCTGGGCCTGCGGCTGACCGCGAAGACCGGCCCCGTCGCGCGTGGCGGTCGAGGTGGACTACTCGGGCTTCCGGCACGCCTACGGCGGCGACTGGGGGTCGCGGCTGCGCCTGGTACGCCTGCCGGACTGCGCCGCCACCACCCCCGACCGGCCCGAATGCCAGACCCGGACGCCGCTTAAGACCCGCAACGACGCCACGACGGGCCGGCTGGCCGCCGACGTGGACCTCGCCTCGGCCTCGGCGACGACGCTGGCGGCGGTGGCCGCCCCGTCGGGGTCGGCGGGCAGCTACGAGGCGACCTCGCTGTCGCCCTCGGCGACGTGGGACGTCAGCGAGCAGAGCGGCGCGTTCTCCTGGAGCTACCCCCTGCGCCTGCCGCCGTCGCCCGGGGGGCCGACCCCGAACATCGCCTTCTCCTACTCCTCGGGCGGTGTCGACGGGCGCACCGTCGCCACCAACAACCAGGCGTCCTGGATCGGCGAGGGCTTCGACTACTGGCCCGGCTTCGTCGAGCGCCGGTACAAGCCGTGCGCCGACGACGGCGTCACGCCCAAGCGCAACGACCAGTGCTGGGGCAACAACAACGCCACCCTGTCGCTGAACGGCCAGGCGACCGAACTGGTGCTGGACGACGCGACCGGCACCTGGCAGCCGAAGGACGACGACGGCACCAAGGTCCAGCGGCTCACCGGCGCCGGCAACGACGACAACGACGGCGAGCACTGGAAGGTCATCACCCCGGACGGCACGCAGTACTACTTCGGCCTCAACCACCTGCCCGGCTGGAGCTCGGGGAAGGCGGAGACCGGCTCGACCTGGACGGTGCCGGTCTTCGGCGACGACGACGGCGAGCCGTGCCACAAGGACAGCGGCTTCTCCGACTCCTGGTGCCGCCAGGCGTGGCGGTGGAACCTGGACTACGTCGTGGACACGCACGGCACGGTCAGCACCTTCTGGTACGGCAAGGAGGGCAACTACTACCGGCGCGACGTCACCACGCTCACCGACGGCGTGCCGAACGGCACCCCGACCTCCTATGAGCGCGGCGGCCACCTCAAGCGCGTCGACTACGGCCAGCGCTCCGGCGCGATCTTCTCCTCCTCCGCGCCCGCCCGGGTGTCCTTCGAGGTCAAGGAGCGGTGCGTCCCGACGTCGGCCTTCGACTGCGCGGCCGACAAGTTCACCAAGGACAACGCCAAGTACTGGCCCGACGTCCCCTACGACCAGAAGTGCGACTCCGGCGAGAAGTGCCTCGACGACTACTCGCCGACGTTCTGGACGCGCAAGCGGCTGGCCGCCGTCACCACCCAGGCGCTGGTCTCGGGCAGCACCTACAAGGACGTCGACACCTGGACCCTCGACCAGGAGATGCGCGCCCCGGGCGACGGCACCGCCGCCACCGTGTGGCTGGCCGGCATCACCCACACCGGCAAGGTCGGCGGCTCGGCCGCGCTGCCGTCGGTGCGGTTCGCCGGGATCCAGAAGCCCAACCGCGTGGACGCCCTGGAGGGGCGCCCGCCGCTGACCAAGTGGCGGGTCTCGGCGATCGACAACGAGACGGGCGGCTCCCTGTCGATCGCCTACTCCGACGAGGACTGCGTCGCGAGCGACAAACCCGACATCGGAACCAATAGCCGCCGGTGCTACCCCCAGTACTGGTCGCCGGAGGGCGCGACCACCCCCAAGCTCGACTGGTTCCACAAGTACGTCGTCACCCAGGTGCGCGCGATCGACCGCACCGGCGGAGCCCCCGACGAGGTGACCGGCTACGAGTACCTCGGCGGCGGCGCCTGGCACCACGATGACGACGACGGGCTGACCAAGGAGAAGTACAAGACCTGGTCGCAGTGGCGCGGCTACGGCAAGGTGCGCGTCACCCACGGCGAGGCCCCCGAGCGGCTCTCCCAGTCGGAGTTCATCTACTTCCGCGGCATGGACGGCGACGAGCTGCCCGATGGCGGCACCCGTGACGTGAAGGTCACCGCCTCCGACGGCACGCCGGTCGACGACGCCGACGCCCTGCAGGGGCGCGCCCACGAGGAGATCCACTACGACGGCCCCGGTGGTCCCGCCATGAGCGGCACCATCACCGGCTACTGGGTGAAGCAGACCGCCAAGCGGGTGCGCTCCTGGGGGACGACGACCGCGACCATGGTGCGGGAGAACCAGGAACGCGTCCGCACGGCGCTGGCGTCCGGCGGCTGGCGGTACACCTCGACCGGCACCGTCTACAACACCGACGGCCTGCCCACCCAGGTGGACGACGTGGGCGACGAGTCGGCCGCAGGCGACGACCAGTGCACCCGCACCACCTACACCGCCCGTGACGACGCCAAATGGCTGGTCTCCTACGCCTCCCGCGTGGAGACCGTCGCCAAGGCGTGCGCCGCGACGCCCGACCGGCCCGGCGACGTGCTCTCCGACGTGCGCAAGTACTACGACGGCAAGGCGCTCGGCGCCGTGCCCGCCAAGGGCGACGTCACCAGGACAGAGAAGCTCGGCTCCTGGAACGGCGGCCCGCGGTACGTCACCGTCGGCACCACCACCTTCGACGACTACGGCCGGCCTCTGGTGGTGACCGACGCCTCCGGCGGCACGACGACCACCGCCTACACCCCGGCGACCGGCCTTGCCACCGTCAAGCAGGAGACCGACGCGGCCGGCCACGTCACCAGGACCGAGATCGAACCCGCCTGGGGCCAGCCGGTCGCCACGCTCGACGTCAACGGCAAACGCACCGACCTGGCCTACGACCCGCTGGGCCGGCTCACCGATGTGTGGCTCCCCGGCCGCGCCAAATCGTCCTACACGGCCACCCCGAACATGAGGTTCGGCTACCTGATCCGCGCGGACGGGCCGGCCTCGGTGTCCACCTCGGCACTCCGCAACGACGGGACGAACTACACCACCGGCTACGCCCTGTACGACGGCCTGCTGCGCCACCGGCAGACCCAGCAGCCCGCGCCGGGCGGCGGCCGGGTCGTCGCGGACACCTTCTACGACACCCGCGGCCTGGCCGGCAAGAGCAACCAGGAGTACTACGCCGAAGGCTCGCCCGGCACCACCCTGTGGAAGCCGGCCGACGACAACGACGTCCCTGGACAGGACGTCACGCTGTACAACGGCATGGAATGGCCCACCGCGCAGATCTTCCGCAAGCGCGGCCAGGAACAGTGGCGGACCACCACGACCTACGGCGGCGACCGGGTGAGCGTCGACCCGCCCACCGGGTCCACGCCGATCACGCGGATCACCGACGCGGACGGCCGGCTCGTCGAGCTCCGGCAGTACAAGGGGGACGGCCCCAGCGGGGACTACGACGCCACCCGCTACACCTACACCCCCACCGGGCAGGCCGCGACGGTCAAGGACGCCGACGGCAACACCTGGAGCTACCACTACGACCTGCTCGGCCGCCTCGTCCAGGTCGACGACCCCGACAAGGGGACCGCGAAGCTGGGCTACGACGACCGGACCGACTGGCCGCGCACGGTCACCGACGCCCGCGGCACGAGCATGTCCTTCACCTACGACGCCCTCGGCCGCAAGACCGCCGAGTACGAGGGCACCTCGGCGAGCGGCACCAGGCTCGCCGAATGGACGTACGACACCCTGCTGGACGGCAGCGTCGTCAAGGGCCAGCCGACCTCATCGACCCGGTACGTCAAGAACGCCGCCACGGGCGCGATGGACCCCTACATCACGGCCGTCACCCGCTTCGACGACGCCTACCGGCCGCTGCAGACCCAGACGATCATCCCCGCCGCCGAGGGCGCGCTGGCCGGCACCTACACCACCGGCAGCGACTACAACCTCGACGGGACCGTGCACCGCACGGTGCTGCCCGCGGCCGGCGGGCTGCCCGGGGAGACGATGCTCTACGACTACGACGAGCTCGGCGATCCCACAACCACGCGCGGCCTGAACCCGTACGTCACCGCCAGCACCTATTCCAAGCTCGGCGACCTGCTGGACATGACGCTGTCCAGCGGCGGCAAGCGGCTGAAGGAGACCAACTTCTACGAGGAGGGCACCGGCCGGCTCACCCGGTCGCTGTTCGAGCGGGAGACCTCCCCGATCTCGGTGGCCGACACCAACTACACCTACGACGACACCGGCAACATCACCCAGATCGCCGACACGCCGTCCGGCCAGACGCCCGACGTGCAGTGCTTCCGGCAGGACCACCTGCAGCGCCTGACCGAGGCGTGGACCCAGGGCGGCGACTGCGCGGCGACGCCGTCGGCCGCCGTGATCGGCGGCCCCGCCCCGTACTGGCAGTCCTTCGGCTACGACCGGCTCGGCGAGCGCACCAAGGAGGTCGACCACCAGACCGGCGGCGACGTCACCAAGACCTTCAGCTACACCGGGCCCGGCAAGCCTCGGCCGCACACCCTGACCTCGGTCGCCTACCAGGGCGGGGAGCGCGACGGCCAGACCGACGCCTACGCCTACGACGCCGCGGGCAACACCACCGAACGCGGGTCCGGCCGCACCCTCGAATGGGACGTCGAAGGCCACCTCGCCAAGTCCACCGACCCCTCGGGCGTCAGCACCTTCGTCTACGGCGCCGACGACGATCGGCTCATCCGCCGCGACCCCACCTCGACGACCCTCTACGTCGCCGGGATGGAGATCCGGCTGGAGAAGACCACCCAATCCAAGAGCGCGACCCGCTACTACAACCACGGCGACCAGGTCGTCGCCGCCCGCACCAGCGGAAAGGGCCTCACCTGGCTCGCCGGCGACCACCACGGCACCACCGACGTCTCGGTCTCCGACGACGCCGCCCAGACCCCCCTGCGCCGCCGCTTCGACCCCTTCGGCCGGCAGCGCGGCACGCCACCGTCGTTCTGGCCCGGTCAGCGGGGCTTCGTCGGCGGCGTCATCGACGAGTCCACCGACCTCACCCACCTCGGCGCCCGCGAGTACGACGCCGAGACCGGCCGGTTCATCTCCGTCGACCCCGTCTTCGACAACGGCGACCCCCAAAGCTGGAACGGCTACTCCTACGCCGGCAACAACCCCGTCACGGTCAGCGACCCCTCCGGCCTCGACGGCCCGCTGTCGGGAAACCAGGACTGCTACTACGCCGGCAAGAACTGCGGCGGTGGCGGTGGCAAGAACCCGGGTGGCGGTGGTGGCGGCGGTCCCCCGGCGCCGAGCGCCCCACGCCACTGCGGCACCTTCAGCTTCGGCTGCAAGGCGAAGAACATCTGGGAGCAGCACAAGGCCACGATCGTCAACGTCGCCGTCACCATCACCGTCACCGTCGGCTGCGAGGTGGCCACGGGCGGGGTCGGGAGCGTCGGCTGCGCGGCCGCGGGCGGAGCCGCGGGAAACATGGCCGGCTACCTGGTCTCGACGCCGCGCGACCAGTGGAGCGCGGGCGGCGCCTTCAAGGCCGCGGCGATCGGCGCGGTCAGCGGCGCGGCCGGCGGCTTCGCGGGCAAGGCCGCCTCGGCGGCGATCGGCAAGCTGGCCACCACCTCGGCGGGCAAGGTCGTCGCCGGAGCGCTCGGCAAGGCGGCCGGCAAGGCCAGGGCCGCCCTGGGCAAGGCGGGCGGCGCCGCGGACGAGGCCGCCGAGGGGGCGGCGGCCAAGGCGTCGGCCAGGGCGGCGGCCAAGTCAGGGGGCAAGCCGCGCGCCGGCTCCGGATCCCCGCGGGGCTGCAGCAGCTTCGTCGCCGGCACCATGGTCAAACTCGCCGACGGCTCCACCAAGGCCATCGAGAAGATCAAGCCCGGCGAGAAGGTGCTGGCCACCGACCCGCTGACCGGCCGGACGGCTCCCCAGCCCGTCGTCGCCGCCTTCACCGGCGTCGCCTACCTCAACCTGGTCCAGATCACCGTCGACACCGACGGCAGGAAGGGCGACGCCACCGCCGTCATCCTCGCCACCGAGCACCACCTGTTCTGGGACACCAAGGACAGGACCTGGGTCCGCGCCGAGGACCTCACCACCGCCGACCGCCTCCGAACCCCCGGCGGCCGTTCCCTCTCCGTCGTCACCACCACCCCCCGCGCGGCCCACCCCCCCGTCCACGACCTGACCGTCGCCAACACCCACACGTATTATGTGCTGGCAGGGACGAAGCCGGTCCTCGTTCACAATTGCGGCAAACGTATTTACCAGCCCAATCCGAAGCATGGGTCCCAGGCGCGGGCGACCTCTCGCGGCGGGAGCAGCAGGGCACCATCTGACGGTCAGGGCGCCCTGGACAACTCGGTCCAGATCAAGCCGACGTCCGTGCGTCGAGTCGGTGTGGATCCGAGCAATGGTGATGCCGTTATTCTGGACCGCACGGAGGTGGTCAATTGCGGCTGCACGATCGCAGACGGAACGAATGAATTCTTCCATGGGCATGTGCGTGAGGACATCGACACAGATAAAGGCATGCAGCTCGCGAAGAATGCGTTGCGACGCGCCATCAATTCGGGGGATATCATACCGTGAGCGATGACATATCTCCGGACCTGGAATGGCGCGCGGAAATGCTGGAAGCGCTCGCGAGCGGAGACGTATCTCGATCGACGCGAGCGCTCCTCTCGCTGACGTACAACGATCCGGACCGTGCCTGGATGGAAGATCTACTGATGGAGCAACTGCGAGAGGGAAACGATCCTCAGTTGCGTATGCTGGCCGTAACCTGCATGGGCCACCTCGGCAGGTTGCACGGGACCGTCAGCGCTCGGCTGCTCGCCTTCCTGAACGGACTTCTGGACGACCCGGTGCTAGGTGGTACCGCGGAGGACGCGATCGGTGACATCGGGGATTTCGCCACGGTGATCTGACCCGGCAGGCCGCGTGTCCCGGACCAAGTGGCCGCTAACGGACGTCGGTGCGCAGCCGGCCTTGCTCTTGGGCTCGCATGATGGCCTGGACGCGGGTCGTGACGCCCATCTCCTGGTAGAGGGACCGCGGTAACCGGAACATGGCGCGTTCCGAATAGCCGACGCGGCTGGCGAAGCATGACGTCGTGGCAAGCTCATGGGATGCTGCGACTCACCGACTTCATCATCGACTGCCCGGACACCATGAAGCTGGCGGCCTTCTACTCCGAGGTGACAGGCCGCCCGATCAAGGAAGGCGGCCACGAGAACTGGGCCGGTATCCAGTTCGGCGAGATCGAGCTGGCCTTCATCCGGGTGGACGACTACCGCGCCCCGCGGTGGCCCGACAGCGAGCACCCCAAGCAGTTCCATCTCGACTTCGAAGTGGACGACATCGACGCCGAGCAGCGCCGCGTCCTCGACCTCGGCGCGACGCTGCATCAGGACTCCATCGGCCCCGAAGGCTACGGCTGGCGGGTCTACACCGACCCGATCGGCCACCCCTTCTGCCTGTGCCACAACAAGGGCGTCACCTGGACCGACCAGGGCCCGATCTGGCCCAAGCGCGGCTAGAAGCGCCGCTCCGGACGCCGCCGGCGTCCGGAGCGGCGGGTTCAGCCGTCGTTCATGATGGCCCTGATGCGGGCGGCGTCGGTGATGCCGCCCACGTAGGCGCGGACGTCGTCGATGACGCCGGCGAAGGCGCCGGCGTAGCCGTCCAGGTACTTGTAGCGGCCGATGGTGAACGCTCCCTGGGCACTGATCCCGGTGACGGTCTGGGAGCCGGCGAGGGTGCCGTCGACGAACAGCATCATCGTGGAGGTGGCCTTGTCCCACGTGCCGCACAGGTGCGTCCAGGTCCCGGCGGTGGCGAGGCCTTGGGCGGCGACGGTCGTGTACTGGCTGTCGGTGATCCCGATCACGAACTCCCAGTGACCCTGGGCGTTGGTGCGCAACCAGAACCCGCTGGACCTGGAGGCGTCCTGACTGAACACCGCCCGGTAGGTGAGGTTCGCCACCG
>NZ_JANZYP010000095.1 GCF_025506355.1 Sphaerisporangium corydalis
CACACTGTTGAGTTCTCAAGAAACGGACGCGTACACCATCACCCGAACCCGCAAGGATTCAAGACTCCGGGGCTTCCATCTCGTATGCCCTCATCCTACAAGGTCCGCTTGACCAGGAGCAAACCGCGCCTTTGCAGGCACTTGACTTCCAACCCGGCAAACCATCTAGAATTCGAACCACCCCGTTTCCAGGGCAACTCCACTAACTTACCTGATGTGGTCAGCAGCGTCAAACTCCGACACGGCAACCCAAACCAAGGTGAGTCTTTGGGAGTACAGGGAACCTGACCTCTCCTGGAACCAGGAGACTCCGTTCGGATCGAGCGGAGTGCCGCGTTGCCCTGCGAGAAGAACTCTAGCACCGGCAAGACCGTGCCATGAACATCTTGGGTCGATCAACTGTCATTCCCGCGCCGCGCACCCTCAAACCTCCGATGTCGGAGCCGTACACGCGAAAACGCGAGAGCCCGCGGCCACACCGGCCGCGGGCTCTCTGACCTGCGTCTCAGCCGGCCGGAAGGGCATCGAGCTGCGCCCGCAGCCGGGCGATGTCGGCGTCCGCCTGCGCCGCCTTCCCCCGGACCTTGGTCACGACGTCCTCCGGGGCCTTGGACATGAACTGCTCGTTCCCCAGCTTCGCGGTCGCCTGGGCCGCCTCCTTGCGGGCGGCGGCCAGATCCTTCTCCATGCGCTTCCGCTCGGCCGCGACGTCGATCGCCCCGGCCGTGTCGATCTCGATGACGGCCGAGCCCACGGCCAGCCGTGCCGTCGCCACGAACGACTCCGCGGGGGTGTCCAGCCGCAGCAGGACCCGGATGGCGGGCTCGTGGGCGGCCAGAGCGGTGCCGTCGAGCGCGAGCTTCGCCGCGACCTTCTGACCGGGCTTGAGCCCCTGGTCGGAGCGGAAGCGGCGGACTTCGGTGACGAGGTCCCGCAGGGCAAGGATCTCCCCCTCGGCGGCGGGGTCGGCGACGCCGAGGACGGCCGGCCACGACGCCACGGTGATGGACGGCCCTCCGGTGAGCGCCCGCCAGAGTTCCTCGCTGACGAACGGCACGAGCGGGTGGAGCAGCCGGAGCAGGGAGTCGAACACATGGCCCAGCACCCGCCGGGTGCGGTCGGCCACCTCGCCGCCCGAGGCGATCTGGATCTTGGCCAGCTCGACGTACCAGTCGCAGACCTCGTCCCATGCGAAGTGGTAGAGCTGGTCGGAGATCTTGGCGAACTCGAAGTCGTCGTAGGCGGCGTCGACCGCGCCGACGACCGAGTCCAGGCGCGACAGGATCCACCGGTCGGCCACCGTCAGATCGCCCGGGCCGGGCAGCGTCTCCGCCACCGTCGCGCCGTTCATCAGCGCGAACCGCGTGGCGTTCCAGATCTTGTTGCAGAAGTTGCGCGAGCCGGCGGCCCAGTCGTCGCTGATCGCGACGTCGGAACCCGGGCCGGCCCCCCGCAGCAGCGTGAAGCGGGTGGCGTCGGCGCCGTAGCGGGAGATCCAGTCGAGCGGGTCGACGACGTTGCCCGACGACTTCGACATCTTCTTGCCGTACTGGTCGCGCACCATGCCGTGCAGGGACACGGTCTGGAACGGCGGCGTGCCGTCCATGGCGTACAGCCCGAACATCATCATGCGGGCGACCCAGAAGAACAGGATGTCGTACCCGGTGACCAGCACCGTCGTGGGGTAGAAGCGTTCGAGCTCGGGCGTCCTGTCCGGCCAGCCGAGGGTGGAGAACGGCCATAGGGCCGAGGAGAACCAGGTGTCGAGGACGTCGGAGTCCTGCGTGTACCCGGCCGGGGGCTCCTCGCCGGCGCCCACGCACACGACCTCGCCCTCCGGGCCGTACCAGACCGGGATGCGGTGACCCCACCACAGCTGGCGGGAGATGCACCAGTCGTGCATGTCGTCGACCCAGTCGAAGTAGCGCTTGGCCAGCTCCGGCGGGTGGATGCGGGTGCTGCCGTCGCGGACCGCGTCGCCGGCGGCCTTCGCCAGGGGCTGGACGTTCACGAACCACTGCAGGGACAGGCGCGGCTCGACCACGGTCTTGCAGCGCGAGCAGTGGCCGACGGCGTGGACGTAGGGGCGCTTCTCGGCGACGACGCGTCCCTCGGCCCGCAGGGCCGCGACCACCGCGGGCCTGGCCTCGAAGCGGTCGAGCCCTTCGAAGGGACCGTGGGCGGTGATGACGCCGCGCTCGTCCATGACGGCGAGCGAGGGCAGCCCGTGGCGCCGGCCGATCTCGAAGTCGTTGGGGTCGTGCGCCGGGGTGACCTTGACCGCGCCGGTGCCGAACGCGGGGTCGACGTGCTCGTCGGCCACGATCGGGATGAGCCGCCCGGTGAGCGGCACCTCCACGGAGGTGCCCACCAGGTGGGCGTAGCGCTCGTCGGCGGGGTGGACGGCCACGGCCGTGTCCCCGAGCATCGTCTCGGCGCGGGTGGTCGCGACCACGATGGCCGAGTCGCCCTCGCCGTACCGGATGGAGACGAGCTCGCCGTCGTCGTCGGTGTGGTCGACCTCGATGTCGGACAGGGCGGTGAGACAGCGGGGGCACCAGTTGATGATGCGCTCGGCGCGATAGATGAGCCCGTCGTCGAAGAGCCGCTTGAAGATCGTCTGAACGGCTCGGGAGAGCCCCTCGTCCATGGTGAACCGCTCGCGCGTCCAGTCGACGCTGTCGCCGAGCTTGGCCATCTGGCCGAGGATGCGGCCGCCCGACTCCTCCTTCCACTGCCACACGCGCTCGACGAACGCCTCGCGGCCGAGGTCGTGGCGCGACAGGCCCTCCTTGGCCAGCTCGCGCTCGACGACGTTCTGCGTGGCGATGCCGGCGTGGTCCATGCCGGGGAGCCAGAGCGTCTCGAATCCGCGCATCCGCGCGCGCCTGCTGAGCGCGTCCTGAAGGGAGTGGTCGAGGGCGTGGCCGATATGGAGGACACCGGTGACATTGGGGGGCGGCAGCACGATGGTGTGAGGCTCGCGGTCGCTGCCTACATCCGCCGTGAAGTAGCCTTCCGCGACCCAGCGCTCGTAGCTCCGGGTTTCGACGTCAGCGGGTGCGTACTGGGTTGGCAGCTCAGGCGTTGTCACACTCCCCAAGTGTAGAGACGCCGACACCTTGCCCGGGCCCGGTAATCACGACTGCCCCAACCCGATATGCGGGCATGCGATGGCCCGTAATACGCCTCCGGCGCACCGGGGCGCACGTCCCGTCACGTTCCGTAACGCCTAGGGTCTGCCCGTAACATCCCGGTAGTTTCGCGGCGCACGGCGGCCGTGCCCGAAAAGCGTGATCGCGGGCGGCCACCGGCCGTCCGCGATCATGTGTGGGTCCAGGGACCGCCCGGTCAGGCGGACTTCTCCCTCGGGGTCCGCTGCTGCTTGGCGTTGAGCTGGTCGCGCGGCACCAGGGTCGGGTTGACGTGCTCCAGCACCGACTCCCTGGTGATGACGACGCGCGCCACATCCTGGCGGGAAGGCACTTCGTACATCACCGACAGGAGGACCTCCTCCATGATGGCGCGCAGCCCCCGGGCTCCGGTGCCACGCAGGATCGCCTGGTCGGCGATGGCCTCCAGCGCGTCGTCGGTGAACTCCAGCTCGACGTTGTCGAGCTCGAAGAGCCGGCGGTACTGCTTGACCAGAGCGTTCCTCGGCTCGGTGAGGATCTGGATGAGCGCCTCGCGGTCGAGGTTGTGCACGCTGGTGATGACCGGGAGACGTCCGACGAACTCGGGGATCATGCCGAACTTCAGCAGGTCCTCCGGCATGACGTCGGCGAAGATGTCGGCCGCGTCGATCTCGTCCTTGGAGTGGATGATCGCGTTGAAGCCGATGCCCTTCTTGCCGATGCGCGACTCGATGATCTTCTCGAGCCCGGCGAAGGCACCACCGCAGATGAACAGCACGTTGGTGGTGTCGATCTGGATGAACTCCTGGTGGGGATGCTTGCGACCCCCCTGGGGCGGGACCGAGGCGGTCGTGCCTTCGAGGATCTTCAGCAGTGCCTGTTGCACGCCCTCGCCCGACACGTCGCGGGTGATCGAGGGGTTCTCGCTCTTGCGGGCGATCTTGTCGACCTCGTCGATGTAGATGATGCCCGTCTCGGCCTTCTTGACGTCGTAGTCAGCGGCCTGGATCAGCTTGAGCAGGATGTTCTCGACGTCCTCGCCGACGTAGCCCGCCTCGGTGAGCGCCGTGGCGTCAGCGATGGCGAAGGGCACGTTCAGCATCTTCGCGAGAGTCTGCGCGAGCAGGGTCTTGCCCGAACCGGTCGGGCCGAGCAACAGAATGTTGGACTTCGCCAGCTCCAGGCCGTCGTCGCGGCCGCGTTCGCCGGACTGCACCCGCTTATAGTGGTTGTACACCGCCACCGAGAGCGCCTTCTTCGCCTGGTCCTGACCGATGACGTAGGCGTCGAGGAACTCGTAGATCTCTCTCGGCTTGGGGAGACTGTCCCACTTGAGCTCGGAGGACTCCGAGAGCTCCTCTTCGATGATCTCGTTGCAGAGATCGATGCACTCATCGCAGATGTAGACGCCTGGTCCGGCGATGAGCTTCTTGACTTGCTTCTGGCTCTTCCCGCAGAACGAGCACTTCAGCAGGTCTCCGCCGTCGCCGATGCGTGCCACCCCAGATACTCCTTTGCGTGGGACCGCCTGCTCCGCGATCCGAATCTTGCGGACTCGGTCCGAAAAGTCATCCCGCTCAGGTTTCGACGTTACCGTCTTCTGGGCCCTCAGTGCGCCCCCTAGCGGTGAGTCGCACCGGAACGTGCCCAATTGGGCACCGTTCCGGTGCGATCCGCGTCCTCAGGAAGCCACGGCTTGAGCGCGTTTCTTCCGTGAGGGGATGATGTCGTCGATCAGGCCGTAGTCCTTGGCCTCGTCGGCGTTGAGGATCTTGTCGCGCTCGATGTCGCGGCGGACCTCTTCCGGTGCCTTGCCCGAATGCCGGGCGACGATCTCCTCCAGAAGCGAACGCATCCGGAGGATCTCGCGCGCCTGGATCTCGATGTCGCTGCCCTGGCCGCCGCCCTCGGTGGAGGGCTGGTGGATCAGGACACGGGCGTTCGGCAGCGCGAAACGCTTGCCCGGAGTGCCACCGGCCAGCAGCACGGCCGCGGCGGAGGCCGCCTGGCCGAGACACACGGTCTGGATCTCCGGACGGACGAACTGCATCGTGTCGTAGATCGCCGTCATCGCGGTGAACGAGCCACCGGGCGAGTTGATGTAGATGCTGATGTCACGATCTGGATCAAGTGACTCCAGCGTCAGCAGCTGGGCCATCACATCGTTCGCCGACGCGTCGTCGATCTGCACCCCGAGGAAGATGATGCGATCCTCGAAGAGCTTGTTGTAAGGGTTCATCTCCTTGACGCCGTACGTGGTGCGTTCGACGAACGAAGGGATGATGTAGCGGCCGTTGATGTCCCCCGGCCGGATCAGATCATTCACGGATTGCCCCTTCAGGAGACGGCGCCCTCAGAGGGCACCTGCCGGGCGCTGCGCACGACATGGTCGATGAAGCCGTATTCCTTGGCCTCCTCGGCCGTGAACCAGCGGTCCCGGTCGGAGTCCTTCTCGATCTGGTCGATCGGCTGGCTGGTGTGGTACGCGATGCGCTCCGCCAGGGTCTTCTTGACGTACAGCATCTGCTCGGCCTGGATCGCGATGTCGGCGGCCGTGCCGCCGATGCCGCCGGAGGGCTGGTGCATCATGATGCGGGCGTGCGGCAGCGCGTAACGCTTGCCCTTCTCCCCCGCGCAGAGCAGGAACTGCCCCATCGAGGCCGCGAGGCCCATGGCGACCGTGCAGACGTCGTTCGGCACATACTCCATCATGTCGTAAATCGCCATGCCAGCCGTCACCGAACCGCCGGGCGAGTTGATGTAGAGCCAGATGTCCCGGTTGGCGTCGTCGGCGGCCAGCAGGAGGAGCTCGGCGCAGATCCGGTTGGCGACCTCGTCGTCCACCTGGGTGCCGAGCACCACGATGCGCTCACGCAGCAGACGGTTGTAAAGCTGGTCCTCGAGCCGGAACGAGCCGTTCTCACGGCCACGCGACTCCGGCCCGAAGCTCGTGGGCTGGTATGAGGTCGGCGGGCTGGTCACAGCGTCACCTTCCGATGCGTCGTAATCGATGGGCTTTGCTTGTGACCTTAACGCGCGGCACCGACCGGTCAGTCCCCGTCTTCGCGCTGTTCGCTGACGGCGCAGGTGGCTAGGGGCTCAGTGGGGGCCCGACGCGCGGCGGCGATCCTCCAGGTCAAGCTCGTGGCCGAGGTGCCGTTGCGTCTCGGCGCTGATCTCGCCCTGGGAGTAAAGCTCGTCCAGTTTCTCCCGCTGGGCCCGGGCCAGTTCCTTGCGCAGCCACCGGGTCTCTGAGGGTCCCGATTCCCCGTCGTCCTCCTGGTCGTCGTCCAGGATCGCGCGCACCCGGTCGAGGCGGAGCTGGAGGAGCTGGCGGAACACGTCGGCCATGCGGTCGTCGACCTTTCCGTCGGCGCCGAGCCTGTCGAGCCTGGCGAGGGCCGCCTCCATGGTGGCCTCCCGGGCGGTGGCCTCCTCGATGACCTCCTTCTCGGACTCGCCCAGCCCGAGACGCCGCAGCAGCGGGGTCAGCGTGGTGGCCTGCCCGAGCAGGGTCACGACGACCACGACGGCGGCCAGGAAGATCAGCAGCGGCCGGTTCGGCACCTTCAGGGGGATCGAGAGGGCGACGGCGAGGGTGATCGCGCCGCGCATCCCCGCCCAGCCCATCACCAGCCGCGCGGCCCCGCCGACCCGGTCGAAGGACAGGTGCTTGCCCGGGAGCCACTTGGCCAGCGGGAACACCACCATCGTCCACAGCAGCCTGAGCAGCACGATGACCGCGATGACGACCAGGGCGGTCCAGGCCAGCGAGAGGGCCGAGTACTCCGAGACGCCGGCGATCACCTGGCGGATCTCCAGGCCGAGCAGGACGAAGAGGCTGGACTCCAGCAGGAAGACCAGGACGTCCCAGAACGCCTTGCCGGTGACGCGGGAGGCCGGCTGGAGCAGGCCGCTGGCGCGCATGCCGAGGTAGAAGCCGGTGGTGATGGTGGCGAGCACCCCGGAGAGCCCGAAATGCTCCGCCGGGAGGTAGGCGAGGAAGGGCGTGATCAGCGAGACCACGATCTGCGCGCCGCCGTCCTTGATCCAGAGGCGGAGCCGGGCCACGGCCCATCCCACCGCCAGGCCGTACACCACGCCGCCCGCCACCACCCGGACCATCAGCAGCGCCCCGTCGGCGGCCGTGACCGGCTCCGAGAGCGCGGTGAGGGCCAGTCCGAACAGGGTGAGGGCCACGGCGTCGTTGACGAGGCTCTCGCCCTCCAGGATCGTCACCAGGCGCCGCGGGGCGCCAAGGCGCTGCATGATGGACGTCGCCGCGACGGGGTCGGTCGGCGACACGGCGGCGCCGAGGGCCAGGGCGACCGGCCAGCCCACCTGGGGCACGGTGAGGTGCACGGCCAGCGTGACGGCGAGGGCGGTCACGCAGGTGAGGCCGAAGGCCAGCACCGAGATCGGGACCGCGTCCTCCTTGGTCTCGCGGGGCGCGGTGAGGAAGGCGGTGCGGTAGACCAGCAGGGGGAGGTAGAGGTTGAGGATCACCTCCGGCGCGACGACGGCCTTCGACATGCCCGGCAGCAGGCTCGCGCCGACCCCGAGGAGCACCAGCGGGATCGCGGGCGGGAGGCCGAAACGCCGCGCCAGCCCCCGTCCGACCAGCATGATCACCGCGATGGCCACGCCGATGATGAGGTAGTCCTCGATCATCTACCCCCCTGGTCGCCGTCCTGCACAGTCGGGAAGTGCCCCCCATCCAGCAAGAATCACCACTAATGTCACTTAAGTAGGCAGGGGCGGCCCAAAACGGAGACAACGATGCCCCCGCCGCGCTCGCGGCGGGGGCATCGTCAGGAATGCTCACGGCCCTGTCACAGGGCCCGGATCACCCAGGGACGCGCGTGCTCACTCGGCCGCCGCGGCGGCGGCCTGCTCCGCCTCTTCGGCCTCGTTGAGCTCGGCGTAGATGGCCTTGAGGTCGACCTCGTTGCCCGCCTCGTCGGTCACCTTGACGGCATCGCCGATGACGGTCTTGGCCTTGTCACGGACGATCTCGACCATGGCCAGCGTGAGCTGGTCGTTGTCGGCGAGGTGCTGGGCCAGGGTGTTCGGGGCGACGCCGAGCTGCATGGCGCGCCGCACCACGAAGTTGGTCAGCTCCTGCTCGTTGACCCCGAGGTCCTCGCGCTTGACGATCTTGTCGAGCAGGAAGCCGGTCTTGATCGCCTTGCGGGAGTTCTCGTCGAACTCGGCGAAACGCTCTTCCTCGGTGGTCTGGTAGAGCCGGAAGAACGCCTCGCGGCTCAGGCCGCTCTCGCCGATCTGGTGCTCAAGGTTGTGCTTGCGGGCGTCCAGCTCGGCGTTCAGCGCGCTGTCGGGCAGCGGGATGTCGAGGTTGTCGAGCAGGGTCGCCAGCGCGTTCTCGCGGGCCTGCACGACCTGGTCGACGAGCTTGTTGCGGCGGGCCTGCTCGCGGATGCTGGCACGCAGCTCCTCCAGCGTGTCGAACTCGCTGGCCAGGCCGGCGAACTCGTCGTCCAGCTCGGGGAGGACCTTCTCCTTGACGTTCTTGACGTTGATCGTGACGTCGGCTTCCTCGCCGGCGTTCTCGCCGCCGACCAGGGTGGTGGTGAAGGTCTTCTCGTCGCCCGCGCTCATGCCGACCAGGGCGTCGTCGAGGCCTTCGAGCACCGAGCCGGCGCCCACCTCGTAGGAGACGTCGGAGGCCTGCTGCTCCTCGACGTTCTTGCCGTCGATGGTCGCGGAGAGGTCCATCACGACGTAGTCGCCGTTGCCGGCGGCGCGTTCGACGCCGGTCAGCGTCGCGAACCGCTGGCGCAGCGCGTCGATCTGGGTGTCGATGTCCTCGTCGGAGACCTCGGACGAGGGGACGGTCACCTCAAGGCCCTCGTAGGCCGGGATGTCGAAGGCCGGGCGGACGTCCACCTCCGCGGTGAACTCCACCTCCTTGCCGTCGTCGATCTTGGTGACCTCGATCTCGGGCTGGCTCACCGGGAAGACGTCGCTCTCGTCCACGGCCTGGCCGTACAGCTTCGGCAGGGCGTCGTTGAGGGTCTCTTCCAGGACCACCGCGCGGCCGAAGCGCTGCTCGATGATGCGGGCGGGAACCTTGCCGGGGCGGAAGCCGGGCACGCGCACCTGCTGCGCGACCTTCTTGTACGCCGCCTGCATGCTCGTCTCGAGCTCCTCGAACGGCACCTCGACGGTGAGCCTCACCCGGGTCGGGCTGAGCTCCTCGACAGCGGTCTTCACGGGGTGGTCTCCTTGATCAAGCTTCTGGTGATCGCGGGCGCGTCATCCGGTACGGCTACCGCGACATGTTCGCGCGCCGCGCCCACATGGGCGGCTCAGTGCACAGGCCGACGGGCACGCTATCTGGGCGTGCTCGATTGTGGCGGGTGTCCAGCGCCGCATGCCAGTCTAGGGCAGGCGGGCACCTTAGACGTCATCGACAGGCGTCAGAATCTGTCAGAGATGATCTTCTGCAGGATGTCGACCGTCGCGTCGGGGGTGGTGCTGACGGCGCACAGCCGTTCCATCACCTCGCTGTAACGGTCCACCTCCTCGCGTTTGTCCAGGTAGAGCGCGCTGGCCAGCTGCTCGACGTAGACCACGTCGGGAAGCTCGCTGTCCTCGAAGCGCAGGATGCTGTACGCACCGCCCTCGGCGCTGTGCCCGCCGAAACTGAAGGGCATGACCTGAATCGTGATGTTCGGCAGCCGCATGACCTCGAGCAGATGTTCCACCTGGCCGCGCATGACGTCGGCGCCGCCGATCGGCCGGCGCAGCGCGGCCTCGTCGATCACCGCCCAGAAGATGGGCCCGTCGGCGCGGTCGAGGACGCGCTGGCGCTCGACCCGCAGGTCGACGCGGCGCGCGATCTCGGCGGGCCCGACGCCCGCGGCGCCCGCGGTGATCACGGCCCGGGCGTACTCCTTGGTCTGCAGCAGGCCGGGGATGAACTGCACCTCGTACGTGCGGATGCGCGAGGCGGCCTCCTCCAGGCCGACGTAGGCCTGGAACCAAGAGGGCAGGAGGTCGTTGAAGCGGTGCCACCAGCCGGGCTCGTTCGCCCGGTCCAGGAGTTCCATCACGGCGGTGCGCGCCTGGCCGTCCGCGACGCCGTAAAGGGTGAGCAGGTCCGCGACATCGCGTTCCTTGAATCCGACCCGTCCCAGCTCCATCCTGCTGATCTTGGATTCGGAACCTCGGATCAGATGGCCGGCGTCTTCTCGGGAAATGCCCTTTTGTTCACGAAGGCGGCGCAACTGGGACCCCAAGAGGATACGGAGAGCCGTGGGTCCGGATCCAGGCTGGAACGGCGTCATTCGGCCTCCTTCTCTACTCAGGCCAGCCAACACAGTGTCACCACTTCCGGCCCCCGTGACAAGGTCTGGTCCACGCGTCGCCGACACGGGTCGCGTCCGCCCTGCCGAGACGTCGCATCCGCCCTGGTTCATGCGTCTGCACGGCGCACATGCACGTGCATTTGGGTCTTGCACCGAGCCTCAATACTGACCCATGATGGCCTAGTGCATATTGGGTTAAAGGTGCACTAACTCGTAAAAGAGACGACAGGCTGCGGAGACTCACAATGACAGCGGGAGGTATCAGCAGGATGCTGGAGCCCGTATCCGCGGCCCGTTGCCTCGAAGCGACCCGCGAAGTGGGATTCCAAAGGCTTTTGCGGTCGAGCGGCCGCGATGACGCCACCACCTGCCCGCTGCGCCCCCAGGCCGATTCCGTCAAAACGGCCCGCGACGTCACCCGGACCACATTGCGGCAATGGGGGCTTCCGGAACTCGGCGACGACGTGTCGCTCGTGGTCTCCGAACTGGTCACCAACGCCGTCCGCTACGCGAGCTACTCGGTGCGGCACTTCGACGAGCATCCCATCACGCTGATGCTCCTGCGCCTCGCCCCGCACGTGCTGCTCGCGGTCTCCGACCCGAGCGACGAGGCACCGAAGCCCAAGGAGCCGGACTTCGTGTCCGAGAACGGGCGCGGGCTGTACATCGTCGAGACCTACAGCAAGTGCTGGGGCTGGGACGCGCTCGACGAGGGCGGCAAGGCCGTCTGGGCGCTGTTCCGCGCCGAACGCTGAACGGGTACCTCAGAAACGACCCGCCGAACCCCTTTTCGGGGGGTCGGAGAGCGGTGTGTCGGGGTGACCGGATTTGAACCGATGATCTCCTGCACCCAAAGCAGGCGCGCTACCAAGCTGCGCTACACCCCGGAACGTCCGGCCACTCGCGCACTCGGATTCTCCGGTACGCTTACGTCCTGACGACCGGATGAAGTCTAGACCAGACTGCGACCGGCTCGCGCGGACGTAGCTCAATGGTAGAGCCCCAGTCTTCCAAACTGGCTACGCGGGTTCGATTCCCGTCGTCCGCTCCACCGCGAAGGCCCAGGTAGAGGACTCGTCCTCGGCCCGGGCCTCAGTTGTTTCCCGGCCCATTTCCCATGTATCTCCCGTGCCGCGCCCGCCACCGCGCCCTGTTTCCGGCGGGGTGGCACGGGATGGAACAGGATGTCACGCCTCCTGGGAGGGGGGCCGGCCACCTGATGTGCCCGCCGGAAGCCCGTGCGGCCCGCCCACGGGACGCCCGCGCCGAGGACCCCCCGCATTCGAGCAGTGGACATCGGAGGGGATTCCTCGTGTGGGTGCGCAACCGTTCGGCAGGGCAGGACGCAGGGCGGCGTGACGGGAAGTGGGTGCGGGCCGCCGCGGCGGGGCTGGTCGTGGGCGCGCTGGTGAGCGGGTGCTCGCAGGCGCCGACGCAGTTCACCGGCCGCGCGGGGGCGCCCGCGGCGCCGAAGGGGCCGGAGCGGCCGGCGTTCGCCTCCGACCTCGGCCGCGTCTGCGGCGACGGCCTCGGCTTCCCCGGCCTGCCCGCCTACCGGCGCGCGTCCAAGACGGTCCACCCCGCCGTGCTGATGGGCCGGTCCAAGGACCTCTGGTCGCAGACCTCGCCCTCGGACGGCGACTTCCCGCGCGGCTGGATCCTCGGGTACGCCGACGACGTGGAGCAGACGCAGTTGGTGGTGTGCTACGAGCGCACCGGCACCGCACCGGCGGGGAAGGTCTGCCAGATGGAGGACAGCAAGACCCACAAGCCGCTGTCGGTGACGATGTACAACACCACCTACCGGGTGCGCGTGCTGGAGGGCCGCACCGGCAGGGCGCTGTACGCGCACAAGGGACGGGCCGCGTCCACCACCTGCCCGCTCCTGACGTACATCTCGCAGGGCAGCGACCCGACGAAGTACTACACCGAGGCGCGCCCGGCGGACTACCGCAAGTACATCAAGCGCTTCATCATGGCCTGACTGAACAGCCGATCCACGGCCTGGGCACGACGCTTCCGAGTAAGATCCCGTGCAAGTGATCGTCAAAGATCTTGCAAGCAACGACGGATACCACTGGACCCGTAAGCCCGAGAAAAGTGCGACCAGGCCGGGACCCCATTCACGATCCAGCAGATGGGACGGATCCCGCTCGGCGACGCCGTTGGAGCGGGGAGAAAGCTGTGATTGGGGTTCGGATCGCGGAACCGGAGCCGATCGTGGGGAGCCGGGACGTCGAGTCCTGGCTCTCGGCGGGAGAGCGCGCGTTGTACACCCAAGGCGACCTGAACGCCGCCCGCCGCTGCTACGACAACGCCTACCGCGAGGCGGAGCGCCAGGGTGACTCCTATGGGATCGCCGAGGCGGCGCTCGGACTCGGTGGCCTGTGGGTGCACGAGCACCGCACGGCCGCCGACGCCGCGATGGTACGGGCACGTCAGCGCCACGCCCTCACCCTGATCGACCCCCGGTCCTCGCTGTCCCTGCGGCTGCGCGCCCGGCTGGCCGGCGAGGAGGACTACCGCGCCGGCGGCCACGGCGCGATCATGGCGATGCTGACCGAGGCACGGCAGGCCGGGCATTCGGTGGCGCTGGCCGAGACGCTGAGCATGGCCCACCACTGCGTCCTCGGGCCCGGGCACGGGGCGATCCGGCTGGAACTGGCCCAGGAGCTGATCGGCGAGGCCTCGCGGACGGGCCGGCGCGGCGATCTGCTGATGGGCCTGCTGTGGCGCACCAGCGACCTCTTCCTCACCGCCGACCCGCACGCCGAGCGCTCGCTCGAAGAGCTGCGCGAACTGCTCGCCGAGGAGGACCACCTGGCGGTCGGGTTCGTCGTGGACGCCCTCAAGGTCATGCTGCTCGTGCGGGCCGGCCGGTTCGACCAGGCGGAGGCGCTCGCCGGGGTGTGCGCCGAGCGCGGCACGGCGGCGGGCGACGCGGACGCCATCGGCTGGTACGGGGGCCAGCTCGGCGGGATCCGCTGGTACCAGGGCCGGGTGTCGGAGCTGGTGCCGCTGCTGTCGGACCTGGTGAACTCGCCGACCCTCAGCGCGGTCGACAACTCCTACTTCGCGGGCCTGGCGGTCGCCGCGGCCTCAGCGGGCGAACGGCGCCTGGCGGTGGCGACGCTGGCCCGCCTGCGGGGTCAGGACCTGGCCGACCTGCCCCGGTCGAGCAGCTGGCTGACCTCGATGTACGGCATCGTGGAGGCGGCCCACCTCCTGGAGGACGCCGACACCGCGGCCCAGGCCTACGACCTGCTCCTGCCGTACGCGGGGCTCCCGATGCTCGCCAGCCTCGGGGTGACGTGCTTCGGGTCGGTCCACCACGGCCTCGGGGTGGCCTCGCTGACCACCGGCGACATCGACCGGGCCGTGGACCACCTGCGCTCCGCCATCCACGACAACCTCGCGCTCGGCCACTGGCCGGCCCTCGTACTGTCCCGGATGCGGCTCGGCCAGACGCTGGCGCTCCGGCACGGGCCGCGCGACCCCGAGTCCAGGCGGGAGCTGACGCTCGCGGCGCAGGAGGCGACCCGGCTGGGCATGACGTTGCCGGCCGCGGTCCGTCCCAAGGACCGCCAGGCGAGGCCCGGCCGGCGGGCGCCGGTGGTGGACTTCGCCCGTCGCGGCCGGCAGTGGCGCGTCGAGCTGGACGGGCGCACCGCGCTCGTGGACCACAGCGTCGGGATGCGGCACCTGGCCACGCTGCTCGCCAACCCCGGGCGGGAGATCCCCGCCGCCGACCTGGTGGCGGGCCTCGGGCTTCCCGGCGACGAGAAGGCCAGGTCCGCCCAGCCGGTGCTGGACGACGAGGCGAGGCGCAAGTACAAGCAGCGGCTGGCGGAGCTGCGCGAGGAGATCGACGAGCTGGAGCGCTCGGGCGGCTCGGAGCGGGCCGAGGCCCTGCGTGCCGAACGCGACTGGCTGATCGCCGAGCTGGCCGCCGCCACCGGCATGGGCGGCCGTCCCCGCCGGTTCGCCGACAGCGACGAGCGGGCACGGATCGCCGTGGGGAAGGCCATCCGGCGGGCGCTGGACCGCATCACCGAGGCCGACCCGGTCATCGGCGAGGAGCTGCGCGCCACCGTCCAGACGGGTCTGCGGTGCTGCTACCGGCCCCTATGACGGCCAAGCGATCCGGACGGTCGTCGGGAACCGCCCAGGTCATGACGGTAATGCGCGCGCCAGGCGTACGGCAGGACAGATCTCGGCGGTGGCCGTGTCAGCGGGATATCCCCTGGGCAGGGGGAGGCCATGGGGGAACAGGAAGAGTTCGACGTCATCGTCGTGGGCCTCGGCCCGGGCGGTGAGAAGGTCGCCAAGCACCTGCTGGGGGCGGGGCTGGCCGTCGCGGGGGTGGAGGCCAATCTGGTGGGCGGCGAGTGCCCCTACTGGGGATGCGTCCCGTCCAAGATGATGATCCGGGCGGCCGACCTGCTGGCCGAGGGACGCCGGATCCCGGGCATGGCGGGCGCCTCCACCGTCACCGCCGACTGGGCCCCGGTGGCCAGGCGGATCCGGGAGGAGGCCACCGACGACTGGAACGACAAGGCCGCCGCGGACCGGTTCACCGGCGCGGGCGGCACCCTGGTGCGTGGGCGGGGCAGGCTCACCGGGCCCAAGGAGGTCACGGTCGACGGCTCGCGCGTGCTGCGCGCCCGCCGCGGCGTGGTGTTCGCCACCGGCTCCCAGGCCGCCGTGCCGCCCATCGCCGGGCTGGCGGGCACGCCGTACTGGACCAACCACGAGGTGATCGAGGCCGACCAGGTGCCGGAGTCGCTGATCGTGCTCGGCGGCGGGGCGATCGGCTGCGAGCTGGCCCAGGTCTTCGGCCGGTTCGGCGCCCAGGTCACGCTGATCGAGGGCGCCGGGCGGCTGCTGCCCGGCGAGGAGCCGGAGGCGGGCGAGCTGCTCGCGAAGGTCCTCGCCGGCGAGGGCGTCACCGTGCGCGTCGGCGCCGAGGTCACGCGGGTGGACCACCACGGGGCGGCGTTCACCGTGATGACCGGCGACGGCAGCCACCGAGCCGAGCGGCTGCTGATCGCGGCCGGGCGCCGCGTCGACCTCGCCGCGCTCGGTGTGGGCGCCATCGGGCTGGACGAGTCCGCGCCCGCGATCGGCGTGGACGATCGCATGAGGGTGGCCGACGGCGTGTGGGCGGTCGGCGACGTGACGGGGAAGGGCGCCTTCACGCACGTGTCGATGTACCAGGCCACGGTCGCGCTCTCCGACATCCTGGGCGAGGGGGACGAACGGGCCGCCTACCACGCCGTACCAAGGGTGACCTTCACCGACCCGGAGGTGGCCGCCGTCGGGATGACCGAGCGGCGGGCGGGCGAGGCGGGCATCGCCGTGCGCACGGCGGTCGGCGACGTCGCCTCCTCCGCGCGGGGCTGGATCCACCGCGCGGAAGGCTTCGTCAAGCTGGTCGCCGACGAGCGCGTCCTGGTCGGGGCGACGGTCGCGGCGCCGAACGCGGGCGAGATCCTGGGCCTGCTGACGCTCGCCGTGCACTCCCGGGTGCCGGTCGCGGAGCTGAAGCGGATGATCTACGCGTACCCGGCGTTCCACGGGGCGATCGAGGAGACCCTGGCCGAGTTCGGCTGATCCCGTCCCGCCCCGCTCGTACGGGATCGCGGCCACCGTCCTCCTGACGGGATCTTCCGCTCGGGTTAACGTCGGTTCGACGACGCGGGAGGGGCATGATGACGATGGACATACGCGAGGCCTACCGGCGGGCCCTGGACCACTTCGGCACGCGGGTGCACCAGGTGCGGGCCGGGCAGTGGCGGCTGCCCACCGCCTGTGCGGACTGGGACGTGCACACCTTGGTCGACCATCTGGTGGGCGAGAGCCTGTGGGCGCCCGAGCTGCTCGCGGGCCGTACGGTGGCGGAGGTCGGCGACCGGTTCGAGGGCGACCTGCTCGGGGACGACCCGGTGAAGGCGTTCGACGTGGCGGCGGCCGGAGCGATCCGCGCCTGCGAGCCGGACGAGGTGCTCACCCGGACGGTGCACCTGTCGTTCGGCGATGTCCCCGGCGAGGAGTACATCACCGAGCTGTTCGCGGACACGCTGATCCACACCTGGGACCTGGCGACCGCGATCGGCGTGGACGACCGCCTCGACCCGGAGCTGGTGCTGGTGTGCGCGAACTGGTTCGCCGGCGCCGAGGAGGCCTACCGGCAGGCTGGGGTGATAGGAGATCGCCTGCCTCTGCCCGAGGACGCCGATCCGCAGACCCGTCTGCTGGCGGCCTGGGGCCGAGGCGGTACGAGGATGTAGCGCGGCCGCGGCCGGCGTCCGTCGTTCAGCGTGATACCGGCCGCTTGCCGTGGTTGGCCTTCTTCTTCTTGCGGGCCCGGCCCTTACGCGCGCGTCTCGCCATCTCACGGCCCCTTTCCGTCACGTCTCGTCCATCCACAGTGCTCCGGAGGCGGGGGCCCGGCAAGGCCCAAACGGACCCTGGCTGTTCATCATCTTCAAACATTGGATTAGTACGAACATGTGATAATTTGTTGAAATCTGTTGAAGAGGAGAAGTGATGCTGGCCCAGCAACGGCAGCAGGCCATCCTCGAGCGCGTTCGCAGGAACGGCGCGGCCCGGGTCGCCGACCTGGTACGCGAGCTCGGGGTGTCGGACATGACGATCCGCCGCGACCTCGAGGTCCTGGCCGAGCGCGGGCTGATCGAGAAGGTGCACGGCGGCGCCACGGCCACCGGCGCCGGTTCCACCGAGGAGCCCGGCTTCGCCGCCAAGTCGGTGCGCCAGCAGCCCGAGAAGGAGGCCATCGCGCGCCGGGCCGCCTCCCTGGTGCGTCCCGGCACCTCCGTCGCGCTGTCGGCCGGCACCACGACGTGGACGCTCGCCCACCACCTCCTCGACGTCCCCGAGCTGACGGTCATCACCAACTCCGTGCAGGTCGCCGACGTCTTCCACCGGTCAGGACGGCCCGACCAGACGGTCGTGCTCACCGGCGGCGTCCGCACGCCGTCCGACGCGCTGGTCGGCCCGGTCGCGGTGGCCGCCATCCGGCGGCTGAACGTGGACACGCTGATGCTGGGCGTCCACGGCATGAACGCGCGGGCGGGCTTCACCACCCCGAACCTGCTGGAGGCCGAGACCGACCGCGAGCTGGTCGGCGCCGCGCAGCAACTCGTCGTCCTCGCCGATCACACCAAGTGGGGCACGGTGGGCATCAGCACGATCGCCAAGCTGGAGGAGGCGCACGTCGTGATCAGCGACGTCGGCCTGCCCGAGGACGCGCGGGCGGCGCTGTCCGACCAGGCCGGCAGCCTGCTGATCACCGACCCCTCCGAGACGGCCCAGGTCGTGGCCCAGTGAAGCGCACCGCCACCCGCCTCGCCGACGGGCGGGAACTGATCTACTTCGACCGTCGCGACGACGCCGACCGCGGCGCGCCCGACACCCGTGACCTGCCCCCGCGCCCTCCGGCGTCCCAGCTGCGCCACGACCCGATCATGGACGAGTGGGTCGCGGTCGCCGGCCACCGGCAGACGCGCACGTTCCTGCCGCCCGCCGACGAGTGCCCCCTGTGCCCCTCGGCGCCCGGCCGGCCGACCGAGATCCCGTCCTCCGAATACGACGTCGCCGTCTTCGAGAACCGCTTCCCGTCCTTCAGCCTCGTCCAGGGCGAGTATGCGCAGGTGGGCGGGCTGAGCGAGGTGCGGGCCGGCGTCGGCCGCTGCGAGGTGGTGTGCTTCACCTCCGAGCACGGATCCTCCTTCGCCGACCTCTCGCCCGACCAGGTGGACCTGGTCCTGCGCGCATGGGCCGACCGCACGGCTGGGCTGTCGGCGCTTCCCGGCGTGGAACAGGTGTTCTGCTTCGAGAACCGCGGCGCCGAGATCGGCATCACGCTGGCCCACCCGCACGGCCAGATCTACGCGTACCCGTACGTCACCCCCCGGACCCGGCAGATGCTCGCCTCGGCCGAGCGGCACCGGGAGCGGACCGGCGGCAACCTGTTCGCCGACGTGCTGGCGGCCGAGCGCAAGGCCGAGACCCGGGTGGTGGCCTCGAACGAGTACTGGACGGCGTTCGTCCCCGCGGCGGCCCGCTGGCCGTTCGAGGTGCACGTCTACCTGAACCGCCAGGTCCCCGACCTCGGCTCGCTGGACGCCGACGAGCGCGCGGCCTTCGCGTCGCTGTACACCGGCCTGCTGCGGAGGCTGGACGGCCTGTTCGGCGTGGCCATGCCGTACGTCGCGGCCTGGCACCAGGCGCCGGTCCGCACGGGGCGCGACCTGTCCTACCTGCACCTCCAGCTCTTCAGCACCCGGCGGGCGGCGAACAAACTGAAGTACATGGCGGGCTCCGAGTCGGCGATGGGCGCGTTCGTGAACGACGTCCCGCCCGAGGAGGCGGCCCGGCTGCTCCGGGAGTAGATCGACCATTAGCCATTTGCCTGGTCGAGTCGCCATGAACAGGGCTTTACCACTAGCATCCATCGCACACCTGCCGTAACGGCCGGTGCGCCTAATCCCAGGTGTCCCGCCTGGGAGCCGGGGACCCACTGGTTCTTGGGGTGAATCCACGCCTCGCGTGGTAGGGCGACTCCGGCCCGAACCCGTCAGCTAACCCGGTCGGCAGATGGAGAGGAGTGGGCTCTGCCCCCGATTTCCGGCCGCCGCGCATCCGTGGCCGCCAGCCTTGTGACCGTGGCCGGGCTGCTGCTCGTCCAGCCCGCGGCGGGATACGCCGCCCCCAAGCCCACCGAGAAGCAGCTCAAGACCCAGTTGACCTCGCTCGGCAAGAAGGTCGACAAGCTGATCACCCAGTACAACGGGAAACGCGTCGCCGTCGCCAAGGCCAAGGCCGCCGAGAAGGCGGCACGCGAACGCCTCCGGGCCTCCCAGGACGCCTACACCACGGCCCAGGGCCAGGTCGGCGACATCGCCCAGCTCAGCTACCAGGCGGGTGGCCTCGGCATGGTCGGCGAGTTCATGTCCCCCGGTTACGGCGACGCCGCCATGCTGGAGCAGCTCCAGGAGGAGCAGACCGCGCGCCTGTCCGGGTTCGCCGCGCTGCGGGACGCCCGCAAGAAGGCCTCCGACGACGCCTCCAAGCTCACCGCCGCGCTGAACGCGGACATCGTCGAGGTGACCGGGCAACGCGACGACGCCGAGAAGCTGATCAAGCAGATCAAGAACAAGCTGGACCAGCTCATCCCGACGGCGCCCGGCAAGCGGGCCAACGGCGCCTGGGCGCCCGAACTGCCCACCGGCGGCGACAACATCACCCCGCGGACCCAGCTCATGCGCGCGGAGGTGAAGGACCACTTCCCGATGCACTTCTCCATCGGCTGCTACCGCGCCGAGACCGGCGGCGAGCATCCCCTGGGCCGCGCGTGCGACTTCATGCTCAGCGCGGGAGGCGTGCTGCCCTCGGCCTCGGAGGCCGCCATGGGCGACCAGATCGCCGCATGGGCGATCAAGAACGGCCGCAAGCTGGGCGTCAAGTACGTCATCTACAAGCAGCGCATCTACAACCTGGGCTTCCCCGGCTGGCGGCCCATGAGCAACCGCGGCGGCATCACCGCGAACCACTTCGACCACGTGCACATCTCGATGTACTGACGTGCACATCTCGATGTACTGAGCCGCCAGGCGCCTGACCCGCGGTGATCCCGTCAGCCAGGCCCTCGGATGGAACCTCAGGCCATGTAGACCGGGGCGAGGTCGACGAATATGCGGTAGTCCGTGATCAGGCCGTCGTCGCCGACGCGCCAGATCGACACGGCCGCGACGCTGACGTCCTTGCCGTCGAGCCGCCGGTAGGTCACCTCGGTCTCGGCGATGACGTCGGTGTCCACCTGCCAGTTCCTGACGATCCGGTGCCGCAGGCCGCCGATGGTGGCGAAGAACCCCCGCAACCCGGCGGCGATGGTCTCGCGTCCGACCATCGGCTCGGCGTTGCCGAACACCAGTGTGGCGTCCTCGGCCAGCAACCGCACGAACTCGTCGGGGTCGAACGAGTCGACCGTCTGGAAAACGTGTCGCACCAGGTCGTCGGTCACACCGATCCTTCCTCGCGGTCGGGACCACTGGTGAGGACGATACGGCGCGAGAGCCGGCGCGCAACTATCGCCGAGGTGGGTATCGCGTCCCCGTGAGGCTCGCCGGAGAACGCGGGGGACGGTCCCCGCGAGGGCCGGGGGGCGTCAGTCGAGGCGGGCGGCGAGGGTCTTGGGGGCTATCAGGCGGAAGGCGTCGGTGACGATCTCGGCGATCTCGTCCCAGTCGGCGGGGACGTCGAGGTAGACGCCCAGCCAGCCGCGATGGCCCACGTACGGCGGGCGGAAGAACCGCTCGGGGGCCTCGGCGACCAGCGCCTCCTGGACACCGGGGGGCGCCGCGCACCAGAAGGCCAGCCGGTCGTCATGGTGGTGGTCGGCGAAGGTCACGAAGGTCTTCTTGCCCCGCACGAACCAGGTCGGCTCGCCATGGCTGGCGCGCTCGCTGGTCTCGGGCAGCGCCAGGCACAGGCGCCGCAGCTCCGCCAGCGCCTCGGCCGGCCCGAGCTCCGTCAGCTCCGGAAGAGGGTCACGCTTCTCCACGCCCCTAGCCTAGGGCATCGACCACGTGTTCGAAAAGCGTCACACAGATCGGCCTGACCTGGGGCGCGTGGAGGTCAGCCCGACAGGCGGATCGGGTTGACGATGTCGGCGTAGATGAGCAGGGTGCCCATCACCAGGAGCAGGGCCGCCATGGCGTACGTCAGGGGCAGGGCCTTGGCGATGTCCACGTAGCCGGGCATCGGCCTGCGCCGCACCCGGGCGTACCCCCGCTTGAGGCCCTCCCACAGCCCGCCGGCGATCTGCCCGCCGTCCAGGGGCATCAGGGGGATCAGGTTGAACATGCCGACCGCGAGGTTGACCCCGGCGAGCAGCTGGATGAAGACGACGATCTTGCTCTCCACCGGGGCCTTGGCCGCCGCGATCTCGCCGCCGATCCTGCCCGCCCCGACGACGCTGAACGGGCTGTTGAGGTCACGCTCGGCCCCGCCGAACGCGGCCTGCCAGACCCCGACCAGCCTTTGCGGGAACCGGGTGAGGGCCTCGGCGCTGCGCTTGGTCACGTCCCACATGACGGCGAAGACCGAGCCGAGCCCCTGCCGCTCCAGGACCGTGGTCGGGCCCACTCCCAGGTAGCCGACGGCCTTGTCGATCTTCGTGGGGTCGTCGACGGACGGGCGGTCCTGGGCGATGAGGGTCGCGTTGAGCGTCATGGGCTTGCCGGCGCGCTCGATGCCGATGGTGACGGGGCCCGCGCCGTGCGCGCGGATCACCTTCGTCGCGTCCTCCCAGGAGGCCACCGGCCTGCCGCCCAGCGAGACGATCTTGTCGTTGACCTTCAGCCCGGCCAGGGCAGCGGGGGTCGGCCGGTGGGCGGGGCCGCACTTCTCCCCCTTGAGCTGCTGCGCCTCGGTCATGACGCACTCCGACACCATGGACACGACCGGCTTGGACACCTGGACGCCGAAGCCCATCAGCATGATCGCGAACAGCACGAAGGCGAGCAGGAAGTTCATGGCGGGCCCGCCCGACATGATGATGACCTTCTGCCACCACAGCTTGCGGTAGAAGACCTTGTCCCCGTCGGCCGGCCGGATCTCCTCCAGCGAGGCCTGCCTGGCGCTCTCGATGAGCCCCTGCCAGGGGCCGGTGGACATGGTGCGCAGCTTGCCCGGGTCGTCGGAGGCCCGCGGGGGCAGCATGCCGATCATCCGGATGTAGCCGCCGAGCGGGATCCACTTCACCCCGTATTCGGTTCCGCCGCGCCGCGTCGACCACAGGGTGGGCCCGAAACCCACCATGTACTGCGTGACCTTGACGCCGAAGAGCTTGGCGGGGACGAGATGCCCGATCTCGTGCAAGCCAATAGAGATCATCATCCCGAGGAAGAAGAGGAGAAACCCGGCCACAATGAGCCAGTTCATAGGTGCTACCCCCGCCTGCGGAGAAGATGCCTGCTGTTTACATTGCCCCGTCCGAGAGTAACCGAACTTGGAGGGGGCTCCGGCCCGGTCGAGAAAACGGTCACTCAACGACCAAGCGTAGGAGTGACTTGCGCGGCGTGGACCGAATCGGGAGACTGCATTGACGGTAAGCAATCATGTACACACCGTGGGATATGAACCGGCGATGCGATAGGTGCCGGAATCTGTTCCAATGCCCCCCCAAGGAGCACCTTGATACGCATCCTGGTTGCCGAGCATCTCCCGCTGGTTCGCCGAGGGCTGGTGGCATCGCTGAACGGGGAGAAGGATCTCATGGTGATCGCCGACGTCGCCTCCGGCGAATACATCGTGCCGGCAGCCCTGGAGCTCACCCCGGACGTGGCGGTGATCGATGTGGACCTGCCCGACGTCGACGGCCTCACCGCCGCCGCCCGGCTGCACGAGCAGGCCCCCCAGTGCAAGGTGCTCCTGCTCTCGGCGCAGCCCAACCCGGGGCAGGTGCGGCGGGCCTTCACGGCCCACGCCCTGGGCTTCCTCAGCATCGACGTCGCGCCGGAGCACCTCGCCGACGGCATCAGGCGGGTGGCCGCGGGACGCAAGGCCGTCGACGCCGACCTGGCCATCGCCGCGCTGACGTCGGCGGACAATCCGCTGACCCCCCGCGAGCTCGACGTGCTGCGCATCGTGGCACAGGGGGCCGCCTCCAAGGAGGTGGCCGCGAAGCTCTACCTGTCCGTGGGAACGGTCCGCAACCACCTGTCGCGCATCATCTGCAAGACCGGGGCGCGCAACCGCTCCGACGCCGTGCGCATCGCCGCCGAGGCCGGGTGGCTGTGACACCGAGGCCGGGTGGCCGCGACGCCCGGGGCGGGTGGCTCTGACGCCGGACGGCCGGGCGTGGCGGAGGGGATGCCCGGCTAGGGCCGCCAGATGAGGATGAGCGCGCAGTCGTCGTTGTGCCCGGCCGACATGGAGTTGACCAGCGGGCGCGCGCCGTCGTAGAAGCCGGAGGGGACGAGGCGCTCGGCCTCGCCGAGGAGCCGGTCGAGCCCCGAGTCGATGTCGCGCCCCGGCTGCTCGATCAGGCCGTCGGTGTACAGCATGAGCGCGTCGCCCTTGCGGAGCACGCCGCTGTCCGGCTCGCAGTGCAGGTCGGGGACGACGCCGAGCACCACGCCCTTGGCCGCGGAGACCTGCCAGGTGCCGGTGCCGGCGTCGAACTTGACGACGGGCGGGTGGCCGGCCGAGGTGATGTCGTAGGCGCCGGTGGACAGGTCGAGCCGGAGGTGGACGGCCGTGACGAACCCCTCCCCCTCGGGCTGGCGGTGCAGGTAGGCGTTGCACGCGGGCAGGAAGGAGTCGACGGAGCCGAGCAGGCCGCCGAAGGTGCCCGAGAGCATGAGCGCGCGCGTGCCGGCGTCCACGCCCTTTCCTGACACGTCCACCAGCGCGATCTCCAGGATGGAGCCGTGCCGCATGGAGACGAGGAAGTCGCCGCCGAACGACGAGCCGCCCGCCTGCTTGAGCACGACGCGCGAGCCCCAGTCCTTGGTGGGCAGCGGCGGCAGCTCGCCCTGCCGCTTGAGGCGGTCGCGGAGCTCCAGGAGCATGACGTCGCCTCGCAGGCCCTGGACGCCGAGCTTGCCCCGGGTGCGGGCCATCATCGAGGCCAGGATCGTGGCGAACCCGATGGTCACCAGCAGGCCGGCGCCCACCGAGCGGGCGCCGAGGGCCAGGGCGACGTACGCCAGGGCGACGCCGACCACGCTCACGAGGACCAGGAGGCTGCGCAACCGGAGTTGCAGCCCGCCGACCAGCGTGACGAGGATGAACAGGCTCGGTGAGAACCACTCGGCCGAGACCCGGGCCGCGAGGCCGCCCAGCAGCAGGGTGAGCAGGCTCAGGGTGATCAGGAGATTCCGGTCACGCGCCAGCGGTCCCCTGCGCAGGAATCGCACGATCGGCACCAGGAACGGGATGCGTATCAGGATCGCGCGGAGCCGTGGGGGGATCAGCGGCACCGGACGGGAAGTCATGATGCACCTGACTCTATCTGCCCGTCTGTACTTTGGGCAGCCGACTTGACCAAGACCTTGATCATTAAACAGGGATATTAGGTGGCCGATCCGGTTTGCCCGGCCATAACGTTAATCGGGTGAACACGGAACCAAGCCCGCAGCCGGATCGGACCATCCGCCCGATCAAGGAATCCGAGTACGACAAATGGCTGGAGATCGACCAGGAAGCGTTCGCGGAGGACACCGTAGGACCGCGCGCCGAGCGCTTCAAGGCGCTTCTGGAGTTCGACAGGTCCCTTGGCCTCTTCGAGGGTGACCGGCTGATCGGCTCCACGATGGGGCTGAGCTTCACCATGACCGTGCCGGGCGGCCCGAGACGGGTCTGCGGGGTGACGGCGGTGGCGGTGCTCCCCTCCCGCAGGCGCCAGGGCGTCCTGTCCACGCTCATGCGCCGCCAGCTCGCCGACCTGCACGAGAGCGGCGAGCCGACGGCGGTGCTGTACGCCTCCGAGGCGGCGATCTACCGGCGGTACGGGTTCGGCAGGGCCGCCGACAGCCTGTTCTTCCGCATCCCCAAGCGCGGTTCGGAGTTCGTCCGCGACGCGCCGTCCGACCCCTCGCTGCGGCTGCGCGTCGTACGTCCCGCCGCGGCGCGGGCCGAGATCGAGAAGGTCTTCGACACCGTCCTCACGACCCGGCCCGGCCTTTACGCCCGGACGCCCGCGAAGTGGAACGCCCTGCTGGCCGACGACGAGGACGCCCGCCGGGGGGCCACCACCCTGCGCTGCGTGATCGCCGAGGACGACGCGGGGGTGCGGGGGTACGCGCTGTTCCGCCTCAAGGCGCACTACACCGATCATGACGTGGCCGACGGCGAGGTCCGGCTGATCGAGCTGTTCGGGCTGGACCCCGCCGCCTACGCCCTGGTGTGGCGGCACGTGCTCGACCGTGACCTGTGCTCGCGCGTGTACGCGTGGAACCGCCCGGCCGACGACCCGATCATGCATCTGCTCGCCGAGCCCCGCCTGCTGAACGCCGGATGGCTGGACGAGCTGTGGATGCGCGTGGTCGACGTCGGCAGGGCCATGCCCGAGCGCGCCTACGCCGCGCCGGTCGACGTGGTCATCGACGTGGAGGACGAGGTATGCCCCTGGAACGCGGGACGGTGGCGGCTGTCCGCCGACGCCTCCGGGGCCACCTGCGAGCGCACGGACGCCCCCGCCGACCTGCGCCTTCCGGTCCACGTGCTGGGCGCCGCCTACCTCGGCGGCAGGACGCTCGGGACCTACGAGGGCGCCGGGATCGTGCGGGAGGCCCGGCCCGGTGCGTTGCGGGCGCTTTCGACGGCGATGGCGTGGGATGTTCAGCCATGGGGTGGTCTGGTGTTCTGATCGCCGTCCTGGAGGGCCCGCGTTCTAGGATGCGGGTATGGCACTGCAGAGCTTGCAGATCACGGCGATCACGGCGATGCGGGCGCGGGACGTCTCGCGCCCGACCGCCGAGCACCAGGACACCGCCGACAGGCGTCCCCTTAGGGACGAAGCCCCCCGCAAGGCGGAGCCGCCCCGCGGCAGGCCCGAGCCGCCGCGCAGGCCCGAACCCCAGCGCAAGCCCGAACCCCGCCGCCGCAAGGACGGCTGAGCCTCGACGCCGGCCCTTGATCGCGGTGTGACGGGGGCGGTCAGGGGCTTACTGGGGCAGCGGCGGAATGGCGCCGGTCGTCTCGTAGGTGAACATCTGGGCGATGCGCCGGCTGTGCCGCTCGTCGCCCGAGAACGGCGTGTCCAGGAAGACCTCGACGAAACGGGTGGCGTCCTCGAGGGAGTGCTGCCGCGCGCCGAGGCTGATGACGTTGGCGTCGTTGTGCTTGCGGGCCAGCGAGGCGGTCTCCTCGCTCCAGGCCAGCGCGGCGCGGATGCCGCGCACCTTGTTGGCGGCGATCTGCTCGCCGTTGCCCGAGCCGCCGATCACCACGCCCAGGCTGCCGGGGTCGAGGACGACTCCCTCGGCCGCGCGGAGCACGAAGGTCGGATAGTCGTCCTCGGCGTCGAAGACGAAGGCACCGTCGTCGACGACCTCGTGGCCGTGCTCCTTCAGCCAGGAGACCAGGTGGTTCTTTAGTTCGTAGCCGGCGTGGTCGGCGGCGATATGGACGCGCACCGGCCCATTGTCGCAGCAGCGCGCGCCACTGGTCCATCCGGCCGCGCCGCGCCACCGATGATCGCGGTACAAGATCCTTGAGATGGCGGGAGATCACGGTACGCGACGTGGCGGAGATCGACGTACGAGGTGATGGGCGATCGGTATGAAGCGCGGCTCCTCGCCGGGGCGCATTCCGTTACAGTAAGCGGCAGTTCGCCACATGACCCCTTACAGGAGAGCTGCATGCGTGAGATCCGCGTGATCGGTGACCCGGTCCTGCGCACCCCCGCCGAACCCGTCGCGGA
Organism: Sphaerisporangium corydalis; assembly: GCF_025506355.1. Classification (GTDB taxonomy): domain Bacteria; phylum Actinomycetota; class Actinomycetes; order Streptosporangiales; family Streptosporangiaceae; genus Sphaerisporangium; species Sphaerisporangium corydalis. The sequence continues at coordinate 26,919 of NZ_JANZYP010000095.1, forward strand.
CTTCGACAGGGAGCTGCGGCGGCTGATCGACGAGATGGTCGACGCGATGTACGCCGCCGACGGCGTCGGGCTGGCGGCGCCGCAGATCGGCGTGCCCAAGAGGCTGTTCGTGTACGACGCGGGCGGGCGCAAGGGTCACGTCGTCAACCCGGAGCTCGTCGTCGACGACACCGAGGAGGCCCTGGACGAGGAGGGGTGCCTGTCGGTGCCCAGCCGGGAGACCGGGAAGCCGCTGTACGCGCCGACGCCCCGGGCGTCGGGCGTGACGGTCAGCGGCTTCGACCGGCTCGGGCGGCCGGTGCGCGTACGGGCCAGGGGGTTCCTGGCACGGTGCTTCCAGCACGAGTACGACCACCTGGAGGGCATCCTGTACGTCGACCGGCTGGCCAAGGACGCGGCCAGGAAGATCCTCCTCCAGACCCACTGAACCACCCGGACCCGAAGGACGGCCTCCCTAAGGGAGGTGTTCGGGCACGGGGGGAGGGGCGGGGGTTCTC
>NZ_JANZYP010000096.1 GCF_025506355.1 Sphaerisporangium corydalis
CACCGCGGCCAAGCCCGCCGCTCCCAAGGCCGCGTCCGCCGCCAAGCCCGCCGCCGCCCGCAAGCCCAGGGCGCCGCGCGCGCCCGCCAAGGCCGCCGCCGCGCCGGCCGAGCCGCTGCCCGGGTACGCCGACCTGACCATGGCCTCGCTGCGCGCCCGGCTGCGCGGCAGGTCCGCCGACCAGATCCGCGAGCTGATCGCGTACGAGAAGGCGACCTCGGCCAGGGACGACATCCTCCAGATGTACGCCAAGCGCCTGGCCAAGCTCGAAGCCGAAGGGTGACCGGCGCCGCGAGGCCGTGGCGCGGCGCCGATGGTTTGTAGGCTGCGCGCATGACGGCGAAGACCTCACCGGAGAAGCCCCTGCCCATCCGATCGGTGCTGCAGATGGTGTCGCAGTGGATCGGCAAGCTCGGCACCGTCTGGGCCGAGGGCCAGATCACCGACCTGTCGTCCCGCGGCGGCACCGTGTTCCTCACCCTGCGCGACCCGATCGCCAACGTGTCGGCCCGCGTCACCTGCCCGCGCGGCGTGTACGAGGCGACCGTCCCGAGACCGGTCGACGGCGCGCGGGTGGTCGTGCTGGTCAAACCCGACTTCTGGGTCAACAGGGGCTCGTTCGCGTTCACGGCGCTGGAGATCAGGCCGGTCGGTATCGGCGAGCTGCTGGCCAGGCTGGAGCGGCTGCGCCAGATCCTGGTCTCCGAGGGGCTCGCCAACACCGAGCGCAAGCGCCGCCTGCCGTTCCTGCCGGGCACGATCGGGCTGATCTGCGGGCGTGACTCCGCCGCCGAGCGCGACGTCCTGGAGAACGCGCGCCGCCGCTGGCCCGCCGTCCGCTTCAAGGTGGAGGCGGTGGCCGTCCAGGGCCCGTACGCGGTCGGCGAGGTCACCGAGGCCCTGCACAAGCTCGACGCGGACCGCGAGGTCGACGTGATCGTCATCACCCGGGGCGGCGGCTCGCTCGAGGACCTGCTGCCGTTCTCCGACGAGTCGCTGGTGCGCGCGGTCGCCGCCTGCCGCACCCCCGTGGTCAGCGCCATCGGCCACGAGCAGGACAACCCCCTGCTCGACCTGGTGGCCGACGTCCGCGCCTCGACGCCGACCGACGCGGCCAAGAAGATCGTCCCCGATGTCGGTGAGCAGCTGGCCCTGGTGGGGGCGCTTCGCGACCGGGGGCGGCGCGTCGTGGCCGGCCGGCTCGACCGGGAGACGGCCTGGGTGACGGCGGTCCGGTCCCGGCCCTCGCTGGCCGACCCCGTACGCGAGATCGAGCGCCGCGCCGAGCAGGCCGGCGGCCTACGTGACCGCGCGCGCCGCTGCCTGACCTCGTCCCTGGACCGCGCGGAGGACTCCCTGGGGCACCTGCGGGCCCGCCTGGTCGCGCTGTCCCCCGCGGCCACTCTGGAGCGCGGCTACGCCATCGTGCAGTTCCCCTCCGGGGAGGTCGTGCGGCTCGCGTCCAGCGTGGGCGAGGGCGACGAGCTGAGCGTGCGCTTCTCCGACGACCGCGTCCACGTCACGGCCGCGAAGCCGCCCGCCTGACGGGCGTGCCCATAGGGTGGTGGCGTGGCTGAGGAGAAAGCGGAGACCCCGTCGTACGAGCAGGCCCGCGAGGAGCTGACCGAGGTGGTGCGCCGCCTGGAGGCCGGCGGGCTCACACTGGAGCAGTCGATCGAGCTCTGGGAGCGCGGCGAGAGGCTGGCGGCGATCTGCGAGGAGTGGCTGCAGGGGGCGCGGGTGCGGCTGGCGGCGGCGATGGCCCGGCGCGAGGAGCCCGCCACCGGCCCGGAGGAAGCCCCTTTCTGAGCCCGCCCGCCTTCAGCCGATTCCCTGTGGGTTCTCCAGCGTCCCCAGGCGTGAACGCTCGTACGTCCTTAGGAGGCGCTCGCGCATCCCTAGGAGGTGGGGGTCGCCGATGGTGTCGGGACCGCCGTCGAGACCGGGGACGACGACGGCTGTGCCTTCAGCGAGGCGGCGAGCTGGGTCAGTTCGTCCCAGTCGGCCAGGCCGGTGACCACGACCGTCACGCCCGGTTGGACGCTGACCAGCGAGCGCTGCTTCTTGTCCGGGCGGAAGCGCTCCTCCCAGGCCGTGCCGTTGATCTGCCGGTGCCCGGTGACCTTGTCGGTGTTGGCGAGGCGGTTGGCGAACTCCGGGCCGGGCTCGTCGCTCTGGGCCAGCATGGCGTGCGACCGCCTGGCCGTCGCGAACCCGAGCCGCCAGGTGACGTACTTCCGCTGGTCGACGGTGGAGCTGTTCGGCACCCAGTCCGCCGGTACCGGCTCGGGCGCCCGCACCTCGTACGGCGCGGCGCGGCGCAGGGCGGCCAGGGTCATCGAGTAGTCGACCCTCGGGATGTGCTCCTGGCGGCTCTGCGGCGCGATCAGCAGGAAGACGCCGACCAGTGCCAGGCAGACCAGCACGGCGAACGCGTATCCGTAGAAGCCTTCGGTGAATCGGCGCACAGCCAGCGAGAATACCGGCCTGGAGGGGCGCCCCCGGACGCGCACCACCGGATTCGATCTCCCCTTCCGACGCGCGGAAGGGCCGCGGGCGTACGGGTTACGGGCGGCGGATGTGGCTGATGATCGTGAGGACGTCCTCGCTGAGCCTGCGGGAGGCGGCGACGTCCTCGGCCAGCGCCACCTCCGACACCGCGGCGGCGAGCGCGCCGGTCACGACCACGACCAGGGCACCCCGGTCGTCCTCGAACAGGGCGGCGTTGCGCCGGGCCCACTGGCGCATGCGGTCACGCATGATCACCTCGAAGCCGGGCGGGCCGTCCCCGCGCAGGAACAGCGCGGCCAGCTCGCGTTCGTCGAAGCAGCCTTCGAGGTAGGCGCGGGCACCGGCGATGAACAGCCGCATCGGGTCGGACTCGCCCTCGGCGCGCGCCGCCTGGACGGCCTGCTTGGTGAGCTGCGTCTGGCGGGTCTGGAACTCGTCGAAGAGCGTGAGGTAGAGGTCGGCCTTGCCGGAGAAGTGGTGGTACAGACTGCCGACGCTGGCGCCCGCCCTGGAGACGACATCGGTGACCCCGGCCTCGGCGAAGCCGCGTGTGACGAATATCTCCCTGGCGGCGTCCAAGAGCGCGCCGCGCGTGGCGGCGCCGCGTTCCGAGGTGCGCACAGTCACCGGTCGTTCCGTGTCGCTGCTCATGCAGGTGACAGTATCCCTCCGTCGGCCGCCGAAGTGGGACAACTACGATCGTCGCACCCGGCTGGATTAGAAAGCAGGGAACCTGGTAGGTCCAGTACAGGGCGTCCGATCGCCTTTCGTCGTAAATAGAGGGGCTTGTCACCATGTCGGAACAGACGTCCGTTCCACCCGCACTGGCCACAGAGGACCGCGCGCCCGACCGTAACCTGGCGCTCGAACTGGTCCGCGTCACCGAAGCGGCGTCGATGGCCGCCGCGCGCTGGGTGGGCAGGGGCGACAAGAACGGCGCGGACGGCGCGGCCGTGAACGCCATGCGCCAGTTGATCAACACGGTGTCCATGGACGGCGTCGTGGTCATCGGCGAGGGCGAGAAGGACAACGCGCCGATGCTCTACAACGGCGAGCGCGTGGGCGACGGCAGCGGTCCCGAGTGCGACGTGGCCGTGGACCCGATCGACGGCACCCGGCTGACCGCGCTCGGCATGTCCAACGCCATCTCGGTGATCGCCGTGAGCCCGCGCGGGTCGATGTACGACCCCTCGGCGGTGTTCTACATGGACAAGCTGGCGACCGGCCCCGAGGCCGCCGACACCGTGGACATCAACGCCCCCGTGGCCGCCAACATCGCGGCCGTCGCGCGCGCCAAGGGCGCCTCACCGTCCGACGTCATGGTGGTCGTCCTCGACCGGCCCCGCCACGACGGCCTGGTCAAGGAGATCCGCGAGACGGGGGCCCGCATCACGTTCATCACCGACGGAGACGTGGCCGGCGCGATCATGGCCGCGCGGGCGGACACCGGCATCGACCTCATGCTGGGCATCGGCGGCACGCCCGAGGGCATCATCGCGGCGTGCGCGCTGAAGTGCCTGGGCGGGGTGATCCAGGGCAGGCTGTGGCCGCGTGACGACGACGAGCGCCGCCGCGCGCTGGACGCCGGGCACGACCTGGACCGGGTGCTGACCACCGACGACCTGGTGTCCTCCGACGACGTGTTCTTCGCGGCCTCGGGGATCACCGACGGCGAGCTGATGGGCGGCGTCCGGTACCGCAGCGGCGCGGCGGTCACCCACTCGCTGGTCATGCGCGGCCGGTCCGGCACCGTGCGCAAGGTCGAGAGCGAGCACCAGCTGTGGAAGCTCCGCGCCTACAGCGCGATCAACTTCGACAGCGCCACCTGATCCGGCGGCGGTGCCGCCGCACCGGGCCCGGCCGTACGGGACACCACCGGCCCCGCCTGGCGGGACACCACCGGCCCCGGCCTGGCCCCTATCGCCGGAATCGACCCGGTATGGCCGTACGCGACACGCCCGGCCGTGGTCAGGATCTGCGGCGCTTGGACCAGCCGCGTCTCGGCGGCTTCGGCGCCTTCGCGATGACGTTGCCCATCATGATCATGCCGGTGATCTCGATCACCGGCGCGCCGGGAGGGGCGGTCTCGGGGACCTGGTTCCGCTTCCCGCCGAGTACGGCCGACGCGGGGATGATCACGCGGACGCCCTCCGGGACGATCAGCGTGAGCGTCGCGCCCACGACGGTGGCCTGGACGGTGATGTGGCTGCTCTGCAGCAGCGCCTCGCGCAGGTCGAGCGTCACGCCGCTCCCGACGGCCGTGACCGAGTACCGCGAGGGCACCACCCAGCGCCCGCCGCGCTGCTCGGAACGGAACAGCGCCATCACCGGCTGCCCGTCCGCGCGCAGCGGCTGGAGATCCTCCGGCAGCAGGTCGGAGGTGAGGACGGCCAGCTCACCGAGGGTGCGGGCGGTGTACAGCCGCTCGATGCGCTCCTCGTGCTCCACGTGGGTGAGCCTGCCGTCGGCGACGGCGTCACGCAGGACGTCGGCGACGCGCTCGCGGTCGGCGTCGGAGGCCCTCAGCTCGTGCGGCGCGGGCCCCTGGCCCCGGTCGGCGGTCTGCCCGTTCAGCATGCCGGAGAGGAACTGCCGGAGGGCCGGGGCCCCCTGGTGGTTCCAGCGGTCGTTCCAGCGGTCGTAACGCGCTCGGCGTTCGGCATCCACGCCTCGACATTAACCTGCGAATCACCCCCCGACGCACCCCTATCACCATGACCCGGCGGAATACCGCCAGGTACGAAGCACATCAGGACGGAAGATCAGTCAGAATTATCTGACCTCGGCCCGTTACGGCCGCCGGCCTCCGGGGAGGCGGCCCGAGCTGATCGCCGACCTGCGCAAGAAGGAGCCGACCGCGTGAGCTACAGGGACGATGCCGCTTTCTGGGCGTGCCCCCACGGGCAGGACGCCCGTCACGGCTGCGTCACCTGCTACGAGGAGTCGGCCGATCCGAACCCCGACCTCCCCTTCTGGGACGTCGCCATCTGGTTCACCTCCGACCAGCCGATACCGGTCAAGGCGCTGCAGGACGTCCACCGGCACGGCCGCAGGTTCCTGCTGGACAAGCTGTCGGCTCCGCACATCTACCTGCTGACCGGCCAGGCGCGCGCCGAGCGCGGCGGCCAGGCCGTGGCGGGGGTCATCGGCTTCCTGGTGCACAACCGCCATGTGGTGGACGCCTTCACCGTCAAGGACACCCGGGCCGTGCGGATGTCCCCCGCCGCGGACGTCCCCAGCGGCGAACGCGTCTGGCCCTGACCCGGGCGGCGGATCCCATCGGGCCTGCATGTCGATCGACGTCAGGAACATCTGGCCCTGCCCCGGGCGGCGGATCCGGGCCGTGATCAGGCGGCGGGCCCGGCCCTTGTGGTGCGCGTCCCTGGGGCGGGCCGAAACCCATTGGATAACTGTCGGACCTGTTTCCTAAGGTGTCAGCGTGGCTACCTTGCAAGCGGGATCCCGGGACGGCCTGCTGCCGGACCACACCCTGAGCGCGATCTCGATCCGGGGCGCGGTGAAGCGGTACGGCGCCATCACCGCGGTCGACGGCCTCGACCTGGAGGTCCCCTACGGCGTCTGCCTGGGCCTGCTCGGGCCCAACGGGGCGGGCAAGAGCACGACGATGCGCATGCTCACGGCGCAGTCGCGCGCCGACGAGGGCGAGATCACCGTCCTCGGCAACGTCCTTCCCAAGGAGTCCAAGAAGGCCCGCGCCCTGATGGGCGTCGTCCCCCAGCAGGACAACCTCGACGAGGAGCTCACCGCCCGGCAGAACCTCGAGGTCTTCGCCCACCTCTACCGCGTGCCCAAGGGCGACCGGGTGGCGGCGGTCGACCGCGCGCTCGCGGTCGCCCAGCTCACCGACCGCGCCGACACCAAGGCCGACGACCTCTCCGGGGGCATGCGGCGCCGGCTGCTCATCGCCAGGGGGCTTGTGCACCGTCCCCGCCTGGTGCTGCTCGACGAGCCGACCGTGGGCCTCGACCCCCAGGTCCGCCAGGAGCTGTGGTCGCTGGTGGCCGCCCTGCGCGCCGAGGGCGTGACCACGCTGATGTCCACCCACTACATCGAGGAGGCCGAGCGGCTGGCCGACGAGTGCGCGCTGATGTCGCGCGGCCGGGTGGTGGCGCGCGGCACGCCCGCGGACCTCATCGCCGAGCACGCCGGCGCCCGCGTGGACGAGCACCACGGCCCGCCCGACCGGCTCGCCGAGATCGCCGAGCTGGCCCGGCAGGCGGGCGTAGCGACCCGGCGCACCGGCCCGTCGGTCTCGGTCCTTGCCGCCGAGCGGCAACCGGAGTCGCTGCGCGACCGGCTCGGCCCGCCCTCCGTCCAGCGCGCCGCCAGCCTCGAAGACGTTTTCGTCGTCCTGACCGGGGAGAGTGTCGAATGACCGCACCCACCGCCGCCGACCCGGTGACCGCGGAGCCCGGCGGCGTAGCGGGCGATATCGGGTGGTTCGAGTGGGCTCCTGTGCGCGGGGTGTGGAGCCGGGAGCTGGCGCTCTACCGGCGCCACTGGGCGTCCACCTCCTTCGCCGCCCTGGTCGAGCCCACGATCTACCTGCTGGCGTTCGGGTTCGGCTTCGGCTCGCTGATCGGCACGGCGTACGGCTACGACTACCGCGACTTCGTGGCCACCGGCGTCGTCGCCACGTCGGTGCTGTTCATCAGCGCCTTCGGCGCCATGTTCGGCACCTTCATCCGGCGCACCTTCCAGCACACCTACGACGCGGTCCTGGCCGCGCCGGTCGACGTCCACGAACTGGTGACCGCCGAGGCGTCGTGGCTCGCCGCCAAGGCGGGGGTGTACGGCTGCGCGCCCATGGTCGTCGGGATCGCCTTCGGCCTGCCGCTCGGCCCCGGCATGCTGCTGGTCCCGTTCGTCGGGTTCCTGACCGGCCTGGCGTTCGCGCTGTTCGGCATCTGGGTGTCGGCCATCATGCCGTCGATCAACTCCTTCGACTACATCATCAGCGGCGTACTCGCGCCGATGTTCCTGGTCGCCGGCACATTCTTCCCGGTCGACCAGCTACCCCCGTGGGCGGCGGGCGCCGCACGGGTCAACCCGCTGTACCACTGCGTCGAACTGGTCCGCGACTCGGTCTTCGGCAACCTGGGCTGGCACGATTTCGCCCACGTCGGCGTCCTGCTGCTCTTCGTCGCACTGATGTGGTCCCTCGCAGTCTGGAAAATGTCCGCCCGCCTCATCGACTGACCCCACCCTTGAAGCGGCACCGGAGACCAAGCACACCCACCCCGAACACAAAAGATCCCGGCGCACCACCCAGGGCTGGGACATCCCGATAGGCCGTTCGGAGACCCGGGCATCCAGGCGCGCCCCCCGGGCTCCGCGGATCCAGGCGCGCCGCCCAGGACCGGGACATCCCGGTGAACCGTCCAGGGCTCCGCGGATCCAGGCATACGACCCCGGTCCAGGCCATTGACCGGCGCGGACGGTGACCATACCCTGGCGAAACTTGACTTAGCCTCATGTTCTTCGTATCGGAGGCCCCGGGTGCCCACCTCCCGTGACCGGCGCGCGCGCCTCGCCACCTTCGCCGTCTTCTTCGTGCAGGGCCTCACCTTCGCGACGCTGCTCACCCAGGTGGCGGCCCTGCAGAAGAAGCACGGCCTCAGCGACGGCGAGCTGTCCATCCTGCTGCTGGTCGTCCCGCTCATCGCGGGCGTCGGCAGCGTACTCGCGGGCGAGATCGCCAAGCGGTACGGCAGCCGGTGGCTGCTCCGCGTCGCCCAGCCGCTCGCGGGTCTCGCGGTCGTGCTGGCGGGCCTCGCGGCCAACGTCCCCGAGCTCGTCGCCGCGAACGTGCTCTTCGGCCTGTGCCTCGGCTCGGTCGACGCGGGCATGAACATGCAGGCCGTCTCGATCGAGCGCACGTACGGCAGGGCCATCCTCACCGGCTTCCACGCCCTGTGGAGCGCGGCGGCGGTCATCGGCGCGGTCTGGGCCTCAGCGGCCGGCGCCCTGGAACTCACCCTCCCGGTCACCTTCGCCGCCGCCATGGTGGTCGGCGTCACCATCGCCGTAATCGCCGGACCCAAGCTGTACGCCCCCGAGGAAGAACACGTCGAGACGACACCGGCGGACGCGGCGCTGGCGGAGGCGACTCGGCCGAACGCGGCTCGGGCAGGCTCGGCTCCGGCGCGCTCGGCCCCAGCAGGCTCGGCTCCGATGGGCTCGGCTCCGACGGGCGTCCGCTTCCCGTGGCGGCCGATCCTCCCCCTGTGCCTGGCGATGGCCTTCCTGTACGTCGGCGACGCCTCGATCTCCAACTTCGGCTCCGTCTACATGGATAAGATCATGCATTCGACGGCGGCCGTCATCCCGCTGGCCCTCGGGGCGTACCAGGCGACGACCTTCGTGGTCAGGATCGGCGGCGACCTCGCCGTCCGCAGGTACGGCCCGGCGGCGATCGTCCGCGTCGGCGGCCTGCTCGCCGCCCTGGGGTTCGCCGGCATCGTCACCGCGCCGAACGAACCACTGGCCATCGCGGCGTTCGCCCTGGCCGGGGTGGGCCTGTCAGTGGTGGCCCCGCAGTCGTTCTCGGCGGCCGGCCGCCTCGACCCGGCCGGCACGGGCGTCGCCATCGCCCGCGTGAACATCTTCAACTACGTCGGCTTCATCGTGGGCGCCGCCCTGGTCGGCGGCATCGCCGACGCCGCCGACTACCAGATCGCCTTCGCGGCCCCCCTCGTCCTCGCCGCCGCCATAATCCTCCTGGCCCGCGGCTTCCAACCCCGCCCCCACCTCCCAACCCCCCACCTCACCGAGGCCTGATCCCCCACCTCAAAGCGAGCGATCACTGGCCCGCGCCCAGTCTCAGGCGACCTTGACGGAGTGCGGGCCGACACTGATCGTCACCTCGACGTGTCCCCCCAGTGCGGCCGCGTAGGCCCGGAGGGTTTCCAGCTCCATGGCGTCGGGGTCACCATTTTCGATCTGGGAGACCCGTGACTGGGAGATGCCGAGCGCGGCGGCGACCTCGGCTTGGGTCTTGCCCAGTGACTTACGCAGCTCTTTCAGGTGATAGCCCGCCACGTACGCGTCCAGTTCGGCTTCGGCCGCAGCCTGTCGCTCGGGAGTGGCCAGCTCGGGATGGAGCCGGTGGGCCTCAGCCTTGACCTCCTGCCAGCGGCGCGCAGGGCTCATCGCCTGTCCTCCTTGGTCTTCTCGGCCTTCTTCTCCGCGCGGTACTCCACGTAGCGAGACTTGGCCAGCGGGATCGCCTCCTCGTACCAGCGCGACCACTTGCCTGCCTTGTCCCCGGCTACGAGGAAGACCGCTTCTCTGTCAGGGTCGAAGATGAAGATGATTCTAATCTCTGACCGCCCTCGCGAGCCTGGCCGGAGCTCCTTGAGGTTGTTCAGGTCATCGTCCTCCAACGTGTCCACTAAGGGGCGACCGAGGGTGGGACCGACCTCGGCGAGCCGATCGATCGCCTTCTCGACGAGGGTCGCCGAATCTGGATCACTCTCACAGAGCTTGAGGAACCAGGACTCGACCGGTTCCAGCAGGACGATCTCCCAGGCCATTCACATAATATAATCTCTGGCTCATATTTTGGCCGGAGATTCGGCCAGGTTGACGCGAGGGGATGACCCTGATGCTCGGCGTCACCGAGGCGCTGGCCCACGAGGTCCCATCAGGCACCCGAGCTGGAAGGAGGCGGTGCAGTCGCAGTCGAACGCATCATGCTGGGCGCACTGAACGCGGCAGGCGAACATGGGCGACGTCCGCTGATCCCAACCGATGTAAATCGAGAATCTCGACTTCGAGGCTTACGCGCTATCATCCGGCCGATCGGCCGTCACTCTTCCGCGCACAGCTTGGGTCCACGGTCACTGCTATCTTGCCCAGCGCGCTGGTGCCCGCCTTCAGTGAGCGCAAGCCTGTGTTGATCGCCTCGACGGTGCTGTCTATGGTCTGGCCGACATGCGGGATCACGAGTCCTTCGCGGGCCCACTCCATCGCCTGGTTCATCCCGCGCTCGAACAAGTCACGCGCCGCGCTGTCCGCGATGCCGGGTTCGGAGAAGTAGCGCAGCAGATTGACATTGACATGCTCGGCTTCGCGCTCGACCAAAATTGCATCAACCGGACTGGACGTCTCGGCCAAACGTGTTGTCTTGCCAGGGCCGACACCGAGCACGATCCACCTGCCACCCCGCCGGACCGTCTTCGCGGTCTCGGCGAAGCTCTGCTCGCTGTAGGTGGCGTCGAAGACAAGGTCGACACCCCGGCCATCCGTCAGCTCCGCGATCTCGGCGGCGATGTCGTCACGCTTGTAGTCGAAGACGAATTGGGCGCCGGACCGCCTGGCCAGCGTGATCGATTCCGGCCTGCCGCCGCTGCTGATGACCATTCGCGCCCCGAAGGCACGTACCGCCATCTGCACGGCCAGATGCCCGACACCGCCCCCACCACCCGGAATGTAGATCGTGTCACCGTCATGGACTGCCTCGTACAGGCCGGCGAAAGCGGACAGAAAGCACATGGGCAGCGCCGCCGCATCACGAAAGCTCAGAGACGGCGGCTTGCGGGCGGTAAGGAATTGGCGCGCGACGGCGTAGGCTCCGCCGCTACCGGGCGTTGCGGCCCAGCCTCCGTCACCGTTCAGGTCGGCCATGGCGGCCACCTCGTCACCGACGGCCACGCGGGTGACGTCATGACCAACATCGACCACCACGCCGGCCAGGTCGAAACCGAGAATGACGGGGGGCGTCCGTCCCATGAAGTTGAGCTCGGCCAGCTTGTACTCCAGCGGATTGAGCGACGAAGCGGCGACGCGGATCAAAACCTGGTCCGCCACCGGCCGCGGGACGGGAACACGCACCGCCTCAAGCGGCAGACCGGCCCGGTCCCTTGTGTAACCGACACCCAGGAACGTCTCCGGAGTCGTATGGGGCTTCTTCATGTCGTTTCCGGAGTCGTGTGGGTCTGCTTCATGTTCTGCTTCCATCGGAAGATGTACCCGGCCGTGACCACGTGCAGGACGGACGCCCACCGAGATGGCCAGCAACAACCTCCTGTCCAAACTCCATGACCGCGAACCCGCCCCCACCAGCCCACACCCTGATCGTCTACACCCGTTTGCCCGGACATGACCCTGTGCTATATACGGGTACCTGGCTCGGACCTCAGCCGGCCGTCTCGGCGTTTCCGGTGCTCCCCATACGGACCAGGGCGGCGATGATGTCGGCCCCTTCGGCCGGGGTTGCGATGGGGCATAGGCGCTGAGGCGCGTCACCCGGGGGGTGCATGGAATAGGCGGCTTCTTTCTGGCTGTCGTCGACGGTGATGGTGGTGATTGGCGTGCCGTCCGTGGACCACACGTCCAGTTCGGGGGAGCCGTAGGACAGCGACGATCTCGGTCCGTGGGCGGCATTGTGAATCTTCAGCCTGATTCGCGTGCTCACCAGGTGAGGCACGCCGCGCTCGCGCAGGAGACGAGCCAGTTCGCCGAGCTGGGCGCTGTGCTGGTCGGCGCGGGTGGAGCCGCGAGTGGCGAACATCATCATCGTTCCCCTCTGTTGACGCAAACGGTCACGCTGATCACTCAGCGCGTAGAGGGAAAGCTAGGTACCGCCCCGTACGGGAAGCCGTACCTCCGTGGAGGTAAATGAGCCGGACGAAAGTACGGGTCAGATCACGCCCGCACGGCGGGCCAGGCCCCGAAGTCCTGGAGTGCTCGGACGGTGCTCACGCTTGACGAGCTGGACCAGAAGCTCGGCGGTGCGCGTGTCGTAGCGAACGAGTTCGGGGGAGACCTGTTCCGCCGCCAGCAGCATGTTCACCGACGCGGCGTCCTTACGCTGGACGGCGTACGCCCGTGCCAGATCCAGGTGGACCTGGGAGCGGCGGCCGAGCAGGCCGGAGGCCAGGTTCGAGACGTCCATGCGTTCGCCGATGCTGATCGCCTGCTTGGCATCCGCGAAGGTGACCGCCGACGACAGCTCATGGATCGCCACATTGCTCGGCCCGAAAGCCGTCCAGTAGTCGTTGCGATCTCCATTGAGGAGCTCCGCCACGCGCCGAGCCTGACGGAGGAAGGCATCCACGGTCGCACGATCGAACCGCGTCGCCGCAGCCGTCACGGCCACCAGGTACAGGCCGCCGAGCACCGACAGGTGTTCAGGATCGGACTTCTTGAGCGAGCGTTCAAGCGCCTCGGCCGCGCGTACGGCGATCCGCAGGGCCCTCTCCGGCTCGTTCAGCCGCACGAAGATGTACCCGAGCCGGTAGGCGCTCACCGCCGCGAGCACGGGCTTCTCCGCGTGCTCGGCAGCCGACAGAGACCGATCGCCCGCCGTCCAGGCCAGCTCGGCTTCCCCCACCCTGCTCAACGTGGTCGCCACAGAGTGGTAGGTCAGCGCCCGCAAGCTGTGCCAAGATCGGCGTTCACCGGCAGGAGCGTTCCGACTGGCGATCTCGGTCGCGATGATGAGTGCGGGCAGCCGTTGTCCTGCCTCGTCGTACCGTGTCGCCTGGTAGAGCCGGTTGACGGTGCGCAACTCATCGTTCAGCCACGTGAGGCTTTCGTGGGTCGGTTCTCCGAGTCGATGATCGATCACGGACGCCAGGCCGTCGTAGCCCATCATGGCCTGCCGGATGCCGGCCGCCGCCGTGTACTCCGCCATGGTGTTCCCCGCCTCACTCGCGGTGAGGTCCGAGACCGGTACACCCAGGACGCTCGCCAGGTTTCCGAGTACAGCATGACTGTCCACTCCGCGCTGCCCGCGTTCGACCTGACTGAGCCAGCTCTCGGACCTGCCGATCAGCCCGGCGAGAACACCCTGAGACAGACCACGGCGCTTACGCGCCCGCGCGATTCGCTGACCGATCTCCCCACGGGCCTCCATGCCATCCCCCCGCAGGCTGGGCTGTGCGTTCTTCGCGGACTCGATGAAGTACTTCCAGCACGTGAACCCAGCGTGACACGCAAGCGTGCGCGAGCGCATCGAGATCGAACAGCTTCAGGGACGCGGCTCTTTTGAGCGGCGGCAACGGCGCTCGTGGGCGGGCGCCGCTGGATCATGGAGAACGAGAACCGACGTCGGCGCGCTGAGAACCTTGCCTCATGCCGTGGCTGGTAATGGGGAGCTCGAGGGGCTCGCCCCTCGTTCGGGGGCCGGAGGCTCCCCTAGGAAACGCCCGAGCCGGAGGCGAGGACCTTGATCAAGGAGCGGGACGTCGTTCATGCGACCTCTATTTCCTGGGGGTGGATGAAGACTCCACGGCGACGGAAGGAGGCTGGTGCATGGACGAAGGCGTCGACACGGGCTGCCGGGGTATTGAACGGGAACCAGAACTGGTGGAGTCGCCGTGATTCGGCTCAGGAAGGGCCGGCATGGCCGTCTTTCGCGGCGAGATGCTCGGCGAGTGCGGCGAGGAAGACGTCCCAGTGGGCATCACCCACACTGGAGGGCTCCAGCGACAACAGGTCGAGCCGGACCACAGATGGCTCGTGCCGATATTCCTCCAGGAATTCGGCGACCAGGCGCCAGCGTGTCTCCTCATTGGAGTGATCGGCCAGCCAGCCTGCGAGCACCGCGATGGAGGCGGCTTGATACTGCTGGACGCGATTCATGGATATCACGTTAGCCCAACCCCCGACGCAGGGTGATCGGTTGAATCGGCCCTGCTCGTTGACGTGTGCCAGGCCACGCTCACAGCAAGGCCCCGTCCAGATCTGCCTCGGGAGGGACGGCTTCCCATATTGGCCGGTGCTCTGCTCCGTAGCCGGCATGCGGACCGTGAGCGTGCTGACCGGGGTGTGGCGGTCGCTCACGTCGGCGCGTGGAGGACGGGTGCCAGGGACGGCAGGCTGGGGTTCAAGCCAGGTACCCGTATGAGCCAGGTACCCGTATATGGGGAGCTCGAGGGGCTTGCCCCTCGTTCGGGGGCCGGAGGCTCCCCTGAAAAAAACGCCCGAGCCGGAGGCGAGGACCTTTGAGGTGGGGTCGGGCTGCCTCGGCCGGGGGTCTTTATAGGTAGGGGTTTTGGGAGCGTTTGGTGTTTTTGTAGGATTCGTGGAGGGTGGGGGTGGTGGAGACTTCGGCGATGGGGACGTCCCACCAGGCGGTCGTCTCCGGGGAGGGGCCCGGTACCGTCTCGACGTGGACGACCGTGGTCCCGGTCGCCTCCCTGGCCTTGGTCAGGGCGATGCGCAGCGACTCGGGGTCGGTGGCGCGGAGTACGCCCGCGCCGAGGCTCGCCGCGTTGGCGGCCAGGTCGACGGGCAGGTAGGGGCCGTCCAGCCCGCCGCCGGGCGAGCGCAGGCGGTAGGAGGTGCCGAGCCGCCGGGCGCCCACGGCCTCCGACAGGCCGCCGATCGAGGCGAAGCCGTGGTTGTCGACGATCACGATGATGAGCTTCACGCCCTCCTGCACGGCGGTGGCGATCTCCTGGGCCATCATGAGGTACGAACCATCGCCGACCAGCACGAACACCTCGCGCTCCGGGGCCGCCAGCTTGACCCCGAGGCCACCGGCGATCTCGTAGCCCATGCAGGAGTAGCCGTACTCGACGTGGTAGGCCTTCGGGTCGGAAGCGCGCCACAGTTTGTGCAGGTCACCGGGCATCGACCCGGCCGCGTTGACCACCACGCCGTCGGTGCCGGCGACCTCGTTCAGCACGCCCAGCATCACCGGCTGCGTCAGCTTGTCGCCGCCGACCAGATCCGACACCCGGTCGTGCCAGGCGCGGCCCAGCCCGGCGGCGCGGGCGGTCCAGGACGGGTCGGCCTTCCAGGTCGTGAGGTCCAGCACCGCGAGGCCCTCGCGGGCGTCGCCCACGAGCATGATCCCGGAGTGCTTGGCCGCGTCGAAGGCCGTGACGTTGAGGTTCACGAACCGGGCGTCCCCGAAGAGCGTGCGCGAGGCCGTGGTGAAGTCGGTGTAGCGCGTGCCGACCCCGATGACCAGGTCGGCCTCGCGGGCGATCATGTTGGCGGCGGACGTCCCGGTGTGCCCGATGGCGCCGAGCGCGCACGGGTGGTCGTGCGGCAGGGCGCCCTTGCCGGCCTGCGTCTCGCCGACCGGCACGCCGTGCTCCTCGGCGAAGGCGGTCAGCTCCCCCCACGCCTCGCTGTAGATCACGCCGCCGCCGGCGACGATCAGCGGCCGGCGGGAGTGCTTGATCGCCTCGACGGCCCGTTCCACGGCGGCGGAGTCGGGGATCGGCCTGGCGACGTGCCAGACCCGGCGGCCGAACAGCTCGGCCGGCCAGTCGTACGCCTCGGCCTGCACGTCCTGGGGCAGGGCCAGCGTCACCGCGCCCGTCTCCGCCGGGTCGGTGAGCACCCGCATCGCCGCCAGCAGGGCGGCGGGGAGCTGCTCGGGCCGGTTGATCCGGTCGAAGTACCGCGACACCGGCCGCAGGCAGTCGTTGACGCTGATGTCGTACGACCGGGGGTCCTCCAGCTCCTGCAGGACGGTGCCGGCGGCGCGGGTCGCGAAGATGTCGCCGGGCAGCAGGAGCACCGGGATCCTGTTGATCGTCGCGAGCGCCGCGCCGGTGACCATGTTGGTGGCACCGGGGCCGATCGAGGTCGTGCAGGCGAAGGTCGAGAGCCGGTTGCGCGTCTTGGCGAAGCCCACGGCGGTGTGCACCATGGCCTGCTCGTTCCTGGCCAGGTAGTACGGCAGCGGGTCGCCGAGGCCGGCGCCGCGTTCGGCGAGCGCCTGGCCGACGCCGGCGACGTTGCCGTGCCCGAAGATGCCGAAGCAGCCTTCGATGAGCCGCTGCTCGACGCCGTCGCGTTCGCTCCACTGCTCGGACAGGAAGCGCACCAGCGCCTGCGCCACGGTCAGCCGGATCGTCGTCATGCCGTCTCCTCCGGCTCGCCGGTCGAATGAGCCTCGCGCACGCCGGGCCCTGGGAGGGCCGAGGTCATCGGGACGCGGGGGTCCACGGGCACCCCCTCCCAGCCGGACCGGATCCAGGCGTGCCGGGGGTCGTCGCAGAAGGCCATGGAACGCTTCGCGGCCGGGCCGGCGAGCACGTTCAGGTAGTACAGGTCGTAGCCGGGGGCCGCCATCGAGGGCCCGTGGTAGCCGTGCGGCACCAGCACGACGTCCCCGCAGCCCACCTCGGCGAGCACGTCGATGGGCCGGCCGGGCGAGCCGTACACCCGCTGGTACCCGGGTCCGCCCTCGAAGTAGTAGATCTCCTCAAGCACGGCCTCGTCCTCGCCGGGCGTGTCGTGTTTGTGCGGCGGGTAGGACGACCAGTTGCCCTCGGGGGTGAGCACCTCGACGGCGATGAGCTTGTCGCACTCGAAGGCGTCCGGGGCGCAGAAGTTGTTGACCTGGCGGCTGGCCTGCCCGGCCCCCCGCACCTCCACGGGGACCTCGCCCGCCGCCCCGTACCGCACCGGCAGCCGGCGGGTCGCGCGCGCCGACGGCAGGGCGAAGCGGCCGTCGCCGGTGATCCGCACGGTGGAGCCGATCGGCAGGTAGGCGAAGTCGGACACGCCGGAGAACACCGACTCCCGCCCGCGCAGGTCCAGGCGCACCCCGTCGCACTCGACGGCGCACGACCCGGACAGCGGCAGGACCAGCATCTCCTCCTCGCCGGTGCCGAACTCGACGGTCTCGCCGGACAGGGTGAGCGCCCGCAGGCCGGCGTATGTCCAGCCCGCGGTATCGGGGGAGATCCGCAGCGCCCAGGGCGCCTCGGCGGTGGAACCGGCGGGGATGTAGGACATCAGGTCACCTCCAGCAGCCCGGCGGCGATGTCGACGGCCGCGGCGACGTCGTCGTCAGGAGGGTAGAGCAACGCGCGCCCCACGACGAGACCCCGCACGCCGGGAAGCCGGAGCGCCTTGCCCCAGGAGGCGTACACCTGGTCGGGCGCGGCGGAGGGGTCGCCGCCGAGCAGCAGGGTGGGCAGGGTGGTCGCCTCCATGACACGTTCCATGCCGTCGATGACCGGGACCTTCAGCCAGGTGTGCGCGGACGTCGCACCGAGCCCTTGGGCGACGTGGACGGCGTGGATCATGCCCTCGGGGGACAGGTCGTGGTGGACGACGCCCTCGTCGCGGTGCGACCAGAACGGCTCGATCATCGCGGTCAGGCCCTGACCGGCCAGTGCGGTCACCGCCCGCGCGCAGGACTCCAGGGTGGCGGCCGTCTCGGCGGAGCGCACCCCGATGCGGCACAGCATCTTGCCGCCGTCGAGCCGCATGCGGACGATCGAGTCGGTGTCGTAGGCCGTGAAGCGGTCGTCGAACTCGAACGCCGTGCCGTGCAGGCCGCCCCGGTTCATCGAGCCGATCACGACCTTGTCGTGCAGCACGCCGAGCAGCAGCAGGTCCTCGACGATGTCGGGGGTCGCGAGCAGGCCGTCGACCCCGGGCCGGTCCAGCGCCACGCACAGCCGGTCGAGCAGGTCGACGCGGCTGGCCATCGCCATCGGCCGGCCGCGCACGCCGAGCGCGGCCCTGGCGGAATGGTCGGCCGCGATGATCAGGAGCTGGTCGCGGTCGGCCAGCAGTGGCCGCCGCCGGCGTTCCGCGGCGGCCTGGGCGATCTTCTCGGGGTACCTGGCGCGGTACTCGGCCAGCCTCCTGCGATCCTCGTCACGCATGGGCTTCCCCCGAGAGCACGTCCTGGACCTCCTTGGCTGTGGGCATGGCCGGCGCGCAGGCGAGCCGTCCCGCCACGATCGCGCCCGCCACGTTGGCGAAGCGCAGTGTCTCCTCAAGGCTCCGCCCGCCGAGCAGGCCGTCGCACAGCGCCCCGCCGAAGGCGTCGCCGGCGCCGAGCCCGTTGACCACCTCGACCGGTACGGGCGGGACCTCCACGGTCTCCCCGGCCGTCATGCCCAGCACGCCCTTGGAGCCCTGCTTCACGACCGCCAGCTCGACGCCCTGGTCCAGCAGCGCCCTGGCCGCCGCGTACGGTTCGCGGGTGCCGGTGGCCACCTCGCACTCGTCGAGGTTGCCCACCGCGACGGTGACGTGCCGCAACGCCTCGCGCACCCATTCGCGTGCCGCCTCGGGCGAGCTCCAGAACATGGGCCGGTAGTCGAGGTCGAGCACGGTCAGCGGCGCGCGTCCCCGTGCCCGCCAGGCGGCGAAGTGCGCGCTCCTGGACGGGTCCTGGGACAGGCCGGTGACCGTCGCCCAGAACAGGCGCGCGTCCCTGATCGCCGAAAGGTCCAGCTCCTCCGGGTGTATCTCCAGGTCGGGGGCCTTGGGAAAGCGGTAGAAGTACAGCGGGAAGTCCTCGGGCGGGCGGATCTCGCAGAACGTCACCGGGGTCGGCAGGCTCGCGACCTCGGTGACGTGGCGGTCGTCCACCCCGTACGAGCGCAGCGCGTCGTGGATGAACACGCCGAACGGGTCGGCGCCGGTGCGCGTGATCACGGCGGCGTCGCGGCCCAGCCGGGAGGCGGCGACCGCGACGTTGGTGGGGCTGCCGCCGAGGTACTTCCCGAAGGTCTCCACCTCGCGCAGCGAGACGCCGATCTGCAGCGGGTAGATGTCGACGCCCACCCTGCCCATCGTGAGCACGTCGGTCATGGGCGGCCGTCCGGCGGGCCGTACCCGGGCCGGGCCTCGGGGCCGGGGTGCGCCAGGCCCGACAGGTACGCCAGGCTCTCGCGGACCGCCGCCTCGGGGCCCTCGCCCTCGGGCGGCTCCCCGTCGAGGACGACGTCCTGTTCCATGACGTACCAGCCCTGGTAGTGGGCGGCGCCGAGCCGGGTCACGATGCCGGCCACGTCGACGTCGCCCCGGCCGAGCGGCCGGTAGATGCCGGCGCGCACGGCGTCGGTGTAGGTGAGCTTTCCTGCTCTGACCTGCTCGGCGAGCGTGGCGTCCACGTCTTTGAGGTGGACGTGTGCCACTCTGGCAGCGGCCCTGGACACCAGGTCGAGCGGGTCGGTGCCCCCGATGAGAAGGTGGCCGGTGTCCAGGCAGAGTGGCGTGCCGGAGCCGTCGAGCACCCGGTCGACCTCCTCCCGCGTCTCGATCATGGTGCCGACGTGCGGGTGGAGGGTGAGCGCCCGGCCGAACTCCTTGGCCTCCTCCAGCAGGCGCCCGAGGTTGGCCAGCAGCGTCTTCCAGCCCTCGGCGTCGAGCACGGGCCGCTCGTCGTAGCCGTCCGTGCCGGTCGCCGCCGCCAGCACGACGGTCCCGACGTCCCCTTCGGCGAACGCCCGCAGCGTGGCCCGCGCCTCCGGGACCGGGTCGTAGGCGGGGTCGTGCAGCAGGACGGGGACGAAACCCCCGATGCCCTGCAGGCCGTACGAGTCGAGGAGCGTGCGGCGGTGCTCGGGGGACGGCGGCAGGAAACCGTCGGGGCCCAGCTCGGTGGCGGTGAGGCCGAGCGCGCGCATCTCGCCGAGTACGCGCTCGCGGTCGAGCTGGTGACCCCAGCCCGGCACCTCGCACACCCCCCAGGAGATCGGCGCGGCGGCGATCCGCGCGGGCCCGGCGGAAGCGTTCACCTCAGAAGCGGGCGCCTCGGAGTCGTTCACCTCGGAAGCGGGCACCTCGGAGTCGTTCACTTCGGAAGACCCGAGGGGCCCGCTCGTCCCCAGGGGCCCGCTCATGACGCCACCTCCGCGACCCGCACCGCGCGCCCGTCGCGGCGGGACAGCTCGGCCGCCTCGGCGACGCGCAGCGCGGCCAGGGCGTCCTCGGCGGTGCACAGGCTCGGGCCGCCGGTGCGCACGGTGTCCAGGAAGGCGCCGATCTCGGTGACGTAGGCCGCCTCGAAGCGGGTGCCGAAGTCGGGCCACGCCTCCCCGGCGGGGAACCCGGCCCCGGGTTCGGCCGAGGCCAGGGGGACGCGGTCGTCCAGCCCCACCACCATCGTCTCCCGGGTGCCCGCCAGCTCCATTCGCACGTCGTACCCCGCGCCGTTGTACCGCGACCCCTGCATCGTCACCAGGGTCCCGTCGTCGAGGGTCAGCAGCGCGGCGCTGGTGTCGACGTCGCCGGCCTCCGCGAAGAACGCGGCCCCCCGGTTGGCGCCCGTCGCGTACACCGACTCCACCTCGCGGCCGGTGACCCAGCGCAGGATGTCGAAGTCGTGGATGTGGCAGTCGCGGAAGATGCCGCCGGACAGCGGGATGTAGGCGGCGGCCGGGGGCCGGGGGTCGGCCGTCAGCAGGTGGACACGATGCAGTTCGCCCAGCCCGCCCTCGCGCAGCGCGCGGCGGGCGGCGGTGTACCCGGCGTCGAAGCGCCGCTGGAAGCCGATGTGGACCAGGGTGCCGGTGCGCGCGGCCGCGTCCACGACGCGCGCGGTCTCCTGGACGCCGGGCGCGACCGGCTTCTCGCAGAAGACGGGGATCCCGGCCTCGCAGGCTCGCAGGATCAGTTCGGCGTGGGTGGACGTGGGGGTGGCCACCACCACGGCGTCGGTGGCGAAGGCGTCCCCGACGCTCGCGCCGACCCGGCCGGCCACCTCCTTCGCCCGCACCTCGTCGGCGTCCGACACGACCAGTTCGCCGACTTCGGGATGGGCGGCGAGCGTCGTCGCGTGAAACGCTCCGATGCGGCCAAGACCCAACAGACCCACACGCATAGTGCCTCCGCGGCTCGATCAGCTCATGACGCCTCCCCAGTTCTAGGTATCAGAAAGCCACGAGTCAAGACTTTGTCCTGACATTCAGACGAACTATGGTCCTGGGCGGCCGGCTCGCACGAGCGGCGCGCGGGTGCCGTGAGCGGCGGTTTCGCCGTCACCACCAGCGGGCGCGGCCCGGCACGGCGTGCCTCTCCTCGTGCGTTCCTAGCGGCCGGAGATCCTCGCCGGCCAGTTCCGGGCCGGTCCACTCGGGGGGCTCGGCTTCGCCGGAAGGCGGCGCCGTGTCCGGTCCCGCGAGACCTTCGCGGGCCGGGCCCTCGGGGAGGCCCTCCTGGTCGGAGGGCGTCCGCTGGTCGGGGGCCACCGGCCAGAGGGAGGGTTCCCCCTTGATGCCGCGCAGGACAATGGTGACGAGCGTGACGCCCAGCGCGGAGGCGATCCCCAGCACCCCGAGTACCACGACGACGACAAGTCCTGGATCCATGATTTCCCCCGATCTCATGTGAAGTCCGTAGTTTTATTATGAAACTCCGACATAAAGGACTTCGTGCTGCGAGCGTGGGAAGACGTCACCGCACGCCCATGATTGGTGCAAGGGTGGACAGCCCCGCGTCAGGGGACGACCACGGGGAGCCGTACCCTGCACAGGACGGCGGCGAGCGCCACGAGTACGGAGGAGCACAGGCGATGCCCGAGTTCGACTACACCGACCTTCTTCCGATGGGCCCGGATGAGACGGAATACCGTCTGATCACGGCGGAGGGGGTGCGGAGGGTCGAGGCGGCGGGCCGCGTGTTCCTGGAGGTGGATCCCGAGGCGCTCCGCCTGCTTACCAAGACTGCCATCCACGATATTTCCCATTATTTGCGTTCGTCTCATCTCGCCCAGCTCCGCAAGATCGTCGATGACCCGGAGTCGAGCGGCAACGACCGGTTCGTGGCCCTCGACCTGCTCAAGAACGCGAGCATCTCGGCCGGCGGCGTGCTGCCCATGTGCCAGGACACCGGAACCGCGATCGTGATGGGCAAGCGGGGCCGCCACGTGCTGACCGACGGCGCCGACGCCGAGCACATCTCCCGCGGCGTGTACGACGCCTACACCGAGCTGAACCTCCGCTACTCCCAGATGGCGCCGCTGACCATGTGGGAGGAGAAGAACACCGGCAGCAACCTCCCCGCGCAGATCGAGCTCTACGCCGAGGACCCGCACGGCCACCCCGACGAGTACAAGCTGCTGTTCATGGCCAAGGGCGGCGGCAGCGCCAACAAGTCGTTCCTGTACCAGGAGACCAAGGCCGTGCTCAACGAGAAGCGGATGCTCCAGTTCCTCGAGGAGAAGATCCGCTCCCTCGGCACCGCCGCGTGCCCCCCGTACCACCTGGCGGTGGTCGTGGGCGGCACCAGCGCCGAGTTCGCGCTGAAGACCGCCAAGTACGCCTCCGCCCGCTACCTCGACTCCATCCCCACCGAGGGCTCGCCGTCGGGACACGGCTTCCGCGACACCGAGCTGGAGAAGCAGGTCTTCGAGCTCACCCAGGGGCTCGGCATCGGCGCCCAGTTCGGCGGCAAGTACTTCTGCCACGACGTGCGCGTGATCCGGCTGCCCCGGCACGGCGCCTCGTGCCCGGTGGCGATCGCGGTCTCGTGCAGCGCCGACCGGCAGGCGCTCGCCAAGATCACGCCGGAGGGCGTGTACCTGGAGAGGCTGGAGACCGACCCGGCCCGCTTCCTGCCCGAGACCACCGACGAGCACCTTTCCGACGACGTGGTGGCGGTCGACCTCAACCGGCCGATGAGCGAGATCCTCGCCGAGCTGACCCGCTACCCCGTCAGGACGCGGCTCTCGCTGACCGGCCCGCTCGTCGTCGCCAGGGACATCGCGCACGCCAAGATCGCCGAGCGGCTGGACGCGGGCGAGGAGATGCCCGGGTACCTCAAGGACCACGCCGTCTACTACGCCGGGCCCGCCAAGACGCCCGAGGGGTACGCCTCGGGGTCCTTCGGGCCGACCACCGCCGGTCGCATGGACTCCTACGTCGAGCGCTTCCAGGCCGAGGGCGGGTCGCTGGTCATGCTGGCCAAGGGCAACCGCTCCAAGCAGGTCACCGACGCCTGCCGCGAGCACGGCGGCTTCTACCTCGGCTCGATCGGCGGCCCGGCCGCCCGGCTCGCCCAGGACTGCATCAAGAAGGTCGACGTGCTGGAATACGCCGAGCTCGGCATGGAGGCGGTGTGGAAGATCGAGGTCGAGGACTTCCCCGCGTTCATCGTCGTGGACGACAAGGGGGACGACTTCTTCCAGGATCCGAGTGGTCCTGTGCTCACAATCGGTCGCCGGATCTGACCAGATCTGACCAAAGGTCTCAACAGGAATCGGCATGGCCTCTACAGGCGGCGATAAACGAATCGGTAAGCTGCCACCCATGCGCGCCCCGGCCGGATACGAGCTAGCCTCGCGTTATCGGCTTCTCGAGCCGGTTGGACGCGGGGGCATGGGCACCGTCTGGCGCGCTCACGACGGTCTTCTCGACCGTGACGTGGCTGTCAAGGAGGTGCGCCTCCCGCTGGTCCTCGACGAGGAACTCCGGGCCGAGCTGTGCGCCAGGACCGAGCGCGAGGGCAGGGCGACCGCGATGGTCGCCCATCCCTCGGTGATCACCGTCTTCGACGTGGTGACCGAGGATGATCGTCCGTGGATCGTCATGGAGCTCCTGCACGCCCGGTCGCTGGAGGAGCTCGTCAAGCAGAACGGGCCGCTCCCCCCGCGCCGCGTGGCCGAGATCGGCAGGCACGTCCTCGGCGCGCTGCGGGCCGTGCACGCCAAGGGCATCCTGCACCGCGACGTGAAGCCGAGCAACGTGCTCGTGACCGACGACCGCACGGTGCTCACCGACTTCGGCCTCGCCGCGTTCGAGGGCGACGCGTCGATCACCCAGGCCGGCATCGTGCTCGGGTCGGCCGGGTACATCGCGCCCGAGCGCGTCCTCGGCGACCGGGCCAGCCCCGGGGCCGACCTGTGGTCCCTTGGCGCGACCCTCTACACCGCCGTCGAGGGCCGGGGCCTGCACGGGCGTCGTACGGCCGCGGCGGCGCTGGCCGCGCTGACCAGCGGCGAGCCGATCCCGATGGACCTCGCCGGGCCGCTCGCGCCCGTCCTGCGTGGTCTGCTGCAGATCGACCCGAACGCCCGGCTCGACGGCATGCGGGCCTCGCTCATGCTCGCCCGCGTCGCCGCGGGCGGCTCGGCCGAGGAGCCGCTCGGCGGACCGCACCGCCCGGCGTCCCGCTCGCAGGCCACGACGGGCGGCCCGCCGCCGGGGCCGCACACCATCCCGGCGGCGCCACGCAGGCCGTCCCACCGCGGCCAGCACCGGGCCGACGCCCGGCCCGACCGCGCGGTCTACGTGCCCCCGCCGCACGACTCAGGGCCGCGCGGGCCGCAACGGTCGGCGGAGGGGTCCCACCGCAAGTCGCCGGACCCCGCGGCGGGCCGCCGGCGGGCTCCCGCGAGCCCCGACGCGGGCCAGGTGATCCGCCAATTGTCCGAAATCATGCGCATGGTCCTGCCGCGCCGCTTCTGGCCAAAAAATATGCGTTAGTGAGGCGAAAGCAATTCTCAAGGCACTATCGCTATCTTCTTAGTCATGCCGGAACAGCAGAGGCGGCTGCTCGCCGACAGATACGAGCTGATCACCCCCCTCGGCCGGGGGACGATGGGCACTGTCTGGCGCGCCCACGACCGTCTCCTCGGCCGTCCCGTCGCGGTCAAGGAGATCCGCCAGGACTTCGGGCTGAGCAAGGAGCAGCGCGCTGAGCTGCGAGAACGCATGATCCGCGAGGGGCGCGTCGCCGCCAGGATCGCCCACCCCTCCGTCGCCACCGTCCACGACGCCATCGTGGTCGACGGCAGCCCGTGGATCATCATGGAGCTGGTCGAGGCCAGGTCCCTGGAGCAGGTGATCGACGAGGAGGGCCCGCTGCCGCCGCGGCTGGTCGCCGAGATCGGCCTGGACCTGCTGGGAGCCCTCGCCGCCGCCCACGAACAGGGCATCCTGCACCGCGACGTCAAGCCCGGCAACGTGCTGCTGACCGACACCGGCCGGGTCGTGCTCACCGACTTCGGCATCGCCAAGGCCGCGGGCGACAGCAACATCACCAAGACCGGCATGGTGATCGGCTCCCCCGGCTACACGGCCCCCGAACGGGCCCGGGGCGACCACACCGGCCCCGAGTCGGACCTGTGGTCGCTCGGCGCGACGCTGTACTTCGCGGTCGAGGGACGGCCCGCGTACGAGCGGAACTCCGTCAGCGAGACGCTGGCCGCCCTGATGACCGAGCAGGCCGACCCGGCGACGCAGGCGGGGCCGCTGCGGCCGGTCCTCGAGGCCATGCTGGAGAAGGACCACACCAAACGGCTGTCGCACAAGGACGCGATCGCGCGGCTGCGGTCGGTCGCGCGGACCCCCGCCGGGTCCTCCCCACCCCGCCCCGCCGCCCCCTCCCGGCCCGCTCC
>NZ_JANZYP010000097.1 GCF_025506355.1 Sphaerisporangium corydalis
CGGACAGGACTGGACGATGTCGTCGACGGCTACGCGTTGTCGGGCGTCGAGGGCATTCGCAAGCCCGACACCGGCCTATTCGAGATCGCCGCCAGACGCTGTGGCACCGACCTCGCCAGCGGAGGATGGATGGTCGGTGACCACCCCACCGCGGACATTGGCGGAGGACACAAGGCCGGCCTTCGTACAGTTTGGATCAACCACGGAAACTGGGCAGGTCATGAGCACCCCCCGGAGAAAGTCGTCACCGACGTGCTCCACGCGATCGAGCTTCTGCGTGACATGGGGAGCGACTTGCCGAAGAAAGCCTGATGGGCCGTGGGAGCCGGTAGGTTCCTGCCTATGGCCCGGCGGGTGGACTTCTACGACGATCCAGCGGCGCCCAAGCCCAACAGCCTTGTTCCATCAGTGAACGTCGTGGTCACTAACGATGCGGGCGAGATTCTGATGATCCGCCGGTCCGACAACGGCAACTGGGCCGTTCCCGGTGGTGCGGTCGACCCGGGTGAGTCTCTGGCCGAGGCCGCGATCCGCGAGACTCTGGAAGAGACCGGGGTCAGATGTGAGGTCACCGGCCTTATCGGGACGTATACCGACCCCAAGCACGTCATCCTCTACACCAGCAACGGTGAAGTCCGTCAGGAGTTCTCCATCATGCTCACCGGCCGAGCAGTCGACGGGGAGCCGACGCCAACCGAGGAGTCCCTGGAAACGCGTTGGGTTACTCGGGATGAGGTCTGCTCATTACCGATGGACCGTTCAATGCGCCTGAGGATCAGCCACTACCTCATAGACGCGGGCAAGCCGTACATAGGATGAGGCCCCGGCGAACGCCAGGGCCTCAGGTGAGCGTCTAAGGGATCACTCATCAAGAGCAGTGCTGATCTTCCCGTTCATCCGTTCCTGCTGGCCCTCCATGCACTTGGCGTACACCCGATGGAGGACCTCCACACTGTGCCCAGCTCGCTGAGCAACCTCGGTAGCCGGCACGCCCGCGTTGAGCCATAGAGACAAGGCCGCGTGTCGCAAATCGTAGGGGCGGGCAGCGAGCGGAGACCTCATCTGCTCATCGGTGAAGACGAGCGCACGGGCTTCCTGCCAGACATACGAGCATGCCGAACTGGAGTATGAACCTCCCTTGGTCGTCCGGAACAGTCGGCCGTCGTCTTCGGTTCCGTACGCGTCGATGTGCTCGCGGAGAATGCCGACCAGGACAGGTGGGATGGGAATCTCCCTCGTCTCCTTCATCGCCCGGTGCTTGAGGCTGCGCGACTCGTGGGTCTCTCCTGAATTGGTCCATCGCTTGTTCGCCTGTGGTCGTGCTCTCTCCAGAATGACTCTCCCCCATCCTGCTTCTGGCAGGGTGCAGTTCTTGGAGCGCAGGTCCGCCGCTTCCTCCGGCCGTAACGCCGCGTAATAGATACAAGCGAACATCGCCCTGAGCCGGACGCCCCGAGTGCGCCCGACCTTCGGCACAGCGGTCAGAAGCTGTTTCGCCTGCACGGGGTTGATCACCGTACGGGGGTCGACGACGGTTACGGCTTTCGGCGGCTTCCACTTGATCTCGTGCAGTGGGTTGGTAGCGAAGATCTTTTGTTCCACTGCTGACTCCAGGAGGTGATGAAGAATCGCTCGCTTTCGCCGTACCGTGTTGGCTGCGGCTTCCTTGCCGTCGAAGGTGACCGATATGGCGTCGAGTGCGATCCGGACAACACGCGCCTCCTGGAGATCCACCAGCGGAAGGGACGCCTTCTCCAGCCAGCGCAGAACCGCACTCTGCGCGCGAGTCAACTCCTCTTGCCGGTCTTCCGGGAGCAGCACGCGGGTACGTAACACCCGCCGCAACTCGTCGTCCTCCGGCCGGTCCGGGACGTCGGCCACGAGCGCCGGAATCAACGACAGCAGCGCGTACGCCTCGGTCTCTCGCGTACGAGGAGCAGTCCTCCGCCACCGGCCGATCACGTACGACCGCGCGAACGTCAAGAAGGACGGGCCTGCCGACTCCGCCTTCGCCGACAGCATCGAGGCCGGCATCCCGGTGGAGACATCAAATGCCTCTCCCTTCCTTGCCGCCTGCCGAAGGTCAGACAGGAAGTTCTCGGCCAGCGCCTTGGTTCGGAAGGTCTTGGAGCGTGACTTGGTGCCGACTTTCCAGCGAGCTTCAAAGGATGGCGTCTTGCTGGACTGGTTCCGGCGGACTTCCCATATGCGGACTTCATAGGTGACGGTCACGCCGCCCCCCGACGCGAGTCAAGCCACGCTTCAAGGTCGCTGCGCCGGACGCGCAGCTCGTCATTGGGGTACTGGATGCAGACCGGTGCCTTGCCCAGCTCCCGCCACCGGTAGAAGGTGCGACGAGAGACCTTGTTCAGCACGGTGAGCACCTCGGGCACAGTGAGCAGGTCATCATCGGGCCGAGGCACCGAGCACCTCCCTCGCTACCGGAGAAACGGACAACGGTTGCCCCGTCATCGCGGCAGCGAGAACGGCATCACCGGCTGAAAGGCCCTTTCCGGCGTAGGCCCAGTGGGCGACGACGAGGACGGTGTCCTCTTCGAAGAGGGGAAGTCGGCCGGTGGTGATCGCTTCGCCTCGGCGATGGTCGGCGCGTTCGGTTCGGATGTCGCCGAGGGTGGTGGAGTAGTGGCGGGATTTGGTGGAGAAGTGGCCGCGGAAGCCGAGCATGTGCGCCCATTCGGCGAGTCGGAGGTCTGCCAGGCCATCAAGGGCGCCGAGGCGGAGGCATTCGGCGATGAGGCGTCGGGCGTGGTCGTGGATGGGCAGGGTGGTGAGGTCTTCGGTGGGGTTGATGCGCCGGTCGAGGGTGCCGACGCATTCGGCGGCTTTGGTGGCGTATTTGGCGATGTAGCCGGCGACGGCTTGGTCGGTGAGGTCGCCGTCCAGGGTGATGGGCCGGATGTCGAGCTGTCCGCCCCAGCGCAGAACGGCGGACGGCTTGCCGTCGACGGCGGGAGCTTTCACGGTGACGGCGTGGTGTGCGTGGCGGACGGCTTGTGTCAGGACGTCGGCGGTTGCCCAGGCCGGGGGTAGGGAGGTGGGGCCGTCGGGTCCGTCGAGTCGGATCACGGCGTGGAAGTGGACGACGCCGCGGCGCTGGTATTCGGCGACCTTGGCGAAGGAGATCGTCAGTTCTTCGCGCAGGCCCTTGACGCTGTGGCCGGTGAGTTTGGCGACGTGACGGCGCAACGCGAGGGTGAAGCGGCGCCACAGTTCGGGGGCCAGGGCGTTGAAGAAGACCGACCCGGTGTAGCTGTAGCAGTCTGGGCACAACGGTTCGCCCAGGCGTTCCTCGTCGGCGCCGTGCCGGGCGGTGCAGGACATCACCCTTCCGTGCGGGCAGGTTTGTGCGTCGCGCCGGGGGTGGCAGGGCAGGGGCTTGCCGTTGCGCTCTCGCCGGGTGTGGACGGTGCCGAACGAGGGGGCGGTGAGGGTGACGAACAGGCACGGGTGCGTGCTGACGGTGGTGGGCACGCCTTTGCCGCCGGCCAGGCCGGCGCGGATCAGGTGGTAGGTATCGGCCCGGTAGGTCTCGGCGCAGGAGGGGCAGCGGGACGCGCGCCGGGTCTTGCACGGGACGCGGAGCACGCCGCCGGGTTCGGTGGTGGTGGAGTAGCGGTGCAACAGGGCGCCGGTCGCCTGGTCGACGTGCAAGAGGTGGCCGCGGAGGTGGATCGGCTGTCGGCATCCGCCGGTGGCACGAATCTGTGCGGCCCATCGGGCGTAGTCGGGGTCATGGAGCCGGGCGATCAGACCGACTTTCACGTTTGCGTTGGACGGGTTGGGCATGATGGGCGTGTCCCTTTCCGGGTCTTCGCGGGTTCGGTGTGGGGATGGCCCCCGACGTGGCGTGTGACTTGGCGGTTGTGCGGTCACGCCGGGGGCGCCGGGGCTAGGCCCCGTGGTTTTCTGCTCCGGTTCCGTCGCAGTCGGCGCAGGTGTCGCCCAGGCTGTCGACGCCGGTTCCGCCGCAGGTGCAGCAGCGGTAGCGGATGATGGGGAACTCGTCGGGTTGTGTGCGGGTGATGTTCACGGGATCAGGTCCCAGGGGTTGAGGTACGCGTAGAGCCGGTAGCGGGTCGGCTGGTCGCGGTCGTGGCGTAGGCGCGAGACCGCTGTGACGGTGAAGGCGCCGCGGAGCCGGTAGAGGGCGCAGGAGATTTCGGTACAGGTGCCATCGAGGCGGACGCGCATGGGTTCCGTCAGGCCGAGTGGGTCGCAGTGTCGGTGTCGGGCGCGGTGCAGCAGTTCTGGTGATCGTCGTCAGAGGCGTGCTGGGTGTGCGTCGAAGCGAGCAGGCCCACGGCCCGGTATTCGGCGATGCCGAAACGGATCTGGGTGGTGTAGTGGCCGTAGGGCAGGTAATCGGGGTCGATCTGGGAGCTGAGCAGCCGGGCGACGTGGTCGACCTGGTCGCGGATCTTTTCGTCGGTTCCGCGGGGGAAGTAGTAGGCGATCACCGGGCCCTCAGGTGTGGGCACGTCGGGGTTGGTGTCGAAGAAGTCGGCGAGGTCGCGTAGGCCGGCGATGTAGGCCAGCCGGGTGGGGGTGTGAGTCATCGGATGTGTCCTTTCGGTCAGGCGGTTTCGGGGACGCTGCGCAGTTGCCGCAGCAGTTCGGTAGCGAGCTGGTTGGACACCCCCAGGCGGGCGCGCAGGGTGTCGCGGGTGATGGGCTTGCCGTGCTTGGCGTGGTGTTCGGCCGCTACGCGCCGGGCGTAGTCGAGCAGGCCCGAGGACAGGGAGGGGGACGGCCCGTCCTGCTCGTCCTCGCGGCCGTCCTGGCCGGGGACGGGCGGCGCATCGCCCGGGACGAGGGCGGGCACATCGGGTGTCTCGGTGACGGGATGCGGGGACGAGCCGGGGACGGGGATCGGTACGGGGACGGCGGCCGGGGACGAGGACGGTCCCAGGACGGCGCGGCGTTCGAGCATGGAGACCGCGACTAGGAACGCCACGGCCGGGGTTGCTGCGGTGACCCATCCCCAGACCGAGGGGTCGGCTTGTGCGAGGTTCGCGGCCAGGGACAGGACGATCCCGCCGGCCAGGACCAGGGTCGGCCAGGACACCGGGCCGGACCGTTGACGCCGGGTCTTCTTGTCGCGTTGCCGTTCGCGGGCGGCCATGACGCAGGTGAGGTCGACACAGACCGCAACGGCCCAGGCCATCCAGCCGTTCTGCCCATGCTCTGTGGCGGTGTCGCGGATGTGGGTGAAGGAGCCCGCCCCGGCGATCAGGGCGACCACGGCGACCGGTCCGGAGTCCAGCAGCCAGCCGGTCAGGCGGGAGGCACGTCCGCGAGGTGCGCTCATCGGTACCGCTCCTTTCAGGCCGCGATCTCGGGATGGGTGTTGCTGTCCAGTTCCAGGCCCAGGCCGCTGGCCTTGACCTGCTCCCAGGACGGAGCCCGATCGGCGAAGGTCTGCGCCGCCTGTTCGGCCGCGATGGTGGAGACGTAGCCGGATCGGGCGCGGGTCCAGCGGCCATCGGCCCCGGTGACCACGGCGACCCCGGCCATCTCCGGAGGGATCGAGCGGGCGGCGACCAGGGCGTCAGGGTCGAGGTCGCCCAGGGTCATCACGGCGGTTTCGGGATCGTTGACCCGGTGGCAGACCCGCCCGCCGATCTGGGCGCGCAGCGCGGTCACCCCGGGGCCGAGGTCGGAGCCGATCCGTTGCCCCGACAGCACCAGGTGGATTCCGAAGGCCCGGCCGAGCTGGGCGATCCGCAGCAGCGCGGTGGCGGTCTTGGTGACCTCGTCCTTTTCGGCCTTGTCGGCGGTCAGGAACAGCTCCGCCAGTTCATCCACCAGCAGCAGGATCGGGATCGGCCGCAGCGCGTCGGGGAGTTGCCAGATGTCGCGGGTGCCGTGCCGGCGACAGGCCAGCATCCGGGCGCCCATCACCCCGATCAGCTCAGCCAGCAGCCTGACGGCATCGGTCCGGGTTGTCACCAGGGCCGACAGTCGCGGCGCGTACGGGGACAGCTCGACCCCGCCTTTGAGGTCGAATCCGATGATCGCGACCGGTTGGCGGGCGAGTGCCACGAGCAGCGCGTTGATCAGGTTGGATTTGCCCGATTGGGTGGCGCCCACGTTCATCCAGTGCGGGATGAGCCGGAAGTCCAGCGTCCAGGGGGCACCGGTCTCCAGGACGCCCACCACCGGCCGCAGCAGGTCGGCGGCTGACCACCCCGACTCCGGCTCATCGCCGGGCATGGCGGGAATCACGTGGGCTAAAGGGTCGCGGGTGGTCGCCTGTAAGGTGACGCGGCCTGGCCGCGAGTCGACCACTCGGACTGCTTCGACGCGCCAGGCGTGTGCGAGCCGCTCGCACACCTTGACGTAGTCGTCGGGGATCTGGCCGTCGAGCAGGTGGAAGGTGACCCGCCAGCCGTGCCGTACCGGCCGGGGGAGCTTCATCCACGGTTTGGTGTCGACCGCGACCCGCTGAAACCGCCGCTTGACCCGCACGACGCCGGTCGAGGCGACGAGGCCCGGCACGGTGGTGAACCACCAGCGGTGACGCTTCTTGGTGAGCCCGCATCCGGAGGCGACGTGCCGCCAGGTCCAGCGCAGCCGCACCGCCTTCAGCGGGAAGCCGATGACGTACCAGAAGGACACCGGGGCCAGCCGCCGCCACACCCGCAGGATGATCAGGACGCCCAGCGTGATGAGCAGCGGCCGGGGGATGACGCCGAGGATCTCCATCACGCCACCGCCGCGGGCATGTCGGAGGCGGTGCGGACGAATGAGGTGGCCTTGTAGGAGATGCCCCAGCGGTTCGCACCGTTGATGGTCTGCTCCCAGACGTAGCCAATCAGGCCGATGGGGGTGATCTCGTCGCCGGGGGTGATGTCCGGCTCGGCCGAGGTGCCGATCTTGAGGAGTTCCAGACGGCCGAAGTCGTCTTCGACCGTCACCGTGACCTCGTAGACGATGTTTCCGTTCTTGTCCTTCTTGATCTCGCCGGTCTCCTTGCTGACCAGGCGGGGCCGGGCGGCCTTGACGCAGGTGAACTGGAGCTTGTTGGTGTCGACGGGGATCGGGATGGTGCGCATGGTGATGGTTCCTCTCAGATGGTCTTCTTAGACCTCATAGAACACTTGGGATTCTATGTTGTCAATGGCTTCTATGAGCGCTTGGTTGGCAGGAAGGGTCGAGCGTGGTGAACTTGGCAGGAGCGAAGGAGCGAGCATGGTCCAGAACACCGGCCGGCCCGGCTATTTGCAGATAGCCGACGAGCTGCGCGGGCAGATTCGATCTGGCGCGCTGCCGCCAGGGCAGGCGTTGCCGTCGATCGCTCAGCTCTGCCAGCGCTATGAGGTCTCCGCCAGCGTGGTGAAGTCAGCGATCAGCGTGCTCAGGACCGAGGGCTTTGTGATCGGCCAGCAGGGCAAAGGCGTGTTCGTTCGCGACCCGGTAGAGGTCGAGACCAAGCCGGCGACCGGCGAGGGTCAGATCATGGAACAGCTTGCCCAGATCAGGGAGGCTCTCGGCGACCTGGGGAAGCGCCTGGCCGATCTTGAGGCGGCGGTCTTCGAAGAGCCGAAGCGATCTGGCCGGCGCGACACGTGAGCTCGTCGAGCTCAGCGCGAATCGCAGCCAGCTCGTCGGCGACCTGTTGCTCTGCCCTGCTGTTCACGGTGCCCCTCCCTGCGCTGGGTTTTCGTCCCTGCGGGATGGCCTAAGTTCACCGTGATCAGGTGCTTTTCTGTATCACGCGGCTCTAGTTAAGCTTCTTCACACAATCTCATCGGCGATTTACACGAGCGTTTTCACATGCACCACCGGATGCCGACCCGCTTGCCCGAGCGCGAAGTGAAGGGACGCACTTGAAGACGACCCAGCGCCAAGGCTGGACCCCCACCAAGCTCCGCGAACACCGCGAGGCTCACGGCCTCACCCTCGAAGGAGCCGGCGACAAGTTACGCCAGACGGCCGAGCGGCATGGCTTGGCCGTGCCCGCGGCCAACTTCCAGACGATCTGGGGACACGAGAACGGGTCCATCTACCCTGGTCCGCACTACCGCCGCGCGTACTGCCTGCTGTATCAGGCCGCCGAGCATGAGCTTGGATTTCGTCTACCGTTGCCCGGTGAATCACAGAAAGCGGAAATCGTGATTTCCGAATTGCCTGCGCCTGCCGACCCGGCCGCTGACAATACCGCCGCCCTGGTCATCGAGGAAGCGTTCACGAAAGTCGCCGTCGACGGC
The DNA here is from genome assembly GCF_025506355.1 of Sphaerisporangium corydalis. GTDB lineage: Bacteria > Actinomycetota > Actinomycetes > Streptosporangiales > Streptosporangiaceae > Sphaerisporangium > Sphaerisporangium corydalis. The sequence continues at coordinate 8,232 of NZ_JANZYP010000097.1, forward strand.
ATCGAGAGTGACGGAACTCCCCAGGCCGCGTTACGCGCCCGGGTCGTCGACGCCTGGCGCCGCCGGCACGGGGGAGGCAGCCCCAAGCCCATCCTCGTCCTCGTCGGCGGATACGCCGGATCAGGCAAGACCGAGTTCTCCAGGTTCCTGTCCGACATCACCGGCTGGGCGTTCCTGGACAAGGACTCGCTCACCCGATGCATGGCCGAGCGTCTGCTGGTGTCCCTCGGCAGCGATGCCAACGACCGGCAGAGCGAGCTGTATCTGTCCGAGGTCCGGCCGCTTGAGTACCGGTGCCTGATGGAATCGGCGTGGGACAACCTCAACGTGGGGACATCGGCGATCCTCTCGGCGCCGTTCATCACCGAGCTGCGCGACGAGGCATGGTTCACCCGCCTGGAGAACCGGTGCGCGGCCAAGGGCATCGACGTCGCCGCGATCTGGGTTCGGTGCGACCCCGAGTCCATGCGCGAGTACATCGAATTCCGCGGCGCCGCACGGGACGCATGGAAGCTGGCCAACTGGGACCAGTACGTCGCCGGCCTGGACACCGACAAAGCCCCGCCCACCGCGCATCTGACCGTCGACAACCGGCTAGGTGCGGCGATCAGCCTGGCCGACCAGACCCGCGACGCGCTCAAGCGCATCCTCGCGTGACGCAGCCGACAGGGATCGTGCTGTACGGCCCGCCTACCAGCGGCAAGAGCACCACGACCACGGCCCTGCACCGGTTCGATCCACGGTTTCGATTGCTGCGCAAGCTCAAGGTCGGCACCGGCCGGGCCGAGGAATACCACCTCGTCACCGCCGCCCGATTCGACGAACTGCGCCAGGCCGGACGCACGGTGGCCGAGACCCACCGGTACGGCAACACATATGCCGTCGACCGCGCCGAGGTCGAGGAGATGGCCCAGGCCGGTCGCATCCCGGTCGCCCACATGGGCACGATCGCCGACCTGCGCCGCCTGGTCGGCCGTGATCCCTGGTTGCGCGTACTGCTGTGGGTCCCACGAGACGTCTGCGAGCAGCGATCCGGGTATCGCGGAGACGTCGACACCACCCAGCGGCTCACCGCGTGGGACGAGACACTCGCCGACCTTGAGGCCGGCGCCGACGAGGGGTTCTTTCACCTGCGCCTCCACACCGACCAAATCAGCGTCGACCAGGCCGCCCGCGAGATCGCCGCCGCGTATCAGACCCTCAGCGCCTCGTCCCTTCGCGCGGAGGGTCCCCGTCCGGTAGACGCACAAGCACCGCCGGCGGGATGAGGTCCAGCCGCCACCAGGTACCGCACTCATCGCAACAAGCGCCACCGGGCATGGTGCCGACACAGGGCAGAATCCAGGTCCACCCCACACGCAGATGACCACATCCCTCGCTCTGCGGGCTTCCCGAGGAGCGGCGATTGGCCGCGGGGTCAACCACAGGACAGCCTGTACGTCCTCAGGTGTAGGCACGGAGCTTGGTCTGATCGATGCGGTCGGTATCGATCACGGCCAAGATGCCGTAGTGATCGCTCGCGCCTTCTGGATCTACACGCTGGTAGTCGACGATCGCGTCTTGGAGCGCGGCGGTGACGTGGAACTGGTCGACCCGGACCAGGCCGTTGACCCCGGTATGCGCCCGAAACGACGAATCCCCACGTGTGTCGGCCAGGTACCCGGCGACGTCGATCATCGTCCCCGCCGCGAAGGTCTCCCCGACGATGGTGTTGGCCCGCCATGGCTGGTCAGGTCCGATAGGGCGATGACACCGGATCATCCGGTTGTGCGGCTGAACACGCCCCCACGGCGGTTCAGGATCACCCACCGGGCAATGGTTGATATCGCCGCCGATGATCCCGAGCCCGTTGTACCGGTGCGCCCGTACGATCAACGTCTGAGCCTCCTGCACGGCCAGATCAGCCGAGTAGCACGACAGGTGGGCGGAGATCAGCACCAGCGGAACCTGCAGCCCGTCGACCGCGAACCGGACGGCGGCATAGCCGTTGGTCACCGTCACGGCGTGGTCCTCCAGACCCAGCCAGCGGAGCCCCTCATCAGGCCGGTAGGCCAGCGCGATATGCCCGCTCCCCGGGGAACGGGCCATCAGCACCCGCATACCGAGATCGTGCTCGGCTTGTGCGATCTGCGCCCGGTCGTCATCCAGCCAGCCCCGGCACTCCTGTAGCAGCACCACGGTGGGCTCCTGCCTGCGGATGACGTCGGCCAGGCGAGACCACCGGCCGTCACGGTGCGCGCTGTGCAGGATGTTCTGCGACATGATCCGCAACCTCATAATCCCGCTCCCTCCTGGTCGCAAACCCGAGCCTGGTCGGAGTCGCTCGCCGTCGAGTCCGCCGAGGGTTGCGTCTGGCCGAGCAGGCGTACGAACTCGGCGAGCTTCTCGCGTGCCCTGAGGTAGGCGGCTTGTTCGCTGGTGAACGTCTCGATCTGCTGCACTCCCAGGGGGCCGGGCAACTGGCAGTACAGCTCATACGGCCGGGACATCACGTCCAAGCTGAAGGCTCGCACCTCGCCGACCATGCCGTGCCGGAACTCCTGTACCTTGGCCGACTTCACCCAGACGATCTCTAGCTCCGCCATTGTCCGGCCCTGCTGTCCGCGCTCGCCGCGCGCAGTTCCCGGTACCGTGCGTCCACCCGACGCGCCGCCGTCTGGCACGCATCGACGGGGCACAGGGTGTAGACCCATCGCCTGGTACGCACGGATATCCGGCCGGTCCACCAGCGGTAGTGCATCCCATCAGAGCCACGCTCACACCAGACCACCAGATCCCGGTACACCGACAGCGCTGCCACCTCGTCTCCCTCATGGGGGTCCGCAGTGATCCCGAACGCCTCCAGCTCCCGGCACAACCGCAGCACAGCCGCGGTGGCCGGGGAACGCCCCACCATGCCCGGGACCATTTCCCGCGCCCCAGCGCGCTCGGAGGCGGTCACCTCTTGCGCCCTATCCCGCCATAGGCGCGCACCCGGTTGTCCTCAAAGAACACCGGACCGTCCGGCCGCCACAACGGCAGGTACACCACCCCAGGAGAGACCAGCTCCAGGCCGTCGAAGAACCCGGCGATCTCCACCCACGAACGCAACACCACCGAGGCGCTCGCTCCCTCATAAGAACCGGCCACCTCGGAGAGCTCCCGATGGTTCTCCGCATGCGAGACCACCAAGTACGACCCCGGGCACATCGCCCCGACCAGCCTCGAAACGAGTTCGTAAGGGTCATCCTCATCGCCGATGAAATGCAGCACCGCACACAGCAGGACCGCCATCGGTTGCGCGAAGTCGAGGACACCCCGCACGTGGGGATCGCTCACGATCTTCCACGGACGGCGCAGGTCGCCGGCCATGACGTGGGTGTTGGGGTTACCCGTCAGCAAGGCGCTGGCATGTCCCAGCACGATCGGGTCATTGTCGACGTACACCACCCGCGCCCGCGGGTCGATTCCTTGGGCCACCTGATGGACGTTCTCTTGGGTCGGCAACCCGGTCCCGATGTCGAGGAACTGCCGGATGCCCCTCTCACCGGCCAGAAACCGCACCGCCCGACCGAGAAACGCCCGGTTGGCCCGAGCCATCAAGGGGACGTGGGGAGCGCTGCGGATCACCTCTTCCGCGCGCTCTCTGTCGATCGCGAAGTTGTCCTTACCGCCCAGGAAGTAGTCATACATCCGCGCCACGCTGGGCGTATTGGTGTCGAAGGGTTCCGGCGGATCTGACGTCGACCCCTGCGAGGGGTCCCGGCCCAGAGCTTCCATGCGGGCATCATAAGCAGCTCAAGCTATGGCGCGCTATAGCGCGACGCACCGCGCCGTCCATCGCCAAGCGCGACATGGCTTCCTACGGTTACCTTCATGATCGAGCTGAAGCCGAATCAGCCCAGGTGGCGCCAGGTCCACGCGATCATGCGCGAACGAATCCGCACCGGCCAGTACAAGCCCGGCGAACGCATCCCATCCCTTATCGCCTTGGTCGAAGAGTTCAGCATCGCCAACGCCACCGCCCAGAAGGTCATGCGAGCCCTACGAGCAGACGGCCTCATCCACACGGAACCCGGCATGGGCTCATTCGTCACAGAACCAGACGATCAAGAGCCGCCCACCGCCGAGTGAACGCCGCCGGCCCCTGACCGCTAGACGCCGATCACGCGTCCGAGCGATGTCTAGTCCCATGAGATGCCTGACGTTTCTGTCCCAGGAGATGGGCGACAGGTGATCTAGGAAACATGGCCGGCCTTGCGGGGCCGGTGAACTTTGTGGTTGCGGATCGGGATGTCGGTGGTCCGCCGGACGGTGCGTGGTCCCTCGTCCAGGTCGATGGTCAAGGTGGTGTCGCTGACGTGGACGGTGACGACCTGGCCGGCGTGCATGCGGCCCAGGGAGACGGTCTGCCGGGCGACCATGATCACGCCGAAGGAGGTGGCGCGCCGCTGCACCGTGACCGGTGACTGCGCCGGGACCGGAGGCGGCCCGGCGGGCCGGGCGCCGCGCAACATCAGGCACGCAGGCCAGGCCAGAGGGTTGGGGCGGGTGCGCAGCAGCTCGCGGGTGTCGGGGTCGAGGAACATCAGGGTGTTCTCCTCGATCCGGATGGTGACCCGCCGTCCGGCCAGGATCTCGGCGGCCAGCAGGTAGCGACCACCCACGCTCACCATGCCGTACTTGTTCACCGCCCGCTCCACCTCCAGCGCGGCATCGGTCTCAGCCCGCGGCAATGGCGACGGCCCAGCCGGGCGCCCGCCGCGAGCGAACAAGAAGGCCAGGTCGCTGGTCGACAGGTGCGAGCGCAGGCTCTTCAGTCGCACTCCACCGGACAGCAGATGGATGACGTCCACATCGGCCCAGAAGGTGATCACCTGCCCGGCACGGGAGGTCCCCAGCCAGAACTGCTTGTTCGCAACGCTCATGTTGCCGCTGGCCGGCACCACCCGCTCGAACTCGATCGGCCCGCCCGACCATGCAGCGACGACCCGGCGCTCGGCCTGCTGCCCGCCCCCGACAGCCTCGCTGGCCGCCGAGAGCTCCTCACGCCCCGCAGACAGCAGCTCCGCCGTCGGCTCCTCCACGGCAGGTGACAGTTCCGCAGCAGCGGACAGAATGGTCGGCACCCGCAGCGGCAGCAGCTGCCGCTCCTGTTCGGTGACCGAGGTGAAGTGGTCGGCCGGGCAGGCCATGCCCAGGCTCTGATGCGGCCGAACGGTGTTGTAGTGGGCCACCCACCCGTCCAAAGCCGCCTGCACCGCAGTCAGGTCGGCGAACGGACCGGCATCGTCGAGCAACTCCCGGCGCAGGCTCAGATGAAACCGCTCAACCTTCCCCGTCGTCGTCGGCGATCGCGGCTGGGTCAGCCGATGCACGATGCCGTTGTCACGGCAGATCCGGTCGAACAGCACCTCACCGCCATGCCCGAACCGCGCGGTGAACTGCTTGCCATTGTCGGTGAGCACCTCACCAGGAGCACCGAAGGCGCCCAGCGCCTCCACAAACGCCAGGCACACTGCACGCCCGGTGGCCCGCAGCACCGCCTTGGCGATCACGCAGTAGCGGGAATGGTCATCAACCCCCGTCACCACCTTCACCTCGCGGCCATCGGCCAAAAACACCCCGCCGACGATGTCCATCTGCCACAACTCCATCGGCGCATCCCGCTGCCAGCGGCGGAACACCTGCTTGCGACGGCCCGTCCCGGGCTGGATCAGGCCATGGCGCACCAGCGCCCGATACACCCCCATCCGCGACGGCACCGGCACCGCACCACGACGCTCCACCTCGTGCACCAAGCGGACCGGACCCCACCGCGGATGCTGCCGCCGCAACTCACACACCAGCACCTCCACCGCGGCCGGCATCTGCGACGGAGACGACAACGGCCGACGCGAGCGATCCACCAGACCGCCCAACCCCGACGCCCGATACCGCGACACCCACCCCGACAACGTCTGCCGAGCCACCCCCACCTCGCGAGCGACCTCGGTCACCGTCGCGCCTGCTAAGACCGCCAGCACCGCCCGATACCGCTGCTCGACAACGGACATGTCCACCAGGGCCAATCCCGGCCTCCCGACGCGCGCCACCCGCAAACGACGCACGACAGACTGACCGACAACAGCACCTGTCACCCATGTCTTGGGACCGGAGTGTCAAGCATCTCCCGGGACAGGACATCACGCGTCCGAGCGATCCGGATGAGTACTTTCTTCTCGTCTTTAAAGGCGGCCCGCTCCGCGGCCCGCCGCGCGCCTAGCGGTCGCCGACCGCGCTGCGGCTCTTCGGCCGGTCGCGGCCGGCGCCGCCGTGCGCGCTGCCAGCCACGAGGCTCACGTCTAATGCCCAAGCTCGTTCATCGAACGCTCAGCTAAGGTCCGCCAGTCGCCGCATGCGGTCAGAGCCTAAGTAAGCCCTCACGTGCGACATCGGTCCGGACCTGGGTTTTTAGGTTCGTAGCCGGCAGGGGCGGGACGATCGGCACACTTCGGTTTTAACCGTAAGGGGCAGGGGCCGATCGCTGCCGCGCCGCTTCCGGTGCTCGGCCCGAAGGGGCCTGCGCTCCGGGTCGGCTTGCCACCGGTTGACCGCGTTACTCAATGTTGGGGCCTGAGCGATCCCGTCATCCGAGCGGTCTAACCCACCTGTCAACAATCCACTCTGTTGGGCGAAAGCCCAGCCGCTGATGGTGAGGAGGGTAGGCCCCCGCTCCCGGCACCGAGAAGTCGGGGGCCTGCTGGTGACGTTACCGGCGCCGCCGGAGAAGCCGGTCGATCACCTCCACCGCGGCCTTACGGCGGGCGCTTTTCCTCGACCAGACAGCCGGGAAGATCACGCCCAGGATGATGAGCAGGACGGCGGTGCCGATGCAGAAACCGACGAAGCTGGACTGGTCAGCGAGTTGGCCGATGATCGGCAGCGGATGCGAAGACGCCTGTTCCGTAACGGTCACCGTCAGGGACGTTGACTCCCGCGCGAGGGGATGCCTAACGTCATGCGGTACGTTTGCGTTCAGGTGAGCCTCCTTAGGGCTGCCTAACTTAGAGAGATGCGACGGCCTTCCGTGCCACCGGGAGGCCGTCGCCCCTTTTACGGGGCGATGACCTCGGACCGTCGAAATGAATGCTTCCGTCACTACGTTCGGTAACGCAAGTTGTCCTGAGAGCAGCCCTGTGGATAACCTGTGTAAAACTTGCTCCTGGGGTCTTGGCCCTTCTGTGGATTAGGTGTGGAAAAGCTGTGGGTGCAGTGAGGCGGCTTCTCACATGATGGAACGCCATCCGGTAAGAAGTCGCAGGTCAGGGCAGCAAGCAGCAGGCTTCTCGCAAGGCACAGGATGTGGATAGAAAGATTGTCGAAAAAACTTCTGTCGATCATGGTTCTGGGTAACGCCGAAGCGGTTAATTCATCGTTTGTGCCTCGCGAATACGCAAAAGCCCCATCCGCCCTCAGGTAGTTCGTGTCGAGGACAGTCTCGAAGGCTGACACCGCAGCTACCGGGGGCGCATGCCGCACCTCGTGCGCTGTCGGCCCGACGGGGCTTTGTGGTTGTCCTGACGATCTCGCGATCTTGCTAACACCTCTGCTAAGAGGCGGAGCGGGTGCGTTCCGCCTACTCGCCGATCGCCTGAGCGAAGATCTCCGCAGCCGAGGCTTCCGCCGTGCGGATCACGTGAGCGTAGGCCCGAAGCGTGATGGAGGGGTCCGCGTGTCCGAGCCGAGCGGCGACCACGTGAACAGGGACGCCGGCCAGGAGTAGCGTCGTGGCGTGGACGTGCCGGAGGTCGTGAAGCCTGGCATGGGGAAGAGGTTGTACGGGCCGCGCGCCTTGTGCCGGGTTGCTGTAGCGCTTGATCACAGTCGCGGTCAGCGAGCTCACCGTGTCGGGATGGATCGGCTCCCCCGCCGTGAACGCCCGAGGGTTAGCGGTGATCGCGAAATGCCTTCTGTACTCATGAGCAGCTGAACTCTGGCTCTCCGCTCTCCATCCTGTTAGCGAGGGCTCATTGGTGGATTCTGTCGTTATGGCTGAGCCAAGCGGGCCACCACACAGACGTAAGCCCCGATCGCGCTCTGGCTGGTCACCACACCGAGTTGAGGGCGATCGAAGGTCATGGACTTCGTTCCTCAACCCAGGTCCACCGAGCAAGTGGCGTCGGACATACATCTTAAGGACGCGTAGCTGTGCAACAACCTGTACTCACAGGACCAGTACCGAATTACAACCATTGACCGAATCCGATGGCCGAAAGGCTCGCGGACTCTGGAAGAGCACCTTCCGCGTGAATAGCTCGTCCCAGACATCTCCGCTTCGTCCACTACCGCTCCGATGTTCTCGACGAGCTGACGCGGGTACGCGCGTACGCGCGTATGGCGGTTGATAGCGATCATGATGCACGAGAAAGCGAAGCGGACAGATAACGAAGATTCGGCACGCCGGCGCGCTAACGAACCGCCTGGACGAATGACGGATATCTAAGGTAGTGCTCGACGAAAGACGCGATCTGATCTTCCATCAAGTCAAAACCAAGCTCCCGAACGTCGTTACGTGACAAGAGGGAGGGATTGGGCAACAAAGAACGCAACGATGCGACCTCTTTTGCCGTTAAGGGAGGTGTGATTATAGGTCTCTTCGCCAAGCAGAGCCAATCGGCCTTATTAACCTCATCGCGTACCGCATCGACAAAGTCGACGTCCGGGAGCACTCCGCCTGTAGTCGCCATTGGAGTCCCATCCTGATACTGAAGATTGAAGGCAGGGATGAAGCCGCCTGGGCGTGCAATTTCCACGGACTTGGCCTTCAGGTACCCAATGACTGCATCCCCTAGTGCAGCCATCATTTTTGGTTCATCCTTGAGATCCTTTGCGGCCTTGAAGCGCTCGACAGGGAAGGCATCACCGAATAATTCCTGGAATCTGTCTATGCGCTCCGATGGTCTTGCATACCTATGTCCAGCGGCGCAAAACGTTGTCAGCAGAAATGAGTTGCCCGGAAGAGATGAAACTAGCGCACTAAGCTCATCTAACTTCGTCTCATTCAGAACCTCGTCGTAATCAAGCCAGACTACCCATGGACGACTCAGTATATCGTCACGGCTCTTAATCAATTCAGGCAGTACATCGTGAGACTTTCCATGCATGACTTCGATCGTTCGATAGGGCTTGTTGAACTGAGCCCGCCTGAAGAGAACTTCGTCGCTCTCGATTGAAATCATGGTCTCGATTCCTAGCTCGCGATGAGCCATGTCGAAATCAATAAACCACACTGAACCTAGCCCTACGTAAACATAGTTGTTCTCTTTGTGATAATGCATGAGTCGTCGCAAACCATCAAACAATAGGACGCGTTCGATGGCTTTATTTTGGCGAACGCTGAAATCTATGTATTGAGATGAGCTCACTACTAGGAGTCCTCGTCTGCGAGTTCCTGGTACGCGTAATCGAAGGACTCAAGACCAACCTCGCGGTAGCTCATACGGCTGTTGCCGAAGCCAGCGGCTAGGGCTTTCATTCGATTAAGCGGAACCGAGTAATTCACATTTGCCATGCGCTCACGTGTAGCCGGCCTCGCCACCTCAGGAACCTTAAGCTCCGCGCGAGGGATTACTTCAGACACCTCCTTGGTTACAACTTGCTTTTCGAGCTCCTTTACAGTTTCGATATTCTGCTTTCTGGCGTTGGTGTAGTTGATCCAAGCTCTGGCAGGCTCGTGCATCCGAGCGAGCGCACGTTGATAGACCCGAGATGAGACATCTACGCTTCTCTTGGTTGTGGTCATTGGTAGAAGCTCTGGATTTTCTGAGCTGAAGAATACGACGCCGACGAACCCCGAATACTGCTTGTGCCATCTTGGAAGGGAAGCACCCCATCCCGTCAGAGCAGTAGTATCAGCCGCTAGAACTATTCGACCGTTGCACAGAACGTACCAACCAGAGATATCAAGACCTTTCTCCTCATCTGGCTCCCGATCGTCAGGGGGCGGCGAACCCATGCCCGCGACGATCTCGACGTTGACTCTTTCGTCTTCGTACTTCGTTCGCATTGGAGCAAAATTTTCGTTTTGGCGGAGTTCAAGCTTCCAACCACTAACCGGTTCGCTATTAACGTTAATCTGTAGTCCACGCATGAGAGGAATCATGTAATCACGGGCCAGCATGCGCCGCAGCCTGCGCTCGTACGTTGGGTCAGAGAATTTCTCTTTCACCTCATCTAGTAGGTCAGTAACAAGAATAGAGACCCCAGGCTCATCTTCTGGAAGTACATCCTCGATCTCAAAGTCCCACGCTTCGTCGCCCGCTTCGAGCCACCTCTTAACATCGATCGGAACGAAGAAGCCTTGTAGGTAATTATCGACCCTATAGGTACTGGAGATCCGGATCTGCCTGCCAAGCTTGAATACTGCCCGCTTCATCCCAATGCCGTAAACTCCTACCGAATAATCGCCTCTCGCTTGCTCGTCTCTTCTCCCGAAGGTAAAAGCGTACTTAGCAGCGTCGTCGAAGCTTATGCCTCCACAATTGTCTGAGACGGAGAATGTATCCTCGCTGATCGTGATATCAATCTTGTAGTCTTTGAGACTGCTATCTGATTGAAGCGCAGTCGGCCTCGCTCCTGAGAGCTTCCAGGCAGCATCGATACTGTTATCGACGAGATCCAAGATGCAGTCATCGAGAGAAATGTCCCGTGTTAGCATTCGGACAAAAAATGCCTTAGTCGGATTTGCCTTAGCTTTATGAGTGGCCATGAGTGTCTCTCGTTAGACTCCGTCGCTCGTCAGCTTGCTGTTGCAGCCTCCAGGGGGTACCCCATGTAGTTCCATCCTCGGGAGCACCAGGAACGTTACAGACAGCCCGATGGCGTGCATCTAGCACCAGGATGTGCGATGATCGCTCGGTGTCAAGAGTCCCTACCGTGAGCAACAGGTGCCGGCCGATCGCCATCGACGTCTTTGCTGGCGCGGGGGGACTCAGTCTCGGCTTTGAGCAAGCAGGGTTTGACGTAGTGGCAGCAGTCGAGTACGACCCCGTCCACGCAGCGACTCACAAGTTCAACTTCCCCTACTGCAATGTCTTGTGCCGGGATGTGGCAAACCTGTCTGCCGACGCCCTCCTCCAAGCTGCGGAGGAGGGTTTTCGAGGGCTATATCCGCGGCGAAAGTGGCCCGGATACGTGGACGCACTCATTGGCGGTCCTCCATGCCAAGGCTTCTCTGCAGGTGGAAAGCGAGAGGAGGACGACAAACGCAATCAGCTACTCCTCCATTTCGTCCGCTTGGTGGAGGAAATTAAGCCTCGCGTTTTCTGCCTTGAGAACGTTGCAGGCTTGTTGGAAACGCGATTCGATTCGCTCCGCGAAGAGGCAGTTCGCAGACTCCGAGTTGCTGGTTATCATGTCTCCGGAACTGATGGTCAAATCAACAGCCTGAATTTTGGTGTGCCTCAGAGTCGCCGACGAGTCATCATACTTGGAAGTCGTGGAGATTGCTGTCCGGAAGGATTGCGACCGTCTGCCATTGAAATAACAGTAGAAGAGGCCTTCGAGGGACTGCCCAGCCCCGGTAGCTATCCTAAATTGTTAGGGGACGATGAGTCGGAGCTGCTTGAAGTAGATTATCAGCGTCGGAGCCTCATAGATAATCCTTACGCAAGGCAACTTGCAGGTCTAGAGCCTGTGCCCGGGGACAAATCGAGGCCACGGCATTGGGATCCCACCATCATTACAGGATCTCGGCGCACAGTGCATGCACCAGCAACCATTGAGCGATTTGCTTCCACATCTCCAGGGACTGTCGAACCGAAGAGCAGGCTCTATCGACTACCGCTACGTGGCCCTTCTCGCACACTTAGGGCTGGCACAGGTTCTGAACGCGGTGCACACACGTCACCCAGACCTATCCATCCGGTCGAAGATAGAGTGATCACTGTGCGCGAGGCTGCCCGCCTTCATGGGTACCCCGACTGGTTCCGTTTCCATACCACGAACTGGCACGGGCATCGTCAGGTTGGCAATAGCGTTCCGCCTCCACTTGCTCGGGCCGCCGCGATTTCTCTTTTAAGAGCTCTGAACTGTAAGCCAGTAGCTCTTCGCGCCTCCATCTCGCTTGGTGCGACTACTTTACTACGGCTATCCAGTCTTGAGGCGCAGCCGGTAGTAAATGCTGTGGCCGCAGAGCTCCCTGAAACGCGTATGCGTAAGAAAATGGATGATGCTGCCCCGGATACAGGCGAGAGAGTCGCCAACTAAGAACAAATGGCAAGATCAACCGCCCCCTTCGATGCACGAACTAAGACTCTGTACCACCGTTATAATTTTCCGGGTGACATCGACAGGGTCTTCGTGACTCCAAAATCTAAGAACAGTCCAGCCAGCATTGGACAAGGTTGCGGACGTAGCTCGATCTCGGTCTATATTCCTGGATATTTTTGCATCCCAGTAGTGTCTGTTTGTTTTTGATGGCACATAATGTTGAGGGCATCCGTGCCAGAAACAGCCATCCACGAACACCGCAATCCGTTGTCGAGTGAACACTATATCGGCGGTGCGTCGCAAATTCGGTAGCGGGCGAAGATTGACCCGATATCTAAGGCCGTTAGCGTGCAAGACCTGACGTATCCGAATTTCCGGTATCGTGTTTTTTGACTTATTTCCCTTCATTACCGCCCGAGCGTGAGAGCTAGAAGCCCAAGACTTTTGTCGCATATTCAACGGCTCCAGCACCGCCGCTCCTGATCGGTGAGATCTGTCGTGTGAGGCCGGCGACGCTAGGCATGAGAAACCTCCCCCACCAGCACCTCACACGACAACTAACCTGACCAGCTACCTGAACGCCAGCTTCTCAGACACCCTCTAGATATAAGCAATTTCGGCATGTGCCCGATTTACTGCAGCCGGCAAGAAAGTCGCTCCATGTCAGTATCAGTCGGCTTGAATTCGCTTTCAAAGTCACCGGTATAGTGATTATTTCCAGGAAAATTTTCTGCTGCGAGCGGAAGTGTGCTTAAAAAGTCTGTCCGCCACTGAGTCTGCAGGTACTTCCGGATTGCCGTGTTGATCTTTTGGCAGTCGTCGCGTTGCTTCCCCAGCAATCCGACGCCATAGTACTGTTTCTGCCCGAAAGCGCCGGGAAGAACAATCTTGAACTTTCCGGGATTGGCGTTCATGTACCCGTAGAGAAGAAGAGTATCGGTGAAAAGTGCATCATTTTGTTTCTGAAGTACGGCATCCACGCATTCCCGGGTGGTGGGTTGTATGGTTCCAGCCTTACCCATCACTGCGCCAGGAATAGTGACTTCTCCCCCAGTTGTGGTATTAACGGTACAGATAGTCTTTTCCCTCAAACTGTCTGCGGTATCGATCTCCTTGTTGTCACTGCGAACCAGTAATGCCTGCGTGGTTACCATATAAGGGCCTGCGAAATCAATTCCATTGTCGTTACGGTCAGCGGTGATTGAGAACGTATGGATAACGAGAGTTGCCGTTTTTCGTTTCAACGATGGTTCGCGGTCTGCCGACGTAATTGGCCGCGGCGCCACAGGAAGCTTCAGTTCGCGACCTATTGCATTCATTACATTTATATCCATACCCGCGGGATTGATTGCACTCAATGCAAATCCCGGTGCGTCATCTGCCACACCTACACTTACTGTCCCAATGAGAATGGATGGACGCGGCGAAGCTGGTTCCGCGCTGCAGCTAGCTAATAATACGAGGATGGCAACTGTAACTAGTGGCGTGGCATTTCGCCTGAAGTGCATATAGTGACCCTCTCACCCATCTACTTATTTCTAAGTGTCGCGCGACTCACTGATAAGTCTACGCTGCAGTTCGTATCATTTCTGCTACTTTCGAGGGTAATCTCCAGATGAATATCCTTGCTATGTGGCGGGATGTCCACCCACACCTTCTTGTCCGGAAGTGCGTGTACTGATGTGGCGGAGCGACCGTTGGCGGTGGACTTTGCCGAGATCTCGATGAAAGGTGCGCAAATCCCTAGTTTTGGGTTATGGTCGCTAACCCGGAAAATTAATTCAATCCCATCTCTTTCGACAGGAATGGGTGTATAAAGCGTGATACCGCTAACTCCTGGTCGCACATCAGAACCATGATCCAATTTGACCTCGGCGAGTAGATCGACTTCGCGCCAACTCGCATATATAGTTGAGCCGATCCACCAGCACGTTACAAGGAGTTCCAAAATCAAGATGAGCACAAGCGCGACTCGGGCAATCGGACGACCGATTCGAGCTTGAATCCGATATCCAGTTCCAAGTACTAATCCACCTATACCTGAAACCACGCCGATTACAGTCCCAAGAGTGGAACTAAGTAATGTACCGGCCACACAGAGCACCACACCCCATGCGATCGCAATTAGGACAAGTATGTGAAATCCGGTAGAAAAGGGACGGGTCGGAGTGGTTGTCTCGCTTGTCGTCTCACCGGTTGTCTCGCTTGTGCTATGCCTGCCCACGAGGACATTATTATGCAAGTCATCCCATCTTGCGTACGACTCATCACCGGTCATGAGATGTTGAATTTGCAACGACTCGTGTAGCCGTGATGATTCTCGATAACGTTGTCAAAGAGATCACGTCATGTGGCCTGAGACCGGAGGGGTGACTACGTAGCATCACCTGTCGCGGAGGAGTGCCCACAGCACGTTGACCCGTTGCCTGGCCAGGGGCAAACACGGCCTGGGGTATGGAGCTTGCCCTCGGAACGCCGCTCATTCTTCCGGCGTCGCGGGAAGAAGTCAGTGCGGCATAACCGGTCAAGCCGCTCGGCATAGCCAAGGCGGTCATGTCGCCACCTGTAGCGGCCAGGAACTCGACGCCGAGCAAGACACCGATGCTGGCCTGCTGATGATGACCGTCCTGGACCAGGGCATCCATCTTCTCAATCACCGCCATCCAGCCTGATCAGCTCGGTGGCGCTGGATCACCAGCAGCGCCGCGGTCTGCTATCCCGGCACGGCGATGGCCGGCGATGGCCTGGGTAGATGCCGCTTGGAACACTCGTGTGGCCACTCGCCAGCACCGTAGTGCACACCGGCCGTGCGCAGCTACGCCTCCGGGCGAGCTTGACCCGCCTGACGAATGGTCGCAGGGTTTGATAGCCGGTGAGACAAGATTATTGCTCCCCTTGTTAGCCATCGCGAGAGCCGAAAGGACTCCGGCGGCGATGTCCCTTGTCGTCCTGCTGGCGCCGCTGTCTCCGCATGGTCGACTTGTCACCGAATGCCGGAGGACAGCCTCAGCAACTAAGGGACATGCACGGGATGATCTTACAGGCAGTGCAGGTTGCGTGGGACGTTCATGCAGCCTGCATCACATGAGCCAGTTTTATGACCGCCGCTCTCCTAAAGCGGGTGCCGCAGGTTCGAATCCTGCCGGGGGCACTCTTTGATCAGCCAAAACGGCTCCCCACCTGGGGCTTTTCGGAGCCGTGCGTTGGTCTTGTGCAGCGAGATGCAGCCGTAGGCAGTCACATGTCAGTGATCGCGAAATATCTATTAAATGATCTTGGCGGCGTTTTCCAGGTTGCTCCTGTCCAGGCGAAGGAACGTCGCTGGAGTGGTGGCCTCGGAGGGTGATGTGGGAGCCGAGGGTGAGTCGGCTCCCACACTTCCTACTCCTGATCGTCAGAGGGCTCGGGGAGCTGCGGCTGGTTACCGTTGCCGACGGAACTTCCGACACGGGCGGCAGCGAAGTTGATAGCGGCGGTGGCCAGCTGCAGAGTCGCTGTCATCAACGGGATCCATTCGGTGAGCTGTTGCACCCTTGTTCCTTGGTGAGTGGTTAGTCGGGGCCGGCCGGCGCCGTAGCGGACAGGAAGAGCACATCGACTGAGCGCGGTGTCCGGCAGCACATGCGGAGGAAGCCGAACAAACTGCTGCAGGTACGACAGAGGTAAGGCAGGCTGAGCAGCAGCAGTTGGTGATAGCCGAGGGTGGGTGCGAAGGCGTCCGGCGCCGTCCGGTCGCTCGGCCGGACGCATCCGGGTGACCAGAATCAGGAGCGGAAATCTATGCCTGCAACCCTTCCGGCCGAAGGAGTGGACCCCGCTGATGTTCACACCGCGGCGGAGTTGGCGGCGGCGTTGAAGGCGTTGGTGGGCGACCGCTCGTATAGCGAGGTGGACAGGGCGGTACGGGGTTACGGTCGGCTCCCCAAGTCCACATTGGGGGAGGCAGTCAACCTAGGACGCCCCAGCGAGAACACACTGGAGTTGATCCTTCGCGCTTGCGCGGTGCCGCGCGAACAGTGGCCGGGCTGGAAGGCGGCATGGGAACGTGCCCACGCCGAGGTGCCACCAGGCCTCGCGGGGCTTATCCGGGTAGAGCAAGCCGATCCCCGCCGCTTGGGCGTGCACGCCCCGATCGATGCGCCTCAAGCGGTGGGCGACCTACCGGTCTACGTTTCCCGAGACACTGACTCTGACCCGCGCGGAATACGCGCATTGATCGGCCAGGCTGCTGAGCGGGGCGGATTGGTCGTTCTAGTTGGTGACTCCTCCGTAGGCAAGACCCGATGTGCTTATGAGGCGATCCGCGCGCTGGTGCCACAGTGGTGGCTCCTTCACCCAGCCGACGCCGAACAAGTCCGTCAGGCCGCCGCGGTAGCACCACACCAACTCGTGGTATGGCTGGACGAACTACAAAAGTTCATGGGAGGCCCGGCTGGACTGACCGCTGACACCATCCGCGCTCTTCTCAGCGGCGGCAGCATCTTGATCTCCACGATCTGGCCGAGAAGGTACGACGCCTATGTCGCCCTGCCCCAAGACAGCGATCCCTACGCCAGGGAGCGAGAGGTGCTGGGTCTGGCCGACATTGTGCACCTCGGCTCCCGCTTCAGTTCTTCCGAGCTGGAACGCGCCCAAGACGCCGCCCAGGCCGGGGACCGACGCATCGCGCTTGCACTGCAATCGTCCGACTACGGGCTCACACAAGTGATCGCGGCTGCCCCGCAACTGATCGACCGCTGGCGTAGTGCAGATCTCTATGCTGCTGCGATCTTGAACGCAGCGATTGACGCCACCCGCATAGGCGTGCGATCCTCGCTCGGCACGAATCTGCTGCGGGACGCTGCACCCGGCTACTGCGACGCTCGCCAGGGTCACGTCCAGCGAAGTGGTGTATGAGTTGACCTTCGTGTGATCCTGTTCTGCAGGTTAAGCGGTGAGTGTCTGCGGGATGGGGGTCTGCTGCGGTGTGTCGCCCATAATGAGGTGCATCCGGGTC
>NZ_JANZYP010000098.1 GCF_025506355.1 Sphaerisporangium corydalis
TCTCCTTGGCGATCGAGACGCCATCGTTGGTGATCGTGGGAGCGCCCCACTTCTTCTCCAGCACGACGTTGCGGCCCTTGGGTCCCAGGGTCACCTTGACGGCGTCGGCGAGCTGGTTCATACCGCGCTCGAGACCGCGCCGGGCGTCCTCGTTAAACGCGATCATCTTGGCTGCCATACGGCTAGACCTCCCAGATACAGGGTGGCTTGCAGCGGATCGAGCCGACGCCCGCGACGGCATGTAGACCCGCTCACCACGACACCTGTCGCCGTGGATCGCCAAGCCCCATCGCCTCGATCCAGGTTTGTCACTCTCGACAGGAGAGTGCCAACGAACTGTTTAGCACTCTACCCGGTCGAGTGCAAGCGACAACCCCTATGACCTGGGCCGCGCAAGGATTTCTCCGACCGTATGCCGAATATTGGGCCTGTGCTCAAGGAGGCGGGGAAGGGGAGACGACGGAAGGCTCGGCCCGTCTTGGTGCACGACAGACCGAACCTTCCGGCTACTGACTGAGAGAGACCAGTGGATCTTCGGTCGCCGACCGGACTGCGCCGGCCGCGTCACACAGTCCGCACGGACTCCGCCTGTGGACCCTTCTGGCCCTGTGTGATCTCGAACTCCACCCGCTGACCCTGTTCGAGGGATCGGTAGCCCTCGGACATGATCGCTGAGTAGTGGACAAACACGTCCTTACCACCGTCTACCGCGATGAAGCCGTAGCCCTTGTCCGCGTTAAACCATTTGACGGTGCCCTGCGCCACTTTCCGACTCCTCTTGCTGGGCTCCGGACCCCGCCCACTCCTCCGCGGGGCCCGTGACCTTCGGAACCGAGACGCATGCGTACTCCTCGGCAACGTCGATCGTTCTCGACCATACCTGTGGCAAGGCTTGGCGCAACAGAGTCAATCACCAAACTACTTCTTGACGTTCGCTCTAAGCGGTACGTGACTATTTTTCGCTCGCGTTTGGTTAGTTGATAATTACACTACAGAACCGGAGCCGTTAGAACTTCTATTATGATAGCCAGGCCGCTCGGAGGCCCCGGACACGCCGACGCCCGTGTGTCCCAGGGACACACGGGCGTCGCGGAGCCTCCGGGGGTCAGCCTCCGGCCACCGCGGGGATCACCGAGATCTGTGCTCCGTCCGGCGTGACAGTGTCCAGACCTTCGACGAAACGGACATCCTCTTCTCCGACATAGACGTTGACAAAACGGCGAATCTTGCCCGTTTCATCGAGAATGCGGGCCCCGATTCCGGGGAAGTCGGCCTCGAGCTTCTGCAACACCTCGCGAAGCGTGGCCCCTTCGCTGTTCACCTCTGCGACACCATCCGTGTACGTACGGAGAATCGTCGGAATCCGCACAGAAACGCTCATTTATCGTAACCTTTCAGGAGTTATCGGCGACAGCCGCACGGAATGCGTCGAGTGAGGGCCGTATGACGGCGGTAGGCCGGGCCTCGGCCGAGACCGCGTCGAGCGTCTTGAGGCCGTCTCCGGTGTTGAGCACCACCGTCTCGGCGGCCGGGTCCAGCAGGCCGTTGGCCACCAGCTTGCGCAGCACTCCGACGGTGACACCACCGGCCGTCTCGGCGAAGATCCCCTCCGTGCGGGCCAGCAGCAGGATCGCGTCCACCACCTCGGCATCGGTGACGTCCTCGACCGCCCCGCCCGTGCGCCGGGCGATGTCCAGCACGTACGGCCCGTCGGCCGGGTTGCCGATCGCGAGCGACTTGGCGATGGTGTCCGGCTTGACCGGCTGGACGATGTCGTGGCCGGCCTTGAAGGCGGCCGACACCGGCGAGCATCCCTCGGCCTGCGCCCCGAAGATCTTGTAGGGCTTGTCGTCGACGAGCCCGAGCCTGATCAGCTCCTTGAAGCCCTTGTCGATCTTCGTGAGCTGCGAGCCCGACGCCACAGGGACCACGATCTGGTCGGGGATCCGCCAGCCGAGCTGCTCGGCGATCTCGTAGGAGAGGGTCTTGGAGCCCTCCCCGTAGTACGGCCGGAGGTTGACGTTGACGAAACCCCACTTGTCGCCGAGCGGGTCGCCGATCAGTTCCGAGCAGAAGCGGTTGACCTCGTCGTAGGTGCCCTCGATGCCGACCAGTCTGCCGCCGTACACCGAGGCCATGGTGATCTTGGCCTCTTCGAGGTTCGACGGGATGAAGACACAGGAGTCCAGCCCCGCGCGCGCCGCCGCGGCGCCGACCGCGCCCGCCAGGTTGCCCGTGGAGGAGCAGGAGAGCGTGTGGAAGCCGAAGTTGCGCGCCGCCTCCAGGGCGATGGCGACCACCCGGTCCTTGAAGGAGTGGGTGGGGTTGCCCGAGTCGTCCTTGACGTGCAGGCTCCGTATGCCCAGCTCGCGGGCCAGGTTGTCGGCCTTGACCAGCTTGGTCCAGCCGGGCGCGAGGTTGGGCTTGGACAGGACGTCTGCGGGCACCGGCAGCAGTCCCCGGTAGCGCCAGATGTTCGCCGGACCGGATTCGATCTGCCGCCGGGTGACCGGCGAGGGCCCGGTGAAGCCGGGCGAGTTCCAGGAGTAGGCCACTTCGAGTGGCCCGAAACACTCCACGCAGGCGAAGGTCGGACCGAGGTCGTAGCGCGTGCCGCATTCGCGGCAGGAGAGCGCGACGGCGGGGCCGAAGTCGAGCGTGGTCTTGGGCTGAGCGGTTGCGAGCGCCATGAAGCGAGGCCTTTCCCTCATCTTCGCCCGGACCACCTTGGTCACGGGCCGGAATTGGCACCTGTCCCGGCCGGACTCACTTGGTCGCGTGCCGCGCCATTCGGAGACGCGTATGACCACAGCCGGGAGGGTTGCCGGGGCTTCGCAGGGCCGGTCCCTCCACCCCTCTGGATGAGCAAATATGAAGTTGTGGTTCCGCCGACATCACAGGCAGAACAAAAGAACTCTACCTCGCCCATCGGCGGCCAGGTCCGACCGTCTCACGCAGCGAGACGATCGGGCCCCCCTCCCGTGAGATCAGGGGGTCCACCCGTAGGCGTCGCCGAGGGCGGCCTGCATGTACTTGCGGGCCTGGTGGATGCGCGACTTGGCGGTGCCGAGCGGGATGCCGAGCTGCTCGGCGACCTCGTTGTAGTCGAGCTGGCAGATCTCCCGCAGGACCAGGGCCTGCGCGAGGTCGGGTTTGTCGGCCTCCAGCGCCTCCATCGCGTCGAGCAGGTCGAGCCGCGAGCCGGCGATCACGCTCACGCGGTGGGGGTCGGCGCGGAGGTCGGGCAGCACCTCGGAGGACTGCTCGGCGGCCCGCCGCTTCAGCGTGCGGTAGGTGGTGCGGGCACAGTTGGTGGTCACGATGTGCAACCACGTGGTGAAACGTGCCCTTCCCTCGAACCGCGCGATGTTGCGGGCGACGGCCAGCAACGTATCCTGACAAGCCTCCTCCGCGTCCTGGTGGTAGGGCAGGAGCCTCGCGCAGTGACGGAGCACGTCGGGCTCGATGCGGCGGAGAAGCTCTCCGAGAGAGCGGTGGTCACCTTGGGCGGCGGCACGGGCCAGCTCTTCGGTCGTCTCGTCAAGCGCCATCGCGGGACTCCCCTCGACCATCTGCACTTTGCCTTGACCTGACCACCAGCCCATCTTATTGGGGGCGTTAAATTAATTTAGTCTGCGGCCGAGTGCGCATCACAGCGGAGAAGAACGGCGAGGGATCACCGCCGTGTGGCGGACGAGGAGTGGTGATGGGCGGATGAACACGGTTCTGCTGGCCTCCAATCGAGGCCCTGTGTCGTTCACGCTGGCCGAGGACGGCTCCCTGACGATGCGCCGCGGCGGGGGCGGCATGGTCTCCGGGCTGTCGGAGGTCGTCAAGGAGACCGACGTGCTGTGGGTGTGCGCCGCCCTGTCCGACGGCGACCGCGGCGCGGTGCGGCTCGCGCCGAGCGGGCGCCTCGACCAGGCCGGATACGACACCGGGCCGGTGCGCATGCTCGACATCCCGCCCGCGACCTTCCACCGCGCCTACAACGCCGTGGCCAACTCCACGCTGTGGTTCGTCAACCACCTGCTCTACGACACCCCCAACTCGCCGCAGTTCGACATGCGCTTCCGCCGGGAGTGGGAGTCCTACCAGGACTACAACGCCGCGTTCGCCCTGGCCCTGGCCGAGGAGGCCGCGCACGGCGCCCGCGTCATGATCCAGGACTACCACCTGACCCTGGCCCCGGCCATGTTGCGCGTCGAGCGGCCCGACCTGCGCATCGCCCACTTCTCCCACACGCCGTGGGCGCCGCCGGAGTACTTCTCGCTGCTGCCCGACGCCATCTCCGCCGAGCTGCTTTCGGGGATACTCGGCGCCGACCACGCGGGTTTCCTCACGGTCCGCTGGGCCTCGGCGTTCATGGACTGCTGCGAGGTCCTGCTCGGCGCCCAGGTCGACCGCGCCGAGCGGACGATCACCTACGAGGGCCGTACGACGCGCATCGGCGTGCACGCGCTCGGTGTCGACGGTGACGCGCTCTGGGCCCGTGCCCTGGAACCCGACGTCGAGTCGCACATGACCGCCCTGCGCGAGCGCGTCGGCGACAGGAAGCTCATCGTGCGCATCGACAGGACCGAGCTGTCGAAGAACATCGTGCGCGGCCTGTCGGCTTACAAGCAGTTCCTGACCGACCATCCCGAGTGGCACGGCAAGGTCACCCACCTGGCCTTCGCCTACCCCTCGCGGCACGATCTCCCCGAGTACCGGGAGTACACCGCGGCCGTCCAGCGCTCGGCCAAGGAGATCGAGGACGAGTTCGGCGGCGAGGACTGGGATCCCCTGATCCTCAACGTCGACGACGACTACGCCCGCTCGCTGGCGGCGTACCGCATGGCCGACGTGCTGCTGGTGAACCCGATACGCGACGGCATGAACCTCGTCGCCAAGGAGGGGCCGATCCTCGCCCCCACCTGCGCGCTGGTGCTGTCCAGGGAGGCCGGCGCCGCGGCCGAGCTGGGCGCCGACGCGATCGTGGTCAATCCCTACGACGTGTCGGGCACGGCCAACGCGCTGTTCGACGCGCTGATGCTCCCGGAGGAGGAGCGCGCCAAGCGTGGGACGCGCCTGCGGGCCGCCGCGACGGCGCTGCCGCCGAGCCGCTGGTTCGCCGACCAGCTCGCCGCCCTCGACCACGGGGCCTCCGGGCCGCAGTGAGAACGCTCACCTCTCCGGCGAACGCTCACCGCCCTCGCCGGGCCACCGGTCCCGTCCGGCGGCCACCAGGGAGAACGTCCCTCTCCAGTGCACCGGGTGCCGGATATCTCGCCGTTAAGGCTGTTTCTCGGTGATTCGGCCGATGATACCTTCGTGACCAGTTGGAGTGCTCCGAGGCACGGGGGATCATTGAGCTCGACCACGTCCGTCCGCTCACACACGCGTCTGACCAGGGACCGCCCGACCTGGCTCATCTACCTCCAGCTCGCGACCTTCTCCACCTACCTGTACGGCCTCTCGGCCGCCCTCCCGCTGCTCCGCATCGACATGGGCATCTCGCAGGCCGTCGCCGGGCTGCACGGCACCGCCATGGCCGTCGGCGGCGTGCTGAGCGGCATCGCCATGCCGAGGCTGACCCGCAGGCTCGGCAGGCACCGCGCGACCTGGACCGGCCTCGCCGCCATGGCGTGCGGCGTCGTGCTCGTCGTGGCCACCACGGCGCTGCCCGTCACCCTGCTCGGGTTCGGCCTGGCCAGCGCCGGCGGCTCGGTCATGCTGTACGTGGGCATGGCCGCGCTCAGCGACCACCACGGGACGGCGGGCCCCGCGGCCATCAACGAGGCCAACGCCGTCGCCGTCACCGTGGGGATCGGCCTGTCCTACCTGATCAGCGTGCTCGCCGGCACCTCACTCGGCTGGCGGGCCGGCCTGCTGCTCACGCCCGTGGCGACGATCGTGCTGTTCGCGGTGATGGGCCGGGTGTGGATGCCTTCGGACCCTCCGGTCCCCGACGCGGAGCGGGACGGCGCGCCCGCCGCGCCGGCGCCGTACGGCTGGCGCTTCCACGCCGCCTGCGGGGTGCTGTTCTGCCTGGTGGCCATGGAGTTCCTGTTCAACGTCTGGGCGGCCAAGCTGCTGGCGGACCAGACGGGCATGGCGGCGGCGGCCGCGGCGACCGGGCTGACGGCGTTCACCGCCGGGATCGCCGTGGGCAGGTTCGCGGCGGGCAGGATGGCCCTGCGCGTCGCGCCGACCCCTCTGCTCGCGGGCGCGCTCGTGGTGACCCTGGCCGGCTGGGCCGCGTTCTGGGTCAGCTCCCAGCCGGTGTTCTCCTACGCGGGCCTGGTCCTGTGCGGCCTCGGCGTCTCGATGCAGTTCCCGCTCGGGCTGGCGAGGGTGATCGCCATGTCGGGCGGGCGGACCGACCAGG
Organism: Sphaerisporangium corydalis; assembly: GCF_025506355.1. Lineage (GTDB taxonomy): Bacteria > Actinomycetota > Actinomycetes > Streptosporangiales > Streptosporangiaceae > Sphaerisporangium > Sphaerisporangium corydalis. Next base: position 6,371 of record NZ_JANZYP010000098.1, read on the forward strand.
CGGGCGCGGCGGCCTCCATCTGGGCCAGTGTCGCCGTCGGCGTCGGGCCGTTCGTGCTCGGCGCCATCGCCGACGCCTCCGGCACGCACACGGCGTTCCTCATGGTCCCGCTGCTGCTCGCGTTCGCGATGATCGGCATCGCCCTCAGCTCACGGCCCGAGCCTGCCGCCTGAGATGGCGTCCGCGAGGGCGGACAGCAGTGCCGCGACCCCGGCGGGGCCGTCCACGACGACGTCAGCGAGCTTGGCGAGCTCGGTGACCTCGGCCGAGGCGCTGCACACCGTCACGCCCGGCAGCCCCGACAGGCGTACCGCCTCGAAGGCCGCGAGGTCCCCCAGATCGTCCCCGGCGAAGAGCACCGACCGGGCCCCGCGCTCGGCGAGGAACGCGCTGAGCGCGTGCCCCTTGTCCATCCCGGCCGGGCGCAGCTCCAGCACCAGGCGCCCCGGTTCGACGAGCATCCCGGTCTCGGCGGCCAGCTCGGCCAGCGGCCCGCGCAGGACCCGCAGGGCCGCCTCGGGGTCCGGCGCCCTGCGGGTGTGGACGGCGAGCGCCCTGCCCTTGTCCTCGACCGTCACGCCCGGCTCCCGGCCGAGGGTGACGACCTGCCCGAGGGAGGCGAGCAGCGCGGGCAGCTCGGCGCGGAGCCGGTCGATCCCGGGCGGCGGCGGCGGAGAGGTCACCTGGCCGGCCTCCCAGCGTTCGAGCCCGTACTGGCCGAGCACCACCAGGCCGGGCACGTCCGCGAGGCCGGGCCCGCCGGGCACCTCGCCGTAGGCGACGGCCGTGGCGGCGGGGCGGCCGGTGACGAGCACCACGGCGCCGACCAGGCCGCCGAGGCGGACGAGCGCCGCGGCGGCGTGCGGGGCGACACGGGCGTCGGCGGGGTCGGGGACGATCGGCGCCAGGGTGCCGTCGAAGTCGAGCCCGATGACCGCCCCCGAGGGATCGGCCTTGATGGCCGTCAAACCGGCGATATCGGGCAACACATCATGAGTCACGCGTTGAGCACTACCCCGGGCGTCAGGGACGCATGCCCAATCGGCGCGCCGCGCGCTCGCGCTGGCGTGAGGCGCGCAGCCGCCGCAGCCGCTTCACGGTCATCGGGTCGTGGGCGAGGGCCTCCGGACGGTCGACCAGCCGGCCGAGCAGCTGGTAGTACCGCGTCGCGGAGATGTCGAAGGTCTCGCGGATCGCCTGTTCCTTGGCCCCCGCGTAGCGCCACCACTGGCGCTCGAAGGCGAGGAGCTCGCGCTCGCGCCCGGTCAGCTCGCCGGGGACGTGGGGGGCGGGTGGTTCCTCGGGTTCGCTGTCACCATGGTCGGGTGCGGTGTCCATGCTGTCCTCCTCGGTCGGGCGCGCGGGAGACGTCGACGGCAGGCCGGGCAGGGGAGTGCGGGAGACGAGCGAACGAGGCGTCCGCGCGAACGCGACCCTGAGCCACGACGCACGCATGCGGCCCGTGGCCATGGTAGTCGGGAATTCGCGCCTGTTCATGGCAGTTCGGGAGACGCAAAGCAACATGAAGCACCCGGCGGCGGAGGTTCATCCGCAGCGGTCGGACGCCGATCGGCGCGGCGGTCCCGGCGGCCCGAGTTCGGCCGCGAGGGCCTCGGCCTCCTCGTGGAGCGCCCAGACCAGGATGAGGTCCAGCCGCAAGTCAGGATCAAGGTCAGGAGCGGGGTACATGGCGATGCCTCCGCATATGGGACGCACCAAATCCACAAAACGTTGCCTTTCCCACCAAAACGCCCTCCCGCTGGTATGACGAGATACGCCCTATGACACCGCGTTCCTACGACGTACAGTCACCAAGTGTGACCTCAGTCATCACGCTTCTCACCGATTACGGGCTGGAAGACGGGTTCGTCGCGTCGTGCCATGGGGTGATCGTCGGCATCGCCCCGCAGGCGAGGATCATCGACGTCTGCCACCTCGTCCCGGCAGGGGACATCCGGCGGGGCGCGGCGATCCTGGCCCAGACGCTGCCGTACCTTCCCCCCGGAGTGCACATAGCCGCCGTCGACCCGGCCCCCGCGAGCGCGCGGCGCTCGGTCGCCGTCGAGGCGGGGAGACACGTGTTCATCGGGCCGGACAACGGCCTGCTCTCGTGGTCCCTGCTCGCCTCGGGCGGCGCGCGCGCCGCGTTCGAGATAACCAACGACGAGTTCTTCATCAAGCCCGTGTCCTCGACCTTCCACGGGCGCGACGTGTACGCGCCGGTCGCGGCGCACCTGTGCGCGGGCCGCGTCCCCGCCGACCTCGGCCCGAGGATCCCCCTGGAACGCCTGCTCGCGCTGCCCGCGCCGACCGCGCGTGTCGGCGAGGGCGCCGCGGAGGGGGAGGTGCTGTCCCTGGACCGCTACGGGAACGTGCAACTCTCCGTGACGGCCGGCGATCTGGCGACGCTCGGCATCCGCGTCGGGGACGTCCTGGCGGTGTCCCTCGGCAGGCGGCAGATCACCATGCCCTACCGCGACACCTACGCCGCCGTGCCGCCGGGGAACCTCGTCGCGTTCACCGACTCGGCCGGGCTGGTCGCGTTCGCGGTCAACTCCGGGGACGCGGCGCAGCGCCTCGGGCTGCCGCCCGGCGCCCACGTGCGGCTCGCGCGGGTGGGCCAGATGTGACCGGGGCGGGCTGTAGGGCCCGCTCTCGTATTTGAGCAAGCGCTTGTGTCATATTGGGCACATGGCACGGCTCGCGATCGACGGATGGTTCACCATCGAGGACGGTGTCACGCATCTGCTCGGCACCCGCTGCCCCGGCTGCGGCACCGTCTGCTTCCCGCCCCAGCCCGGTTTCTGCCGCAACCCGCGCTGCGAGGACGACTCGCCCGCCCTGGCACGGCTGTCCCGCAGAGGCCGGGTGTGGTCGTACACCAACGCCTGCTACCCCCCGCCCGCGCCGTACGTGCCGGCCGAGCCGTACACGCCGGTGACGCTCGCGGCCGTGGAGCTGGAACGGGAGGGCATCGTCGTGCTCGGCCAGGTCACCCCCGACCTCACCGTCGCGGACCTGAGCGTCGGGATGGAGCTGGAGCTGACCTCGGGCCCGCTCGCCGACGGCCCGCTCGTCTGGATGTGGGGGCGCCCCCATGCGTGACCGCCGGCCTGGTGTCCCCGCGCACGCGCCCGGGAAGGTGGCCGTGCCATGACGCTCGTGGTCGGCGCGGGGATGCACCCGTGGGGGAAGTGGGGCAGGCCGTTCGTGGAGTACGGCGTCGCCGCCGCGCGCCGCGCGCTCGCGGACGCGGGCCTGCTCTGGACCGACGTGCAGTTCGTGGTGGGCGCGGACACGATCAGGAACGGCTACCCAGGCTTCGTCGCGGGCTCCTCCTTCGCCCAGGCGCTGGGGTGGTCGGGCGCGCGCTTCGCGTCCTGTTACGCCGCCTGCGCCTCGGGGGCCCACGCGATCGAGATCGCCCGCACCCGGATCCTGGCCGGTCTCTGCGACGTCGCGCTGGTGATCGGGGCGGATTCGACGCCGAAAGGGTTCTTCAAACCGGTCGGCGGAGATCGCCACGATGATCCGGATTGGCTGAGATTCCGGCTTTTGGGGGCCAGCAACCCCGCCTACTTCGCCCTGTACGCGCGCCGCCGGATGGCACTCTACGGTTCCACAGCGCAGGACTTCGCGGCGGTGAAGGTGAAGAACGCCCGTGCGGGGTCCCTGAACCCCAACGCGCGCTACCGGAAGACCGTGACGGCCGAGGAGGTGCTCGCCTCGCCCATGGTCGCCGACCCCCTGCGCCTCATGGACATCTGCGCGACCTCCGACGGCGGCGCGGCCGTGGTCCTGGCCTCGGAGTCCTTCGCCCGCAGGCGAGGGCTTTCCGGCGTGCGCATCGCGGCCGTGTCCACCGTGGGCCCGACCTTCCCCAACACGGTGCTGGAGATGCCGAACTTCGCCACCGACTCCTCGGCCGCCGTGCCGCCCCCGGAGCGCGCCTTCCGGTCCTCCATCGCGTCGGCCGCGTACGAAGAGGCGGGCGTGGGACCGGGCGATCTCTCCCTCGCCGAGGTGTACGACCTTTCCACAGCGCTGGAGCTGGACTGGTACGAGGACATCGGCCTCTGCGAACCCGGCGAGGCCGCCGAAATGCTCCGTTCTGGGGAGACCGCGCTCGGAGGCAAAGTTCCGGTCAACCCCTCCGGCGGTCTGGCGTCCTTCGGCGAGGCGATCCCCGCTCAGGCCATCGCTCAGGTATGTGAGCTGACCTGGCAGTTAAGGGGTGCGGCCGGGGCGCGTCAGGTCGAAGGGGCACGACTTGGCCTCGCCGTTAACCAAGGTCTCTTCGGTCACGGGTCCGCAATCATTACCGTTGTCTGACCATTCCCTGCCCTTAATCCTGTTCAAGCGTTGGGTACTGTCTCAGCGGTCACAGTCAGTAACCACCGCTGGACGAACGGTTGAACAGCGACCCTCGCCGCGGTGGTTTCACAGGGGGAAGTAACCACATGATTCGTCGTCTTCTGGTCACCACGGCATGCGTCGGGATCGCTGTCGTCGCTCCGGCCGCCATGGCCTCCGCCGACGCGGCCAAGCCCGCCAAGGCCTCCAAGTCAAGCTGCTGCTACTGCACGCCCCCCGTGGTCCCCGTCGTCCCGAGCGCGGTCGTCATCCCGAGCGCGCTCGGCGTCGGGGCGCTCGGCGCCGGATGCGGCGGCGGCCTCTCCTACGGAGGCGGCGTCTACGGGGGCGGCGTCTACGGCGGCGGCATCTACGGAGGTGGCGTCTACGGTGGCGGCATCTACGGGGGTGGCGGCATCTACGGCGGCGGCATCGTCGGCGGCGGAGGCATCCTCGGCGGCGGCGGCATCCTCGGGGGCGGCAACGTCGTCGGCGGCGGCATCGTCGCAGGCCCGGGCAGCAACAACGGTGTCGGCACCGGCGGCCTCGTGGGCGTCGGCGTGGGCAACATCAGCATCCTCTGACCCACCGAGGAGTAACAAAGGCGGCGCCGTCACCCGTGGCGGCGCCGCCTTCTCACACGACCGGGCTACGCGCCGATGACGTCGTGCACCTCGGCGAAGTGGCAGGCGCTCAGGTGCCCGCCCGTACGGACCTCCAGCAGCGGCTCGTGCTCGGCGCAGACGTCCTGCGCCTTCCAGCACCGCGTACGGAAACGGCAGCCCGACGGCGGGTCGGCCGGCGACGGCGGGTCGCCCTGCAGGATGATCCGCTCGCGGGTCTCCCGGCCCTCGGGGTCGGGCACCGGCACCGCCGACAGCAGCGCCTGGGTGTACGGGTGCGAGGGACGCTCGTAGATCGCGTCGTCCTTGCCCAGCTCCACGATCTTGCCCAGGTACATCACCGCGACGCGGTCGGAGATGTGCCGCACCACCGACAGGTCGTGGGCGATGAAGATGTAGGCGAGGTTGAACTCGTTCTGCAGCCGCTCCAGCAGGTTCATCACCTGCGCCTGGATCGACACGTCGAGCGCGGAGACCGGCTCGTCACAGATGATGATCTCCGGCTGGAGCGCCAGCCCGCGGGCGATGCCGATGCGCTGCCGCTGGCCGCCGGAGAACTGGTGCGGGTAGCGGTTGATGTGCTCGGGGTTGAGCCCGACCACCTCCAGGAGCTCCTGGACCTTCCTGCGCCGGTCACCCTTGGGCGCCACCTCGGAGTGGATCTCGAACGGCTCGCCGACGATGTCGCCGACGGTCATCCGCGGGTTCAGCGAGGTGTACGGGTCCTGCATGACCATCTGGATGTTGCGCCGCATCCGCTTGAGCTCGCCGCCGTGCGCCTTGGCCATGTCGACGCCGTTGATCTTCACCTCGCCCGAGGTGGGCCGCTCCAGCGCCATCAGGAGCTTGGCCAGCGTGGACTTGCCGCAGCCCGACTCGCCGACGACTCCGAGCGTCTCCCCGCGGTGCAGGTCGAACGAGACGCCGTCCACCGCCTTGATCGCGCCGATCTGGCGCTTGAGCACGATGCCCTGGGTCAGCGGGAAGTGCTTGACCAGGTCACGGACCTCAAGGATCCGATCACCCGAGGGTGCCATCGAGGACCTCCCGGTAGTAGTGGCAGGCGCTCCCGCGCGTCCCGCTGATCTCGTACAGCGGGGGCACGTCGGTCACGCAGTTGTCCCGACGGTACGGGCAGCGGGGGTGGAAGGCGCAGCCGGAGGGCATGTCGAGCAGGTTGGGCGGCAGGCCCTTGATGGCGTAGAGCTCCTGGCCCTTCTGGTCGACCCGGGGGATCGAGTCCAGCAGGCCCTTGGAGTACGGGTGCGCCGGGTTCTTGTACACGTCGTGGACCGGTGCGCCCTCGACGATCCGCCCGGCGTACATCACCGCGATCTTGTCGGCCACGTCGGCCACCACGCCGAGGTCGTGGGTGATCAGGATCAGCCCCATGTTGCTCTCGCGCTGCAGCTCGGCGAGCAGTTCCATGATCTGCGCCTGGACGGTCACGTCGAGGGCGGTGGTCGGCTCGTCGGCGATCAGGACCTCGGGGTCCAGGGCGATCGACATGGCGATCATGATGCGCTGGCGCATTCCGCCGGAGAACTGGTGGGGGTAGTCGTTCACCCGCTGCCGCGCGGCCGGGATGCGGACCCGCTCCATGAGCTCGATGGCCTTCTTCTGGGCATCGCGCTTGGACATGCCCCGGTGGACCCGGAACATCTCGCCGATCTGCCAGCCGACGGTGAACACCGGGTTCAGCGCGGACAGCGCGTCCTGGAAGACCATCGCGATGCGCTGGCCGCGGATCTGGCTGCGCGCCTGGTCCGACAGCTTGAGCATGTCCGTGCCCCGGAAGCGGATCTCCCCCTTGGGGATCCTGGCCGGCGGCATGTCGAGGATGCCCATGATCGCCTGGGCGGTCACCGACTTGCCCGAGCCGGACTCGCCCAGGACCGCCAGGGACTCCCCTGCGTGCACGGTGTAGCTCACGCCGTTCACGGCCCGGACGACGCCCTGCCTGGTCGTGAACTCCACGTGCAGGTTGTCCACCGCGAGCAGGGGCTCCTGCCCGACCTCTGCTGACAGCGGATGCGTATCGATTGACGGGTTAGTCACCATCGGTGCCCTCTCCTACCGCAGCTTCGGGTCAAGCGCGTCGCGAACCGCGTCACCCAGCATGACGACGCTGAGGATCGTGAGGCTCAGGAACAACGCGGGGAACAGCAGCGGAAGCGGCGCCTCCACGAAGCGGTTGCGCGCGTCGGCGATCATCAGTCCCCAGGAGATCTGGGGGGACTGGATGCCCACGCCGAGGAAGGACAGGGCCGCCTCCGCCGCGATGAACGCGCCGAGGTTGATCGTGGAGACCACGATCACCGGCGCCACCGCGTTGGGGAGGATGTGCCGCAGCATGATCCGTCCCGGACCGGCACCGAGCGCGCGGGCCGCCATCACGTAGTCCTGGTGCTTGGCCGTGATGACCGCGGCGCGCATGATGCGCAGGATCATCGGCCAGGCCAGCAGGGCCAGGGCGAACACGACGCTGGTGATGCCCGCGTTGTCGCGGCCGATCACCGCGAGGATCAGCAGGGCGCCCAGGATCGAGGGGATCGCGAAGAAGATCTCGGCGACCCGGGACAGGAGCACGTCGACCCAGCGCCCGTAGAAGCCGGCGAGCAGTCCGAGCGCGCCGCCGACGACCCCGGTCACCGCGGCGCTGACGATGCCCACGATGATCGAGACCCGTGCGCCGTGGATGACCCGCGAGTACACGTCGCAGCCGAGGTTGTCGGTGCCGAACCAGTGCTGGGGGCTGATCCCCTTGCGGGCCACGGCGAGGTCGCACGTCGAGGAGTCCACGCCCACGGTGTCGAACAGGCCGGGGAACGCCGACACGGCGATGAACAGCGTGATCATGGCGGCGCCGATGATGAACACCGGGTTGCGCCGCAGGTCGTACCACGCGTCCGACCACAGGCTCGCGGGTCTCTTGCCCTTCGCCGGCCCGGTGGGCTGCGCCGGGGCGGTCGCCGGAAGGGTGTCGTTACTCATAGCGGATCCTGGGGTCGAGGACGGCGTACAGCAGGTCGACGACGAGGTTGGCCACGATGTAGATCAGGACCAGAACCGTCACGATGCCCACCACCACGGGGTTCTCCCGCAGGTAGACCGACAGGAAGAGCTGCTGGCCGATGCCGGGCAGGTTGAAGATGGTCTCGGTGATCACCGCACCGCCCATCAGCGTGCCGAGGTCGGCACCCAGGTACGTCACCATGGGGATCAGCGAGTTACGCAGCGCGTGCCGTCCCAGCACCCTCCGCCGGGGCATGCCCTTGGCGATGGCCGTGCGGACGTAGTCGGCGCGTAACGTCTCCATGAGGCTCGTACGCGTCAGCCGGGTGAGGTAGGCGATGGACACCATCGCCAGCACGAAGCCCGGCAACAGGTAACTTCGCACCCCGTCCTGCACACCGGCCACCGGGAAGAAGTCGATGCCCGTCGCCAGCTTCAGCTTCACGCCGAGCATGAGCTGCAGGACGAAGCCGCTGACCAGAGTGGGGATGGAGACCATCAGCAGGGTGACGGCCAGGACGGCCTTGTCCTCCCACCTGCCGCGGCGCAGCGCCGCCCACAGGCCGAGGCCGATGCCGATGATGCCCTCGAAGATGACCGCCGTGAGGGCCAGCTTGAGGGTGACCTGGAACTTGCCCTCGAAGATGGTGGACACGGGAAGCCCGCGGAACGTGGTCCCGAAGTCGCCGCTCACGATGTCACGGAGGTAGTAGCCGTACCGGACGATCAGCGGTTCGTTGAGGTGGAACTGTTCCCTCATCGCCGCCGCGAACACCGGGTCTACGCGCTTCTCCCCGGCCAGCGCCTGCAGGGGGTCACCCGGGAGCGCGTAGACGATGGCGAAAATGAGGAATGTGGTGCCCAGCAGCACAGGGATCGCCTGGAGCAGGCGCCTGAGGACGTAGCGGCCCATTCAGTCTCCCGATCATTGCAAAGGGCAGCCCGCCGCAACCAACTGGGCTGCCCTCTGGGGTTGTCGCCCACCCCGGGTGGTTCAGGGTACCGAACCACCCGGAGTAGGTGACGTCAGGCCTTCTCTACGTTGAACAGGTCGATACGCTCGAACGGGTCAATCTTCACGTTCTTCACGTGCTGCGAGTACGCGCCGTTCGTCTGGTAGAAGTACACCGGGATGTACGGCAGGTCCTTGATGATGAGGTCATCGGCCTGCTGGTAGGACTTGACGCCCTCTTCGATGGACTTGGCCGCGTCGCCCTGGGTGAGCAGGTCGTCGAAGGCCTTGCTCTTGAAGCCCGAGTAGTTCGAGCTGCCACCGGATCCGAAGATCGGACGCAGGTAGTTCTCGGGGGACGGGTAGTCCATGATCCACGCCATCCGGAAGGTGCCCGGCCACTTCTTGGCGCCGAGGTCGTCCAGGATGGTGGCGAACTTCTCGACCGGCTTCGGGGTCACCTGGGCGCCGAGGTTGGTGCGCAGGTTGTTGGCGACGGCCTCGATCCACTCCTTGTGGCCGCCGTCACCGTTGTAGCCGATCTCGATGGCGCCCATCTTCGGGCCGCCGGCCTGCTCGAACAGCGCCTTGGCCTTGGCGGGGTCGTAGGTGCACGCCTCGCCGCAGGCGCCCTGGCGGTAACCGGAGACCACCGGGCTGATGAAGTCGTCGGCCGGGACGCGGGTGCCGGAGAACACGGTCTCGGTGATCGTCTTGCGGTCGATCGCCATCGAGATCGCCTTGCGGACGTCCGCGTTCTTGGCGTACTCGGCACCGCTCTTGATCGGGAAGCCGATGTAGCCGATGCCGGACGACGGCTGCTCGATGTAGCGGTCGCCGAACTCGGACTTGGCCGTGGAGATGGCCTCGGCGGGCAGCTGGTCCATGATGTCCAGGTTGCCGGCGCGCAGGTCGTTGAACGCGGTGTTCAGGTCGGTGTAGATCTTGAACTCGACCGCGTCGATCTTGGCCTTGCCCTCCTTGAAGTCCTCGTTACGGACCGTGGAGATGGTCTGGTCCGTGCCGCGCTTCCACGGCTTGGAGACCTTGAAGGGGCCGTTGCCGATCGGGTTGCCGCCGAAGTCGGCCTTCAGCTTGCCCTCGGACTCGAAGGCGGCCTTGGGGAGCGGGTAGAACGCCGTGTACCCGAGCATCGTCGGGAAGCCGGAGAACGGGTTCTTCAACTCGACGGTGAAGGTCTTGTCGTCGACGACCTTCAGCCCGGAAAGGGTCGTGGCCGTCGGCGTCTTGCCCTCACCGGGGTTCAGATCGTCGTATCCGACGATGCTGCCGAAGAAGTAGTTGCCCTCCTGGGCGTTGGCACCGTTGGCGGTGTAGTTCCAGGAGTCGACGAAGTTCTGGGCGACGACGGGCTCACCGTTGTGCCACTTGTATCCGTCCTTCAACTTGATCGTCCACGTCGTGGAGTCCGGCGACTCGATCGACTCGGCAACGCGGTTGAAGGGTTTCTTGTCCGCGTCATAGTCAACGAGGCCGACGAACAGCGCGTTCAGCACCTCAGCGCCGCTGGTCTCGGTGGTGTTGCCCGGAATGAGGTCGTGCTGGGGTTCAGCGATCTCGACCCTGACCGCCCCGGCGTTCCCGGCGGCGCTGGAGCTCGAGCCAGCCGTGTCGCCGCTGCCGCCACACGCCGCAACCGCAAGCGCGAGCAGCGCGGTCCCGGCGACGATCTGTGCGCCCTTGGTCACACGCATCGTGGATTAATCCTCCCTCTAAGGTGGGCGCTGACACTGATCCGCTCATGCTGGACGCGCCTCCCAAGGGATCCACCCCGGAATTCGCGGACATGGTCAAACCAGTTGACGCCCTGCCAGTCGACCGTGAGCATCCCTCACTACTTCTCACCAGCGAGTCTCTGGCGCATTGCAGTTCGGTCACACGTGTCCCTCTCGGGCGTCACACGCATACCAACTTCGCTGTAAGTAATGCCCTGATAGGGCATAAAGCAGTCACCAAGGTACACATGCCTCGGGACTGGTCGCACCTTGGGACCCGCTTGCCCTGCCCCCGCAGCCCCCGGCCGACCTGCGATGACATCATGGGACGGCCTTGACCGGCCCGTGGTCCCACACGCACCACGCCGGGCGGGCCACGCCGCAGGCATCACATTCACCGGTATCCAATAGAGTCCATGCCATGAGTCAGCCGGAATCCGCTGTCGCGGACTCCCGGGCGGGCGACCGGGCGGGCGGCTCCTCCCCCAGTGGGAAGGAATCGCTGTCCGCGCTCGCCGAGCGCCACGGGTTGCGACGCGCCATCGCGCGTCCCAGTCTGCCCGTCTACCTGCGCCAACTGTGGGATAGACGGCACTTCGTCCTGACGTACGCCACGTCGCGTAACGTCTCGCGGTACTCCGACTCGGCGCTCGGCCAGCTGTGGCAGGTGCTGACGCCGCTGCTGAACGCCGGGGTCTACTACCTCATGTTCGGTCTGATCATGGGGCAGAAGAAGGACATCACGAACTACACCGCCTTCCTGATCACGGGCGTGTTCGTCTACTCCTACACCCAGCGGTCGGTCACCGGCGGCGCCAAGTCCATCTCGGGGAACCTGTCGCTGATCCGGGCCCTGCACTTCCCCCGGGCCGCGCTCCCCCTGGCGTACACGATCCAGGAGTTCCAGCAGCTCGCCATCTCGATGGGCGTCCTCGCCGTCATCGTGCTGGTCACCGGCGAGTCGCTCACCTGGCTGTGGCTGCTGATCCCGCTCGCGCTGCTGCTACAGACGATCTTCAACATCGGGATCAGCCTGCTACTGGCCCGCGTCGGGGCGTTCGTCCGCGACATGAACCAGTTGCTCCCGTTCATCCTGCGCACCTGGCTCTACACCTCGGGTGTCTTCTTCAGCATCCCGGCGCGCATGAAGGACGCCCCCGACTGGGCGCGGACCCTGCTCGAGTTCAACCCGCCCTCGGTCTTCATCGACCTGATACGCCATCTCCTCCTCAACACCTACCCCGAGGATCTGAGAAGGCAGGGCTTCCCCCATAGCAGCCTCCCCCAACTGTGGCTATACGCTGGCTTTTGGGCCGCGGCCGCGTTGGCGGGCGGCTTCTTGTACTTCTGGCGGGCCGAGGAGAGGTACGGCCGTGGCTGAGCTGACCAAGGAGCTGTCCCAGATGGCCCACCCGAACGAGCAGGCGTCCCAGGCCGACGTGGCCGCCACGCCTCCGGTGGACGCGCCCGAGCCCGAGCCCGGCACGCCCACGGTCATCGTCGACGACCTGCACATCGTCTACCGCGTGTACGGCGCGGCGAGCGCCGCCGAGAAGGGCAACGCCGCCAACGCCCTCATGCGCATCGTCCGGCGCCAGGGCAGGCCGCAGATGAAGGAGGTGCACGCCGTCAAGGGCGTGACCTTCGTCGCCCGCCACGGCGACGCCGTCGGCATCATCGGGCGCAACGGCTCCGGCAAGTCCACCCTGCTGCGGGCCATCGCCGGCCTGCTGCCCCCGCACAAGGGCTCGGTCTACACCGACGGCCAGCCGTCCCTGCTCGGCGTCAACGCCGCGCTCATGAAGGAGCTCACGGGCGAGCGCAACGTGGTGCTCGGCTGCTACGCCATGGGCATGACCCCCGCCCAGGTCAGGGAGCGCTACGACGAGATCGTGGAGTTCTCCGGCATCGGCGAGTTCGTGCAGTTCCCGATGTCGACCTACTCCTCGGGCATGGGCGCCCGGCTGCGCTTCGCCATCGCCTCGGCCAAGGCGCACAACGTGCTGCTCATCGACGAGGCATTGGCCACCGGCGACCGCGACTTCAAGCGCAAGAGCCAGGAACGCATCCAGCAGATGCGCGACGAGGCCGGCACGGTGTTCCTGGTCGCCCACAACCTCGACGTCATCGAGGAGACCTGCAACCGGGTCATCTGGCTGCACAAGGGCCAGATCAAGATGGACGGCGACCCCGCGACGGTGCTCGCCGCCTACAACTCCTGACCCTCGCACGGGGCAAGATGGTGGACGACCGAAACCGTCCTTCCATCGGAGTCCACCGTGGCCAAGCAACCGCCGATCCCCTATGACTTCCTGCCCGAGGTCCCCGCGCTGACGGTCGAGAGCGACGACGTCAGCGACGGGCGGCCCATGTCCGACGACCACGTGTTCGACGACTGGGGCATGAAGGGACGCAATCTCTCCCCCCACCTGCGCTGGTCGGGCGCCCCCGAGGGCACCAAGAGCTTCGCCGTGACGTGCTTCGACCCCGACGCGCCGACCGGCAGCGGCTTTTGGCACTGGGTCCTGTTCGACGTGCCCGCCGACGTGACCGAGTTGCCGACCGGCGCCGGGTCGGCCGAGGGCGAGGGGCTGCCCGAGGTCGCCGTCCTCGGGCGCAACGACTACGGCACCCAGGCGTACGGCGGCGCCGCGCCGCCCCCCGGCACCCCGCACCGCTACCTGTTCGCCGTGCACGCCCTCGGGGTCGAGAGGCTCGGGCTGGACCCCGGCACCTCCTCCGCCGTCGTGGGCTTCAACATCACCGCCAACACCCTCGCCCGCGGCTACATCGCCCCGGTGTACGAGACCTGAGAGCCGGGTCGTACGGGCGGCGCGGAGGTGAGGCGGGTGACCCAGGATCGCTCCCGATATCGGACGGGCTAGACCGTACAGAAGTCCGAACACGCGGGGTGAATCTGCTGACACTGCACTCGGCATTCCACTATGATTCGAACGAAGATTCGATCTGAGGGAAACCGTGATGGAGTGGGGGTGCGGGGTGCGAGAGCTGGCGAACGCTATCGATAACCTGTCCGCCGAGGACCCGTCGGACATTCCACGTGGCCTCCTCGCCGAGCAGCTCATCGAGCTGCACTGGCAGATGGCCCGCCTGCAGGCCCAGATCGCCCGCCGCACCTACGTGCGGAGCCCGGGCGCCTGACACCGAGCCCGTCGTCGACCAGATACCGCCCGTCCCGCCGCCTCGCCGTTCGATTCGTTCGAACACCCCCCACGCGACATCCGAACACCGCCCGACATCCGAGAACCGGCCGGCGCCTCACCCGAGGCACCGGCCGGTTCGGCGCGGCGCTCAGCCGGCGAGGAGTTCGCCCTCTCCGACGACGGCGGGGTCGAACGGGAAGCGGTCGGCGAACGCGGGCCGCAGGTCGCTGATCCAGACCGCGGCCGGGTCGTACTCCGCGAAGAACGGCCGGCCGACCAGGCTGGGGTCACGGGCCTGGATGAGGTGCAGCACGAACACCCGCCGCCCGGCCACCTCCGTGACGCCGTCCACGCACACCTTCCCCGGCGTGGACGACATGGACGGCCCCCGCACCGTGCGGCAGAGCCCGGACACCCGCGCGTAGGCGTCCCGGAAGATCTCGTACGCCCGGGCCAGCGGGACGGCGAAGTAGTCCTGCGGGCCGGTGTCACGCTCCACGAACATGTAGTACGGCACCATGCCCTGCGCCTGCTGGCCGGTCCACATCCGGACCCACGTGTCCGGATGGTCGTTGATCGAGCGGATCAGCGGCGCCTGCGTGCGGATCACCGCGCCGGTGTCCCTGATCGCGCGCACGGCCGTCTGGACCAGTTGCGACTCCATCTCCCGGGGGTGGGAGAAATGGGCCATGAAGGCCAGGTTCTTGCCCGACTCGACCACGGCGGAGAACAGGCGCAGCGTGTCCGCCGCGTCCGGGTCGGTCACGAAACGCCCGGGCCAGTAGGCGAGCGACTTGGTGCCGATGCGGATCGACTCCAGCTGCTCCAGCCCGAGCAGCGGCTCGACGTACCGCCTGAGCACCGGAGCACTCATGATCATCGGGTCTCCGCCGGTGAACAGCACGCTCGTGACCTGCGGATGCTCGCGCAGGTAGCGGACCAGGCCCTCGGAGTCGTCCGAGGCCATCTTCAGGTCCGGCTCCCCGACGAACTGGGCCCACCTGAAGCAGTAGGTGCAGTACGCGTGACAGGTCTGGCCCTGCTTGGGGAAGAACAGGACGGTCTCGGGGTACTTGTGCTGCATCCCCGGCACCGACTCGTTGCCCGCCTTCGGGATGTTGAGCTCCATCTGCCCGGCCGGGTGCGGGTTGAGGCCCATCCGCACCATGCGGACGGCCGCCTGGAGCTCGGCGGCGGGCGCGTCCGCGCGGAGCAGCCCCGCGATGCGGGAGACGTCCTGCTCGGGGAGCATGTCCTCCTGCGGGAACACCAACCGGTATATCGGGTCGCCGGGGATGTCCGACCAGTCGATCAACTCGTCGACGACGTACGCGTTCGTGCGGAAGGGCAGGACGGACGCGACCGCGCGCACGCGCAGCCGTGTCCCGTCATCGAAGCCCCCCCGCTTCAGCAGCTCGTCCAGGTGCTTCGCCGTGTAGGCCCTGAACCCCCGTGTACCGGTCTGTGTAAGGGTCACTCGAGATTTTTCCTCTCTTGTGGGCTCTCCGGTAAACCTGATGTGTCCGTCATGCGTCTGTTGCTTTTCTAAACGGACGCGTCAGCGCATCGGCTCGGTTCCGTTCGACCGAAAAGCCTCAGTAAAACCTTCCGGATATCGCGACATATCTTGAGTTGGGCTACTCTGGTCGACGTGAGCTCACTTACACCTTTCGAGGCGGGCGACACCGCCCAACGCGCCTCCGACGCCGATCGCGACCGCATCGCCTCGGTCCTCGGCGAAGCGCTCGCCACCGGCCGCCTGACCAGTGTCGAGCACGCCGACCGGCTGGAGGCGACGTACTCGGCCGTCACGGTCGGTGACCTGGTCCCCCTCATCCGCGACCTGCCCGACGTCGCCCGCGCGCCCTCGGCCGCGTTCAGCGCGGACCAGCAGGAGGTCACGGCGGTCTTCAGCAAGGTCGTCCGGGGCGGCCGATGGGTCGCGGGCCGGCACACCGTGCTGCGCTCGACGTTCGCGGCGCTGATCGTCGACCTGTCCGACGCCGTGCTCCCCGGCCGTGAGGTCACCCTGGAACTCAACTCGTTCTGCGGGAAGCTCATCGTCCGCGTCCCCGAGAACGCGCGCGTCGTCGACGAGGGCAGCGCCCTGTTCTCCAAGCGCCACGTCTCGGGCGGCGACAACAACGGCGACCCGAACGGCCCGCTCATCCGCGTCACCGGCAAAGCGGTGTTCGGCAAGGTGGTGGTCTCGCGCGGGGCCGCCGACTGGCACTGGCCCTGGCGCGCGCACTAGCCCACCCGGCCACCTACGATGCGGGACACACACTGATTCCGCATGAGGTGACCGCTTGGACGGCATTCCGCCGATAGCCCTTGACGCCATGGGAGGCGACAACGCCCCTGGCGAGATCGTGGCGGGAGCCGTACTGGCCGTGCGCGAGCACGGCGTCCCCATCGTCCTGGTCGGCTCACCGCGCGTGGTGTCCGAGGCGCTGGCCGAGCACGACGCGGCAGGGGAGATCCCCATCGTGCGCTCCGAGGAGACCCTCACCATGGAGGAGGGCGCCCTCGCCAGCCTGCGCCGGCCACGCTCCAGCATCGCCGTCGCCTGCCACCTCGTACGACGGGGCGACGCCTCGGCGGTCGTGTCCGCCGGATCCACGGCCGGCGTGGTCGCCACCGGCAAACTCCGCCTGCGGGCCCAGCAGGGCGTGCTCCGCCCCGCCATCGCCGTCCCCCTGCCGACCCGGCCCCATCCGACCGTGCTGCTCGACGCGGGCGCGACCGCCGACGTCAAGCCGGAGATCCTCGTCCAGTTCGCCCACCTCGGCGTGGCGTACGCCGAGACCGCCCTCACCGTCGCGGACCCGCGCGTCGGCCTGCTCACCATCGGCGGAGAGGCCGAGAAGGGGAACAAGCTCGCCAAACGGGCCCACGAGCTCCTCGCCGCCGCCCCCGGCCTGAACTTCACGGGCAACGTCGAGGGCCACGACCTGCTGAACGGCGTCGTCGACGTCATCGTCACCGACGGCTTCACGGGCAACGTCGCGCTCAAGACCATGGAGGGCGCCGTCCGGTACGCGTTCTCCGAGCTCCGCGAGACGCTGGAAGGCGGGCGGGCGGCGCGCCTCGGCGCCATGCTGCAACGCAACCGGCTGCGCGACCTGCGCAAACGACTCGACCCCGAGGCGTACGGCGGAGCGGTCCTGCTCGGGCTGAACGGCACCGTGGTCATCGCCCACGGCTCCTCGACGGCCAAGGGCATCGCGGCCGCCTGCGTCCTCGCCTCGACCCTCTCCCGCCAGTGCACCGTCACCCACGTAGGCGAACGCATCGCCACCACCCACAAACCCCACCGCCTCTGGTAGCCCCTCGACCCTGCGGCACCGGCGATCCGGGTCTCGGGGCTCAGGCTGTGGATAACCGATCGGTGCGAGGATGATCAGCGGATATCCTTGGAACATGACCGACCCGCAGCTCGTGCTCACCGAGCGGGTCCAGCAGGCGCTGGGCACCGCCTTCGGCCCGGAGTACGCAGGCGCCGACCCGCTGATCCGGCCCTCCCAGTTCGCCGACTTCCAGGCGAACGTGGCACTGAGCCTGGCCAAGCGGCTGCGACGAGCGCCGCGCGAGGTCGCCCAGGCCATCGCCGACGCCCTGGACGCCGCAGGGACCACCGACGTCTTCGAGAGCGTCGAGATCAGCGGGCCCGGTTTCCTCAACATCACCCTCAAGGACGAGTGGATCTCCGCGCAGGCCGAGCGCACGCTCGAGGACCCCCGCGTCGGAGTCGGCCTGACCACGCCCCCGCAGACCGTCCTCGTCGACTACTCCGCGCCCAACGCCGCCAAGGAGATGCACGTCGGGCACCTCCGCACCACCATCGTCGGCGACTCCCTGGTGCGCATCCTCGAACACCTCGGCAACCGCCTCATCCGGCAGAACCACCTCGGCGACTGGGGCACCCCCTTCGGCATGCTCATCGAGCACCTCCTCGACATCGGCGAGGGCAACGCCATCGCCCGGCTGGAGGCCGGCGAGGGCAGTGAGTACTACCAGGAGGCGCGGGTCAAGTTCGACTCCGACAACGCCTTCAAGGAGCGTTCCCGCCGTCGCGTGGCGACCCTGCAGGCCGAGGACCCGGAGACCATCCGGCTCTGGCACCTGTTCATGAACGCCACCATCAGCTACTTCAACAAGATCTACTCCACTCTCGGCGTCACGCTCACCGACGACGACATCGCCGGCGAGAGCATGTACAACCGGATGCTGGCCGAGACCTGCGCCGACCTGGAAGCCTCCGGGATCGCCACCGTCAGCGAGGGCGCGCTGTGCGTGTTCCCCCCCGGGTTCACCGGAAGCGACGACAAGCCGCTGCCGCTGATCATCAGGAAGAGCGACGGCGGGTACGGGTACGCCACGACCGACCTCGCCGCCATCCGCTACCGCGTGCGCGACCTCAAGGTCGACCGCATCCTGTACGTGGTGGGCGCCGAGCAGGCGCTGCACTTCCAGATGGTCTTCGCCGCCGCGCGCATGGCCGGCTGGCTGACCGACGAGGTGTCCGCCGAGCACACCCAGATCGGCATGATGCTGGGCTCTGACGGCCGCCGGTTCCGCACCCGCAGCGGCGTGGCGACGAAGCTGAGCGACCTCCTCGACGAGGCCGTCGAGCGCGCCTCGGCCGCGATCGCCGAGCGCGGCTACGACGAGGCGACCCGCGCCGAGATCGCCCACACGGTCGGCATGGGCGCGGTGAAGTACGCCGACCTGTCGGTGAGTCACGACAGCGAGTACATCTTCGACTACGACCGCATGCTGGCCTTCTCCGGCAACACCGGCCCCTACATGCAGTACGCCACGGCCAGGATCCGCTCGATCTTCCGCAAGGGCGAGATCGACCCGTCCGCCGCGACCGGCCCGATCATCCTCGGCGAGCCCGCCGAGCGCGACCTCGCCCTCCAGCTCCTCGGCTTCGGATCAGTGGTCGAGCACGCCGGCGCCTCCTCCGAACCCCACCGCGTCTGCGCCTACCTCTACGAGACCGCGAGCACGTTCACCACGTTCTACGAAAAGTGCCACGTCCTCCACGACGACGTCCCCCCCGAAACCCGAGCCTCCCGCCTAGCCCTCTGCGCCCTAACCCTCAACGTCCTACAAACCGGCCTAAACCTCCTAGGCGTCCCCACCCCCACCCGCATGTAACCCCCCCACCGTCCCC
>NZ_JANZYP010000099.1 GCF_025506355.1 Sphaerisporangium corydalis
ACGGTGGGGCATGAGGGCCTCCGGCAGGTCGGTGTAGACGTCGCAATCCACACCGAACCCGAAGGCCCTCACCCATTACAAGAACATCAACGCCGTGTCCGCGTACTCAACCTCCGTGGTCAGTACAGCTAGCCGGCCTGCAGAGTGGGCCGTGAGGGGCGAGCAACGAAGACCTGGTCGGCCGGCGCGCAGGTGTAGGCGCGGACGTCGTCCAGCCACCACGCCGAGACGTACTCCTTGTCGATGACGGAGACGAAACGGATCTGGACTTGGTGCCCGGCCAGCGGGGTCAGGTTCATCCGGCTGGCGGTGTAGCCGTGGGTGCTGCCGGTGAAGCCCTTGGTGGTGCCGTAGCCGGTGGATTTGGCGAGGGCACCGGTGTATCCGTTGTCGGTGAACAGCTTGCCGGCGTCCTGCCACTGACCTCCGTCGAGCCGGTATTGAACGTACCCGGCCCCGAGGTTCTTGCCCTTGTCGACCGACATCAGCCGGGCCTGCTGGAACCGCAGATAGGTGGTGGTTCCAGCCGGGACGGCCAGGGTGGTCTTCCAGGTCGCGATGCTCCGGCGCGGCAGAGCCGGGTCGATCAGATCGGTGGGAGTGTAGGACTCCAGCGAGCGCTTACCCTCTCGCGCGTAGGAGTGGTACTGGATGTCGGAGTAGGCCGGGTCGGTGCCCTGGGCCGGCGGGTAGCGCCACTGCCCGGTCACCGTCCAGGGGCCGGTGTCGGCGTGTTCGAAGCCGTCGGCGGCCAGGACCGTAGCGCTGGTGCCGGTCGGGCACACCGGTGCCGGGGGAACGAGCGCCGCCGCGGGCGAGAGCGGCGGTAGCCGCATCTCGGTGGCGGTGACGGCCCGCTGGACCTGGAGGCAGTCGGTGGCGGTGATGCCGGCGGTGCGGGTGGCCGAGAGGTGGGCGCAGGTTGTGGTCAGCGCGGTGGCCAGGTCGGGGTAGTTGGCCGCGGAGGGCAGCGTTTGCAGGACGCGGTAGTAGATCCTGGCGGCCTTGGGAATGCCGATCCCGGTCACCCGCTGTCCGTTGAAGACGTGTGTGCCGGGTGCGGCGATCAGCCAGGCGGCCTTGTTCCCGACGCCGCTGTTGTAATGCACTCCTCCGCTGTCGTCCGGGCTCCCGGGGTTGATGTCGGCTGCGGACACGAAGTAGTAGGGCGAGTGCATCCGATCCGGCGAGCGGTAGCCGTTCCTGCCCATGGCCCTGGTGGGGTCGGCGAGACTGCGCACCGGTTGGTACTGGGCCTCGTCCTCGCCGAACAGCCAGTCGTTGTGCGGCTGATCGTTGCTGCCGGGAACGGCGGTGACCTGGTCTTCGAACTCGCCGAAGATGTCCGACATCGATTCGTTGATCGCGCCGGACTGGAAGGTGTAAGCGAGGTTGGAGGTGTAGTCGGTGATGCCGTGCGTCAGTTCGTGGGTGGTGATGTCGTCACCGGCCGCGGCGTCGGCAGCGACCACGAAATAGTCGTTCGCCCAGAAACTGCTCTTGACCGGGCAGTTCAGCCCGTCGCAGGCCTCGACCAGTGCCTTGAGCGGCATGCCCTTGCCGTCGACGGAATCCCGGTTCAGGTACTTGGCGAAGAAGTTGTAGGCCGCGCCTAAATTGTCATATGTCTGGTTGACGTCGGCGAGTTCGACCGGGGGTCCGCCTTCGACCCGGGCCGCTTTTGCAGGAGTGCAGCCGGTCGAGATCTCCTTGCCCTTCAGATCGCAGATGACGCGGTACAGCGAATGAGGCCTTGCGATTCGCACCGCACTCGAGGCAGCCGACAGCGGACTTGTCGCGCCTGCCACGACCGCCACCGTGGCGACGAACACGATCAGAGCCAAGGTCTTATACCGCCGTCGTCTAGGCACGACGAGAGAATAAGGCACCGTCCTGGTAGGACGCCAAGCGTGTCGGGACGGCGACGGGATCGCGACCGGCCACCTGCGGATGACCACTGTCTTCCGCCGACACAACTGGTAAGGCGGCGTGCTGCCTCCGGTGTCAGATGCTCCTGCCGTGAGGACATCGAAGACGGGGCAGCGCGGCCATGTCACAGGGGGGCGGGCTGTCTCGTCTCAGGGGGTGTAGCCATCGACGACCGCAGAGGAGCACATCATGGACGCGCGACTGGACTACTTCGCCGACCCGACCGCCGGCAAGGTTCTCAAGTACTTCATGTCGGCGGGCAAGGCGCTCAAGGACTCGCCGCTGCCGGGCGCCACGCAGGAGCTGGTGGCGCTTCGGGTGAGTCAGATCAACGGCTGCGCCGTCTGCATCGACATGCACACCAAAGAGGCCGCCGCCGCCGGGGAGAGCTCGGTCCGACTGCACCTGGTCGCGGCCTGGCGGGAGGCCACGGTCTTCACCGAGGCCGAGCGTGCCGCGCTGGAGCTGGCGGAGAAGGGTACCCGGATCGCGGATGGCGCTGGCGGGGTGAGCGACGAGGTGTGGGCGTACGCCGCCAAGCACTACGACAAGGAGCAACTCGCCGCCCTGGTCATCCTGATCTCCTTCATGAACACGGCGAACCGGCTGAACATCATCGCCCAGCAGCCGGCCGGCGACTACGAGCCCGGGCGGTTGCACTGAAACGGCGCCGGCCGCTGGCCCGGGCTCCGGGGACCCGGGCGGTTGCGCTGAACGGCGCCGGCCGCCGGCTCGGGCACCTGGGCGGATTCACCGCTCCGGGCACCCCGGGCGGTTGTACTGAGGGTTCAAGGGGAGGGGATCCCGCGTGAGCAAGGTCGACGAGTTCGAGGAGCTGCGGCCGCTGCTGTTCTCGATCGCCTATCGGATTCTGGGCAGTGTGAGTGAGGCCGAGGATGCGGTGCAGGAGACGTGGCTGCGCTTTGACGGCTCGGCGACCCGGCCCACGTCGACCAAGGCCCTTCTGTCCGCCGCGGTGACGCGGATCTCGATCGACGTGCTGCGTTCCGCGCGGGTTCGGCGGGAGGAGTACGTGGGCCCGTGGTTTCCCGAGCCGCTGCTGAGCGATCCGTACCAGGATCCGGCGCGGTCGGTGGAGCTGGCCGACTCGGTGTCGATGGCGGCGTTGCTGCTGCTCGAGCGGCTCAGCCCGCTGGAGCGGGCGGTGTTCGTGCTGCGGGAGGTGTTCGGCTTCGGGTTCGGCGAGGTCGCCGCGGCGGTGGGGCGGTCGGAGGCGGCGTGCCGGCAGCTGCTGGTGCGGGCGCGGCGGCACATGGAGGCCGGGCGGCCGCGCTTCGAAGCGGTACGCAAGGAGCGGGAGGAACTGGCGTCGCGGTTCTTCGGCGCCCTCCGCGAAGGCGACGTCGCAGGCCTGCGGGAGCTGCTCGCCGCCGACGTGTCGATGGTCGGCGACGGCGGCGGCAAGGCCCCGCAGCTCGCCAGGGCCGTCATCGGCGCCATGAACGTGGCCCGGGTCCTCGCCTCGGTCTTCCCTCGGATGGCCCGGGTCGACGTGACGTTCGAGCCGCACGACATCAACGGCCAGCCGGGCGCGATCTTCCGCGACCGGGACGGCAAGGTGCTCCACACCCTGGCGCTCGACATACTCGACGGGCAGATCCAGACGATCCGAGCGGTGATCAACCCCGACAAGCTCGGACACGTGGGCCCGGTAGCGGACGCTTGGGCAATCGACCGCGAAGTGAGACAGACACACCGGCCCCCGGAGTGACCGCAATAGCCGACGCTCCTCGAACCCACTACAAAGCAGCTACACCTTCACCGGCAGGAGTACTTCGCCATCTCGGGGGATGACACAAGGAAGCCGGTTGGAACGCCCACACTCCGTGGGCGTTCCCAACCCTCCCCATTTCAGGGACGAGGGATTTTTATCTTTTGGGGTAACGGTTGCATTTCCAGTTGCAGTGGGCCGCCGGGGATCGTGCATCGCCCCGGAGCGCGGCCCTCATGCGCTTGCTCGCGTCCTGCATCAGATCACTGGCGGCACCCGTACACCGTTCAGACCTGGTCATCCTCGTGTGAACGCCATGGGCTTGTTTATCGCGTTCAGGGCCGCCCGCATGTGGTCATACGCTGAGATGCCCATTCGTCGGCGCGGTGGGCATGACTTGGACGGCTGGGCTGCGCGAGCGGAGCGAAGTCCTGCCCGTGATCTACGCGACTTCGTCGCCGGACTTCCCCGTGACTGGGAGGCGGCCAAGGCCGGACTCATCCTGCCTTAAGGCTCCGGGGCAGCGGAAGGCAATGTGAACCGCATCGAGATGATCAAACGGATCATGGACGAGCCGACAACCGAAGAATCGATACCAGTGGCCCTCGCCACCCCTGCCATAAATTAGCAGTGAGGTTTCAAGAAGGAGGAGTCCACCCAGCCCCGCTTGCCGTCGGCCGTAGTGATCTCCCAATAGCCAGATGCATTCTGCTTTCCGGAGTACACAATGTCGGTATTGTGGGGTAGCTGTACAACCGTTTCACCATATTGATCGCGTAACCACAGGTCGTGTGCCGCAACGCGGAAATGGTCACAGCCTGCTGCCATAATGGCTTGCGTATCAGAATGGCCGGTCGGGGCAACGCGACTCATCATCACCACGATCATTCCCAGAAGTCCCAGGACGCCGATCAGTACTCCAGTAATGCTAAACGCAACCGCGCGTCGGCGGAGGAGTTCCTGGGCCTTACTTGACGGTGTTCGGTGTTCGGGCGAGTCCGGCTCAGAGGTTAGTGGCACCCCCACATGCCAAGTCCTGAACACCTCCCTGATGGCCTGGAGCTCAGGTTCCTTGAACTCCCGAGCCCCGGCCTCGCTACGCGACAGTGTGGAAACGGACATTTCTACATTAATCTGCGCAAGCTTCCGTACGACGTCCCCCTGAGTCAGACCAGCGGCCTCTCGTGCCCTTCTCACCCCTTCCCCCACCTGCTCATTCATGATCACAGGAGCGATGCTATTTTCGCGAGATTTGTCCATTTCAACCCCCTTTGCGAACCAGCGGTTCTCGATGCGAAGCCTCAGGCTAGGCGGCTTTTCAGCGGTTTGCACACATTTTCTGAATTTTTCTCACGGAAAACGCTCGCTTGTTCGGCCGCGCCCGTAAAGACTGCGAGCGGTCGCACAAGCGATCCGGAACTTTATTCCGACACAACTACCCTCAACAAAGGAGCAAGAGTTTGCGTCAGGAAATCGCCATGCGCTTCCCCCGCAAGAGTGCGCTCATCCTCGGTATCGCCCTAGCCGCCCAGTTCGGCACACCGGCGATGGCCACGACAACAATGGAAACGCACTACACCCACCGCACCAGCCTCCAGAAGGACTGCGCGATCCACGAGAACTACCCGAAGCCGGGCGCTCCCGTTCGGGCCTGGAACAAGAGCAACGGCCAGAACGTGGGGGTCCGATACACCTACAACGAGTACGCGATGGTCCTCGACTACAGCAAGCAGGACCGCCCCAACTGGGGCTTCATCGCCAAATCCTGCCTGCGCGACCCGTCCGCGTACAGCCAAGGCGACCACGGCACGCCGCTGCCCGATCTGCAGGCCATCGGAGGTGACGGCCGGGTGAAAACCGTTCCCGTCAGCGCGACGCACGCTGGGGGGCCGACCGGCACGCCGATCCACCTTGGCTCCGTCGGTTCCTACCGCAGCGAGCCCGCGTCCTTCGTGATCGGCAACCTACGTGCCGGCGACGTGCTCTACATCACCACCGCCACCTGCGGCCACCACGGTCCAGAGGAGTGGATCCTGGGGTACGCACCGGCCGCCGACCGCTGGGGCTATGTCGAGGCCATGCACCTGCCCGCCTGCCGCTGACCCTCATCCGAACGAAGGAGACATCCATGCGTATGTGGCTCGCGGCACCGCTTCTGATCCTCGCCATCGCCACGCCCGCCTCGGCCGACCCCGCCCCCAGGTATGTGGATAGCGACTACACACTCCTGCGCAGCGCGCCGGGCAGTTTCGTGATCGGGACCGCATACAAGGGTTGGTCCGTCCGCATCGACGGAGGCCAGGACACCTACACCTGGGCCCGCGTCGGCGGCAGCCTAAGCCGGTGCTTCTGGATCTTCTACAAAGCGACTACTCCGGGCGGGCGCGCCATCTCCAAGGCCTGCGGAGCCCCTCGCAAGTATCCCAGCGGCGAGGAGTTCAAGCGCCGGTTCACCAACGGCATGATCGGCTCCAACGGGCAGGGCGACGACGGGCAGCCCGTCAAACTCCAACCCCACGGCGGGTGCGCGGTGCGGAACGGGAAGATCGACGGGTGGGGCAACGTCGAGCCATGGAGGGCCACGTCCAAGCCCTCACGTAAACTCCCCGAAGCGCTAACCATCGGCGTCGACGGGGTATCGACGAGCGGCAGCAACCGCGTCAAATGGCGGTATGTCTCCCGAGACGGCGCGTACGCCATGATCCACGCGACTAGATACGGGGACAACGACGGCATGGGCCACCAGAACTGGTTCTTCATCCGGCGGGACTGCCTGCCACTCTGACTCGTAAGCTTTCGTTGGGCGTTAGCCGATGTCCGCTGATGCTTGTTTTCCCAGGTTGGGACATCGGCTAACGCTACATCTGATCACTGCTAATGCGTTCGGGTCTGTAGCCCATCCGGGGTTCAAATCCCCGAGCCTCCACTCTGCAGAGGCCCTTTCCCTTTCCGGGGAGAGGGCCTCCTTTGTTCCAAATGTGCTTGCCTGTCCCGTTGGTGAATGCAAGGTGAGCGCATCTGGATGGATCACGCTTTCTGGGCGCGCCGAGTGGTGGGTGCCGGGGTCGCATCCGCTGCCGG
Organism: Sphaerisporangium corydalis; assembly: GCF_025506355.1. Classification (GTDB taxonomy): domain Bacteria; phylum Actinomycetota; class Actinomycetes; order Streptosporangiales; family Streptosporangiaceae; genus Sphaerisporangium; species Sphaerisporangium corydalis. The sequence continues at coordinate 6,743 of NZ_JANZYP010000099.1, forward strand.
TGAGCAGGCGTCTTGTGCCGTGTGCGGGGTGATATGGGTCTTGAGGCGGTGGAGCGGGCGCTAGTCTTGCTCGGTGCTCGCGAATGGCGCACGTATTTTCCGGTTCTGGCAGGGTCGGTGGCGGGCCGCTCACTCGTTCGTGAAGGACGGGGTGCTCGCGGCGGGGCTCACGCTGATGGGGTTCGTTCCCACGCTGTCCACCATCGGTGCGCAACTGGCGGACCTGCCCAAGCGTCCGGCGGACGCGCTGGCGGTGGTGCTGACCGTGGCGCAGGCCGTGCCGCTGGTGGCGCGTAGCCGGTGGCCCGCGGCCTGTCTCATGGTCGTCGGCGCGGCGTTCGCGCTTCATCAGGCGCTGTCCTATCCGCAGACGTTCGCCAGCATCGGGCTCTATCTCGCCCTGTACGCCGCCGGGGCCCATCAGGTCCGGTACCGGCGCGGCCTCATGGCGCTGATGACCGCGGGGTACGTCGTGCTGACGGTCGTGCTGGTCGGGCTCGGGTCGCCCAACCGGGCCCCGGACTTCTTCGCGTTCTACCTGGCGCTGGTGGTGTGCCGGCTGACGGGCGGCGGGTTGCGCCGGTGGCGTGCGGAGGAGGCCGAGCGGCGGCGACTCGGCGCGGAGGTGGCCATGGCCGCCGAGCGGGCGCGCATCGCCCGCGAACTGCATGACGTGGTCACCCACCATGTCACCGCCATGGTGGTCCAGGCCGACGCGGCACGCTACGTGGGCGGCGAGGCCGGGGGCGGGCTCGCCGCCATCAGCGACACCGGCCGGCGGGCGCTGACGGAACTCCGGCACCTGCTCGGGGTGCTGGAGGCGACCGGGGAGTCGGCGGTCGCCCACCGTGCCCCGACGCTGAGCGGGGTCGGTGAGATCGTGGAACAGGCCCGGCTGTCCGGTCAGCCCGTCGAGCTGACCGAACACGGCGACCGGCGTCCGCGGGGCGCCGACGTGGAGCTGGCCGCCTACCGGGTGGTCCAGGAGGCGCTCACCAACGCGATCAAGCATGCCGCCGGGCAGCCCACGACGGTCACGGTCCGGCATCACGACGACCACCTCGAGATCGAGGTGACCAACGACGGTCCCACCGACGCCTTACCCCGGGTCCCGTCGGGCGGGCGAGGCCTGACGGGGCTGAAGGAACGGGTACGCATGCTCGATGGCGATCTGGTGGCCGCGGCCCGGCCCCACGGCGGTTTCAGCGTCCGCGCCCTCATCCCGTCCAGGAACACGACCGTCCCGTCTGGTAACGCGACTCACGCCCCCAAGGACGCGACCGTCTCGTCCGGGAACAAGACGCATCCCTCCAGGAACGCGTCCGTCCCGTCCGGGAGCCCGGCTGTCCCCTCCAGGAACGCGACCAACCCCTCCAGGAACGCGGCCGTCCCGTCCGGGAACGCGACGTGACCGGCCCGCCGATCCGGGTGCTCATTTGCGAGGACCAAGCGCTGGTGCGCGCCGGATATATCAGCATTTTCTCCGCCCAGTCCGATATGGACGTCGTCGGGGAGGCCGCGGACGGTCGTACGGCCGTGGACGCCGCGAACCGCCTGCGGCCGGACGTCGTCGTGATGGACATCCAGATGCCCGTCATGGACGGCATCGAGGCCACCCGGCGACTGGCCGGTCCCGGCACCGCCATCCCGGCGAAGGTGCTGGTCGTGACGACCTTCAACGTCGACGAGTACGTCTACCAGGCGCTCAGGGCCGGGGCCAGCGGTTTCCTGCTCAAGGACGCGCCACCGGCCGAACTGGTCAACGGGGTGCGGACCATCGCCCGCGGTGATTCCCTGCTGGCGCCCGCCGTCACCCGCGCGCTGGTCGGCCGCTACGCCGAACGGGTCCGCCCGGCCGGCGCGTCCCGGACGGCCAGGGAAGAGATCGTACGAGTGCTGACCCGCCGCGAGCTGGAGGTGCTCGAACAACTCGCCGCCGGTCTGTCGAACGCGGAGATCTCCGCCGAACTGTTCATCACCGCCGAGACCGTGAAGACCTACGTGTCCCGGATCCTGACGAAACTCGATCTGCGCGACCGCGTGCAGGCCGTCGTCCTCGCCTACCGGGTGGGGTTGGTGTCCGCCGCGGACTGAGCCGCGGACTGAGCCGCACCTCCGCGCCGTACGATCCGGCCCTCGCGCATCGCCTTGCGGAGCAGGATCACCGCGGGCACGGCGCACGTCAGCATCGCGATCAGGCTCGCTTCGGGGCCGAACGTCCCGCCGGTCAGCACCGAGGGACCGGAAAGGCTGGTGTGCAGCAGGCCGTCGAACTCGTTCGCCGTTCCCGACACCGCGGTGCCGAACACGCCCGCCTCGCTGAGGTTCCAGGCGAAGTGCAGCCCGATCGGCAGCCACAACGTACGGCTGGCCACGTAGGCGGCGCCCAGCATGAGGCCGGCTTCGACGGCGATCGCGAGCGAGCCCCACAGCATCGCGGCCGGATCGGCGTTGTGGTACCCCGACGCCAGGTGGGCCCCGCCGAAGATCACGGCGGACAGGCCCAGCGCGAGCCAGGTGCCGGCGCGCTCTTCGAGGAAACGGAAGAGGACACCGCGGAACACCACTTCCTCGGTCACCGCCGTGCAGGCCATGATCCCGGTGGTCGCCAGGAAGCCCCAGAGGGAGCCTCCCTCCACGCCGTCCCACCCGCCGAAGATCAAGATGACCAGCATCGTGGCGAGGAACGCGACGGCGCCGATGGCCGTCCCGCGTAGCAGTCCCGATCGTGCTTCGGTGCGCGCCAGTTCGGGGACGGTCTCCCTGCGCTCGACACGCTTGGACAGCCGTTCGTAGCAGAGGAGAACCGCTACGGAGCTGCCGATACCGATCACGAGTTCCAGGACGCCGAGGCCGCTCAGCGAGGCGTTCAGCACCCCCACGACCATCATGATGACGATGGTCGCGACCAGCATGATCACGAAACGTGACCAGACCCGGGGGGTCCGCCGGGCCGTGGCGGCGCCGTTCTCGTCCTTGTCGCTGGAAACCATGTCGAGGGGGTCCTTTCACAATGGTGTTCGCGCCGAGGCGTTTCGCCCGGCGGTCAACACTACGAAGCCACGTGAAAGGAGAAATCCCTCGTGAGAGAGCAATGCCGGTAGCTCTCACGGGGGACCCAAGAGGGTCTTACGCCGGCTTTGGCCGACGGCGCTTCCAGAGCAGGCGCCACAACAGGTATCCGGGCCAGAACAGCACGATCAGGGTGAACCCGAGGAACATCAGCGGGCCGATGGCATCGAAATAGCCCGGTCGGTGCACCACGACCCCGTGACCTGTGTCGAGGGCCGGCACGCGGGATCCTTCGGTCAGGTCGGACATGAAGTAGCCGTTGATCCAGACGCTCGCCCGGATCGTCCGCCCATCGTCGGATCTGTAGGAGCCCCACCAGCGGCAGGGGCCACGCCCCTGGCACTTCAGTTCCCCGGCGACGAAGGAGCCCATGGTGCCCTGGCGGAGGGCGGCGCGGGTCTCCGTTCTGACGCCGGCGAAGGTGGCCAGACCGAGGATCATCGCGACCATCGCCGCCAGTGGCACCAGCATCCCGACGACCATCACCAGGCATCCGGTGCCGCAGCCGTTTCGCTCCTCCATGCCGCGGCTCCCGTTCGTACGGAAAGGAAGTGCCTGAAAAGGCAACGCAGGGGGAGGCGTCCAGGTTCCGTTGATTATGACTGCGATGGGTCTTTTGTGATGTTCAGGGAGTCGGGTTACCGGTTTCCCACGATCGTCTTGGAGGTGAGGCGATCGTGGAGGAAACACAGGCGGTAAGCGTCGGACGAGGCCGTTTTCGTGTCGTAGTACACGCAGTCCTCGCCCCAGGGCGGGGGCGGGGCGTCGTCCGGCGGGCCGTCCTTGGTGAACGCGGGCAGCAGAGGCCGCAGATCGCCGCGCGCGTCGCCCACCTTCACCTCCTCGTACCGGCCCCGATCAAGGACCGAGAAGGAGGAGCTGACGAAGCTGATGGGGATGACGAGCAGGAAGATCCCGGCCAGCACCGCCAGCGGGGCCACGACCGCCTGGACCAGCCGGTTCCGTACCTGCCGCCGGGCACGGGCCAGCTCCGTGGCGGAGGTGGTGGGCCGGATGGCGGGGGCGGCGCGCGGGGTCGCGCCGTCGGTGACCGGCAGCTCGGCGGCGACCTCGAAGCCGCCCCCGGGGGTCGAGCCGGCGCGCAGTGTGCCGCCCGCGAGGCGTACCCGCTCGTCGAGTCCCACCAGCCCGGAGCCGCCCGAGGTCAGGCTCGGCAGCGGTGCCGCCATCGCCGGGTCGTTGACCACGCTGAGGCCGAGGATCGTCCCGTCCCGTTCGAGCCGGACGTGTACGGCGGCGCCCGGCGCGTGCCTGGCGGCGTTCGTCAGGGCTTCCTGGAGCAGGCGGTGGACGGCGTGGCCGACCATGGGCGGCAGGTCGCCGGTGTCGCCCAGGCGTTCCAGGGTGACCGTGACCCCTGAGCCACGCACGCGTTCGACCAGGGACTCGGCGTCCTCCGCGGGCAGGGTCCCGGGCGGCCGCTCGTCGTCCTCGCGCAGCACACCGATGATCGTCCGGAGTCGTTCGGTCGCGGCCCCGGCGGCCGCCCGCAGCTCGCCGGCGGCGGCCTGCTGCCGGGCGTCCAGTTTGGGGTCGAGCTCCAGGGCACCGGCCCGTACCGCGATCAGCGTCAGGTCGTGGCCGAGCGAATCGTGCATGTCGCCCGCGATGCGGGCCCGTTCCCGGAGACGGGCGCGGTCGGCGACGGCCCGCTGCTCGCGTTCCAACCGGTCGGCCAGCCGCCAGCCCGTGCCGACCAGTTCGGCGTACTGGCGGCGGTAGCGGCCCAGCAACCACGGCACCCCCACCGTGAGCAGCAGCGTCAGCAGTTGGGTGGGCCAGCTCCACAGGTCGTGCAGGACGAGCACGCACAACGGCAGTCCGGCGGCGGTGACGGCGCCGAAGAACCACAGCGCAGGACGGGCGGTCGCCGTCCGGTGCCCGGCCAGGAAACCGAAGAGCACCAGCGCCGTCCAGTACAGCGGGCTCAGCATCCGCACGTCCAGCGCGAGGCTCAGCGCCACCGGCACGGCCAGCGCCGTCAGCGGCCATCTGCGGCCCAGCGCCACCGCGGCCCCCAGAAGCGGGACGCCCACGGCCACCGTCACCACGTCCCGCCCGTTCAGGGAGGCGGCCGCCGCGACCGGCGGCAGGCACACCACCAGCCACAAACCGAGGTCGAAGAGACGGGAGAACCGGCCGGGTGCGCTGCGCATGAACTCAGGATCTCCGTTGCCCGCGCACCGGCGCCTCTGACGAAAGTGGGGTTTCCTCCTCGGCTACGAGACCTGCCTCGTATGCGAGGATCGCGGCTTGTACTCGGTTCTTCAGGTCGAGGCGGGTGAGGATCTGGCTGACGTACCCCTTGACCGTGCCTTCGACGATATGCAGGCGCCGGGCGATCTCGGCGTTGGACAGGCCGGCCCCGACCAGGGCGAGGACCTCGCGCTCGCGGGCGGTGAGCTCCTGGAGGTGGGCGCGGGCGACGGCCTGCCTGCCGAACCCCCGCGTACCGAGGCGGGTGATGACCCGCCGGGCGATGGTGGGGGAGAGGTACGCGCCGCCGTCGGCGATCGCCTGGACGCCGGCGATCAGTTCGCGTGGGTTGCCTGACTTGAGGAGAAAGCCGGCCGCGCCGGAGCCGAGCGCGCTCGCGATGTACTCGTCCTCGGAGAAGGTCGTGAGCATCACGACGGCGATCTCGGGGAGGAGTCGGCGCAGTTCGGCCGCCGCCTGGAGCCCGTCGAGCCGGGGCATCCGGATGTCGAGCAGGCAGATGTCCGGGCGGTGCCGCAGGGCCAGGTCGATGGCCTCGTGTCCGTCGGCCGCCTCGGCGACGATCTCGATGTCGCCGGCCGTGGCGAGGATCGCCCGGATGCCGGCCCGGATCAGCGCCTCGTCGTCCGCCAGCAGCACTCGGATCATCGGCCCCCGCCTCCGCCCGTCCGCGAAGACGGCACCCGAAGCCGGGTACCGCCCGGTAATGCAGGCACGCTACCCCACGTGAGAGGGACGGGCAGATGTCGGCGCCAGCGGTGGGGCCGTGCCCGACCGGCGGATGAGTACCGTGTTGACGAGCCGGGAGACGACGACGGCCGCGGCGGCCAGCGCGCCGGTGCCGGCCCAGATGTACAGCGCGAGCCAGACGTAGGTGACCTGGTCCAGCGTGCCCTCGCGGCGCATCAGGAAGCCGAACAGATCGGCGAGCCCGGTGTAGAGCGCGACCGGCAGCGCGTAGGGGACCAGTCGTACGATCAGGCGCCACGCGGGGCGGGCGGCACGGCGCCGGGCCCAGCGCCGGGCGCGGCAGACCCCGAGGACGCCGAGCCCGAGGTTGAGCAGCGTCAGGCCGGCCAGCCACGGGTCCGCGGTCGTGGTGAAGGGTACGGCGCCCGCGTCGGGGCGGCCCTCGAGGATGTCGATCAGGCCGTCGGTGATGATGACCGCGTCGTCACCGGAGATCATCCCGGTGTTGGTGACGACGGCCATGCCGTACCCGCTCGTGGGCAGGAGCGTCTGCTCGGAGTTGTGGGTGAGCAGCCAGCCGGTGTGGCGGACCTGGGGCGCTCCTCCGGCGGTCCTCCCGGTGTCCCATCCCATGCCGTACGTGCTGCCGCCCACGCCGGATGCGGTCTGGGCGGTCTTGAGGGTCGCCTTGGGGAAGACGTGGCCGCCGCCGTTCTGCGTGATCAGCCATTTGGCCATGTCGTCGGCGGTGCTGACGACGCCGAAGGCGCCGTTCGTGAACCACTTCGGGTGGGAGCGCCTGATGACCTGGCCGTAGGCGCGGATGTACCCCTCGCCCGCGCCGGGGAGGTCCATCGTGGTGTTCATCGTCCTGGTGGACGTCATGCCGATCGGACCGAAGATGGTGGCGGCCATGTAGTCGGCGAACGGCATCCCGGTCACCACCTCGACCAGCCGCGCCGCGACGGTGTAGTTGGGGTTGTGATAGGCCTCCTTGGTGCCCGGATCGGTGGCGAGCGGGGCGTTCCGCATCATCGCGACGGCGTCCTTGAGGGTGTCCGGCGCGGGGAGCGTCAGCTCGGGGAAGGTCTGGTCGCTCATCCCCGAGGTCTGCTGGAGCAGTTCCCGCGCGGTGATCTTCCCGGCACGGGGATCGGCCATGGTGAACTCGGGCAGATATGTCCGGACAGGGGCGTCCAGGTTGATCTTGCCCTGGTCGGCGAGGTGGAGCACGGCCAGGGCCGTGAACGACTTGGAGACCGAGGCGAGTGGCATCGGCGTGGCCTTCGTGATCGCCTCGCCGCCGGCCGTGTGGCCGTAGCCCGCGGCGAGCACGACCTGGTCGCCCTTGGTGACCGCGACCAGGGCACCGGGGAGGTGGGTCCGCTCGATGTAGTCACGCATGTAGTGGTCGACCGCGGCCGCACTCAGTCCGCCGCCCTCCGTCGCGGTCTCTGTGGCCCCTGCCACGGCCCTCGCCGCCGTTGTCCCCGTCGCGCCCGTCGCGAGCAACACGCCGGTCAGACCGGCGATCGCTGCGGCCTTCCGCATCCTCATTGGAGGCCCTCAAAGGTTTCCGTTCGCATGCGACGAAGCTAGAAGCCGGCACGAGGACCACACATCGCACGATCGGCAGGACCCCGCCCTGACTTTCGTCAGGTATGTCGGATGGGGCGGGTCAGGTCAGGGCGATGGCGATGCGATGCAGGAGCAGGGGTTCGTGGGCCGGGTCGGTGTGGAGGGTCACGGTCAGGCCGGTGGCGGCGGCCTCGGTGAGGACGGCCAGCAAGGCGGCCAGCTGTTCTGGGGGCTCGTCGGTGAGCAGTTCCTCGGCGTTCCGGACGATCAGGGTCACGTCTCCGGAGCGGGTCGCATCTCTGGTGAGGGTCGCGTCGCGCAGGGAGTCGGCGAGCGCGTCCCAGTTGTGGCCGAAGTACTCGGGGAAGCGCAGCGCCCGCGCCGCCTCCTCGAAGAAGGCGGCGCGGGTCCGGCACGCGCGCCCGTCGACGACCGCCGGCGCCGGGCCGGTGGACACCGTCAGCCATTGCGGCAGAGGACGTGCGGCGGATGTCATTGGATTCCTAGAGCCGGTAGAAGTCGGTGTAGTGGTTCGGGGAGAACCAGGTCACGCCGGTGCTGCGGTTGACGACGATCCGGTACGCGTCACGCGCCGCGCCCCTCGCCCGGGAGTACACGTCGTACTCGTAGTAGGTGGCGCCGCTGGGCAGCTGGCCCTCTCGGTTGTAGAAGCGCCCGCCAGTGTAGTTGTACCTGCCGTCCGGCCAGGAGTACCAGCCGCTGGTCGTGGGGTAGCTCTTGGCGGCCCAGTTGGCGTCGGCCGAGCGCGCGTCGGAGCACCGGGAGATGGTGCAGGAGTTGTAGACCGACGCGCTGGCGGGGGTGATGCCGACGACGCCGGTCAGGGAGGTGATGGCGGTGACCACGACGATGAACCGGGCCAGCCACGAGGGTCGGGGGCGTTGCAGGGTGTGCACGAAGCCTCCAGGCGAGTACGAGAGGGGTCGGACATCTGTCAGGATCCCCGACAAAACCGGTCAAACATAAGGCAAAGCTCGCCAAAGGTGTGGTGAACTCTTCGCGGCATCGGGCCGACGCCGAAATCGCGCCGCGGGTGGTCGGCGTTCGTGCCGCACCGGCCGGCTCCATCCGATCAGGGCCGGGCGCCTGGTCCGCGCCGCCGGGCCGCCTGATGACCGAGGCCGGGCCGTGCGATGACCACGTGGTGGCCGGTCGGGTCGGGTGGTGGCGTGGCCAGGGGTGGTGTGGCGATGGTCAGGTCGCGGCGATGGCCGGGTCGCGGTGATGGCCGGGTCGCGCGGTGGGGACGGGAAACTCGCGCGCGCGATGTGCGGAGGACCACCTATCCTGTGAACAAAGTCAGCGCCTCGCCGTTTTCCGGAACCTCGAGGCGGACAACTGGATACGTTCCTTCCCCGGTGCGCAGGCTGCGGATACTTCATGGGAACAGGAAACGCGGGTTCGATTCCCGCTCGCCCTTGCCGGGCGGTGGCTCAATGGCAGAGCGCCTGTTTGTAAGCCCGTCGCCGACTCCGATCTCGGGGAAGATCGCGATTCGCTGGGCGCCTTCCCGGTGCGTAGATGGCAGTTACTTCTTTGGTGACACCCTCGGGTGGCGGGCTCGAAACCCGCAAGCACTGCCACCAACTTGATCTCGGGAACGGTACGACCTGACGTGCGAGGAGAGCCGCTTTCGTTACCCGCTGGTATCAGGTGGATCGCCAGCGTGACAACCAGGGAGCGGGGCGGCGCGTCACATTAGTGCCCCGGCAAGAACGGAGCCCCGTTTCCTCATGGAGGCGGGGCTTCGGGCATTCCCGGAACTCTGCTGCTACGCGGGTTCCGGTGCGAGAAAATGCGTAGCGTGTTTCCGGGAAACGGCGTAGATCTTGGTCGTGGGACGGAGAGCTTCCCACCTCTGGCTGGACGCGGATTCGGCGGCCCAAGGGCGGTCGGATTTCCATGTCCCGGCCTGTGGATGGACGATCAGGGGACGACATGAGCTGGACCAAGCATTCCACGCCCGAGTACCAGGCCATCGTGGACCAGATGACCATTCTGCGGTGCCAGGTCGGTTCAGGCGTGCACGGCACCGCCATCGCCGGCACCGACGACCGTGACGAGATGGGCATCAGCCTCGAGCCGCCCGAGTACGTGATGGGCCTGCGGCGGTTCGACCAGTACGTCTACCGGACCCAGCCCGAAGGCGTCCGGTCCGGCCACGGTGATCTCGATCTCATCGTCTACTCGCTGCGCAAGTGGATGCGCCTGGCGACCACCGGCAACCCGACCGTGCTCCTGCCGCTGTTCGTCCCGGCCGAGGAGATCGTCAGCATCGACGCCGTCGGCCACGACCTGCGTGCCAGGGTCGACATGATCCTTTCTCGGCGGGCGGGGCACCGGTTCCTCGGCTACCTGCGCTCCCAGCGCGACAGGATGGTTGATCACCCGGACGGGAAGCGCACCAACCGTCCCGAGCTCGTCGAGCGGTACGGCTACGACACCAAGTACGCCGGGCACATGATCCGCCTCGGCGTGCAGGGCATCGAGCTGCTGGAGACGGGAGCGATCACGCTGCCGATGCCGGAGCGCTGGCGGACGCTCATCGTCGACCTGCGGCAGGGCAAGTACACCAGGGCCGACGTGCTGGCCCTGGCCGCCGACCTGGAGGACCGGCTCGAGCGGCTGATCCCGATCTGCGACCTTCCCGAGGAGCCGGACATGGAACGGGTCGACCGCTGGCTCGTCGAAGCCCACCAGGGCGCGTGGGCACAGGCGTCGCATTAGGGGAGTAGGCCCCACAAGCGACAAATCATCGTAAATCGTTCTCCGTGGCATGAGGAATATCAATCAGCTACATGCGAGGATGTTTCTGGTCATGGTCCAGGCGCCCTCCCCTGGAGAACAGGCAGTAAGCACATGGAAACCGGCACGTCCGAAACGCTCCCGCTCCCCCGGCGCGACGGAGCCACACGTTGCGAGGAGGCCGACAACGGCCGCCGCTGCGTCCTTCCCCTCGAACACGAAGGGGAGCACCTCTTCCCCCGCCACCCGGACACCTGATCGGGGCTATTCAGTCCGAATGCTGCTCCATTCGCTATCCAGACGATCTGATCTCGGACCAGCCCGGCACCGGACGAATCGGCACCCTTGCCCCGGCCCTGGTTCGTCACGCATGCGGCGACGCCGTGCTTGGATACGCGAATGGCCCAGGTGGAAGACGATCCGGCACGGCGCGGTGGCGCAGGTCCCGCCGAGGACGGCCGGGCGCGGATGCGGGAGGCGCGCGTGGCCAGGCTGGCCACCGCCGGCGCGGACGGTGCGCCGCACCTCGTCCCGGTGACGTTCGCCCTCGCCGGCGACCGCATCGTGACCGCGATCGACCACAAGCCCAAGCGGACCACCGACCTGCGCCGGCTGCGGAACATCCGGGCGAATCCCAAAGTGTCCGTTCTGGTGGACCACTACGACGATGACTGGACGCGCCTGTGGTGGGTGCGGGCCGACGGCCTGGCCACGCTCGTGGAGCGGGAGGACGAGCGGGCCGCCGTCCTGGCACCGCTGGTCACGAAATATCCCCAATATGTGGATAACGTCCCCGCAGGACCGGTCATCCTCATCCAGATCACCCGGTTCGCGACCTGGTCGTACTCAGGGGACATCTAGCCCGGTGGCCTGGTAGCGGCGGCGTCGGCAGAATAAGATTCTGGCCATGCGGACCTTCACGAACCTGAACGAGCTGAAGGCGGCCACCGGCGAGCACTTCGGGTACACCGAGTGGCGTGAGATCACCCAGGAGCAGGTCAACCTGTTCGCCGACGCCACCGACGACCACCAGTGGATCCACATCGACGTCGAGCGGGCCAAGGACGGCCCATTCGGCGCGACGATCGCGCACGGCTACCTCAGCCTGTCCCTGTTGCCCTCGTTCATGACGGAGCTTTTCAGGGTCGGCGGGCTGAAGATGGGGATCAACTACGGCCTCAACAAGGTGCGCTTCCCGGCCCCGGTCCCCGTGGGGGCGAGGGTCCGGGCCGGCGCCGAGCTCATCGAGATCAAGGACACGCCCACCGGGACGCTCTCCAACCTGCGGATCACCGTGGAGGTCGAGGGCCAGTCCAGGCCCGCGTGCGTCGCCGAATCCCTGTCGCTCTACGTCGCCGAATGATCCGCTCCTCGTAGGCGCTCGTGCGGTCGGCTAGGTCCGGAGGGGCAGTTCGGCGTGCACGCGCCAGCCCCCCTCGTACGGACCGGCCGTCATCGAACCGCCGAGCCTGTTCGCCCGGCGCCGCATCACGGCCAGCCCGTGATGCGGCCCCCGGGAGGGCGCCCCCTTCCCCGACATGGGGTTGTCCACCGTGAGGGTGAGCCGGTCGGGGCGGTAACACAGAACCACGGTGGCGTTCGGCTCACCGTGTTTGAGGGCGTTGGTCAGCGACTCCTGGATGATCCGCATACCGGCGAGGTCCACCGGATCCGGCAGCTCCCGCGGCGATCCCGCCAGATGGAGGCGTATGGTCAGGCCGCCGTGGCGGGAACACTGCACGAGGTCGGCCAGCGTGGGACGCGGGTAGTCGTACTGGGCGCGGAGCAGCAGGTGGGTGAGGTCCGCGACGTGCTGGGAGTGTGCCTGGGCGGCCACACCCCGGTTGCGCCGCCTGAGGAGGAACACCGCGAAGATCGTCACGAGCCCGAGGCAGGCCAGCCCGATCCCCGCGACGACCTGCGCCGGGAGACCGCTGATGGCGTACAACGCTGGCTGCTGATTCATGCCTTCGATCCGCGAGGTCCTGCTGGCCTGAGAGCCACTCCGAGTGACCCGTTCATAGCCACCGACGCCTCGCGCCACGCCCGGACCGATGAAAGTTTGCAGGGGTTTTGTCCGCCTTCGAGATCATTCAAGGCTAAATTCCCTTTCGCCCCCCGTCCAGCCCTCCGCCAGAACGTCGGCACCTCCCCGGGCCACACGTCCTCGCCAGGCCACCACCTCCGCACGCCAGCCCGTTCCACGCGCCACCGCCACTGGGCGTGGCGTGCTCAACTGCCGGGAGAGCGGTCTCCGCCTTGTGCCGATCTGCCTATGCTGATGGGCGTGGACGAGAACTTCCTGGAGGAGACCTTCCAGCTACGCACCGATTTCATCCCGCTGTGCGACCTGCTGAAGTACTGCTCCGTCTCAGAGAGCGGCGGCGAGGCCAAGCACTTCATCGCCGAGGGCAACGTCATGGTCGACGGCGACGTGGAACTGCGCAAGACCTGCAAGATCAGGGCCGGCCAGGTGGTCAGCGGCCTCGACTTCGAAATCCGCGTAGTAGCCGCCCCCTGACGCAGCCCTCAGACACCCCTCCTGAGGGCACCCCTACGTCACCTCTCGACCCCGCCCCCGGGCCCCGCCGCTGACCCCGCCCCTGACGCTCCTCCTGGCCCCGCCCGCCTCCCCAACCAGCCACACGTCACGGCCTCCGTCCCGCACCCCGATGCGGCTCACGACCACAACCCCCTCCGTCCCCCGCCTCGGACGCCCCAGCCGCTCCCGATATCGGTTCGGCACACCCCCCGATACCCGCTATGCTTGTCCAGGCAAGCAGGCGGCCGTAGCTCAATGGATAGAGCATCTGACTACGGATCAGAAGGTTACGGGTTCGACTCCTGTCGGCCGCGCTCATGTGAAAGGCCCGTCACCGGGGGCTCCCTGGGACGGGCCTTCGTGTTTGGTCATGACCATCTCGCGATCTTGCTAACACCCCTGCTCACAGGTGACCAGAGGCAGCTCTCGCCTACTCGCCGATCGCTTGAGCGAAGATCTCCGCAGCGCAGGCCGCGCCCCTGGGTGCAGTTTGAGGTCCCAGGGGCGCGGCTGCGTCAGTTCGACCGCGACCTTCCCGTGCCTACTTCTTCGGCACGTACAGCCGGATGTTGTCGATGCGGGCCTGGCCCTCGCCGACGTTCGTGTACGGCTCACCGATGACGAAGTAGTCGGGGTAGGCCGAGCCGGCCGGCCACTGGTTGTCCCACGTCTTGGAGCCAAATGCGCCCTGCGCGGTGTGCGACGTGTTGAACTGGCCGCCGTACTCTCCGGCGTCCACGTTGTAGTGGAAGATCGGGACGTTCGCCCCGACCACGCCGGAGTCGTCGTCGATGAAGCCCCGGGTGAACCGGTAGGTCTTTTTGCCGACGTTCTTGAAGTCGCCGCTGACCTCGAGCGTGTAACCCGCCTCGGTGCGCTCGATGGCGAATGTGTAGTCCTTCTTGGGCATCAGCTCGGGCTGCAGCTCCACGGCCGACTTCTGCACGCCGGAAACCGGCCGACGGTCGCAGCTCGTCACGAACGTCTGCGACTGACCGAGCGAACCCGTGAAGTAGAGCATGTTCACCGTGGTGCGGTTGCTCTCGTCCCAGGGGTACTTCTCACCGGTCAGCGAGTTGCAGACGTCGTAGCCGTCCGTGTTCCGGGACGGGGCCGGGCTGAACTGGTCCAGTAGCACCTTGCGATGCCAGTGGTACATCGCCAGGTTCCGGGGCATCGCCGGGAAGTCCAGGATCGACATGTAGTGGAACGCGTTGTACGCCTCGTTGCTGTCCTCCCGCACGGAGTGTGTGGCGCAGGGGTCGGCCGGTTCGATGTCGTTCGGGTCGCCGACCCAGGGGTAGAACGTCTTGCACTCCCCGAGGGCGTACCCGTTGTACTTGCCGTCGTAGAACAGCGAGCCGTTACGCAAGCCGCCGAAGTCGAGCGTTTTGAGGTCGTACTCGATGCGGTAATACTTCGGCAGCGGCTTGGTGTTGCGGATGATCGCGCCACCTGTGTAGTTGGGCACGGTGATCTTGGCGACGGAGCCCGCCTTCTTCAGCGACTCCGTCGTGATCGACGGACGTTCGGCAATGTCGGTATAGCTGTCGTCGACCCGCCCGCCGCTCTCGCGCGCGGAGAGGGACGCCGTGAGCCAGCCGTTCCGGCCGAACTTGGTCTCCTGCCGGTAGGTCCGCATGGTCGCCATCGCCGCGTCGAACTCGGGGCCGAGCTGAAGGCGGTAGAGGTCGCCGTTGTCGTCGTTGAAGTCGTCGACCGGCTCGCTGTAGTCGTCGAGCACCCACGGGCTGGCCTTGGTGCGGATCGGCTTCCCGAACTGCTCGACATACTTGAGCTTCCAGCGCGGGGTGACGGGATCCGGCTCGGGCGAGGCGGCCGCGCACGGCGGGGTCACGCCGTCGTCGTTCTGGATGATCGTCAACTTCACGCTGTGGAAGGTCACCCCGGCCGTGCCCGCCTCGACGCGGAAATCGGCTCCGCCGTTCTCGCGGTTGGCGAACCGGGCGTCCATCAGCTCGAAGCCCGCCGTCTTCCACGTGTTCGACCCGGTGCGGTTCACCGAACCCGTCGAGCCGTACGCGTTGCTGGTCGAGTCGTACTGGACGCGGAATGTGGCCCCGCCCTCGTCGAAGTACTCGACCTGCAGGCACGCGACGAACGCGCCATCGAAGGCGACCGCGTCGTCGACCTGGAAATACATGTGTTCCGCCGGTGCCGAGGTCTGCACGGTCGCGCGTGCGCTCAGCCCGCCGACCGTCACGGGTGCGGTCGTGCCGTCACCCTGCTCGATCTGGCGGAGACCGTTCTCCTCGTTGACCTCGCCCAAGATGATCGAGGCGCTGGGCTCGTCCGCGGCGGCCGGCGTCGCGGCGAGGACCAGAGATGCCCCCAGGGTGACCACGCTCAGGGCCGCCGCGGCCAAGCGACTTCCGCGATTGCGAGTTGTTGCTCTCATTGCGCTTCCTTCTCCGTTGAGCAAGGCGTCCGTTCGTGGCCGATGAGGGTTGTGAAGACGTTGGCCGTGACCGACACACCTTCGTCGTCGTGGGCGAACCCGACGTGCGCGGCGCCGTCGGCGGGTGGCGTTGGTGACGTCGGCGAGCCCGAGCGCCGGCGCCAAGGACTCCGTCCGCGAGCCCGTCTGGTGCGGCTGGAGGACCGCCGGGGAGAAGAACCGTGGGCCGTGCTGACCGCGACTTGGGACGCGGCTGCCAGATCGTGCGGGCTCGCACCCGCTGTGCCGGCGGACGCCACCGTCTCCAGCAGCTCGAAAGCCTTGGTCGTACTCGAGGACTTCCTCGTCGTCGGCATTCCTGTCGTCACCATTCGAATAACTCGAATCCTCTGCGATTTGGTACCTGATCACAGCCTTGATAAATGTGAGACACCTTGTCAAGGGTTTCGATTCGTGGACTTTACTGGCTGATCGACGGATTCCTCACCGGGCATTCGAGTATGTCGAATCGACGGTTCATCTCGACACCGGCGTGGGCCGTCGACGGTCGCGGCCACGGTGATGTGCACTGCGGCAACTGGTCACACCGCTTGTCGCAAGGGGAGACAGACTCCCGCCGCACGTCGAGCGCGAGCCCGGTCACCGGCAGGCGGCGTTCGAAGGACGTCAGGCGCACGCTTGCTCGTGCCAACCCCGAGGTCCACTCGGTGGACTCGGCCACCAGCTGTGTTGTCAATGGCTAGTTGCCAAGTGAATCAGAACAACTCCTTTCCCCAATTGCGAGGAGTATTGTTAATAGCGGTCCAGGGTCTTTTGATGACGGGCGGCCAGGTGCTGGGCGTGGCGAGTGCCGCGGCGGGCCTCGAAGTCATTGCCGTTTTTTCGGTAGTCGGTATTTCTAGTTACGACCGCCTAAGCGATGACAAAGCAGGGTGGGAGCAGGGTGTCGGCGATGGTGACCGCGCCCTTCTTAGCGTGCTGCTTGCCGAAGTCGCGGCCCAGGCGGCGCAGCCGGGTGCCGATGCTGGACCGGGTGCGGGCGGTGACCCAGGCCGCCTCGACCATCGCGGCCCTGAAGCGGCTCCGGCGGCGATGGCGCGATTACGGGACATGCACGGGATGATCAAGCGAAGGGCGGCACTGGTACGGGTTGTTTGCCCAGGTCAGATCTACTGCCGAAACGGTTCCAGCCGCGCTCTCCTAAGCGGGTGCTGTACGTCCGAGTCCTGCCGGGGCACACCTACTGACGTGCCTACGAATAGCTTTAGATGTGGCTCCCGAGTTGCTCGATTGCCGTACGCGCGAAGTCCCGCGCACCCTCGCTGGCGCCAGCCGCCAGGCCGGTCGCAATTGGAGCGAGTAGGCCCTTCAATGCGGTCATTGCGCGGCGTAGCTTGCCGGGATCTGGTTCGGCCTGGATGATCTCGGCTAGCGCATCATCCGTGGCTACTTGCGCGTCCGTCAAATCCTCGGTCGCTACAGGGTCAGTTTTCAGGCTCTGGCACTAATTTCGTGATCTTCCGGCGGTCGACTGCCCGGGTTGCCGATCATGCTGGGTGACGATTTCGGGGTTGCTGACGGTCCTGTTCCCTCATCTGGCCTGCGTGCAGATCGACCAGGT